>JAAVCH010000001.1 GCA_014802425.1 Bacteroides sp.
TCGCCCAAGGACTTGAAGACCATCCATTTCCTCAACAAGATGGTGGATGCCGGCGTCAGGGTGTTCAAGATCGAAGGGCGCGCCCGCGGACCAGAATACGTCCACGAGACAGTCCGCGCCTACTCCGAAGCCCTCGACGCTATATGCCGGGGCGAATTCGACGACGCTAAAATCGAAAAATGGGACGAGCGGCTGGGAAAGATCTTCAATCGCGGATTCTGGGACGGCTACTACATGGGGCAGCGCCTCGGGTAATGGAGTTCGCACTACGGCTCCTCGGCCACGCGCCGCAAGCGCTACATAGCCAAGGCCACCCGATATTTCTCACGGCTCGGAGTAGGGGAGTTCCGCATGGAGTCGGGCGAACTGCACGTGGGCGACGAAGTGATCGTCACCGGTCCCACGACGGGAGCCGTCATCTTCAAGGCGGAGGAACTGCGCCTTGATGTCGATCCCGTGGAGTCGGTAAGGAAAGGTGACCTCTTCGCCATGCCCGTGCCCGAAAAGATCCGTCTCTCCGACCGCCTCTACCTCTGGGAGGAAATCGACAAGGATGCCGCCGTACCCGGGCAGGACGCGAATCCGTGAACTACACTTCACGGCCCCGCCGCATCCCCCGTCAGCACACATACGAACTATAACGACGAAAAAAACACAATATAAGATATGGCATTAAAATGTGGAATAGTAGGTTTGCCGAACGTAGGCAAATCCACGCTCTTCAACTGTCTGAGCAACGCCAAGGCCCAGTCGGCCAACTTCCCCTTCTGCACCATCGAGCCTAACGTGGGCGTCATCACCGTGCCCGACGACCGCCTGACGAAGCTCGTCGAGATGTGTCAGCCCCGCAGCACGGTGCCCGCCACGGTGGAGATCGTGGACATCGCCGGACTCGTAAAGGGCGCATCCAAGGGTGAAGGACTCGGCAACAAGTTTCTGGCCAACATCCGCGAGACCGACGCCATCCTGCACGTGCTCCGCTGCTTCGACGACGACAACATCACCCACGTCGACACCACAGTCGATCCCGTGCGCGACATGGAGATAATCAACTACGAACTCCAGCTCAAGGACCTCGAAACCGTCGACAACCGCCTGGCCAAGACCGAAAAGCAGGCCAAGACCGGCGGCGACAAGACCGCCAAGATGCAGGTGGAGGTGCTCAAGGCCTACAAAGAGGCCCTCGAACAGGGTAAACCCGCGCGCAGCGTGAGCTTCGACGGTAAGGATGAGGAAAAATTCGCACGCGAGCTCTTCCTGCTCACCAACAAGCCGGTGCTCTACGTCTGCAACGTCGACGACGCATCGGCCGTCAGCGGCAACCACTACGTCGACGAGGTGCGCAAGGCCATCGAGGGGACCGGATCCGACCTGATGGTCGTGGCCGCCAAGACCGAGAGCGAGATCGCCGAGCTCGACACATGGGAGGAGCGTCAGGAATTCCTTAACGAAATCGGACTCGACGAGTCGGGCGTAAGCCGCCTGATACGCGCCGCCTACCGTCTCCTCGACCTCCAGACCTACTTCACCGCCGGCCCCGACGAAGTGCGCGCCTGGACCTTCATGCGCGGCACAAAGGCCCCGCAGGCCGCAGGCATAATCCACACCGATTTCGAGAAGGGCTTCATCCGCGCCGAAGTCATCAAGTACGACGACTTCGTGACCCTCGGCTCCGAGAACGCCGTAAAGGAAGCCGGCAAAATGGCCGTCGAAGGCAAGGAATACGTTGTGCAGGACGGCGACATCATGCACTTCCGCTTCAATGTCTGACCCGCTCCCGGCGATTCCGCCGCATACGCGCACACACAACCCATGCATAAAAATAGGGCCCCGGGCGAATGCCACGGGGCCCTATCTTTAAAAGTTCCATACAGGCGCATCACTTCTGAGCCTGCTGCTTCTGAAGAAGATCGCGGATTTCAGTGAGGAGCACCTCCTCCTTGGTGGGTTCGGGAGCCGCTTCGGGCTCCGGCGCGGGAGCCGCCTCCTGCTTCTTGAGCTTCATGGCCATACGGATGGCCACGAAGATGCAGATGGCGATGATCACGAAGTCGATGATGTTCTGGATGAACATACCGTAGTTCCAGTTGACGGCTTCCTTGAGCACCTCACCCGTCACGGCGTCGGTCTCGGCCGGACTCAGCTCCACGGCCTTATCGGAGAAATTCACGCCGCCCGTGGCGAGCGACACCACAGGCATGATGATGTCATTGACCAACGAAGTGACTATCTTGCCGAAAGCACCGCCGATGATAACGCCGACCGCCATGTCGACGATGTTTCCCTTAAGGGCAAATTCCTTAAAATCAGTTAAAAATTTACTCATAGCTTAAATTATATGTGAAGTTACGGATAAATTCAGCCAGTAGGTTTGTTATAAAAGTGGAGCCAATGCAGAGTTTCGGACCCTACCGACTGCAAAATTAGGAAATTTTTTGTTAATTTTGCAGTCGAAAAGGTTAAAGGCTTAATACAAGCCGCGAAATAGACTGACTTAAAGCTTGACCCGGCAATCAAATCCGGAACAACCCGATTCCGCAGCGAGCGGGAAAAAGAGATTGTTTAACTTGTAAATTAACACTTAGAACCCAAATAAAGTTACAGAACAATGACAAAAATCGGTATCAACGGTTTCGGCCGTATCGGACGTTTCGTGTTCCGCGCCTCCACTAAAAGAGAGGATCTCGAAGTAGTTGCAATCAACGACCTTCTTCCCGTAGACTACATGGCCTACATGCTGAAGTACGACACAATGCACGGCCGCTTCGACGGAACAGTCGACTACGATCTCGAGAAGAGCCTCCTCATCGTCAACGGCAAGCCCATCCGCGTGACCGCATGCCGCGACCCGAAGGAAATCGGCTGGGGCGAAGCCGGTGCGGAATATGTAGTGGAATCCACCGGCCTCTTCCTCACCAAGGAGAAAGCCCAGGCCCACATCGAGGCCGGCGCCAAGTACGTCGTAATGTCCGCTCCCTCCAAGGACGACACCCCGATGTTCGTGGTAGGCGTTAACCAGACTTCCTATGTGCCCGGCACTCAGATCGTCTCCAACGCTTCCTGCACCACCAACTGTCTCGCCCCCATCGCCAAGGTGCTCAACGACGCTTTCGGCATCAAGGAAGGCCTCATGACAACCGTACACTCCACTACCGCCACACAGAAGACCGTTGACGGCCCCTCCATGAAGGACTGGCGCGGCGGCCGCGCGGCTTCCGCCAACATCATCCCCTCCTCCACAGGCGCTGCAAAGGCTGTGGGCAAGGTGATTCCCGAGCTCAACGGCAAGCTCACAGGCATCTCCATGCGTGTCCCCACTCTCGATGTTTCCGTAGTCGACCTGACCTGCAACCTCGAGAAGCCCGCCACTAAGGAGCAGATCTGCGAGGCCATGAAGGCTGCCGCAGAAGGCGAACTCAAGGGTGTGCTCGGATACACTGAGGACGCAGTCGTAAGCTCCGACTTCCTCGGCGATACCCGCACTTCGATTTTCGACGCTACCGCAGGCGTATACTTGACCGACAACTTCGTAAAGGTCATCTCCTGGTACGACAACGAGATCGGCTACTCCAACAAGGTGCTCGACCTCATCTCCTACATGAAGAAGGTCAACGGTTAATCCGCCCCTCCTTTCAAGCTTAGGCCGGCTCCCGTCCGGACCGGCTTAGGCCGATTATTATAGAGACATACACATTAAAAGCCGATGCTTTCATCACGAAAGTATCGGCTTTTTCTATGAAGCGGCATCAGAGCTGCTCCACACGTACCAATATTCAACCAAACTGACCGCGCCGGAGGTCTTCCACTTCCTTCCGACTGCGGGACCATGATTCTGTTCACACAGTTTTTATCTGGTCAAGATGAAATATTTGCTCTTTTTATGACCGCACACATTCCTGTTGGAGCGCGAAACGTTTATGTACACTTTCAATTGCAAATATTATAAAATTTTCATAAACCGCCAAATTTTTCGTAAAAATTTTTCAATTTTTTCATTACTTAATATTTTTCAAGTAATTTGAGCCGTAAAAATATCATCTCCACACTGACAAATGGAGCTATAAAATTGTCAATATTCTTTCCAACAGCCAATACCGGCCCCATATCCGGATGCAACATTTAGTTGCGGATACCGACATATTTTGTTATTTTTGTGATGTTGTATACCTTATGCGTCCGGAGCGGGCGAGGCCGCAGGCCTTCTCTGCCCCGGATGCCTCTCAAAACATATCCCATACTCTCATGAGAGATAGAATTTTGCTCTGCCTGGCTCATATGTCGGGCAAAGAGATGGACTTCATCAAGGAGGCGTTCGACCAGAACTGGGTCGTGCCCCTGGGTCCGAACGTCAATGGCTTCGAAAAGGACCTCGAAGACTTCGTGAATCACCGCGACGGGGAGACGCCGCTCCACAAGAAGGTCGTGGCCCTCTCGGCCGGCACGGCGGCAGTGCATCTCGCCCTCATAGCCTGCGGCGTAAAGGCCGGCGACGAGGTGATGGTGCAGTCGTTCACTTTCTGCGCCTCATCGCATCCCGTCACATATCTCGGCGCCGTGCCCGTGTTCGTCGACTCCGAGCCCGACACCTGGAACATCGACCCCGTCCTGCTCGACGAGGCCATCGCCGACCGTATCGCCAAGACCGGCCGCACACCCAAGGCCATCATCCCCGTAGCCCTCTACGGCATGCCTTACAAGGTTGATGAAATCATGAAGGTAGCCGAAAAATACGGCATCCCCGTCATCGAGGACGCCGCCGAAGGATTCGGATCGAAGTTCGCAGGCCGGGTTCTCGGCACTTTCGGCCGCTACGGCGTGCTTTCATTCAACGGCAACAAGATGATCACCACATCCGGAGGAGGAGCCCTCATATGCCCAGACGCCGAAGAGGCCCGAGAAATACTCTGGTACGCCACACAGGCCCGCGAGTCATATCCGTATTACCAGCATGAGGCCATCGGCTACAACTACCGCATGTCAAACATCTGCGCCGGCATCGGACGCGGCCAGATGACCATCCTCGACGGGCACCTCGCCCATCACCGCCACGTACAGGAACTATATTGCCGCCTTCTCGCCGATGTGCCCGGATTCACCATGCACCGTGAGCCGTCGGCCGTATTCGACTCCAACTTCTGGCTCTGCACGGCCACCCTTGACCCCGACCTGAAGATAGCGGGCCAGGACCGTGTCTACGACAAAGTGGTGGAAGGAGCCGTAGGAGGCGCCGCAGGCGTCACCCACGCCGCCAAGACAGCCGTCACCGACTGCCAGCCCAACGACAACGTGGAGGCCCTACGCATAGCCCTGGACAAGGCCGGCATCGAGGCCCGTCCGCTCTGGAAGCCGATGCACCGCCAGCCCGTCTACGCCTCCAACCCGGCCTACGTCAACGGTGTCTCGGAATCTCTCTTCAAGGTCGGCATATGCCTCCCTGCGGGCCCCTGGGTAACCGACGACGACATCCTTTACATCTGCGACACCATCAAGGCCTCGATCATCCGCTGACGCCCGGCCCCCCCGTAACCGGAAAAGCCGCCGCACTTCCAATCCAATAAGGCAATCCACTACAGACCCTCCATATGGCCACCCGTATCCCGACGCCCATCATGAAGGTAATCGGGAAAGCGATGAATCCGCTTTGACATATTAACGTACCCCNGGGAAGTCGGTATCCGACTTCCCGGGGGTACTGCTTTTCTCACCCGCCAGTACGTACTGTACCCTCATATATACAATCTTGATAAACATCCTTGATTGTATTAATTCAAACAAAGCTTGTACAATCGAACATTTATTATTAACTTTGAGCAACTCAGTAAAACAAGGTATTCTTTAGGAATAAAGCCGTTACTTTAGCGACCTCCATTTTAGNCAATCACTTGACTTTCAAAGAATTGCACCTCTGCAACCTTTCAAATACTCATATTTGTATGATTAAACTCCCCAAATATAAATACAGTGTATTTAACAATATCCTTTCTCCCATGCAGGGAATCAAGATATTGTATAATAGCGATTCCCAAGCACTTTTTAGATTAAATAAGGAACTTCCAGAAGATCTCACATCGATGCCTGCCAGTACATTACACAAGTTACTTAAACTCGGTATAATCGTCCCGGATGACTTAGATGAGACAAAGGCTATCTATGATAGAATGGATGAAAACATGAGATCAAATGATAATTTCTATCTTATCGTCAACCCAACTTTACAATGTAACTGCAGATGTTGGTACTGTATTGAACATCATGTAGCACAGTCAAGGATTGATCAATCCACCATGCAAATAATTAAAGATACTATAATAAGTATCTTAAACCGAGTTAATTCTCTTACACTGTCNTTTTTCGGAGGTGAACCATTGTTGGAGTATAGCACAGTGGTAAAACCCTTGATGGAATGGACAAAACATAAGTGCAGTATTCTCGGTAAGAAACTAACTGTTATGTTTACTACTAACGGCCTTCTTCTTACAAAGGATATGGTTAATTTTTTCAAGGACTACACAATGGGTAGTTTCCAAATAACTTTGGATGGAGGTCGAGACAGTCATAATAAGACGCGTATTTATAAAAATAATGAATCTTTCGACAAGGTTCTTTCATCCATAAAGTTATTGACGGATAATAATATGAGAGTGGTTTTAAGACTGAATCTTACCAAGGATAATATAGATTCGGCATATGGAATTGTTGATGAATTAAGAGATCTTTCCGAACACAATAAGCGACGTATAGCGTTATTATGTCAACAAGTATGGCAGGATGTCCCTTCAGGATCTCTCAGTAGAGAGTTCATTGATATAGAAAAATCATTCGAATCAATTGGAATTCACCCATTTCGATCAGAATTCAATGTTTCGATTCAGGGATGCTATGCAGATCAATTAAATTGTGCAGTTATTAATTATAATGGTGACATATTTAAATGCAGTGCAGTTGATTATGAATCAAAGAATTCTCTTGGAAATCTCAAGCATATAGACTTTTTCAATACTTTAGAGAGTCAATATGAGAAATTTTATATGCTTCGTACCACAAACTTAAGATGCAGGGAATGTCGAATTCTACCTTTATGTATGAAAGGTTGTTATAATAGAGTAGTAACTAATGCTCAAGATTGTCTCTATCCAGATGACTCACAAAAAGATGATATTATTATGAGTATAATTGAAAAAATGAGCGTAAAAAAATATAATTTATGAAAAAAATATTTTTACCACTCTTACTCCTTACAGGATTGGTCGCAAGTGAGGAGATTCGTGCTCAAAGTCTGCTGACCAAGAGTTTTGATTCACTCAAAACAATCGAGTGGCTGGAGGAGATTCCCGACTCCGAAGCTACGAGCTATCTATGGGCTAATGACTGCAGAATAACTCTGCATTCCGCTGAAATCCTCATGGCGAAAGGACTCAACGACAAGCAACTGATTGAGGGGAGCGAGATGGTGATTTCCTCTCTGATGGAAATACCGAGAAGATATAATTCAATCGGTTCGTACAACGCCATGAACGCGTTACTCGTCTATTCTGAACCTAACAGTGCGGCAGACGATATGGAGATACTGATGTACTGGCAAGCCAATCTTGCCGGAGAGATTTCGGTATGGCACGGATATATGGACAAGTCCGACTTCATGATGTTTGAGTTGGGAGATGTCAGCATATCCTATTCCGGACTGCATTTCTCGCCCATACGTGAGTCCATGTATGATGTGATAAAAATGGCTGAACAGTATCGATATGTCAAACATTAAGAGTGTGAAGTCACTGATTATATTATTATTTAAATAACACTTATTATGGGAGATTTAAAATATTTCCTTGAGAATCTTCCTACTTTGGAAATTCTTGAGGAAACTTCTCAAGTCACAGGAGGAGAAGAGACTGCGAAACCCATGGATGTCCTGTGTTTGGCTCCGGATGTAGGGTGTCCGAACCTTGATGTTCTTTGTGATTTTTGGTGCTTTAAAGACAAAGACTGTACCGCTCCTATCCACAATCCCAAATTAGAGGTTGCTTGTTTGAGCCTCTAATCAGACTGAGCTATTCCTACAAGTTTTACGCATGACGATAAGTAATCCTTCGGTTATCGTCATGCGTATCATCATAGCAGGGGTACTGGAATAAGGTCCCAGATGATGAGCATTACGTTGCCGACGGAGTAGGTGCGATGGTCGACAGCTTGCAGCCTATTCCCCAACCTAACCGCCATCCTTTACATCTGCGACACCATCAAGGCCTCGATCATCTGCTGACGCCCGGCCGCCCCGTAACCGGAAAAATCCCNAGGCTCACCGCCATCCCCATTACCCCGGAGGGGTTTTACTTCGGTTAACCCGGGGCGATGCCCCGGGTTGCCCGACCGACAACACACCAGTCCCGGAGGGACTGTACACTAGTTAATATTCATTCCCTCTCCGAGTATGGAGGACGGAATTCGAAGGTCAACGAGGTACAGTCCCTCCGGGACTGGTGCGCCGTGGACGGCTTAACCCGGGGCGATGCCCCGGGTTAACCTAAGTGAAACCCCTCCGGGGTAATGAAGGACATGAGGAGAAGCCGGGATGGATATGGAGGATGTATCAAAAAGTACATCCTATCACATCTTATCGTATCTTGCCGCATCGAAGCACATCATACCTTATCGTATCTTGCCGCATCGAAGCGTACCATACGGTAGCCTATCGCATCATATCAGGGCTACGGTGATGATGCCCCAGATGACGAGCATTACGTTGCTGACGGCGTAGGTGACGGTATAGCCGAGGGTGGGCAGATTGGAGCCTATCGCTTCCTGGGCNGCACCGAGGGCCGCAGTGCAGGTGCGGGTGCCCGCCACACATCCCAGTGTGATGGCCGGGTTCATCTTGAATACATATTTTCCAAGTACCAGTCCTACGCATACCGGCACCAGTGTGGCTATGGCTCCCACGCCAAGCAGGGCCCAGCCTACCTCACGGATGCCGCTGACGAATGTCGGGGCGGCGTCGATGCCTATCACGGCGATGAAGACGTTGAGGCCCAGGTTGTTCATCAGCCATATGGCCGGCTTCGGAATCTGNCCGATGGTAGGTCGCCGCGTACGCAGCCAGCCGAACACCAGACCCGCTATCAGCGAGCCTCCGCTGAGACCGAAACTGAACGGTATGGAGTCTATCACTATAGGGATGGCTCCCAGGAATCCGCCGATGAAGATGGCAAGGCCGAGGAACATTATGTCGGTCTTGGTGGTGGGCACCTCTACGAATCCTATCTTATCCGACACGGCGCGCAGATTGTCCTTACGTCCCACGAGCACCAGCGTGTCGCCACGCTCGATGACGGTGTCGTCGATGATTTCCACCGACACATCGTCCTTGGTCAGTTCCTCGATGGCCACTCCGTTCATCGAATGGGATTTACGCAGCTTCCCTATGGTCTTTCCCGAAAGTTCCCGGGAAGTCACGAGGATAGGGATGCGCTCCACGGGGAACTCCAGCAGTCCGGGATCGTTCACCTCCGAGCCGAGGAGTCCGGTATTCTCCATCAGGTATTCACGACGTCCCCATATGACCACCGTATCCCCCTGGCGTATCTCCGTTTCCGGGCCGGCCACCGAAATTGAGCCGTCGGCATGGCGCACACGGTCGATGAAGAGGATCTTGCCCATCGTGCGCAGGTACTGCTCCACGGTATGCACCGAGTGGCCTCCCGCGAAATAGGGGCGTTCCACCTTGAAGGTGCGGAAGGCCACGGTGCGGAGGGCGTTGACATTGACTGGGTCCGACTTCCACGAGGATTCATTCATCTCGGCCTCAAGCTCGGCGGCCTGCCGCTTCACGTTGTCGAGTCCGCCAAGGAACCACGGGCCGACGGTGCCGAGCATTATCACGGTGCCGAGTGTGCCGAAGACGTACGTCACGGCATAGCACACCGGCATGATGTCGATCATTTCTTTCTTAAGGGTGTCGGCCACGGGAAGATTCCCCACTGCGTCCGAGCCCACGGCCAGGAGCGACGAGCACGTCTGCGAGCCGGAGAACAGGCCCACCGTCTCACCCTTGTTGTAGGCCATCCAGCGGGCCATCAGGAACACTATGACGAAGCACGTGGCGCTCATAAGCACCGCGAAGAGCACCTGCTTAAGGCCCATCCCCTTCAGCGACTTGAAGAACTGCGGACCGACACTGTAGCCGACCGCNAAAAGGAACATCATGAAGAACACAGTCTTTATCTGGCCCGAAAGCTCCACTCCGAGCTGACCCACGAAAATGGCTATGATGAGCACCGCCGTCACCGGCCCCAGCACGAAACTCCTGTATTTAAGCCGGCCGAGCCAGAAGCCCGCACCCACCGTCAGGAAAAGGGCCAGTACGGGATTGGCACGCAATATGTCGAGGATATAGTCCATAAGCGGAATTTTTTGAAGAATTAAAGCAAAATTATGTTAAATCAGTCCAAGGGAGGGGAGTCCGGTATCAGATTGACTGTATATGATACGTTTAGGAGAATACGTGGCCGGATATCGGATTTCCCGGCATAAGCGTCTGCTCATAATTTCAACACTCTCCCTTTTATTTCAGTTTACCCGAGTTACAGACAATTTATTTACAGCACATCAATTGACTCATACNTTGAAGAATAGAANTCACATTCCCATATGGGCCGCTCTGCTCCCGGTGGNGCTTCTGCTCACAGGAGTGATAGGTTGTCTTATCATCAAGGGAGCCTCTTTTGTGGCCGAATACAGTTACGCCATGCTTCTCGGCGCCGCCCTGAGCGGGCTGGCCGTGGCTTTCCTTTTCGCTCCTCCGGGACGCGAACGCCTTAAAGGGGGTCTGCGCCGCGCCGCCGCGCAGACTCTCCCCGCCGTGCCCATCCTTCTGCTGATCGGCACCGTATCGGCCACATGGATGCTGTCAGGAGTGGTGCCGATGCTTATCGAGCTGGGTCTGCGCTACATCAGCGCCCCGATGTTCCTCGTCATCACATGCTGCGCCTGCGCCGGCATCGCGTTGCTGACTGGAAGCTCCTGGAGCACCATCGCCACCATCGGGGTGGCCTTCATGGGCATCGGCTCCCTGCTCGGATATTCCTCCGGATGGGTGGCCGGAGCCATCATCTCGGGAGCCTACTTCGGCGACAAGATGTCGCCCCTGTCCGACACCACCGTGCTGGCGGCCTCCTCTTCGGAGGTGGACCTCTTCACCCATATCCGCTATATGCTCATCACGACGCTGCCGTCGCTGTTCATATCGCTGACGGTGTTCGGAGTGGCGGGGCACCTCATGCACCTCACCGACGCCGGCTCCGACAGCCGCATGCTCGACGCCCTGAAGGACACCTTCCATCTCACTCCCTGGCTCTACGTGATTCCGGCCCTCACGGTGACGCTCATACTGCTGCGCGTGAAGACAGTCATCACCCTCGCCGCCGCAAGCGTGGCCGGCCTGCTGGGCATCATATTCTTCCAGCCCCACATCCTGGAGATGGTGGCNGGCGACGATTCCTTCTATTCAGCCGTGCTGGCCGCCGGACGCATCCTGCTCACCGACACGTCGATCGCCACAGGCCATCTGCCGCTCGACGAGCTCGTGGCCACAGGCGGCATGGAGGGGATGCTCTCCACGGTGCTGCTGATACTGAGCGCCATGATGTTCGGCACGGTGATGCTCGGCACCGGAATGCTTGAAGTCATCACGGAGGCATTCACCCGCATCGTGCGCCACCGCGTGGGGGCCGTAGGGGCCACCGCCGCCTCCGGACTCTTCCTCAACTCCGCCACGGCCGACCAGTACCTCTCCATCATCATCGGAGCCAACATGTACCGCTCCATCTATCAGCGCCTCGGACTCGAAGGGCGTCTGCTCAGCCGCACGCTGGAGGACTCCGTATCGGTGACGAGCGTGATTATCCCGTGGAATTCCTGCGGCGTCACCCAGTCGGCCGTACTCGGAGTGGCCACGGTGACATATCTACCTTACTGCGTGTTCAACTACCTCAGCCCCGTGATGAGCATCCTCATAGCGCTGACCGGATTCAAGATCCGCCAGAAGATGAAGGCCCCCGGCGCCGAAGGCCTCGCCGGCGCCGAGCAGGCTCCGGAAGAAGTGACTCCGGAAGAAGTGGCCGTATCCCACGCCTGACGGCCGGATGCCGTATCCCGCATTACGAAATTCAATATCCCGTGCCCCCGGCGCGGGATTCTTTTTTACATACGGGCCGGTAATAGGGAATTTCTTTTTTTCAAATCCCGTAAAAAGAGCTATATTTGTAAAAAATCCGGGAGATATGTGGTTTCATGGCTTCCGGGCAACCTACAGACAAGATGAAATTCAAGAGAATACTGCTCAAACTCTCCGGAGAGTCCCTGATGGGGGAGCAGGGCTACGGCATCGACACCCGGCGTCTCGAAGCCTATGCCCGCCAGATAAAGGAAGCCGTCGAGGGCGGCGTCCAGGTAGCCATAGTCATCGGCGGAGGCAACATTTTCCGTGGGCTCAGCGGCGCGTCGAAGGGGTTCGACCGCGTGAAGGGTGACCAGATGGGAATGCTCGCCACAGTCATCAACTCGCTTGCCCTCAGTTCGGCCCTGGAGGCCATCGGACAGCCCGCCACCGTGCTGACCGCCATAGGGATGTTCCCCATCGGCGAGCCCTATTCCAAATGGAAGGCCATCGAGGCCATGAAGGCCGGTAAGGTGGCCATCATCTCCGGCGGCACCGGCAACCCCTACTTCACCACCGACACCGGCTCGGCCCTCCGCGCCATCGAGACCGAGGCCGACGTGATGCTGAAGGGCACACGCGTCGACGGCGTCTACTCCGCCGACCCCGAGAAGGACCCCACGGCCACTAAATTCGACACCATCACCTACGATGAAGTCCTGGCCCGCAACCTCCGCGTGATGGACCTCACCGCCACAGCCCTCTGCAAGGAGAACAATATGCCTATCTACGTATTCGACATGGACACCGAAGGGAATCTCTCCCGGATGCTCTCCGGCGAAAACATAGGCACCTACATCCACCCCTGACAATCCATCCAATCCCGGTAATTCAAAAACCCACCTCTATATGGACGTAAAAGAATATCTCCAGAACGCCGAGGACTCCATGCAGCTTGCCGTGGAATACCTCGACGACACCCTTTCCCGCATCCGCGCCGGCAAGGCGTCGGCCCGTCTGCTCGACAACATCCGCGTGGACTACTACGGCTCTTCGGCCCCCATCTCGAATGTGGCCAACGTCAGTGTGCCCGACGCACGCACCATCGCCATCACTCCCTGGGAGAAGAATATGTTCAAGGAAATCGAGAAGGCCATCATCAACTCCGACCTCGGCATCATGCCCGAGAACAACGGCGAGGTGATCCGCCTCTCCATCCCCCCCTTGACCGAAGACCGCCGCAAGGCCCTCGTGAAGCAGTGCAAGGGTGAGGCCGAGACAGCCAAGGTTTCGGTGCGCAACGCGCGCCGCGACACCATCGACGCCCTCAAGAAGGCCGTGAAGAACGACGGCATGAGCGAAGACCAGCAGAAGGACGGCGAGGCCCGCGTGCAGAAGCTCCACGACAAGTACATCAAGAAAATCGACGACACATTCGCCGAAAAGGAGAAGGAGATCCTCACTGTCTGAGCCACAGTGCCCCCCTTTCTCGCCGCATTACGCAAAAAATGAGCGGGAATATTCCTCGGAAAGGGAATATTCCCGCTCACTGTATCCGTACATACGCAGTATCCGTGAATGCGGCACTGTCACACCGTCATATATGGATTATTCCCGTATGCGGCGCTGTCAGTCCATATGTCCGGCCGAGGGGGAGTCAACGGTAGACGCGGCGCAGCAGCATGTCGAGCAGCCGCCGGGGGAGCAGGAGGGCCGCCATGGCGCCGAGCCGATTCTTTAGGCGCGCACCGGAATCGCGCAGGGAAGCCGCCGCGTGGCGGCGGATGAAGCCGCGGCAGTCGGCCATGTTCACCGGGTCGGCCGCCGAGGGATTGGCCAGCATCAGGCCGAGCATGTTGAAGCTCGCGGCAAGCCGGCGGTCGGTGGCGGCGCGCAGCAGCTCCGGATCGCCTGCGAAGCGGCGCCGGATACGGTCGGTGACGCCGAGCACTATTAGGCGCCGGGGATTGAATGCATGGATGAGGCTTTCGGGCCGGAGACGGTAGGCATACACATCACTGTCGAGACGGGCATAGACGCGGGCCCGCATGGCCACACGGTGGAAGACACTGAGGTCTTCGTAAAGCTCCCCCTCAGGGAAGCGTATGCCGTCCCACAGGGGCGGGCGGTACAGCTTGGCGTAGAGCGACGCCTCGACCCCCGTCTGGTAAAGGCTGAGGAGCGTGGCGCTCCGTCCCGACAGCATCCGCAGGCCGCCCGGAGCGGCGTCAGCCCGGGCCATCATGCCGGCGAGCGGGACGCCGGATTTCCATCTGACCACATTACCCTCGATTATCCCGCAGTCCTCTCCGGCCTCGGAGGCGCCCTGCAGAAGCCTGTCGAAGGCTCCGGGGAGCCATACATCGTCGGCGTCCATAAAAGCGAGCCAGGAACCCGTGACAAGCTCCAGGCCCACATTGCGGGCCACTGAAGGACCTGAATTGGGTATCGACACCAATCGGAATCGTGAATCGCGGGCGGCGAACATACGGGCTATCTCAGGGGTGGAGTCAGTGCTGCCGTCATCCACTACGATGCACTCGCCGAATGCCTCCCCCTGCGCCTGCAGCGACTCAAGGGCCTCCGCCAGCCACTCCCCGGCATTCCACGCCGGCACCACTACGCTTATCATATATACTCCCTGTAGAACTCCCAGAGGGCTATTCCGGCCGAGACACTGACGTTGAGCGAATGCTTCACGCCGTGCATGGGAATCTCAAGCACGGTGTCGGCCATATCCACTATCCGCTGGTCGACTCCGTTGACTTCATTCCCCACGACGAGCAGCGACCCGGCGTCGCGGTCGAGCACCCGGCCGAGGTGCCGGAGATCAACCGAACCGTGGGCCTGCTCCAGCACATAGACCTTCATTCCCTCCGATTTAAGACGGCGCACCTCCGCCACAGCGTCGGCCACGTGCCGCCACTCCACGCTCTCCTCGGCCCCGAGGGCGGTCTTGGATATCTCGGGCGAGGGGGGGACGGGAGATATGCCCCCCAGCACCACCCGGGCCACCTTCATCGCGTCAGCGGTGCGGAAGATGGAGCCTATGTTCTGGGCCGACCGCACATTGTCGGTCAGTACCGTCAGGGGGAGCTTGCGCAGCGCGCGGTACTCGTCGCGGGTGACGCGGGTAAGCTCGATTATGTTCTTTTTCTCACGCATGGCCCGTGGTCACGAGAGTTCGAGCATCCGCTCGATGGGGCGCAGGGCCTTGGCGGCGAGTTCCGGCTCCACGATTATTTCAGGTGATTCCTCGCGCAGGCAGCGGGCCACTTTTTCGAGCGTCGACATCTTCATGTAGTCGCATTCATTGCACTGGCACTCGGCATCCTCCGCCGGGGCCGGGAGGAATGTCTTGCCGGGGCATTCGCGGCGCATCTCGAAGAGGATGCCGCTCTCGGTGACCACGATGTACTCCCGGGCGTCGTCGGTGCGGGCGAAGTCGAGCAGGGCGGCTGTGGAGCCTACCTTGTCGGCCACCATCTGGAGCGGACGCCGGCACTCGGGATGCACGAGTATCTTGGCGCCGGGATGCGCCTTCTTCATGTCGAGTATGGCCTGGATGGAGAATCGCTCGTGGACATGGCATGCGCCGTCCCAGAGGAGCATCCGCCGTCCTGTGACGGAGTTTATGTATTCCCCGAGGTTATGGTCGGGGCCGAAGATGATCTTCTCGTCCTGCGGAAGCGACTCGATTATCTTGCGGGCGTTGCCGGAGGTGACCACTATGTCGGTGTGCGCCTTTACGGCGGCCGATGTATTGACGTAGCTTACCACGGTATGGTCCGGATGCTCCGCCACGAAAGCGGCGAACTCCTCCGGATCGCAGCTGTCGGCCAGCGAGCATCCGGCTTCGGCGTCGGGCACGAGCACCTTCTTGCCGGGGCATAGAATCTTGGCGGTCTCTCCCATGAAGTGGACACCGCACATGACAATGATGTCGGCGTCGGTCTGTGCCGCCTTACGGGCCAGCGCGAGGGAGTCGCCTATGAAGTCGGCGATTTCCTGGATTTCGTCGCGCTGATAATAGTGGGCCATGATGAGCGCATTCTTCTCGCGCTTGAGCCGGAGGATTTCCTCCTTAAGGTTTTCCTGGGTCATATTCATCGTTCGTGATGGAGAGGTGGATTCATCGGATGGGTCAGGAGAGCGGCCGCCGCCGGCGAAAGGTGCCGGCCGTCTCCCGGCCTTTATTTATTATTATTGGTGATGATTTTTAAAAATGAAAAAATTCAAATCAATAATAACAACAATAAAAGCTGTCAATAACTGCCAATAACTTTTGGCCTAAAAATTTGCATATTTGGTTATTAACGTCAGCTGTCGGGCTGTTGACAGGTTATTGACAACCGCCTATGCTCATTATCACGTGGATACGCACGTTATTGACAGGCGTGTCGGGATGGCAAAGTTACTAAAAAATCCTCAAATCCGGGACTGTGGCCTGTCAAAAAACGGCCTATAACCGGTCAAACCGGCTGTCAAGAACATGCCCGGTTATAGACAGGGACCCGTGAACCGGGCCGGATGTAAAAAAATCCGGTTTTCCAAATCTTGCTGAAAATGAGTTATCGACCTGTTGTTGACATGGTTATAGACGGGATATTGACAGGTTTCAGGCCACTTTTCGACAAGTTATTGACAAGTTATTGACAGGGTTCCCGGTGGTTTTTTCCCTTTTTATGCCTGACGCGGGAGCCCTCGGAGACGGGAATCGACAGTCAGGGATGGCCGAAGGCGGGAGGATGAAGGGGAGGCTTTGAGGAGGGGATGGAGGGGCTTGGCGCGGACCGATGGAGGGAAAATAAAAAGCCGCGTCCCGGGGGGGACACGGCTTTTATTGCAAGGGTGCGGAGTGATTACTTCTTCAGGAGAGCGCGGCCTTTTTCGATGGCCTGCTCATTGAGGGGGATGAGCTTGTGGTGACGCTCGGGGAGGGATTTCTTGAGGCCCTTGATCACATTCTCCATGGGAAGCTTATAGCGCATGGCTTCGAGCAGGGCGCCCATCACCACCATGTTGTAGGCCTTGGAATTGCCGATCTCGAGAGTGGCGTCCATGGCGTCGATGGGGTAGATGGTGATGTCTTCGCGGGTGGGGTGGTTGTGGATGCCGTTGGTGTCGTAGATGAGGATACCGCCGGGCTTCACCTTCGGGGCGAATTTATCGAGGCTCTGCTGGTTGAGGGCGATGACGTTGTCATAGCTGTCGAGCACGGGGGAGGAGATCTTCTCGTCGGAGAGGATCACGGTGACGTTGGCTGTGCCGCCGCGCTGTTCGGGACCGTAGGAGGGCATCCATGTAACCTCCTTGTCGTCCATAAGTCCGGAGTAAGCGAGGATCTTGCCCATAGAGAGGACACCCTGACCGCCGAATCCGGCAATGATGATTTCTTCTTTCATGATCTTATGAGGTAATTGAGCGGCTTCCGGGGGGATGACGGGGCCTTTTTCCGGGCCGGCCGCCGTTTCCGGGGGCCGCAAGAGGTTATTTTCAGATGTTCTTGAGGTCGCCGAGGGGATATTTCGGGAACATGTTCTCGGCCATCCATTCGTTGGCCTTTTCGGGGCTCATCTTCCAGCCGGAGTTGCAGGTGGACACTACCTCCACCACCGAGGTGCCGCGCTTTGCGATGGCGTTCTCGAAGGCCTTCTTAAGGGCGGCCTTTGTCTTGCGCACGTTGCCGGGGGTGTGTACGGACTGGCGTGTCACGTAGCAGGTACCGTCGAGGATGGCCATGAGGTTGGTGATTTCCAGCGGGTGTCCGTTGAGGTCGACGCGGCGTCCGTAGGGAGTGGTGGCAGTCTTCTGGCCCACGAGGGTGGTGGGGGCCATCTGGCCGCCTGTCATGCCGTAGATGGCGTTGTTGACGAAGATCATGACGATGTTCTCGCCACGGTTGGCGGCGTGGATCGACTCTGCGGTGCCGATGGCCGACATGTCGCCGTCGCCCTGGTAGGTGAAGAGCACGTTCTCGGGCCAGAGGCGGGAAGCGGCTGTGGCCACTGCCGGTGCGCGTCCGTGGGCGGCTTCGATCCAGTCGACGTCGATGTAGTTGTATGCGAATACGGCGCATCCTACGGGCGATACGCCTACGGTGCGGTCAGTGATGCCGAGTTCGGCGATGACCTCGGCGAGGATCTTGTGGATCACGCCGTGGCTGCAGCCGGGGCAGTAGTGCATGTGTACCTGGTCGAGGAGTTCGGGTGCGGCGTACACCTTATTCTCGGGGCGGATGATATCTTGCATTTCCATTGTGTCAGATTTAGGGCTCTAAATTATTTGATGAGTTTCTCCTCGAGTGCCACTACGACTTCGTCCGGGCTGGGGATGATGCCGCCGAGGCGGCCGAAATGCTCCACGGGGAGTGAGTCGTGCACTGCGAGGCGCACGTCCTCGATCATCTGGCCGGCGTTGAGCTCGACGCAGAGGATACCCTTCTTGCCTTCTGCGGCGCGGGCGATGGCGTCGGTCGGGAAGGGCCAGAGGGTGATGGGGCGCACGATGCCGACCTTGATTCCCTTTTCTGCGGCCATTTCCTTGGCCTTTGTGCAGATACGGGCTATCGAGCCGAAGGCCACGATGAGGTAGTCGGCTCCTTCGACGTCGATTTCCTCCCAGCGGGTCTCGTTCTTCTCGATTTCGCGGTAGCGGGCCTGGAGCTCGTGGTTGATGACCTCCATGCGTGCCGATTCAAGTTCGAGCGAGGTGATGACGTTGCGCTTGCGGCCGTCCTTGCGGCCGTCGGCAGCCCAGGGGCACTGGCGGCGGATTTCCTCGTCGGTGCGGCGCGGACGCTGCTCGGGGAGCACCACCTTCTCCATCATCTGGCCCACGATGCCGTCGGCCAGGATCATGGCGGGGTTGGTGTATTTGAACGCCAGGTCGAAGCCGAGGCCTACGAAGTCCACCATTTCCTGCACCGTGGCGGGAGCGAGCACGATCAGGTGGTAGTCGCCGTGGCCGCCTCCCTTGCAGGCCTGGAAGTAGTCGGCCTGGGAGGGCTGGATGGTGCCGAGGCCCGGGCCTCCGCGCATCACGTTGAGGATGAGCGCGGGCAGCGATGCTGCCGCGATGTAGGAGATGCCCTCCTGCTTGAGGCTGACGCCGGGGGAGGACGACGATGTCATGACGGCCTTGCCGGTGGCGGCGCCGCCGTAGACCATATTGATTGCAGCCACTTCGGATTCAGCCTGGAGCACAACCATGCCGGTCGTCTCCCAAGGCATGAGTTCCTCAAGTGTCTCAAGTACTTCGCTCTGGGGGGTGATGGGGTAACCGAAGTATCCGTCGCAGCCGTAGCGGATGGCGGCGTGCGCGATGGCCTCGTTACCCTTCATGAGTCTTACCTCTTCTTTCATATCAGATGTTGGGTGTTAATCAAGGTTTGGAGTTTCAGGTTTTGGATTGAGTCTTTCTGTCTTTCTCTCAGTCGATACTTGCGTCGGGACTCTCAGTCAGCTTTTACGCGATATACCTCGATGCAGGCGTCCGGGCATACCCAGGCGCATGAGCAGCAGCCTGTGCAATTGTCGGGATTGGCCATGTAAGCGTAGTGATAACCGCGGTCATTGACTTCGTTTGCCTGGAGGGAAAGGGTGTCCGTAGGACATGCCACCACACAGAGGTTACATCCCTTGCAACGCTCGACGTTGACAGTGACGGCTCCTTTAACTTTTGCCATATGTTGTTGATTTTTAAATGGTTGGCGGCAGCCTGACGGCATGCGCCTGTTTTTCATGATGTTATCTCCACAAATATAGTGGTTTTCGGGGAGTTTTTATGTTAATTCGGGAGAATTTATACTCACTTGTGAGTATGTTATACAACATATTCTTCGCGATGTTTCCTCAGCCAGTCGGTGAGAATGCGCATCCCTTCGGTGGCTTTAGCACGGATAACACGCACGCCTGCAGGGGTCTGGGCCGGATTGGGGTCGATGTAGAACACGGGCACGCCCGGACGCACGTAATGCAGCAGTCCGGCCGCCGGATATACCGCAAGTGAGGTACCGATCACCACGAACACGTCGGCCTCGCGCACCAGTTCCACGGCAGGCTCGATCATCGGCACCGCCTCCTGGAAGAACACTATGTGCGGGCGCATGAGGTCGCCCCGGCGTCCGCGTGTCTGCGGGGTGGTGTCGGGGGAGTCGGGGGTGAGCGACTCGATATAGTCGGGGTCGCTGACGGAGCGTATCTTCATCAGCTCGCCGTGGAGGTGGAGCACCCTGCTCGATCCGGCGCGCTCGTGGAGGTCGTCGACATTCTGGGTGATGACGTAGACGTCGAAGTCTTTCTCCAGGTCGGCCAGGGCGCGGTGGGCCGCGTTGGGCTCGCTCTCCAGGAGGGCTCGGCGGCGTGCGTTGTAGAATTCATGCACCAGGGCCGGATTGCGGCGGAAGCCGTCGGCCGAGGCCACGTCCATCACTGGGTAGTTCTCCCACAGTCCGCCTGCGTCGCGGAAGGTGGATATGCCGCTTTCGGCCGAAATGCCGGCTCCTGTCGACACTACTAATTTGGGCTTCTTCATATCGGAAAAGTTATTTGGGATTGACCGGAAAAATCAAGGGAATGAGGATTTTCCCGATAGTGATAAAACGCAGGCGGGACGCCGACAATTGTCGGCGTCCCGCTGAAAAAATGTATCCGGAAGCGGATGCGCTTACTTCACTACGGTCTTATAGGTCTTTCCGCCCACGTTGACGAAGTAGATTCCCGTGGCGGCCGGGATGTGCTCGGCCGGTGCGGCGGTGCGGAAGTCGGCGAGGCGTCCGTCGGCGGTGTAGACGGCCACTGTCTGTCCGGCTGCTCCGAGCACGTCGATGGCGCCGGGGTTGCCGAGCACGCGGACGGCTGTGAAGTCGATCTCGGCCATTCCTGCCGGGCCCGGTACGGCTTCGTTGGAGAAGAGCGACTCGCCGCGGCCGGCGTAAAGCGTGGTCACGCGGTAGGTGGCTCCGGCGGGGGAGTTCTCGACTACGAACTTATTGCCGCTGACAGGCTCCGTGTTGAGGCGTTCGTCGCCTCGGTATACGTTGTAGCCCTCGATGGTGAGGTCGGCCGCTGTTCCGGCGGGTATGTAGTTGATGTCGTCGAGCATCAGCACGAACATGTCGCGCGACACGCAGCGGATGGCGAAGTACTGGGTGTTCTCGGGGAGCGTGTAGTAATACTGGGTCCAGCTCCATGGCACTGAGTTGACGGCGTCGAGTTTCTCGAAGTCGGAGAGGTTGGAGCCGGTCGTGGAGTACCATACCTCGAAGCTTTCGTCGCAGTCGGCGAGCATCGACTTGGCCCAGAACGAAACAGTCTGCGAGGCTCCGCAGAGGCGGGGCGAGATGGCCCAGTCGTCAGACTTCATGCTCGTGTATTCCTCGTCGGTCACGGCCATGGAGATGATGTACTTGTTGCCGGAGTGGGCCTTGTAGTACTGCGGGTCGGAGAAGTTCTCGCAAAGCGGGGCGTAAGCGGCGTCGCATACCCACCATGACTGACGGCTCATCGCCGTGGGAGCTCCCTGCGGGAGTTCGAAGCCGCCGGGCTCGAATCCGTAGATGAAGAGCTTGTCGACGTCGACGAATGTCCAGCCTGTCACTGAGGTGGCCCAGGGAGCGGCTGTCTCGAATGTCTCGGTGACGTCGTCGGAGAATGCCGTGGTCACGTCGGGCGCGCTCCAGGAGAGTGTCACTTCAGCGGGTTTCCCTTCGGGATATTCTGCCTTGAGGTCGCTGACGGTCGGGTAGTTGGGGGTGATGGTGAGTACGTTGAGGTCCTCCATCGTATCGTTGGCGGGGTTCTGGTCGCCGGCGAGGCTGACGCGCACCGTGTAGCTGACATTCTCGGGAGTGAGGATGGTGTGGGGCACGTTGAGCGTCACCGTGGCGTGGCCGTCGGAGGCGAGCGAGGCCACTTTCTGCTCGGCCACTGTCTTGCCGTCGGTCTCGGCCGTCACGGTGAACTCGCCGGCGTCCTTGAGGCCTGCGTTGTTGACGGTGACGGCGAATGATGCCGAGTTGCCTGTCTTCACGCCTTCGTTGAAGTCCACATCCTTGATTTCGAGGTCGTTGTCGAAGCGGTCGCGCACCTGGAGGTTGTCGAACTGCACGTACTGGTAGGAGTTGGTGGTGAAGATGATGAAGAACTGTACGTTCTTGCCGGCATGGTCCTTGAGCGAATGCTCGATGCGGTGCCATCCCTCGGTCTTGAAGTCGGAGAGGGTGTAGGTGGCTTCGCTGACGAATTCCTTGCCTTCGCTGACGAGTATCTCTATCGTGTTGGCGTTAGGCTCGTCGACGTAGTAATTGTAGGCGTAGAATGTCAGCATCGGGTTCTTGGTGTCGGCCAGGCTCACCTTGGCTGTCTGGAGGTAGGCCTGCGAGCCCTGGTATGCTCCGAACATATAGAGCATTCCGTTGTCGCCGTCCTGGGTGGCCATTTCCTCGAAAGTGCGGTCGGAGCCGTTGGTGATGTAGCTCATGGTGTCGGAGCTTCCGGTGACGTAGCTGTAGACTGTGTTGAGGTTGGGGAATGAATCCTCATAGGGCGCGGTCCAGGGCTCGCCGACGGGCACCTGTTCGGTCAGGACCGACATTTCGTTTTCGCCGGCCGAATTCTCGGCCGTCACCCCGAACTGCCAGAAGAGCTGTTCCTCGCCAGGAATCATGATCTGGAACGTGTGCTCGGTCTCAGTGAGGTCCTTGGCTATCTTGATCCATGTGCCCTGCACGTAGGTGTAGATGTTGTAGGTGACGGATTCGGGACGCACGGGATTGCCGTCGATGTTGGTGGTGACGGGGCTCCAGTTCACGGTCACCCATCCGTATTCATCGGTCTCGTAGGCGTTGGCCTCAAGAGGACAGGAGGGGAGGTTGATTCCGGCGAATGATGTGATCTTCGCCATCACGCCCTCGCCGTAACGGTTGTGGGCCACTGCCTCGTAGGTGTGCTGGCCGGGGGTCAGTCCGTCAGCCTCCTTGTCGGTGAAGGTGAGTTCCTCGCCGAGCGCGGGTTTCTCGAAGGTATGGATGAGGGTGCCGTCGCGGAAGAGCTCCACTTTGGTGAGTTCTTCGAGGGCGCCGCCGTTGAGGTCTTCGGAGGGAGCGGTGAGGGTGAGCGTGATCTCGTTGGCTCCGTCGATGTCGGGGACAGCGGCGAATTCGGTGATGGCTGTCGGGATGGCGCCTTCGGTGGCGGGGCCTATCTTGAAGTTGGAGGCCATGATGTACCATCCGGAGGGGCCGGTGATGTTGTGGAGCGCGATGTATACGGGCTCGTCGGAGTCGGAGGTGATTGTGCCGGAGAAGGTCTTGACGGTGGAGTTGTTGAACCATGTGGCCGGAATCGCCGTCATCGTCATGGCCTCGCGGTTCTGCGCGTAGCCGTAGACGATCTCGAATTTTCCGGGGAAGTCGGAGTCACGCAGGCGCATGTCGATCGACACTGTATGGTGCCCACCCTTCATGAGCTTCACCGGGGGGAAGAAGAGCCAGTCGTCGGCGCCGTCGGGGCCCACGTCGCAGGTCACCTCATCGGTGTAGTCGGTCCAGGTATTGCCGTCGCCGTTGGCGTCGAGCACCTTCACGAAGTCGAGTTCGGCGGTGGAGAATCCGCAGGTCCAGGGCGCTGTGGCCACACCCACCACTATGGGCGATGTCACGCCGGCCTCGGAGCGGGTGGCGTTGTCGATGGCCGTCACCTCATAGGTGTAGGCGTGGAGGTCTTCGGGTATGTCACTGTCGATCACGGTAGTGGCCGTGGTGCCGGTGGCGAGTGTCTTGCCGTCGGGCTGACGCACCACATCGTAGGTCATGCCGGAAGTGGCGGCCGAGCCGTCGGTGAGGGTATAGACGTTTGCCCAGTTGACGGAGATCGTGCCCTGTTCGTTGATGAACGCACGCGGCTGGGGAGCCTGTGGGGGATAGTAGCCGGCGCCCACCTTATAGGTGACGGGGTCGGAGGGGCCGTATTCGTTGGATACGACCACTTTGAGTTCATAGACTCCCTTGGTCGGGGCCACTATTTCCTCCGAGCGGTAGACGCCTGAGTAGACGTCGCCCGAGGAGAGTTCCTGTCCGTTGGCGGTGATGGTGAACTTGAGGTTGCCCTCGATAGGGTTGCCTGCGGCGGATAGCGTCGGGGCGGTGAAATAGACGATGCCATCGAGTGAACCGGGGTGGAAGAATGCGGAGACATCCTTTACCGGTGCCGGTGCAAGCGGAGTGGCGGCCCATCCGGCTGCCGTAGTGACGGCTGCGAGAATGAGTGTCGGGAAGAGGTGTTTCATAGAGTGTTGGTTGGTATGGATATTAATATGCGTGTGTAGGTCAATCGTGTCGTGGCTCCTCAGGGAAAGCCCGTTTTCAAGGAGAAAGAGGCCTTACGGTGTTAAAGAGCTGTCAGGTTGGTTTCTACTTGTGCATACCGCAAAGATAATGAAAAAAATTGAAAATCAATTCATTCCCCATGATTAATTTGCCGTCCGTCCCTACTCGGAGGCGGCTCATGCGTATGAGTGTGGTCACGGTCACGTTGGCCTTCACGTTTTTCCCCTTTAAATGGCCGTTTCTTGATGCGCGGCAGCGAATCCGGCATGAATCATTATAATATGGGCGGTGATAATACCGGCCGTAATAATACCGGCCCTATTAGATTATATATAATTAAGGTGTAGGCACGCGAGGCTGTAATATGATAAGGCGTGCTAATGCGAGTATATAAGGAGATGTGGGTATCGAAGTAATAATTTTATGTTAATATATGTTAAATTTAATATTATTATTTGTGTTGTATTAAAATTATCTTAATTTTATAAAAAAATACTTGGTTAGTTTGTTCTAAGTCACTCACGCTTACACAAATTGAATTGAGAAAAATTACTTTTCTTTCTATAGCCTTGTAACTCATCTTATAATTTCACTAACAGTTTTCTATTATGAGCACTAAGAATCTTTTCATTCCATTAGCTCTCATTCTACTGATGGGTGTTGGTTGTGGTTCTGATCATCAGAATGAACCGCTCATGAGTATTCCCCGGGATCAGAGAACCGCTGACCGGGAGGAAGTGACTCCTTTCGGACAGAAAGAGCTTACTGAGTTGAACATAGCCAACAGCGCGCCTTATTACTCCGTTTTTGAGGGAGTAGAGACATCTGAAATGGATAAGGCCGCATTTTTGGATTATGCCTATGGCCACGGCATGATGTTTTATGGCGCTCCCATACAGTGCTTGAAGTTCAGTGTGGGGTCAGAATCATTTTTTGGCTGTTGTCCGTCAAACGGAATGCTCTATTCCTCGGCCTATGAGACCTCTATCGAGATAAAAAGACTTTTCATGGAGGATTCACCGGAATATTTACCCTATCTTTATGAAGTGGTGTCGGAGTATGTGGACGCCACGGGGGCGGATACCCGCAGTGAGGCTGTAGTCGTCACTCAGGATCCTTCGGATGCAAGCCTCCTGAAGATCAGACTGCCTGAGAACGATACTCCTTATTTCAGAAAGGTAAGGATTGACCTTAAGACTCTCATTGACGTGCCGAGCATGGCGGTGAGCGGGCTGAGCGAGCCGATACATTATTATTGGATTGTGCTGCAGTTTCCGTGGAGTGATGATGCGGCTCTTCTGGATGATCCTGTCCTTACCGATTTAGGTATTTCAGTGGAATATCCGGAGAAATGAAATAAGCCAGACAAGGATATAGAATAGCCGACCCCGTGTCATAAATATAAAATCCGGTGTCGTAAATATAAGATCCGGTGTCGTAAAATAAATAGCCAAGTCGGTGTGGGAAATAGCCGAGCCGGTGTCAGGCCCGTATTGACACGCCTGCATAGCGGGTCAGCGGTGTGGATTTATCGATTGCGCCCCACGCAGACGAGGCTGTGAATTAATGTTTATGACTGCACCCCAAAGTTGAATACGCAACTTTTGGGGTGCAGTCCAATTTTTGTCATAGGCACCAGATGCCTCTCGGCCTTTCCTCATGTCCATATCTTCTCCAGATGCATCCGGGCACCTCTTCATGCGGCCATATCTTGTCCACATATATCCCGGGCACCTCTTCATGCGGCCATATCTTGTCCACATATATCCCGGGCACCTCTTCATGCGGCCATATCTTGTCCACAT
>JAAVCH010000002.1 GCA_014802425.1 Bacteroides sp.
GGCATAAAGCCTGAGCACCTCTTCTCGAATTGCCTGTCGTCTTTGTCTCGGCAAGCTCTGAAATCTAATCATCTTTTTGACTCTTTTATGAGTCAACTTTTTTCAGGGCAAGACAAATCGCCGGTATACCAGAATTTGGGATGTACACTGGGATGGTTTTCCTTGTCGCGGTATACGGTCTCTGCAGGTTGATAGGACCTGATGTAACGTTGAGTCAGGCCTCCAAATAGACTCCGTGAGTAGACTGTGAACGTGAGTTTTTCCTTGTTGATACTGCAGATGTTGTTTACCTTTATAACCTGATCCTCCCTTCTGCCGGTAAGGTCGGCGCACAGCATGGTAATGAATCCTTCATCGGCCGAGAGAACAGTGTGGTCTGCTGTCGTACCTGAGTTAAGGGAAGTATATACCAGAATCTCCTTATCGCTTGTAAAGGGATTTATGATCCAGTTCGCTCCATTGCTTTTATTGTGGAAATAGAGAGATGCGGAGGGGTATACGATCAGGCCATTCGTACCTCGCTCATAGTCAAACCGCCCCCCCCTATAAGCCGGAGGGAATTGATGTCGCTTGCATCGTCAAGATCATAGTAGCGGCCTGTTGTAATATTGGAGGTTGTAAAGGCCTCTATGCCGTTTCCCGTTCCATAGCTGAATGAAAGTGGATTAAGTTTCGTTTTACCAGAGGTACACACTAATTCATCCAACACCGATTCTCCGGCCACATCAGTATAAAATAGACTGTATTTACGCAGTTCCTGTGAGCCGACCCGACATACAATTGCTTTCAGCCTTTTGTACATGACCATGCTGCAACCTCCGCTGTAGGAGAATTGATTGTCGTCTCGGTCCTCGTACTCAAACATTACCGATGCGCCACTATAACGGATTGCCACAGGATAGTGGATCCCGTAATAGGTCACATAATCAAACTCCACCTTATTGCCGAAAAGGTCGGTAATGGAGGTCAGAGGATAGGTGAGATGCGGACGGTCATTGTCGGGAAAATCTCCGACTACAGCGGAAGTGTCGATGGATCGTAAGGCTGGTGCTGTAAGTAAATCGTCAACGGTTGATATCGCATCGGATACATCGGCTTCATGCTGTGGCTCATCTTCCGTATAGGAATTTCAGGTTTTTCCCATAGGAAAGTGACGATGCTATGACGGCGGCTATGAGCGGCATAATTCTGAGGAGAGTCTTCTTGATGCGGGTTATATGTGTGATTGATATGCAAATCTAATCTATTTCAGTCAAGTCTGCAATTGAAACGGCAAAAACCACACATAAAATAGTACCGATGCGTATCGGTCTGCCTGAAAACAGGGAGATTCTGACTGAGGCAATGTCAAATAAGCCACATCAATCCCTCGCTTCGCTATTCTCCGATGATTTTTGGAGGACATTGAGGTGAAGTCAGGTATCCCGGCGGTCGGCTCCGTCTGAATCCTCCGGAGCTGATTCCCGAAACTAATTAAGGTGTGATTTGTTAAGTTAGTAAAAAAATTAGTAATTTTGCGCCGCAATCGCACCGCGTCCATATCCCGGCCGTGGCTCGCGCCATATATACCCCGTAACTGAATTATGAAGAATCTTGTGATAGTCGAGTCTCCGGCGAAGGCCAAGACCATAGAGAAGTTTCTCGGCAAGGATTATAAGGTCCTGTCGAGCTTCGGACATATAAGAGACCTCTCGAAGAAGGAGATACGTCCGGATTCTGACGAGGGCTTCTCGCCCGACTATGAAGTGTCGGCAGATAAGAAAGACCTCGTCCGCACCCTTAAGAAAGCCGCAAAGGAGGCCGATATGGTGTGGCTTGCCTCCGATGAAGACCGCGAGGGGGAAGCCATCGCATGGCATCTTTATGAAGTGCTCGGATTAAAGCCCGAGAATACACGCCGCATCGTATTCCACGAAATCACCAAACCCGCCATACTCCACGCCATCGAGAATCCGCGCGGCATCGACATCGACCGCGTCAACGCCCAGCAGGCGCGCCGCGTGCTCGACCGCATCGTCGGTTTCGAGCTCAGCCCCGTGCTCTGGCGCAAGATTAAGCCCGCCCTTTCGGCAGGGCGTGTGCAGAGTGTGGCCGTGCGCCTCATCTGCGAGCGCGAGAAGGAAATCATGGGCTTCAGCCCCGAGCCTTACTACCGCATCACGGGGCGCTTCCTCACCCTCCCCGACGGCACGCCGCTGAAGGCCGAGGCCACCCGCCGTATGCCCGATGAGGAGTCGGCCCGCGCCCTTCTGGAGGCTTGTGCCGGCGCCCCCTTCAAGGTGAGCGAGGTGAGCGTACACCCGCTGCGCCGCTCCCCGGCGCCTCCGTTCACCACCTCCACCCTCCAGCAGGAAGCCTCGCGCCGCCTCGGATTCTCCGTCAACCAGACCATGATGCTGGCACAGAAGCTCTACGAGGACGGACACATAACATACATGCGTACCGACTCGCTCAACCTTTCCGACCTCGCCCTGCGCGACATAGCCCGCAAGGTGACCGAGGACTTCGGCGAGGACTATCTCAAGGTGCGCAAGTACCATACGCATTCCAAAGGGGCCCAGGAGGCCCACGAGGCCATCCGTCCCACCTATATCGATAAGGTCGGCGTAGGCTCCACCGAGCCGGAGAAGCGTCTCTATAACCTTATCCGTCAGCGTGCCCTGGCCTCACAGATGGCCGACGCCGAACTGGAAAAGACCAATATCGACATCACGGCCGACGGAGTCGACGAGACATTCCGCGCCGAAGGGGAAGTGGTGAAGTTCGAGGGCTTCATGAAGGCCTATCAGACCGCTTCGGCCAACGACGACGATGAGCAGGAGCGCCGTCCGCTTCAGGAAGGAATGCTCCCACCGCTCACCCTCGGCGACCCCCTTGAAATGGAGGAAATCAACGCCACGGAGCGCTTCTCTATGCCTCCGGCGCGCTATACGGAGGCATCACTCGTAAAGAAAATGGAGGACCTCGGCATAGGACGCCCGTCAACATACGCTCCCACAATCTCCACCATACAGCACCGCGACTACATCAAGCGCGGCGAACGCGACGGGGAAAAGCGCGGATACAATGTGCTGACCCTCGCCGACGGCAGGATAAAGGCCAGGAAAATGTCGGAGAATACGGGTAGTGACAAGGGAAAACTCGTGCCCACCGATGTCGGCATGATCGTCAACGACTTCC
Organism: Bacteroides sp.; assembly: GCA_014802425.1. Classification (GTDB taxonomy): domain Bacteria; phylum Bacteroidota; class Bacteroidia; order Bacteroidales; family Muribaculaceae; genus Lepagella. The sequence continues at coordinate 3,181 of JAAVCH010000002.1, forward strand.
TTACGGAATACTTCCCCGATATCCTCGATTATAACTTCACGGCCCGCGTCGAGGAGAAATTCGATGAGATAGCCGAAGGAAAACTCGGCTGGAAAAACGAGATACGCGATTTCTACGCCGGTTTCCATCCTTCGATCGAGGCCATCAACGACCTCCGCATGGAGCGCAAGGTAGGGGAGCGCCTGCTCGGCGAGGATCCCAAGACCGGAAAACCTGTCTCGGTCAAGATCGGCCGTTTCGGCCCAGTGGTGCAGATAGGCGAGGCTACCGACGAGGAGAAACCCCTCTTCGCCAGCCTCAAGAAGGACCAGAGCATCACTTCGCTCACCCTTGAGGAGGCGCTGAAGCTCTTCGACCTCCCCCGCACCCTCGGCGACTATGAAGACAAGACCGTCGTGGCGGCCGTCGGCCGCTTCGGCCCCTACATCCGCCACGCCGGGGCATTCGTGTCAATCCCGAAGGGAATGGCGCCCGAGACCATCACCCTCGACGAGGCAATCGCGCTCATCGACGCCAAGCGGGCCAAGGATGCCGCCGCCCATATCAAGGACTTTCCCGAGATGCCCGGCCTGGAGGTGATCGACGGCCGCTTCGGTCCATATCTCGCCTATAAGCCCGAGGGAGCCAAAAAGGCCGTCAATTACAAGATACCCAAAGGCACCGACGCCGTGGCTCTGACCCTCGACGAGGCCAAGGCCCTCATGGAGGCGCAGGACGCCGCGCCTAAGAAACCCGCACGACGCACAGCAAAAAAATAACAACACCGCATATATGACCACCCAAGACCAGCTTAAAGAAGCCATCGAGCGCAAGGACGCCCTTAAACGCTATCTTGACATCGACAGCAAGAGAATTGAAGTAGAAGAAGAGGAACTACGCACCCATGTGGCGGATTTCTGGGAAAACCGCGAGGCCGCCGAAGCGCAGATGCGCAAGATCAAGGAACTCCATTTCTGGATCGACGCCTACGAAGACCTCGAAAAGCAGGTGGAGGAACTCAGGCTCGCGTTCGATTTCGTGAAGGAGGGCCTGGTCGAGGAGTCGGAGGTCGACGCCCAGCACGAGGCCGTGCTCAAGCAGCTTGAGGACCTGGAGCTGCGCAACATGCTCCGCCGCGAGGAGGACAAGCTCGGAGTGGTGCTCAAGATCAACGCCGGAGCCGGCGGCACCGAGGCCCAGGACTGGGCCCAGATGCTTATGCGCCTCTATCTGCGCTATGCCGAGCGCCACGGCTACAAGGCCACCATCGCCAATATCCTTGAGGCCGATGACGCCGGCATCAAGTCGGTGACCATCAATATCGAGGGCGACTATGCCTATGGCTTCCTGAAATCGGAGAACGGCGTACACCGCCTCGTGCGTGTGTCGCCCTACAACGCCCAGGGAAAGCGCATGACGTCGTTCGCTTCGGTGTTCGTCACCCCGCTCGTCGACGACACCATCGAGGTGCAGATCCAGCCCGCGCTCATCAGCTGGGACACATTCCGCTCCGGCGGCGCCGGCGGTCAGAACGTCAACAAGGTGGAATCCGGCGTGCGCCTGCGCTATCAGTACAAAGACCCCTACACAGGCGAGGAGGAGGAAATCCTCATCGAGAACACCGAGACACGTGACCAGCCCAAGAACAAGGAGAACGCCCTGCGCCACCTCCGCTCCATCCTCTACGAGAAGGAACTCGCCCACCGCATGGAGGAGCAGGCCAAGATCGAGGCCGGAAAGAAAAAAATCGAATGGGGCAGCCAGATCCGCAGCTACGTCTTCGACGACCGCCGCGTGAAGGACCACCGCACCAACTACCAGACCTCCGATGTAGGCTCCGTGATGGACGGCGAGATCGACGCCTTCATCAAGGCCTACCTCATGGAGTTCGCCGCCACCGAACACCCCTGATTTCCATAGCGCTGACCTCAATTCCGCAATCCCATGGGAATGGTCATGCTTACTTCGCTGATTCAGAAACCGAGTCGGAATCCAGGATTAAAACCTGACTTCCGACTCGGTTTCATATTAGAGAGTCAGGAACGGAGGCGGGTCACTTGCGTTCCTTGAGGTAGCCGTGGCGGTAGGCGGTGAGGAGCTCCTTGAGCTCGTTGATCTGGCTCTGGAGGATGGCGCCTTTGTCGGTGTCGCGCACGCGGAGACGCTTGTGGTTGAATTCCACTACCTGGGTGGTGTTCTTGATGTCGGTGCCGAGGCGCACGGCTTCCTCGGCCGAGGTGAAGGGCTCGTGCTGCACGAGCTCGAATCCGCGGGAATGATAGACGAGCGTGTAGCCGGCTATGCCGGTGGTGTTGTGGTAGGCCTTCGAGAAGCCTCCGTCAATCACCATCATCTTCCCTGCGGCCTTGATCGGACTCTCACCCTTGCCGGCCTTCACGGGCACGTGGCCGTTGATGATGTGGCGGTGGTCCCCCTTCACGTCGAATGCGTCGAGGATCATGTCGCACACCTTTTCGTTGTCGCGCATATGGTAGTAGTGCCCTTTCTCCTCATGCTGCGGCTTCCTGTCGTTGAGCAGGTAGCGCTCGAAAGTGGCCATCTTGGCCTTGTCGAAAAGAGGGGAGTCGGGTCCGCACCATACGTAAAAGTAATAGTCACGCGCATACTCGCGGCGCTCCTTGGGGGCGAACGGATCGAATGCGTCGCGCATCAGCGCCTCGACGCAGCGCAGCAGCTCGGGGCCCTTCAGGGGGGTGCCCAGCACCTCCACCTCCTTCAGCGAGCCGTCTTCGTTGAGCGGAATCGAGGCATGGAAAAGGAGGTTGGAATTGTAGACGCTGTAGATGCCTCCGTGCGAGAGGAAAAGGTTGATGTGCGTCTTCAGTTTCTCGCTCACCGCGAAACTGTGCGCCAGCTTGTCGATCAGCTCCTTCTCCTCCGAGGTAAGGGCATAGGGGTCGGCGGGGTCGATTGTCGGGAAATGCTTGTCGAGCAAGGGGTAGGTCTCTCCGTCGATCTTGATTGTGCCGGCGTTGAAGTCGATTTCATGCAGCAGGCGGCGGTCGGCCATCTTCCATTCGGGATGACGGCGTATCAGCTCGGCTTCCAGCTTGAACTGTATCACCGTTATGGCCTTGTGCATGCGGGCCGTCAGGCGGCGGCTCTTGAGCGTCAGCGGACTGCTCCCGGGGCCGATTTTGGGAGAGAAGACATCGCAGGGGTCGTCGCCGTAAGTCTCCATGGCGAACGTGGCCAGCGGCACGAGATTGATGCCGTAGCCGTCTTCGAGGGTCTCCATGTTGCCGTAGCGCAGGCAGATGCGGATGGCGTTGGCTATGCACGCCTCGCAGCCTGCGGCGGCTCCCATCCAGAGGGCGTCGTGATTGCCCCACTGGATGTCGAAGTCCTTATAGTTGGCCAAAGTGTCGAGGATGATGTGGGCGCCGGGGCCACGGTCGTAGATGTCGCCCAGGATGTGCATCTGGTCGATGCTCAGGCTCTGGATCACCCGGCAGATGGCCTTGATGAAGTTGTCGGCCTGGCCGGTGGATATGATCGTCTCCACGATGCGGTTGTAGTATAGCTGCTTGTCCTCGCCCGAAGGGGCTTCGTGGAGCAGCTCCTCGATGATGTAGGCGAACTTCTTGGGGAGCGCCTTGCGCACCTTCGAGCGCGTGTACTTCGAGCTTACTTCCTGGAGCACCTTCACCAGCCGGTGGAGCGAGATGTGGTAGAAGTCCTTTAGGTTGGGCTCGGTCGACTTGATGTACTGCAGCTTGCGCCCCGGATAGTAGATGAGCGAGCAGAGCTCGCGGATGTCGTCCTCGCGCATGGAGGTGCCGAAAATCTCGTAGACCTTGCGGCGGATGTTGCCCGAGGCGTTCTTGAGGATATGGGAGAACGCCTCGTGCTCGCCGTGGATGTCGGCCACGAAATGCTCCGTGCCTTTCGGCAGGTTGAGTATCGCCTCAAGATTGATTATCTCCGACGCTGCGGCCGAAGTGTTGGGGAATGTCTGGGAGAGCAGTTCGAGCACTCGTTGGTCAGCAATGTTTTTCATGATATATGACGGTATGTTAGGTTGGGTTGTGGTGGAAGGCGGGTTGTCCTGCCGGAGCGGCGGGGGATTTCCCGGCCGTCCCGGCAGGGCCGTAGGTCACTCCCGGAAATAGACGCGCTTTACACGCGGCGACACGGAAGTGAGTATTTCGTAGGGAATGGTGTCGAGGGCGTCGGAGAGACGGCTCACGGGCATGGCCTCGCCGAAGATCTCGACGCGGTCCCCCTCGCGGCAGGGGATGCCGGTGACGTCGATCATGCATGCGTCCATGCAGATGTTTCCGACGGTGGGGGCCTCCTTGCCGTTGACGAGCACGCTGATGCGGCCGTTGCCGAAATGGCGGTTCATGCCGTCGGCGTAGCCGATGGGGATGGTGGCTATCACGGAGTCGCGGTCAAGACGTCCGCGCCCTGCGTAACCCACCGAACTCCCCGCAGGCCAGTGGCGGAGGTGGATGATGACCGTCTTGAGCGACGACACCACGGCCAGCGGCTTCTCCATCTCCGGCGGGAGCGTGTTGACTCCGTAGAGGCCGATGCCGAGGCGCGCGAAATCGTAGTGATGCTCCGGGAAGCGCAGGATGCCGGCCGAGTTCAGCACATGGCGCCTGACGGGGTACGCGGAGCGGGACAGTATGTAGGCCGAACACCGTTCGAACGTGTCCAGCTGCATTAGCGTGTAGTCGTTCATGTCGGGCATGTCGGCGGTGGCAAGATGGGAGAATACGGTGGCTATGCGCACTTCTTCGGTCGAGTCCATGCGGTCCATCAGGGCCGGAAGTTCCGGTTCGATGTATCCCATGCGGTGCATCCCGGTGTCGAGCTTTATGTGGATGGGGTACCCCGTCACGCCGTATCGCCGGGCCTGCGCGATGACGTCGTCGAGCATCGCGGGGGAATATATTTCAGGCTCCAGACGGTAGCGGAACATCTCGCGGTAATCCGCCACTCTGGGATTCATCACCATGATGGGCATCGTGATTCCCTGACGGCGTAGGTCGAGCCCCTCGTCGAGCACGGCCACTGCCAGATACGCCGCTCCGGCGTCCTGGAGCGTCTTGGCTATTTCGTAGGAGCCGGCGCCGTAGCCGGAGGCCTTCACCATGGCTATCATGCCGGTGGAGGAGGGTAGGGCCGACTTGAAGTAGTTGTAGTTCGTTATGATGGCGTCGAGGTTCACCTCCAGGATGGTCTCGTGGCTGCGCACCTCAAGGGTTTCCTTGACGGGCGTGAGGTCGAAGTCGGCCGAGCCTTTGAGCAGGATTATGGAGTCCGCCATGGGATTGCGCCGCAGGTGGGTGAGCAGCGTGTCGACATCGGGGAAGAAAAGCGCGTTGCCGCCGAAGAGGTCGCTGTGGGCGCTTATATGGGGGCCCACTCCGATCACCGTGTCGATGCCGGCGAGGCGCAGCAGACGCGCCATGCGCCCGTAAGTGGCCGATTCGTCGGCCGACTCATGGAGCAGGTCGGAGATGATGACCACCGGCTTCTGGCCCGGGATACGCCGGCGCGACATGAAGTCGAGCGCCGGGGCGAGCGACGACAGGTCGGACGTATATGAGTCGTGGATGACCTGGCAGCCGTGTCCGCCGTCCGATACGCTGAGGCGTGTCTCCACGGGGCGGATGTGCCTCATCCGCCGCGCGGTGAGCTCTTCGGAATAGCCCGAGGCCAGCATGTAGGCCAGGGCGAGGGCGGCGTTGCGCACATCGGTCTCCGAGGCAGAGAACGAAAGCTCCACGCTCCCCTTGAAGCCTTCAAACAGATAGTCGATCCGGGTGCCCTTTTCCCCGGTCTGCCCGTGGGGGGATACGGAGTCGACCCCCGTGATGCGCAGCCGGGCTCCGGATTCCGGATTCATGCTCCAGTCAGTGCGGTGTACGGAGGCCGGGAGCTTGCCTACGGCTGCGGCCACCTCCTTGGAGTCGCTGCAGTAGATGATGCCCTGGGCGTCGGCGGCCAGCGATACCTTCTCGCCGATTTTCTCCTCAAGGGAGCCGAATCCGTCGGCATGCTCGGAATCGATGTCGGTCAAGATGACCACATCGGGGCGTATGCACTCGCGCAGACGCTCCATCTCACCCTTGCGCGAGACGCCGGCCTCGATGAAGGCCAGGTCGGTGTGTTCCGGATCGATTTCCCACATGGAGAGCGGCACTCCGATCTGTGAGTTGTAGCTGCGCGGAGATCTGGCCACGTCATAGACGGGCTCCAGTAGCTGGTAAAGCCATTCCTTGACGGTGGTCTTGCCGCGTGAGCCGGCGATGGCCGTCAACAGGCACCGGTCGTCGGCCCGGCGGCGGGTGATGGTCTGGAGCGCCGCTACGGGGTCCGGGTGTATTATCACTGCGGCATCGGAGGCGTCGGCCATATCGTCGGGAAGCTCGGTGGCCACGAACATGTGCACTCCGCGGTCATAGAGGGCGCGCATGTAGCGTGCGCCCGTATTGGTCTTTGTGGGGATAGCGAAGAAGAGAGTGCCTTCCGGCTCAAGCAGCGATCGGGAGTCGGTCAGCAGTGTATCGACGCGGAGGCTGCGGCTTTCAGGCGGAATTGTGGCTCCGAGGCGACTTGCGATTTCTTCTAAGGTCATTTTTTGACTTAATTCAATCAGTGTTTTGGGAGCGGCGTCCGCACGTGCGGCGTCCGCCCGGTCATTATGATGGCATTCCCGGCCAAGGCGTGTCACGGATGTGACGTGGCGAAGGAAGATTCATACTGACTGCTAATTTATAAAATAAAGCCCATTTAAGCAATATCGCGGTATGATAAAATGAATGTCCCGGTGAAGGAGCGTACGGTCTGATGCTCCACCGCCGGCTCATGTGGATGCGTGTCTATCGCAGGCAGTCAATCAGATAGTCGGACAGCCTGCCTGTGCCGGTGTCGAAACTGGCGCCTATGAGGTAAACGGTTTTGCCGGTGAAGCGGTCGGGAATCCAGTATTCCTTACGGTTGATCTGTCCGAGGGCCGATGAAGCGTCGGAGTCAATCTTGAATTCAAAGATATAGATGAATCCGGATGTTTCTACTTTCAGGTCAATGCGTCCGTCGGAAGTGCGGCGCTCCATCTCAGTATATTCTCCCAGTAGGGTGAAGATCAGATACACCGCATCCTGAAAGCGTGATTCCCTGTTCCCTTTGTCATTATACGCCATTCCGGCAAGAAGGGAATTGAAGCGCTCCATGAACGCTTCCGGATTGCCGTGCCGCACCTCCTTGAGGAAATCCTGGATGGCCAGTCCGCGGGATGATGATCCATCGCCGGCGAAGCTCTTGAGCAGGAATTTCAGGAAACCGTTCTTTACCTCGGTGTTGGGATAGTCGAGAAGGTATTCCTGGTACTCCGGATTATAGCTTTTGATGGTCAGGTAGCCGGATTGGAAAAGCACGGGCACTGGATCACGGCTGAGTATGCCGGCCGACGCCAGTTCCTCGGCATCGTAGGTGACGGGTGCGATATCCTTCAGCTGCCAGTGTCCGCGGCGGATAAGGGCCACGAGGAATGTGGGGGTGCCGGAATCGAACCAGTAGGAGTCGAACCGTCTGTTCTCGCATACCTTTATCAGACTGTAGGGGTTATAGATATCCGGAGAGCTTTCGGAGAAGTGATAGCCGTCATAGCGATGGCGTAACTCCGCCTTTATATCCTCCTGCGGCCTGCCGAGAGTCTCGGCAAGGACAGAGATGCCCGGAGTGAAATATGCTTCCAGTTCATCGGAGGTTATGCCGCATATGCCGGAATACTGCGGGAGGAACGAAATGTCGTTCAGGTTATTGAGGTCAGAGAACACCGATACCTTTGTGAAGCGGGCCACTCCGGTCAGCATGGCGAAGCGTATGCAGCGGTCCATCGTCTTGAGATTGGCATAGAAGGCTTTCAGGGTGGCTCGGTAGCGGTCGGCCAGGGCTTCATTGCCGATGGCCGACAGTAGGGGCTTGTCGTATTCGTCGATAAGGATCACCACCTGCCTGCCGGTCACGCGCCAGGCCTTCTCGATGATCCATGCGAATCTTTCCTCCACCGCCCTGTCTTTCTTTTCATCCCCGTATGCTTCCTCCCATCTTTCGAGATGTGCGTTAAGGGCAGCCACAAGGGAGTCATAGTCCTTATATTCCCGATTGCTCAGGTCGATATGCAGCACAGGGTGGGGCGCCTCCACGATATCGGGATAGATTTCCAGATTGAGGAAGAGTTCCCGCTCTCCAAGAAAATAGGACTCAAGTGTGGACAGCAGCAGGCTCTTGCCGAATCTTCTCGGACGCGAGAGGAAGAAATACTTCCCGCTCTCCACAAGACTTTTCACATAGCCTGTCTTGTCGATGTATAGGTATCCTCCCTCGATTATATCCTTGAATGTCTGGATTCCGACGGGATATTTGATATGACGTTTCTCCTGTGCCATGTCGCAAAGGTAATAAATATTTTCAATTCCGTCAACCCGGTGCCCGCTCCGCGTCCGGAGGCAGCCCGGCGCATCTAAGGAAATGGAAAATCCGGTGGAGGGGCCGCAGGTCGCGGGTCCTCCACCGGAGTATGGGATTGACGGACGGTCAGGCCGGCCGCCGTGGAATTGCGTTTTTATTTCCGTTTACTCGGCCTTTCCTTCGGAGCCGAGCACGTACTGGATCTTGTGCTTGTAGAGCTTCTCCATCTCGTCGCGGGCGGGGCCGAGGTACTTGCGGGGGTCGAACTCACCCGGCTTGTCGTGGAACACCTTGCGCACGGCTGCTGTCATGGCAAGACGTGAGTCGGAGTCGATGTTGATCTTGCAGACGTCCATCTTGGCGGCCTTGCGGAGTTCCTCCTCGGGGATACCGATTGCGTCGGGGAGCTTGCCACCGTATTCGTCGATGATCTTCACGTATTCCTGGGGCACGGAAGAGGAACCGTGGAGCACGATCGGGAAGTCGGGGAGCTTCTTCTCTACGGCCTCAAGCACGTCGAATGCCAGCGGGGGCGGCACGAGAAGACCTGTCTTCGGGTCGCGTGTGCACTGCTCGGCAGTGAACTTGTAGGCGCCGTGGGATGTGCCGATGGAGATGGCGAGGCTGTCGCATCCTGTGCGGGCCACGAACTCGATCACTTCCTCGGGGTCGGTGTATGTGTGGTGGTCGGAGCTTACTTCGTCCTCTACGCCGGCGAGCACGCCGAGCTCGGCCTCTACGGTCACGTCAAACTGATGGGCATAGTCCACTACCTTCTTGGTGAGCTCTGCGTTCTCGTCGAAGGGGAGGTGGGAGCCGTCGATCATCACGCTGGAGAAACCGTTGTCGATGCAGTCCTTGCAGGTCTCGAAAGTGTCGCCGTGGTCAAGGTGAAGCACGATCTGGGGATGCTCCCAGCCGAGAGACTTGGCATACTCTACGGCACCCTGGGCCATATAGCGGAGCAGGATGGGGTTGGCGTACTGACGCGCGCCCTTCGACACCTGCAGGATGACGGGAGACTTAGTGTCGGCAGCGGCCTTGATGATGGCCTGGAGCTGCTCCATGTTGTTGAAGTTGAACGCGGGGATGGCATAGCCGCCGTGTACTGCCTTGGCGAACATCTCTTTGGTGTTCACGAGGCCGAGTTCTTTATAATCTACCATGTGTTGATAATGTAAATTATTGGGATATTGGGTTTCTGTCGGTTCTATGGTGGAGGGCACTGTGTCCCCCTTTGAGGTAAACGCCCGGGAGCGCCCTATGGTTCAGCTCAGGCGCGGCTGGCGCGCCAGTTCGAGCACACCCTGGAGCACGTCGCGCGACTTCGGCGCCGTGGCCAGCATCTTCTGCAGAGATCCGAGCCGGTGTACATCGCTTCCCACGGCGTTGGCCATCCCTTCCTTCAGCAGCCAGGCGGCTTTCTTGCGGGCTGTCTCGCCGTACATGCCTACGGTCGACATGAAGTTGAGCTGGAAGTCGACTCCGCGCTCCTTGAGGCGGTTGTAGTCGGTCTCGTCCATATAGCGGTAGCGTTCCGGGTGGGCGAGCAGCACGTGGTAGCCTGCGGCCTGGATTTCATCGATGAGGTCGTCGAAGTTCATCGGAGGGGAGAAATAGGATGTCTCCACGAGCAGGTGCGACCCTTCGTCGCCTACGGGGAGGAAGTCGCGGGCCGCCAGACGGTCCTCGAAAAGGGAGTCGAGCATGTTCTCGGCGCCGAGGCGCAGCTCGACGCCCCCCTTCCACTCGGCCTGGAGCTCGGCAAAGCGCGAGCGCAGAGCGGAGGTCTCATTGTCGTAGTCCTCCATGATATGGGGTGTGAGCCATACGCGCCTCACACCCATGCGCTCGTATTCACGGAGCGTTTCGAGTGATTTCTCCATGTCCGGAATGCCGTCGTCGACTCCGGGGAGTATGTGGGAATGCCAGTCGGTAAGACCCTGCATCAGGCCTGCGTCGGCCAGGGTGGATACCTTCTTCTTAAAGGGCCATAATGCCATAAAGTGTGCTGTTTAGGGGGTCTGTGGGTAATGACGTGCCGGTCGGCGTGCGGCCGGCTGTCATTCTTCGAGGCTCTGGTAGTTGCCGTAAGTGTAGTATGACGAATGGGCGGCTTCGGTGCCGTTGAGCAGGATGCTCATACGCTTGAGCTTCTTGTCGTTGTAGAGGGTGACAAGGTCAGCGATGGCCGAGCGCTGGAGCAGTCCGGCGCGCACCACGAAGATCGTGGCGTCGGCATAGCGGTTGATGAGCTGGGTGTCGACCACCACATTGACCGGCGGACAGTCGATCATGATGATGTCGTAGTCCTGGCGCACCGAGTCGATGAACTCTCCGAGGCGGTTGCCCTCAAGAAGCTCCGCGGGGTTGGGCGGCCGCTTGCCGATGGGCACTATGCTCAGGCCTGCGGTGTCCTTGGCGGGATAGATGATGCGGTGCGGATCGGTCTCCTTACCGGTCAGGTAGGCCGCCAGTCCCCGGTGGGGAGAGGAGACGTAGGTGGAGAGGGAGCCATGGCGCAGGTCGCCGTCGATGAGCAGCACGCGCTTCTTCTTCAGTGCGAACGAGGCGCCGAGGTTGAAGGCCACGAACGATTTACCCGAGCCGGGATTGAACGAAGTGACGGCCAGCACGGGATGTGAGGCCTCGTCGCCCATCATGAGGTCGATGTTGCTGCGCACCACACGGAATGCCTCGTTCGGCACGTCGCGTTTTCCTTCCGCCACGATCGGCTTCGGGGTGTCGATTTCCTTCTGACGCTTCTTCTTCGACTTGAAGAGGTTGCGCACGCGGTGATGGCTGTCCACCTGCGGTATCTCGCCCGTGAAGGGGATGGGAAGGTCTTCCATATCCTTGCGCGAGTGTACCTTGTTGTCCATCGCCTTGACGAAGTATATGATCACGGCCGGGAAGAAGAGTCCGAGCACGATGCCGATGATGACCGACATCTTCGTGCGCGGAGCTATCGGCTCCATGGGTCCGAAGGGGGGGGTGATGATGCGGGTGTTGTAGGCGTTGAAGGCCATGGATATGTTGTTCTCCTCACGCTTCTGGAGCAGGAAGAGGTAGAGGGATTCCTTGATGGCCTGGTCGCGCTTGATGCTGCCGAGGTACTGCGCCTGCTTCGGGGCCGACGAGAGGTTGGCCTGACTCTGCCCCTCCGCGCTCTGGAGGCTCTTCATGTTGGCCTGGAGGGCGCCGACCTGGGCGTTGACCGACTTGATGAGGGACTCGCGCATGCCGCGCACCTGAGTGGTGTAGTCCTCCACCACCGGGTTCGACTCCGATGAGTTCTGGAGGAGGTTGTTGCGCGTGAGAAGGAGGGTGTTGTAGTCGGCGATGAGGCGTTCGAGGGCCTGGGAGCCCATTCCGGTGTTGACGGGCACCACCTGGTTCTCGTTGGCCGGATTGGCGATGTAGTCGCGGATGTACTTGGCCATGGCGAGCTGGTTGTTGAGCTCCATCATCGAACGGCTGACGGAGGTCTGCTCGTCGAGGAACGTGCGGGCGGCCTGCTCCAGATCTGGTATATGGTGCTGGCTCTGGTAGTCGGCGATGTCGCTGTCGACGTCGGCCAGCTCGGCCACGAGGGTCTTGAGGCGGTCGTCGATGAACTGCGACGTGGCCACGGCCATGCGGTTCTTGTCGCGCACCCAGAATTCGTTGTAGACCTCCACGACGGTGTTGAGGATGTCGGTGGCGCGCTGTATGCTGGTGTCGTCGATGGTGAGCTCTATCACTTCCGCGTCGGCGCTGGCGAGGTCACCCTTGAGCTTCTCGATATAGTTCTCGACGGCTCCCTGCACCGATCCGCGTGTGACTTTTATCACCACGTCCTCGTCACGGTCGTTGGTGTAGTTGCCGTTCGGGCGGAACGTGAATTCGCCGCCGGGGGTCTTCACGGGGTCGAACCCGAGTTTCCCCTTCACCTGCGCGTCCTTGAGCTTCTGTTCGCCGTCGGGGGTGATGAGGTGGAAGTTTTCAAGCACATAGGAGTCGTCGGGACGGAGGGTCATCTCGAATATCACGCCGGGAGCTCCGGGCTTCACTTCGGAGATCACCTCCATCGGGGAGTTGCTGCCGTAAAGGGTCTTGGCGCGGGGGAATCCCAGCTGTGTGGTGTTGATGTTGAGGTTGAGCCTCTTCACCACCTCGAACATCACTGCCGGGCTCTTGAGCGAAATGAGCTCGTTGTAGACATTGGCGTTGCCTCCGCCCAGTCCGAAGTCCTGAAAGACCGTGGCCACGTTGAGGCCGCCGGAGTTGCCGTCGCTCTGGATCAGCACTGACATCGAACGGGTGTAGACCGGCTGGGTGCGCATTGCCTTGAAGACTCCAAGGGCGACGAACAGAAGGATCGCCGCCACAAACCATTTCCATTCGGCCAGACAGGCCATGGCGTAGTCCTTGAACTGGAACTCGCTTCCTTTCTGGGCCTTTGAGGCTATGTTGTCTTTTTTTTCCATTGGGTTTATCCGGAATGTTTTGGGTTCCACGGGAGAGAGGTGCCCTGTGTCGGGCCGGAGGCTCTGCCGGGGGATATGTCGTTTGGAGGATTATTTCTTGATAAGGTTGACCACGAGCACGGCCACCGACGTGAGCACCGAGGTGACGCTGAGCCAGAAGCTCGTGGAGAGTGACGAGTTGCCGTTGACGGTCGTCTCGCGCTTGCGGTAGTTGTTGGGCTCGACGTACACCACATCGTCCTGCTGCAGATAGTAGGCGGGATTGTTGAAGAGGTCCTTCGAGTTGGAGAGGTCCACGATATAGGCTTTCGTGGTGTCGCCGTCGCGGCGGATGACGCGCACGTTGTCGCGGCGTCCCTGGATATTGAGGTCGCCTGCCATGGCGATGGCGTCGAGGATGGTGACCTCGTCGCGGTTGGTGAGGTAACGGCCCGGAGCCTTGACCTCGCCGAGCACGCTGACGCCCGTATTGAGGAACTCCACCGTCACCACAGGGTCCTTCACCAGGTCGCGGCCGATGAGCTCGCCCTTGATGAGTGAGGCCACTTCGGCGCGGGTCAGCCCGGCCACGTGGACCATTCCGAGCACCGGAAAGTCGATGTCCCCCTGCTGGTCGACGTTATAGGCCAGCAGTCCTTCCGACGTGCCGATGGCAGGGGAGTAGGTAGTGGCCGATCCGTTGACGATTCCGCCCTGTCCCACGCGGCCCGTGATGGCCTGGATGTTGAAGAGGGAGGAGAGCTGCGGGTCCTTTGACTTGACCACTATCTGAAGCTTGTCGTCGGGGCGCACGCGGATCTGCTGGCGTGCGGCGGCCTCGGTCTGGGTAATCTGGGTGATGTCTTCGAAATAGGTGATTTTCTTGGGAGTCGCACAGCTGCCGAGGAGCAGCACGGCCACCATCAGCGGAAGTGTATACGGGGAAATCTTGATTGACTTCATATGCGTGAGGATGCTCTGTGTTGTTGGTAGTTGAAGGATTGAATGATGAGGGTCCGTGCCCGGACGGCATACGGGTTTTCCTATTGTTAACGCGGATTCCGCGGTTTTATTTGGTCGGCCGCGCGTCGAGGCGGGGCCCGGGAGGAGTTTTGCGCTGACGGAGCCCTTCGGCCGTCATACGTAAAGGTCTTTCTGGAGTCTTTGCTCGCGGCGGCGGATGGCGCGTGTCAGCATGATGTTGGCCACGGTCCACACTGCGATGTCAAGCAGGAATATGATGTTTATGTTGACGTAGGGGGAGAGGAATACGTTTGAGAGCAGGAAGATGATGCCCGCGGCGAGCAGGATGGCGAGGGCGGCCGTAGGGGAGAGCCCAAGGTCGAGGAGCTTGTGGTGGATGTGGGTGCGGTCGGGCATGAAGGGGTTGCGCCCCTTGCGCACTCGGCGCAGGAACACCCGCGCCGAGTCGAGCATGGGGATCAGCAGCGGCGCCACAGCCATTACGATTGGATTGAACTCGCCGATGCTCACCGGCTCCAGGGTGAAGTTGGTCAGTCCGATGGCCAGGAACACCACCACCATGCCGATCGAGAGCGACCCCGTGTCGCCCATGAATATCTTCTTGCCTCGGGTGGCGCTCCCGAAGAGATTGTAGTAGAGGAAGGGGAGCAGCGAGCCGAAGGCCGCGCAGGCGATCATCGAATAGATGAATGCCGCGCCGAGATAGAATACGATGGCGTAGAAGCCCAGCGCTATCGCCGCCAGGCCGGCCGCCAGGCCGTCGATGCCGTCGATGAGGTTGAACGAGTTGACGACATAGACCACCACAAGCGCCGTCAGCCCCCATCCCATCCAGTCGTAGGGGAGGATGTGGATCCAGAGCAGTCCGTAGAGATCGTCGATCCAGACTCCGGCGGCTATTATCAGCGCCGCGGCCAGAAGCTGGAAGAAGAACTTGGCGCTGTAGCGTATGCCTATCAGGTCGTCGGCTATGCCGATGAGAAACAGCAGCATGAGCGAGCAGATGAGGAATAGCAGGGGCACCATGGCCTCTTCGAGGGCGAACATCATAGCCCGCGAGTGGCCGCTGAGGTCCACTCCGATCACTGCGAGTACGGAGAATATGATGGCGGGCACGAAGGCTATGCCTCCGAGCCGGGGTACGGCGCCATGATGTATCTTACGCTCGTCGTGGCCGTCGAAAAGCTTCTTCCTGAAAGCGATCACGAGTATCTGGGGAATCAGTATGCCCGTCATCAGGAAGGCCAGTCCGAGTGTGAGGAAGTTATTTAATAGCCAGTGTTCCATGAGTCAATGGCGCTGGTGTGACGCGGACCGCGCCCACCAACGACTTTGCAAAGGTACTAATTTTCCTCCGCTCTGCCAAATCAAATCCCTCCCGCCTTCCCACGCAACTTCCAAGTCTATAGTGAATCCAATGGTGAACTGTTGCCGTGTGTTAATGACAAGATTGCTGATGCTGTCTCTAATAGTGCTGTCACTTAGAGCATAGTGCATGATATCACTTCAAGTCATGTTCCGGAATGCAATGATTATCATCGCTTTATTGTGGAACCTAAATTTGAGCTTTCATCCATAACTCCTCAAATTCTTCGGAGGTAATGAAATTCGGATACATGAATACATAATAGGTAAATTTGTCCCGGGCGAACCGTTCGCCGTCAGATTCCGGCTCCTCCGGAGTCAATCCTATGATTCGCCCATCTTTCTCCACTACTTCACGCAATGGTGTCTCTCCGAGAAATTCCAGATACACTGTCTTGTCATCCGTTGGAATCCGCACATAGCTTTTCGTATCCGGCCACGGGCGACGGGGAATAAGATTGTAGACACTATCTGTTGTGGTGTAATAGCCTAAACGAATCCGATTATTTATCTGACTATAGGCCACTACTACTCCCCATTCCATTGCATTTAGTACGTTCTTAGGTATGGGAGTGATTGGGATCATTTCTTGATTGACATGCCATATCGCGCAACTTGGGTTTGTATGGATTCCCGGTTCATCAAACGTCTGAGCAAAATAAATATGATTTAGTTTCTCTAAACCTAAGTTTGTAGATGTGCCTACTTTATACCATCCTGCGTTTTCGATTCCTGCACGAAGTATGGTATGAGCGTAGAATCCTATTTCATCTGTAATGATCTCCTCAATCTTGGGATTATCGGCAATATTCCAACGCTTTTTGAACACCCTGATAACCGAACTGTTAAGTTGGGTCCAATCGTTTGAAATATATTGGAAATATCGTTTAGATTTCCCCTCAACCTCGTAACAGAATATATTACCAACTCTTGTTACAATCCTTATTCGCCATTGTTATAGCACTTTTGCATACTTTGAAGTTACTAATGCCTATGCGTGGTTCATGTGAAATGAGCGATATGTCTAATTCCTCAATATCCTATGAACTTTACAGGTGCTTTAACATAAATATATTGGATATAAATCTTATTGTTTTTTTTATCCAATTGTCATTTGGCTTATTTTGGATTTCCGGGAGATTCTGTATGTTTAGCGTTAAATTAGCTTCAAATAAACTCTTTATTTTTGGATTACTCAAGTTTTCTTTTACTTTTCGAATGAGCATTTCTCTGTCTGAGAATTGTTCTGTAAGATATTTTATATATTCATCCACGGATTGTCCATGATCTTTACGAATCGTACTCTCATAATTTCGCGCGAGCTTATAAGCAGTGTTCGTTATATACCGGCGATAGTCCTCAGCGTCAAGATATGATGCTAATCCAAGTAGTAACATAAAGGCAGTTTCATACCTTGGAGCTCTAAGAATAGGGAGCTCATCATAGCTGCTGTTGAGAATATACGTAGTCAAGTCACCTAATGCGACATCGTAGTTCAGAATCTTTGAAAACATAGATATCCCGATATCCGCATAATGGTTGAATTGATTGTTATTGGCATAGACGGAGAGTAGATTTAAAGAGGCAGTGGGGCAGAGTAGTCCAGAAAAGTGATTAAAGTCCTTATGAGCCTCTCTTAGCGGCATCCATAAAGGGTATACTTCAAGAGCAAGCGCATAGTTTGGGAAGTATCCGAAATCGAGTCTTACACCTACTAAAAGACATTCCAATCTCATAAATAAAGTTCGTGAGGTATACTTTTTAAGTATCGGAAACACCTCGTTCCACTTCTTTAGTGTTTTTTCCTTTGATTCCGCTTCTGTTGGTTTCATTTTTGTGTTGAGGTNGAATTATTAATACTNGTATTGTGATAATTCTGTATGTNNGCCTTACTTGAAATATCACCCCATTATACAGAGCCTATACTCCACTTAAGATTATCTGGGTATACCACCTGCAACAGCATATCCAATCGANNATAATGTCCCTTCCATCTAGTCAGGAAGACAATCAAGGAGTATAAAGTGTTAGCATTTGCAATGAGTCTTCTGAGAATCGGAGTAGTATGAGGCTTTATACCATTTCGAAGCTTGTTTAGAAATGTGAAAGGTTCATAAATCAATCTTTGGATNCTGAATTTGAGTTTTCCTCCATATCTCCTCAAATACTTCGAGAGTCATAAGGTTCTGATACATGAGAACGTAGTCGGTGAATTTGGCCCGGTCGAACCGTTGGTCTTCATGTTCCGGATGCTCCGGAGTCAATCCGATGAATTCCCCATCTTTCTCTATAACCTCACGCACCGGTGTCTCTCCGAAAAATCCCAGATACATTGTCTTGTCATCCTTTGGAATCCGAACATAACCTTTCGTATCCGGCCACGGACGCCGGGGAATATTTAGACTACGGTTTAAAACTTTCTACAACATGAAGGGCCACTTCCGGATGTTTGGCGGCTTCCTCAACGATGACTTTCTTCACATCGGCCCAGTTCAAGCCGCCTATACCGGCTCCAATGGCAGGAATGGCGATGTCGCTAACCTCATTCTCTTTCGCCATTTCAAGCATGAGGCGTATGGAGTTTCGGATATTGTCGAGCGTCGCATTAGGACCCATCCTCATCTGGGTAGCCAGATTATACACATATCCTTCTCCATGGCAATACTCAAACACATCGCCGGGCTGGAACTCATTCTTCATACACAGCTCCCTATATTCCTTGTACATCTCCGGAAACCTTCGTTTGAACTCCAATGCAATCCCTTTGCCCATAGCACCCTTGCAATTGCACCCGTGCGCGTAGTTCTTCACTCCCTCAATCGAGAAAATATTTCCCGCTTCAATAAAATTTACCATGGAAGATAGCCTTTGATTATAAAAAAATTAAGATTTGTACTAAGATGTTTTACAGGATGTTATAATCTATGCGAAGTCTTCGTCTACTTCCGACTCATGGTTCTTCGGAGTAGTCGGACTCAATATAGTGCGTCCAAATCCATACTTCTCTTTCATACGGTTCCATACGGAATAGAATTCCTCAGCCGAAATGAATTCTCCAAAAATACCATCTTCCCCTGCGAGTTCGAAATCAATATCAGAAAGTCTTCCGTCAGTTAACCAGTCATCATCAATAACGGGATGCTCATCATCTAAAAGCACCACGTAATTCTCAGAAATCTCAAGATCCTTGACAGCATAGTCTCCTTCAAATTCGGTATAGTATGTTATGGGGAATGGTTGCCCATCCCATGCCATTTTCAAATATTTGTTCTTCATATCCGGTTTTCTGAACATGCGATGTTATGTAGGCTTTATGATAATTATCCTTAAAATGTTGTTTTAAAAACGCTCACACCACTTCTCACAACACGATTGCTGATATCTAGGGGGGCTAAGCCTGGTATAAGAAAAACATTCTCCCTATGCATTTGGACGTTTAGTCCAGTGACATCAATCTCTATAAAATATCTTAATTTTTTATAATAATAAGTACGTCTAAATAATTGATTAGATACATGTTCTCTTGTAAACTGCTCTGGAGCTAAATCTGTTAGATATTGTCCAACCCCATATCTAGCATGGAGGCCAGGTTTTGACGCCCATAACTCCTTAGATTCCATAATTGCATTATATGCCTCTTCTGTAGTATAATGAATCAGTGTCTTGGGCTGTAGAGGAGATGATCCGGAATTACCGACGGAATTGTAAGACTGAGAATTCTCTAAAATGANATTGNATGATGANGCTGACGGAGTATANACGTANNTCAAGTTCCCATANTGTCCTGTAAGGAAATTGCGGCCGTTTGCNGNGGCAATAAATCCGTTGCTTACNCCTCCTAATGCNGCTCCTCCCAGGATNCTNANNGTNTACTCTTCCGGGGTAAGNATNGGATCCCCGAAATANANATTATTNCCANNGCTTTGNATNGGTGNCGANACNGCNGCTTCAAGNGCNCCACTTCCNGCNCCNGCNAGAAANCCTCCACCNCCTGCGGCAGTNCCTCCTAANGACNCCNAATGCCCATCCTCCNANNGCACCTCCNGCNGCNCCGGCNGCTGCNCCAATTCCAAANGCNACTAANCCATCTTGAAAAGAATGNATNTGNTCTGANCACNGCCTTATAGATNAGATTGANNGTTCCTCCGATNANNNCNCCAATTATCGGCCATANGAACTCACCGTCCTCGTCGACATACCGGAGCGGATTGTTGAGTGCGTAGGAGTAGCGGTTGAAGTTCTGGAGCAGGTCGGGCGCCTGGACATTGGGGTCGGGAGACAGGAATCGTCCCAAGACCATGTCGTAGAGCCGTGCNTTCATGTTGATGAGCGAGAACTCGCTCAGAAGCTCGTGACCGGTATATCCGCGTCCGAGGTAAGGCATGGGGCAGCTGTCGGCATCATAGACCTCCCATGTGGCCGGGTCGCGCATGCGTCCCCATGCGTCATAGCTGAGCTCCTGCGCAACCGTCCCGTCATTTCTCACGACGTGCGTCACGCTTCCGAGATAGTCCCGCAGAATGTACAGGGTCGTATACGGAAAATATGTGACGGCCTTGTCGGCGGAAGTCGCCTGGGCAGACTCTG
>JAAVCH010000003.1 GCA_014802425.1 Bacteroides sp.
CCACATTCACCCATTCCGGAATGACGGGGTTACTTGACGCTATTAATGAGAACACTCCGATGACTGTGATCATTTCGGATAACCTTACAACAGGCATGACAGGCGGCCAGGACAGCCAGGGCACCGGTAAACTCGAAGACATCTGCCTCGGACTCGGCGCCGATCCCGCGCATGTCCGCACCATTGACTCGCTTCCCAAGAATGTGGAGCAGATGAAGGAGCTCTTCCGTGAGGAAATCGAGTACAAGGGTCTGTCGGTTATAGTAAGCCGTCGTGAGTGTATCCAGACGGCGCGCCGTCATGCTTCGGCAAAGAAATGACCGGAACCATATATAATCAGATAACTTCATTTCATCATGAAAACCAATATAGTCCTGGCCGGAGTTGGAGGTCAGGGAATTCTTTCGATTGCCACTATACTCGGAGCTGCTGCTCTTGAAGAGGGTCTGTATCTGAAGCAGGCGGAGGTACACGGTATGTCGCAGCGAGGCGGGGACGTTCAGTCGAACCTCCGTATCAGCAGCGAGCCTATCGCAAGCGACCTTATTCCTCTCGGTGGCGCCGACCTTATAGTGTCGCTTGAGCCCATGGAGGCTTTGAGGTATCTTCCGTTCCTATCCCCTACGGGGTGGATAGTGACGAATACCACGCCGTTTGTGAATATACCGAACTATCCGGAAATGGATGAGATTATGGCGGAACTCGGTAAGCTTCCACATGTCGTGGCATTTGACATGGATGCCGTTGCCAAGGAAGTGGCGGGACCCCGCTCGGCCAATATGGTGCTTCTCGGTGCCTGTGCCCGCCACATAGAGGGCATGGAGAAAGAAAAGATCGAAGACGGCATCCGCAGCGTATTCGGACGTAAGGGAGAGGCCATCGTCGAAAGTAACCTTAAGGCTTTCCGGGCCGGCTGGGAAAGAGCTGAATGATTGCAAACGAATGACAAGTGTTTCCGGGAAGTCCCGGAAACACTTGTCTGTGTTTAACCTTAGCCATAACACTGAATTAAATTGACAGAATATCAATGTTACCGATATCCGACAATAAATTAAACGAGATTCTTGACAGTCTCGGTATCCCGGAAGTGGGTTCGGCCACTATCAGACAAATCTGTGCGGTGGCCGCTGAAGTCGAGAACCTGACTTCAGAAGCATGTGTGCATCTTGAGATCGGCAATCCGGGGCTCCCTCCCGAACAGATCGGAATAGAATGCGAGTGTGAGGCCCTGCACAATGGTGTCGCAGGAAAGTATCCCGACATTCAGGGAATCCCTGAGTTGAAGAAATACGGCTCGGAGTTCATCAAGGCATACTTTGACGTGGATGTGCCTGAAAAGGGCATTATACCTACAGTCGGCTCCATGCAGGGATGCTTCACCCTCATGATACTGCTGAAGCAGAGACTGCCTGAAAAGGACACTATTCTGATGCTTAACCCGGGATTCCCGGCTCAGCGGCATCAGGCAAAGCTCATAGGGCTCAACATACAGTCTTTTGACATCTACAACTATCGCGGAGCGGCTCTTGAGGCGAAGCTGGAGGAGGAGATGGCTTCCGGGCGCATTACGGCCATGCTTTATTCCAATCCCAATAATCCCGCCTGGACTAATCTTACCGAGGAGGAGCTTGAGATCATAGCGCGTGTATGTGACCGACATGACGTTATAGTGATTGAGGACCTGGCATATCTCGGAATGGACTTCCGTAGGGATTACAGCCATCCTTTTGAGGCCCCGTATATCCCGTCGGTGGCTAAATATACCGACAACTATATCCTGCTCCTGTCGGCTTCGAAAATATTCAGCTATGCGGGCCAGCGAATCGCGCTGGTGGCAATGAGCCAGACGGTGTTCGACCGTCGCTATGAGTCGCTGGATCGTTTCTATGAGATGGGCAGCTTCGGCAATGCCTACATCTTCGGAGTCCTTTATTGCGCCTCTTCGGGGACTTCGCATTCTGCCCAGTATGCCCTTGCAGGCATGATGCGTGCGGCAGTTGAGGGACGCCTCGATTTTGTGAGCCATACCTCGGAGTACGGGCGCCGGGCCGGAATAGTCAAGCGTCACTTTATCGACAATGGATTTGAGATAGTATATAAGATGGATGGCGATCAGCCTATCTCTGACGGCTTTTTCTTCACAGTAGGGTATCCGGGCCTTACCGGGGTGGAACTGCAGCGAGAATTGCTCAGATACGGCGTAAGCTCCATTTCTCTTCCTTCCACAGGAAGCGAACAGGAAGGTATCCGGGTGACTGTATCGAATATTTCCACTCCTGAGGATATGGAGGTGCTCCGGTCACGTCTGGAGGCATTCGACAGAGACCATAGATAATGGACCAAATCATCATGTCATAATCATATGGATATAAAATACATGACAGCCGACGAGGCTGTGAAACTGATCGAAAATGATGATCACGTCTATATTCAGGGTAGTACCTCGGTTCCCGAAGTGCTGGTGGAGGCACTGGCAAGGCGTGGCGACGAACTGCGCAACGTCACGCTGTATTCAGCCTTTGCCGTGACTAAAGGTCCGGCTCCTTACTGCAAGCCTGAATATAAAGAAGCCTTCAATGTGGTTTCGTTCTTTGTCTCGAATTCTGTAAGAGAATATATAGCGGAAGGATATGGCTCAATGATACCTCGCTTTTTAGGTGAGGTTCCTGCTTTATTCCGTGACGGAACATGCCGCGTGGATGTGGCTCTGATCAATTGTTCAATGCCTGATGAAAACGGTTATGTAAGTTTCGGAGTATCGGCGGATCTGGCTACTGCGGCAGTGGAATGCGCGGATCGTGTAATAGCCCAGATAAATCCGAATATGCCGTTTTCTTATGGCGATCCCGTAGTACATGTTTCACAGCTCAGCGCAGTGGTGAAAGTCGATGATGAGTTGGTGGAAGTTCCGACTGCCATTCCTACCGAAAAAGAGATACGTATAGGCAATTTTATCGCTGAGCATATACCTGACGGCGCAACCCTCCAGATAGGTGTAGGAGGCATTCCTAATGCCGTGATAAGGGCATTGGAGAATCATAAGCATCTCGGACTCCACACAGAGGCTATGACAGACGGTGTATTGCCGCTTCTTGAGAAGGGGATCATCGATAATTCGGAAAAGAAAATAATGCCCGGAAAATCGGTGGCTTCGTTGGCTCTTGGCTCAAAACGTCTGTACGAGTATATGGATTATAATAAAGATATTATCTTTAAGGATGTAGCCTGGACAAATAATCCATTCATCATAGCCCAGAACCCAAAGGTAATGTCGATTAATTCATGTCTGGAAATTGATTTGACAGGGCAGATATGTGCCGATTCCATAGGTACAAAAATATTCTCAAGCGTGGGTGGCCAGCATGATTTTGTCTATGGATCATCGCAGAGTGAAGGTGGAAAATCATTTCTTGCAATGTTGTCGACCACCAATAAAGGTCGCTCTAAAATAAAACCGATTTTAACCCCCGGTGCAGGTGTGGTGACAACGCGGTTTCAGACCAATTACATAGCCACAGAGCATGGAATCGTGGATTTGCGCGGTAAAACCTTACCTGAGCGTGCCAAGCTGATGATATCTATAGCCGCACCTGAATTCAGAGAAGAACTGAATCAGGCTGCGGCAGATCGATTCGGATATTCGTTTCTTAAGTTGAAATAAGAGGCTAAGTCGACTTGTCGTTGAAACCTCGAATTTGTTAGATATAATCTAATCTTTAGGCGTTCTCAGTTGTTATAACAGCTGAGAACGTTATTTTATATATTGGCAGCTATGAAATCAGATAAGGATATTGAGAAGCTTAAAAAGCTTTGGAAGGAAATTTTCCACGATAGTGACGAATATATTAATCTCTTTTTTGATAATTATTTTAATCCCGAGACTTCACTATGGATTGAAGATAAAGATAGGGTAGTGGCAATGATGTCGGGTGTGGAATATATTTTTGTAGATGCAGATAAACGTAAATTCAGAGGACTGTATTTATGTGGACTCGCGACTTTGCCAGAATATCGGAAACAAGGTATAATGAGTAAGATGATTTCCATGATTAATCATATGGCAGCGTTGCATGGATATGATTTCACATTTTTAATTCCGGCTGATGAAAATTTACGGGCGTATTATGCCAGGATTGGCTATGAGAATACTATGAAAGAAAGGCGCCTGTGTCTTAATATTTCCTATGCTAAGAAATTACTTCGTGAAGCTGATGATGTTAATGTTGAATTTGATTTTTTAGATGATTTTGATAGCTATATTTTAGATGAAATATATATGGGTTATATTAACAGTATATCGTTGATTCATGGAGCTGATATTGTTATTAAACATTCCAGGCATGATTTATTCTGGATTATAAAAGAAAAAATCATGTCAGGGGATAAAATCATTCTATGTAAAAGGAATCGTCATATTTCATCTGTATATTTCTGGAGTCATGAAAACGTATTATCACCACTTTATATCTCAGATTATTATAGGGATTTTTCTCTCGTGTGGAAAGAGGTTTTTTCACTGATTATATCTCACTACAAAGATAAAAATGAGACTAATGATGAAATCGTAATATCAATAAATTCTTTTCTTTTGCTGAATAATAATATAAGAAGAGTAATTGAGAACAATATAGAGCTCCCAAATAATTTAGAAGAATCCTTCCAAGAGAGTTCGAAGGATAGAATTGGTGTATCTGATTTGTTGTCTAATCCAGATAATATAAGTATCTTATTAACAAAAATGTTAGATGGTATTTCATATACTTCTTCTATGAAGAATGAAAGTAATAATATGAATGTAGGCGAAGATAATGAAAATAGTGACTATAGAAGAGTATTTACATTCAGTGATAGAGATTATGGAATGATGTACTGGTTAAGATATCCGACTAATTCGATATCCGGTTATGGGGATGTTTCAGGTAATTTTAGAAATGGTGAGTCAGGTGACTGCCGGAATAATTATTTAGCTGGTGACTGTGATTGTTTTTCGGCACAATATATGGTGGAAAATGATGATTCTGAAAATTCAATATTTGAGAGCGCAAGTAGTTGTGGTGGAAAATTTAGGATTTTGAAAAATCAGAAAATAGGGAGTAGGGAAGCTCAATCTGAGGATTCTTACGTTACCGCCTTGCCTTTAGATGATTTTTATAAAGGATTTGAACTTAAGAGGAATAGAAAAAATTCAAGTGGTAAGGTAGCATCACATAATCTAAAACTATCCGAATATTCAAGGAATGTTTATTTTTCATTCATGTTAGATTGAAAGTATAGGAGTAAGAGAGGGTTAATTAGTAAGGATTGAGATAAGAATTCGAGGCTTCCATGGGGTGAAGGGATGGTGCTTTCTATTCGATTGAAATTTATTATTATGTTAACAATAATGTTAAATTTAATATTTTATTTTTATTTTTTACGCGTCGACTTGATCATGAATTATAATGAGTCTAAGAAAGGATTGGGATATAAGAGGTACATAGACCGGAGAGCGGAGATCTGATCACTTGTGTTCGTAATAGGCTTGTTTGATTTCGTATGCATAAGATTTTTTGCACACAATAAGATGATCCTTCATAAAATCATTGGTGGGGGATATCGGTGATACTGGAACCAATCATTTAAAACTATATATAGGGTTTAAGGGGACAATATATTCCTCGTGGAGAGGAAATAGACTCCAAAAATGTATCATGTTTTCAGAATAATAAGATGTAGAGGGTTGTTATACCCTAAAAATCATCTAATTTGATGGGATTCAGATATGATGATTTTAAATTACAAGTATCAACTATTCAGGTATTTAAGGCTAAAAATGGATAACGTAAGCCCTTTGAGAATCTCGTCCATGGAAATATGTGGAAATCTCTCCGATTATATTCAAGAATGGGAAGTAGATGCGGAATAAGTTGAGGCTTACGTTTGAGAATGATATCAAGACAGAAGAGTAGGGGAGAGATCAGAAGTCATTTTCAAATTTGAAGTATAGAATAGATGTGGAACATTCTCAATCTACATGGTGATTTGTGGAACAGAATGGAATTTGCATTTGAAAACGCAAATTCCATTCTCTTTTTGTGAATCATTACAAGGTGTATTTACAATCGTGGAACAATTGTATGTTATTGTATATTTGATTTTGTATTTGATTCCTTTTAGATTTTATTGCAAATAGTTTTTGTTAACATTTAATGTATATTGCTGGCAATAAGGGTATTGTATAGTTTTTTTAGAGTTATGTCTAGTAGATTTTATAGTTAATCCTTAATTTTCAGTGAAATACGTATTCCACATGGATTAAGTGTTTGGTTATAAGTGTTATATGCGTTTAGATTCAACTTCATCTTTAGTCTATTTTGGGTGTTTTTGAGATTGTTGATTTGCATTTTAAGTCTTGATAATTTACAAAACCTGATTCTGGAACGCAATTTGCATATTTGGTGATTTGAAATTTTATTATTACATTTGTATTCCTTATTGCAAATTCAAATTTGTCCATAAAATGGAAGATACCCTTGCCTCGCGCCTGAAAACCTATATAGATACACTTGGATACACTAGTGTGCAGTTCGCGGATATCTGCAAGATTCCCCCAGCCTCTCTTTCGCAGATTCTAAGTGGACGTAATAAGAAAGTCAGTGATAAGACCATATCTCTAATCCATGATGCGTTTCCTGATCTCTCGATTATGTGGTTGATGTTTGGTGAGGGTCCTGTTGTAATTGAAGGAAATGACAATCCGATTAATTCATCTCCTATTTTAGGCTCGAAAAATCAAGAAATCCAGGCTGTTGTTCAGCCTGGAGCGAATAATCCTATTCTCGAGGGCTTAAATCCGGCTCCAAATTATGATAACTCTCCGAAATATCAGGGATTTGAGAATGAAATGAGAATTATGGATTTGCAGAATCAAATAGAGCAGATGCGCCGAAATCCACGGAAAGTCATACAGATTACCATATATTACGACGATTCCACATTTGAAACCTTCATTCCCAAGTCCTGACATCCTCGATCAGCCCTATTATTGACGGACTACTCTCTAGGTTCGCTGATGCCAATGCGAATCTGAGTGTAGTCCGTTTGTCGTGCCTGGATTCAGCTTAGAGGATGGCGCAATATCGTAATGGATGTGGCGTTATTATTAGATAAGCCGGTGCTCTTTAATTCTGTAAGGTCGCAGGAAAAGGTAGTCGCCGCATTTTATTTAAATGTCATATTGCTCTATAGGTATCAGGGGGCTTGCCCTGAGTGGATTTCTTTCCATCGCTTTTTGGAGTTATCCGGTAAATGTTGATTTTGAAAATTCGAGCCTGCGGGTCTTGAAGGAAACTCCGGATCGTTCTACCGGACTCGATCAGATTTTTATTATATATGATCCTTCAAATGTCAGAATGACTCTTAATGTCAGCAATTCCTCGGAGGTCCGCATTTATACATATGGAAATCGAGGTGGCGGATTTGCTGAAGAATATAAAAATTTTTATATCGATAATTCCCGGATTATTCTTGATTCTTTTCCATCTAATTGTGGTTACATAATCGAGGATGGTTCTACAAGATTTTGTTTCTGGGTAGTCGATTACATAAGTCAGCGGTTTAAGATTGATAGTGTTGCTGTAGCTTCACTCCAGGATTGCGATGCCTCCGTTTTGGATTTTCAAGGATACGGAGATGCCATACATTATTTTACAATTAATGGCCAGCAGAAAATTTTGAGTCGTGATATAAAAATCACTTATCTCACTCAAGTATGGAATGAAGTTTCAAATTCCTTTATTACTGAGGAGGCTTCATCTCAGGTAGGATATGTCGAAAACTCTCAGATCAGAATCGTTCCGCCCGCCTATGCATCAACTGATTTCTTGGTATGTGGAGATAAATTTCTGTCCCAGTGGAATTGGATGGAAGAGCAGTCAACTTCGATTGCTTCTCCAATGGCAATTCAGGTACGGACTGAGGCCGTACAAGACGAGAAGAATGTTGGTGGTACAATGGATTCCGGAAGTGCGGAAGACTATGACGAAAATGAAAGTGAAGTTGATGAAATATTGAGTAATGAGATAAAGACTGACTCCGACGGTTTGGGAGGTTCGGCGCCTGCGGATATCGAATTTAATGCATTCGTTACGGAAGGTGTTCTGCACCATGAATGGCAAATGAGCAAGGATGCTGATTTCGAGGAAATCGATAGTCGATTCAGAGAGCAGAATCTTTCGTATACTTTCCTTGATGAAGGTATTTATTATGTGCGTTATGTAGGAAGTAATTCCGATGGTTCGTGTGAGGTATACGGAGATGTGTATACTGTGACCATCGGGAATTCCGAATTGCTTTGTCCGAATGCTTTCAGTCCGGATGGCGATGGTGTCAACGATGAATGGAAAGTCAGCTATAGATCGTTGCTGGAATTTAAATGCTGGATCTTTGACAGGTACGGCGCACAGTTGTTTTATACAGAGAATCCCCAGTTGGGGTGGGATGGTAAGAAAGGTGGAAAACTCGTATCTCCGGGAGTGTACTTTTATGTTATACAGGCAGTCGGTGCAGACGGCAAGAAATATAAGAAAAGCGGAGATATTAATATTCTTCGGAAACGCCGCACATCATCCAATGGTACGGCTGAGTGAATTCCATCTTCATCATCTTGTCGATCGCCTATAATTAATGATTAAGAAAATGACAAAAACAATACAGGAAAATTCGGGTGTGCATAGTGCTGTTACTGCCTCTATGGCAGATGCCGTAAATGTTTATGGAGCCCGCGTCCATAATCTGAAAAATATTAATGTGACGTTTCCGCACAACGCTTTATCTGTGGTGACAGGATTGAGTGGATGCGGCAAGTCATCTTTAGCCTTCGACACTGTCTTCGCCGAGGGTCAGCGACGCTATATTGAAACCTTCAGTTCGTATGCGCGAAATATGCTTGGTTCTCTTGAGCGCCCGGATGTAGATCTGATCACCGGATTGAGTCCCGTAATCAGTATTGAACAAAAGACGGTAAATAAGAATCCGAGATCCACTATAGGCACCACCACCGAAATCTATGATTTCTTCCGTTTGCTTTATGCCAGACTGGGAGAGGCCCGCAGTTATCTTAGTGGAAAACCTATGGTGAAGTATACTCGGGATAAGATTGTGGACCTTATCCTGAAGAACTATGACAATAAGAAAATATATATACTCGCGCCATTGGTGAAAAACCGAAAGGGACATTATAAGGATCTCTTTGAAAACCTCAGGAAAAAAGGGTATCTCAGGGTCAGGGTAGATGGTGAATTATGCGAGTTGACGTATGGACTTAAACTTGACAGGTATAAAAACCACAATGTGGAACTTGTGGTGGACCGTATGCGTGTCAGTGAAGATGAGATTGACCGTCTTAGATCAACGGTCGATACGGCATTGAAACAGGGTGACAGGCAAATGATGGTTTATGATGTCGACACTGAAAAAGTATCACACTATTCGCAAGCGCTGATGGATCCGGAAACAGGCCTGTCTTATCCTGAACCCGCTCCGCATAATTTTTCCTTCAACTCTCCCCAGGGAGCGTGCCAAAGATGCAAGGGCCTTGGAGTCGTTAGCCTCGTCGATGATGAAAAGGTATTTCCCGATAAGAACAAGAGTATCTACGACGGAGGGATAGCTCCGTTAGGGAAGTATAAAAACTCTCTCGTCTTCTGGCAGATTCAGGCCATATGCAAGCTTTATGGAACCGACATCAAAACTCCCATCAAAGACTTGCCTTCAGATGTGGTAAACGATATCCTGCAAGGAACCAATGTGAAATTAAATCTGGAGAATGAAACTTTATCTACGCATCATCTGGAAACAGGGTTCGGAGGTATTGTGAAATACATAGAGATGCAGACAGGAGAGGAAGCCGGTGTCGAAGCCAATAAATGGAGCAATCAGTATTTCTCGGAAACTGTATGTCCGGAATGCCATGGCGACAGGCTGAATATTACTTCGCTGCATTTCTTTATTGACGGAAAAAATATTGCGGATGTAGCCCGAATGGATATATCCGAGCTTTACGAATGGACGATTGGACTTGAAGACAGAGTCGATCAGTCTCGACGTCCTGTAGCTGTCGAGATATTGAAAGAAATCCGCTCCCGACTTAAGTTCCTTCTCGATGTCGGATTGGATTATCTTTCTTTGAATCGGTCGAGCAGTAGCCTCAGCGGCGGCGAAAGTCAGAGAATCCGTCTGGCCACTCAGATAGGTTCTCAGCTTGTCAATGTCCTGTATATTCTCGATGAGCCGTCAATAGGCCTTCATCAGCGCGACAACGAGCGTCTGATTTCAAGTCTTAAGACCCTCCGTGATGCAGGCAACAGTGTGATTGTCGTAGAGCATGACAAGGATATAATGACTGAGGCAGATTACGTAGTGGACATTGGTCCAGGGGCCGGATTCCATGGGGGAGAGGTGGTATTCCAGGGTACGCCTCAGCAGATGCTGGAGGCCCATACTTTGACTTCGGACTATCTTAACGGTACCCGTAAGGTCGAGGTCCCTGCGGTGCGTCGTCAGGGTAGTGGAAAGGAAATAGTTATAAAGGGAGCGAGAGGCCATAACCTTAAAGACGTCACCCTAAGATTACCATTAGGAAAGTTTGTCTGTGTGACCGGCGTTAGCGGTAGCGGAAAGTCCTCTTTGATCAACGGCACATTGCAACCAATCCTTAGCCAGCGTCTTTACCGGTCACTGCAGCCTCCTCTTGAGTATTCGAGTGTCGAAGGGTTGGAGAACATCAATAAGGTTGTAACGGTGGATCAGACTCCCCTTGGGCGATCTCCCAGATCGAATCCTGCTACATATACAGGTGTTTTTGCTGATATCCGTAAGCTGTTCGTAGAGCTTCCGGAATCTAAAATACGTGGATATAAACCCGGAAGGTTCTCATTTAATGTTGCCGGAGGGCGTTGTGAAGTGTGCAAAGGGAATGGGTACCGGACAATTGAAATGAACTTTCTTCCCGATGTATTGGTGCCATGCGAAGAATGCCACGGTAAACGTTACAACCGTGAGACCCTCGAAGTACGATATAAGGGCAAATCTATCTCGGATGTGCTTGAAATGACTGTAGATGAGGCAGTTGACTTCTTTCAGAATGTGCCTGTCATTCTTAAGAAGATACAGGTGCTTAAGGAAATAGGTCTTGGATACATCAAGCTCGGACAGCCTTCAAGCACACTTAGTGGAGGTGAAAATCAGCGTGTTAAGCTGGCTACCGAACTTGCAAAGCGTGATACTGGTAATACTTTGTTTCTGCTCGATGAGCCTACGACGGGCTTGCATTTTGAAGACATCAGGGTGCTGCTTGGTGTCATCAATAGGATTGTCGATAAGGGAAACACCGTTGTAGTCATAGAGCATAACCTGGATATAATCAAGTGTGCCGACTATATTATCGACATGGGCCCCGAAGGCGGACGTGGCGGTGGACTTATCGTGGCGNAGGGACTTCCTGAAGAAGTTGCCGAGGCTGAAGGTCCGACTTCTCGTTTCCTGAAAAAGGAATTGGAGATATCCACTCAAAATTGAAAATCCGAAAAATTCCGGGGATTCCTCGTGAGTTCTTAAATTTCCGATTTTCATTTAAAGTCGGGATATAAGCGGTCTGAGGCAAAAAATCGCGTAACTTTGCGGTAAACCTCAGGCCGCTTAAAAATATTGCCTTTAATAGCACATAATCACTATTATGTTAAATAGGAGATTGGAAAAGGAATAAGAATCCTATCTCTTTCCTACTCTCGATTCCCGGGCCAAAAATTTATGAAATACACTTCTATTGGAAATCACTTCTTGTTTCTCTTTGACTTCCTCTCTGAAGTTGCTTGTCTCTTCTTCGCTTATCGTGTCATCGTTATGGCTTAGATGATTGATTCCAAGTAACAGTGATATGATTGCCACGAGGATGACAACTACAAGTGCAACTCGAAGCACTGTGAATACGATATCGGGTAATATTATGTTTACCATTTTCTTTTTATTCTATCTGGTCTTAAGTCATATGTTTTGCTGTATAACATCCCAGAGCGCCGCATCGTTCACGTGCACGGACTCACCGCTACAATTTAGTCGGAGGTTATCAAAACCGGAGCTGTTCGTTGTTTTGCTGAAATGCTTCGAAATACTGGTAAATTGATAAACCACTCTCCTTTTTGGGATGTTATATAGTCAAACGATTGTATCTCAGGAGTCTATTGTGAATACACCAGTACTACAATTATCCTTGTCATATGATCGCTTGGCTATATTTGTTTGTTCAAGACTATGAACTATTAAAGACATATACTATGAAGAAAATCCTAATTATTTGCGCGTCAATGCTATTGACCATCGGAGGCGCATATGCTCAATCGCTTTCGAAATCTGAAGCCAAAAGTCTGCAATCGTTCCTGAATCTCCCTGCCGCTAAGGGTGGCAACAATGCCGAGGCCTTACAGATGATCGGGTCCAACCTGAGTGCTGTCCCGGGTATCAAGGTTGAAAACGGCCACGTCACTGAGATCGATTTCAAAGGTAAGAATCTCGCAGGTGTGCTCAATCTTTCAGCCTTTCCTGAATTGACTAAAGTCGATGTCAGTGATAACCGGCTTACAGGTATTATCGCCAACAATAACCCCAAACTGATAGTGCTCAACGCATCGCGCAATCAGCTTTCCTCATTGCAGCTTGACGGCTGTCCGGNGCTTCAGGAATTGCGTGTCAACCGCAATCATCTGGGTGAAATCAGTCTTCAGGGCACTCCCCTATTGCGTATCCTAAATGTGGCTTCCAACACTATGGAAGGTCTTGACATCAGTAATGCGGTTAACTTGAAATCCCTTAACTGCATGAGCAATCGGCTGATGACTCTTGATGTTACAATGTGTCAGAATCTTAAGAATCTTTATGCCGGCTATAATGAGCTTTCCAGTGTAGAGCTCGGCGGACTTTCTTCGCTTGAGAATCTGAATCTCACCAATAACCGTCTACAGAAACTCTATATACAGAATCTTCCCTCTCTCCAGACTTTGTTTGTAAGCGACAACCATATGGACCAACTGGCTGTAAAGGGTTGTCCGGCGCTTCTTGATGTATTCGCCGCTTATAATGATCTCACCGCATTCAATGTTGAAGATACACCAAATCTTATGGACGTCAACCTTGCATGGAATGACCTCACGACGTTGAGTCTCAATAATCTCAACTTCCTCCAGAGAGTCAATGTGGCGAATAATCAGCTGATTATGCTGGATGTCTCGTTTGANCCGATGCTTAGGAGCCTGAATATAGCCAACAACACGCTGCTCAATGATCTCCGCACGGAAGGTGACACNTCCCTGTCGCAGGTTGTAGGAATCTGGGACAGCATGGAGTAAGCCTCCTTTGGAAGCTGACGAAATATCAATCGTNGTCTTGCCCATNGNCNATCCANAGAGCAAGACCATTTTTTATTCCGCAATTGTATTTGCCTCAAATGAATGTATACTGACAAGATGGAGGAAAATACATCGGAGTATGCAACCCACCCCTACTTATTGTATAAACCCAAAGAAATGCTTATATTTGTAATTCTTTAGGCTGGCACTTATTTTGGACAAGAAGCCATGGTCAGCTTAACTGGAAAGACATCTTATGAAAACAGTCCTAATAGCCGATGCAGGATCGACCAAAGTCGATTGGGTCCTTATTTCTGAGGACGGTGAAACGCTTGCCCATACCGGTACTCCCGGTATTAATGCGCTTATGGCTGAGCCTGAGCAGATACGGGAATACTTTGGTAAAGTACGTGGAAATCTCGGAGAAAACAATCTCCCTGATTCGATATATTATTACGGAGCCGGGTGCGCCACACCTGAAATCTGTGATAAGATCGGAAACGAACTCCGCAACATATGGAAGGAAGCCACGGAAATAGAGGTTGCTTCTGACTTGACCGGAGCTGCCCGGTCATTGCANGGACGGAATCCGGGNANAGCCTGCATACTTGGCACCGGATCCAATTCCGGGCTATATGATGGTCGGAACATCACCCATAACATACCTTCCCTCGGGTTTATACTTGGAGATGAAGGTAGCGGCGCTGCTTTGGGAAAGAGGCTGGTGGCAGATGCTTTCAAAGGCCATTTGCCTAAACCCATCCGTGACCAGTTCATGAAGATGTATGAGCTTTCATTGGCCAATATCCTTGAATATACCTACCTGAGGCCTGCAGCAAACAGATTCCTCGCTTCCCTTGTGCCGTTCATACGCGACCATATATGGAATCCTTATCTTTATTCACTGGTATTGGAGGAATTCACTGCGTTTCTCAAGCGTAATGTGGCGATGTATCCGGGGGCCAGAAACCTTCCCATTTCCTTTGTGGGCTCTATTGCCTGGCATTTTTCCGATATACTCAGGGATGCGGCCGACCGGCAAGGCCTGAAGGTGTCGGAAATCATAAAGTCTCCGTTGGAAGGTCTAAAAGCATATCATTCATCCTCTATTTAAGGGCATTTTCTATCAGATATGAAAAAGCGACATAAGATAATATTGACATTTGGGATATTCGGAGCGACAGCCCTGTCGGCGCCCATATGCGGATATGCGCAGGATGAGTACTGGCACCAGCGTGTCACTCTGTTTGAAAAGCTCCCGGTGAGTCCGGAGGACATCGTGTTCCTTGGCAATTCCATAACCGATGGCGGAGAGTTTCAAGAGCTCTTCGGAATGGACAACGTCCTTAACCGTGGTATCCGGAGCGACCGGATATCGGGAGTGCTGAAACGTCTGGACCAGGTCACATCAGGCAAGCCCAAAATGATATTCCTTCTTATCGGCATCAATGATGTGGCCGACAATCGGAATACAGCCAGCTCAATAGCCCTTAAATATGAGGAACTTGTAAAGGAAATCCGGAAGCGTTCTCCGGAGTCACGCCTGTTCATACAGAGTGTCATGCCGATCAACAACGATTTCCGGAGATACAAAAGCCTTATCGGCCGGGAAGGTATCATTCCTCCCTTAAACGAGAAACTCAAGGATATCGCACTTGACAATGGGGCAGTCTTCATAGATCTTTGGCCAGTGCTTTCTGATTCTGCTACGGGTAAGATGCAGCGTCAGTTCACTAATGACGGCCTCCATCTTACAGGCGCCGGCTACCGTGCATGGACTGATGCGGTAAGGCCATATGTCGAGGGAATAATAGGCGGCAACGAGCCATCTCAGGGCTCCGCCGGTGAAGCAGATGAGGATTATACCGAAGAAGGCTCATCGGGCGAAACCGATATGCCAACTACGGAAGAAAACGGGACTCTCCCAATAAAAAGAATTGAAAGATGAGCAGACTACGACACAGCTGTCTATTGAAATGCCTGATGCTGATGTGCGGTGGGTTTACCGTTTTGCCATCAATGGCCCAGGCCGCTTCGGAGACAATCTACATCACTCCCCTATTTGAATATCCTGTCGCTCCGGAGGAACTTCCGGACCTACGCTCGAAATCCGATTACCTGATGGACCACTTCTGGGATGGAATGGACTTTTCGACTGTGTCGACCATTGACCAGAACGCCCTTAACGATGCGTTCTCCGTCTATGCCTCTGCTATGATCTATGCTTCACGTGAGAAAGCCATGAGTTCCATCAATAATCTGCTTAAGCGTGTAAAAGGNAATCCGGCGGCTNTCATCCAACTGACAAAGGCTGCTGAGGAATCCCTGTATGGTCCACGTGCCAGCATATGGAGCGATGAGGCGTATATGCCGTTTCTCAAAGCGACTCTTGCCGAAAAAAAGATTCCGGACTATAGAAAGGCACGGTATTCCATGCAGCTTGATNTGCTCAACTCNACGGCATCGGGTAAACCACTCCCCTCTTTGCGTATCANCCGGCGTGACGGCGTGCAGACCCACTATACTCCCGGAAACCGTGTCACCCTTATCGAGTTCGGCAATCCCTCATGCGATGACTGTAGGTTTGCCAAAACCAAGCTGCTCATGGCCGTTGACCTTGAGGATATGATAGAGGAAGGATTTCTTGACATCGCCTTCATAGTTCCGGATGCCGTGCCGGAGGACCAGGCGGAGCTCCTTGAAGAGTTCAAAGCCTATCCCGAATCCTGGAGTGTCGGAATCGCATACGGAGGCGATGATGTCCTTGACCTGAGATCAACCCCGAGTTTTTATATACTCGANCCCAAGGGTAAGATCCTTGTCAAGAATCTTGGCGTCAACGAAGCCGTCGACCAGATTAGGGCACTTTATGCCGGCAAGGACAAGAAGTGACTTCCGTTCAACCTTACATCCGTATTTTTCATTATATACTAATAAGGAAATAGGTAAAGCCGCAATAGATTTAAAGATGTAAACGATATGAAACTCAAGGACTATATAAAGACCATCTACATACGTACATCCGGGTATTCCTATACCAATCTCGGGAGATTGTTCCTCCGGTTGTTTGTGGGGATAATGCTGATACAGTTCGGAATCCGCCAGATAGCGCATTTCGATATGCTGTCCGGCAGTTTCCCCAGTATAATGGGAATGTCCGGACTGGCCGGCCTAATCACGCTGATAGTGATTGAGACTGTGTGTTCTATTTTCATTATGTTCGGGTTTCTGACACGTGTGATGTCGCTCCCCCCATTTCTGGTAATGCTGATCGCCGAGGTCTTCAACATCCATATGGGCCAGGCTCCCAATACTCTTTCCTGGCATTCTCCGGCTTATCTTCCGGTGATGTTCATGGGGATATATTTCTTTATCCTGCTCGTGGGACCGGGTAAGATATCGGTCGACTATTTCCTGTCGTTGCATCTCATCCACTCTGAAGACAAGAGCGAGGATGAAGAACTCGAAGAGGTGTGATATATGAATATGAAAGAGAANAAGAGAAAGCGTATCGCAGTGTTGGTTTCGGGAGGGGTGGATTCTGCCGTGGTGGTGGATCTTCTCTCCCGTAGGGATGAATACGACCTTCATCTGTTTTATATCCGTATAGGGATGGATAACGGGGAAGGGGACTGCAGCGCGGATGAGGATATTGAGATTTGCCGGCTTATTGCCAGGAAATATAATCTTCCTTTTCAGGAGGTGTCCTTACATGAGGAATACTGGGACCATGTGATGGAGTATACCCTCCGCACTGTTGGCGAGGGCCTTACCCCTCACCCGGACATGATGTGCAATAAAATCATCAAGTTCGGTTTTTTTGAAGACCGTTGGGGCCGGGAATTCGACGCTGTCGCTACGGGGCATTATGCCGACATCGTGGAAATCGACGGACTCAGGTTTCTGGCCACCGCGGCAGATCCCGTCAAGGACCAGACTGACTTTCTCGCTCAGATATCTGGCGCTCAGTTAAGCCATCTGATGTTTCCTCTTGGAAAATTCCCGAAACCAGAAGTAAGGAAGATGGCTGAATCGGTAAAGCTTCCGAATGCGTCACGAAAGGATTCCCAGGGCATCTGTTTCCTCGGTAAGATAAATTATTCTGATTTTCTTAAGCGTCATCTGGGCNTAAAGGAGGGGCCGGTGATTGAGATAGAGACGGGACGCAAAATAGGTACCCACAACGGATATTGGTTCTATACGATAGGGCAGCGCAAGGGTCTTGGACTAAGCGGAGGCCCGTGGTACGTGGTAAGGAAAAACGTGCGTGACAACGTGGTGTACGTTTCCAATGGCTATCATACCTCGATGCAATACGGGCGTACAGTCCCGATAGAAGAAATAAACTGGATAACGGTCAATCCCTTCGATAATTCGAGTCCTATGCCGTTCAGGGCTGTCGACGACTCCCTGCCGATCACCTTCAAGACACGCCATGCCCCGGGATTCCTTCACGGGATTCTCAGACGCCTCGATTCAGACCACTTCATAATAGAGGCTGACGAGGAT
The DNA here is from genome assembly GCA_014802425.1 of Bacteroides sp. GTDB lineage: Bacteria > Bacteroidota > Bacteroidia > Bacteroidales > Muribaculaceae > Lepagella. Next base: position 17,889 of record JAAVCH010000003.1, read on the forward strand.
GTCCAGGGGATAGCTCCGGGGCAGTTCGGGATAATNTATACCCCTGACTCACGCCTTTGTCTTGGATCGGGCATGATTTCACTCCCCTCAAAAAAACATAAGCATAGACAAAATGAAAAAGAGACATCGCCTGCGCCTGCTGGGCATAACATATAATCAGATTGAATCCGGTGTGTATGCCGTGATACTTGAAGAGGTCGAGGGAAAACGGAGGATGCCGATAATAATAGGCTATCCGGAAGCTCAGGCCATTGAATGCAAACTTCAGGACATTAGGCCCCCGAGGCCGCTTACCCACGACCTTATAAAAAGCATCATTGACACATTCGGGCTTAAACTCGTGTGCATAGATATCTATAAACTGTCAAACGGAGTGTTTGCGGCCCATCTCCTTATCGAGGGGCCTGACGGCGAACTGCATCGGATAGATTCCAGGTCATCAGACGCCATATCGCTTGCCATACGTACCGATGCTCCCATCTACACCAGTTCGGAAGTATTGGAAGAGAGCGGATTCGTACAGACATCCTCTGACAAGCCGGCGACTCCTGAAGAACAGCTGCGCAGTGAATTTGAAGAGTCATCTCCCATTGATGACTTCGATATGCTCGAAGAGGTTATCAATGAGTCCGACGGGCAGGACCCCGATGGCGAAAACCGACGGATGCTCGACTTCCTGAGCAACTACTCCGACCGGGAGATTGAAGAAAAGATCGCAAGCATGGCTGAGCAGGAAAAATATGAGGTCGCAGCCCGACTGAAGTACCTTCTCAATATGCGGAACAACAATAATCGCTAAACTTACACATTATGAAGAACCGAAGAAAACGAGTGGAGGTTATCATTGAGCTGATTAAGACCCAGAACATCTCATCTCAGGAAGAGCTTGCGCGTAAACTGCTTGAACGCGGATACAATGTCACGCAGGCTACCCTCTCCCGTGATCTCAAGATGCTGCATACCACCAAAGTCCCAACCGACCGCGGTACGTATGTATATATCCTGCCTGACAGCAATTCCCTTAAGGATAAGCTTCTTGCGGCGGGTCAGATCAGTATGAACGCGAATTATCAGAGTGGCTTCGTCTCCCTGACCATCAGCCGGAACATAGCCGTGATAAAGACACGTAACGGGTATGCCCCCGGTCTCGCCTACGATATCGATATATCCAACTGCGAATATATCCTCGGCACCATAGCCGGAGCCAACACTATTTTTGCAGTAATGCGCGAGGACCTGTCGGAGGCTCAGATCCGGGAGGTGTTAGGAAAATTCGTGCCTCTTAAACCCTTCATCCCTCCTTTCTGAATTTAAATCTATTGCGATGATTAAAATAGGTATTGCCGGAGCCGATACTCCTTTGGCCGGAGAACTGCTCAGAATCGTCTCACGACATCCGGATGTGGATATCCTTTCGGCCTATGCCCCTGACAAGGCAGGGCGTCCCGTGAGCTCCGTGCATCATGGTTTCATAGGGGAATCGAAGCTGAACTTTACTTCCCATTTCGACGCCACTGGACTCGATGTGGCTTTTCTTCTTCGCCCGATATACTCCGAGAGCGACTGGGTGAAGCTCATGGCTGACCAGCCCGAGCTCAGGCTGATACTTTTCCCGGGAACTCTGGGAGCGGCAATGGCCACTGACTCAGCTCCGGTCTATGGTTTATCCGAAATCTACCGTAAGCTTATGGTGAGAGGTGCGCGAGTGGTGAGAATACCTGACTGCATAGCGGCTCCTGCCCTTGTGGCTCTGTTTCCCCTTGCGCTGCATCTGCTCTTACGGGGTAATCTGGAAATCAACGTATACGGACCGGAGGATATCCTGACTCTTGACCGTGTCAGACAGGCTGAAGAAGAAATCCGCGACCAATTGGCCCGAATACAGTCCAGTTTTACCGGCAATGTCGTCATCAATGCTTCACCGGTGGATTCTCCCCGCGGACTCAGACTTCATATGAAACTCCCTGTAATGATAAGTGTGGAGGAAGCCCTTAAGCTGTACGATTCAGTCTATGATGACCATAACTTCAGCCATGTAGTGACATATCCTGTATCCACGTCTGAAGTGGAAGGCACCGAGAAGGTGATTGTGTCCGTGTCATCATCCGATGACGGAATGCTTACGCTTGACATCATATCGGATCCCAGGATGCGCGGCGGTGCCGGAGAGGCAGTCCATATCATGAATCTTTTAATGGGCCTCCATGAAAAGACCGGACTTGACCTGAAACCCAGTGTATACATTTAAGGAACGTGATTTATGTCAGTCAACAAGATAATTCTACTCGGTAATGTCGGTGCTGATCCTGAAATAAGGTATCCGGAAAAGGATTTTCCTGTAGCGAGATTCTCTCTGGCCACATCCGAGACCAAGGGTGATTCCGGAGTGGAGGTCACTGATTGGCACACCTGCATATGTACCGGAAGGAACGCCGCCATAACCGAGCGTTACGTACGCAAGGGTACCCGGCTCTTCGTAGAAGGAAAGATGCGTTACCGTGAATATGAGGATAAATTCAAGATCAAGCGTAGGGTGGCCGAAGTCGAGGTACTGAGCTTTGAAATCCTCGGTCGCGCCGCGCAGTAGAAAAATAACCTTGGCGACAAGGACTGTTGTTATATAACTTTAAGACAAGAAACAAATACCATAGAAATGAGAAAATGGCGAATTGAAGACTCTGCCGAGATTTACAATATCGGAGGCTGGGGCCTAAAGTACTTCTCTATAAACGACCGGGGACACGTTCAGGTGGTGCCCCGTCAGGGATATTCTCCCATTGACCTTCAGGAAGTGATGGAAGAGCTGCGGCTGCGGGATGTGTCCGCACCCCTGCTCCTGAGATTCCCCGACATACTCGACGACCGGATTCAGAAAATCACAAATTGTTTCCATAAGGCTGCGGAAGAGTATAAGTACGAGGGGCAGAATTTTGTGGTCTATCCCATAAAGGTCAACCAGATGAGTCAGGTCGTGGAGGAAATCGTCAGTCACGGCAACAAGTACAACATCGGTCTGGAAGCCGGCTCCAAGCCTGAGCTGCACGCTGTGCTCGGGGTGGCTGCCCACAACAATTCAATCATAGTCTGCAACGGTTATAAGGACGAAGATTACGTGGAGCTTGCCCTTCTCGCTCAGAAAATGGGAAAGAGGATATTCCTTGTGGTTGAGAAACTCAATGAGCTCAGACTGATTTTTGATGTGGCCAAGCGCATCAACGTACGCCCCAACATCGGCATTAGAATCAAGATCACATCTTCCGGAAGCGGAAAATGGGAAGAGTCGGGAGGCGATGTAAGCAAGTTCGGACTGAATTCGAGCGAACTTCTCGAAGCCCTGGAGTATCTTGAGAAGATCAACAGCTCAGATTGTCTTAAACTCATTCACTTCCATATAGGGAGCCAGATCACCAAGATCCGGCGCATCAAGAACGCCCTTCGTGAAGCTATGCAGTTCTATGTGCAGCTTTCCAAGATGGGATTCAAGGTGGAATTCGTTGATATCGGCGGAGGTCTCGGAGTGGATTATGATGGCACCCGTTCGGCATCGGGAGAAAACTCGATGAACTACTCTATCCAGGAGTATGTGAATGATTCAGTGGCCGCGCTTGTGGATGTATGTGTCAAGAACGACCTCCCACACCCCAATATCATCACCGAAAGCGGACGTTCCGTCACGGCCCATCATTCGGTGCTTATCATTGAGGTACTGGAGACGACTCAGCTTCCCGAATGGAACGAAAACACGGATACTATCTCCGAGGATGCCCATGAGCTGACGCGTGAGCTTTACACCATATGGGACAAGATCAATCCGGCGAGGGTCTTTGAGGACTGGCATGACGCCCTGCAGATACGCGAGGAAGCCCTGGAGCTGTTCAGCCTCGGTCTGCTTGACCTTACAACACGAGCGCAGATCGAGAAGCTTTTCTGGAGCGTGGCGCGCGATGTCAACGATATAGCCCTCTCAATGAAGCACCCGCCTGAAGAGCTCAGGAAGGTGTCGCGAATGCTTCCGGAGAAATACTTCTGCAATTTTTCCCTGTTCCAGTCATTGCCTGATTCCTGGGCAATCGACCAGCTGTTTCCGGTAATGCCGATAGCCCATCTTGACGAAAAGCCGAGTCAGGTCTGCACGATTCAGGATGTGACCTGTGACAGCGACGGAAAGATTAATCGGTTCGTGTCGCCCCAGGGTGTGTCATATTCCCTCCCGATCCATAAGTTCTCCCATGGCGGACATTACTATATCGGAGTCTTCCTGGTGGGCGCATATCAGGAAATCCTCGGAGACCTGCATAATCTTTTCGGCGACACGGCCGCCGTGCACATCACAGGCTCTAAGGACGGCTATCAGATCGAGCAGGTGATTGACGGAGAACCTGTGGCCGATGTACTGGATTATGTCGAATACAACACGAAGAAACTTGTGCGCAATCTCGAATCATGGGTTTCCAAATCCGTGAAGGATAAAGTGATCTCTTCAGAGGAGGGACGGCAGTTCCTTAATATCTACCGTTCCGGTCTGTATGGAATAACCTATCTTGAAGAGCGAAACTGATGAGGTACTTCCTTCGTCTTGCATATGACGGAATGCCCTTCCATGGCTGGCAGCGTCAGCCTAACGCAGAAAGTGTACAGCAGACTGTCGAGGATGCCCTCTCGTTGATATTACGCAGTGAAATTCCCATAGTCGGGGCCGGACGTACTGACACAGGTGTGAATGCCCGGATGATGTATGCCCATTTCGATGTGGACGAGGAAATCCCAGACTACGGAAGGTTGTTGTCGTCGTTGAATCGTATTGTGGGGCCGGCTATCTCCATTCAGGAGATAGTACGGGTCCATGATGACGCCCATGCGAGATTCGACGCCACGGAGAGAACCTACAAGTACTTCGTGACATACGAGAAAACACCGTTTCTTAAAAACACATCATGGCACTCCCCTTCCCGGCTCGATATCGGACTGATGAACGAGGCGGCGGCCATGCTACTTACGACGCGGGATTTCACCTCCTTTGCGAAACTTCATTCAGACTCAAAGACAAACATATGTGACTTACGCCATGCGCGCTGGGATTCCTATCAAAATGAATATGGTGTGCCGGGTATCGTTTTCACGATAGTGGCCGATAGGTTTCTGAGGAATATGGTGCGTGCGGTGGTAGGCACCCTTGTCGATGTCGGCAGGGGAAAAATGACTCCTGAAGATATGGGACGTGTAATCGCTGCCCGCGACAGATGTGCCGCCGGTACCTCCATGCCTCCTCAGGCACTGTTCCTATGGGATATAAAATATCCCTATCTGTGAACTTTGATTCCGTATATGAAAACACCCTGCCGGGGACCTTTATACCAGACATTATGACACAAGAAGAGGCTGCCAAACGCATTGAGGAGCTACGTTCTGACCTCAATAGGCATAACCATAACTACTATGTCCTGAATCAGCCGGAAATATCCGACTACGATTTTGACCATATGATGAAGGAACTTGAAGCGCTTGAGCAAAAGTTTCCTGAATTTCATGACCCACTCTCCCCTACCAGGCGGGTGGGAAGTGATCTGACGAAGAATTTCGAGCACGTGGTGCATGATACGCCGATGATGTCTCTTGCCAACACCTATTCTGTCGAAGAGGTCGACGATTGGTTCGAACGTGTGCGCAAAACCTTGGGGGGAGAGGCTTTTGATGTCGTTGGCGAGCTTAAATTCGACGGCACATCCATTTCCATCACCTACCGTAATGGAGAGCTGATACGTGCCGTGACACGAGGTGACGGCACTCAGGGCGACGATGTCACGGCAAATGTCAAGACCATCCGCTCTATCCCACTCCGGCTTCTTCCGGGCGACTGGCCCGAGGAATTTGAGATTCGAGGTGAAATCCTTATGCCCTGGGATGTGTTTGAGAAACTGAATGCGGAGAGAGCGTATAATGAGGAACCGTTGTTTGCTAATCCACGCAACGCGGCTTCCGGCACTCTTAAGATGCAGGATCCGCGTATCGTGGCGGCGCGCCATCTCGATGCAAGGTTCTATTATATCCTTTCCGACAATCTCCCTTACGACAATCACTATGACAATCTTGAAGCGGCCCGCAGGTGGGGTTTCAAGGTGTCGGGCCATATGAAGCTTCTCCATTCGTTGCAGGAGGTCGACAGCTATATCGGTTTCTGGGATACAGAGCGTAAGAAACTGCCCGTGGCCACGGACGGTCTGGTGTTCAAGGTCAACTCCTTGCGCCAACAGCTTAATCTCGGATATACGGCCAAATCCCCGCGATGGGCCACTTCTTTCAAATTCAATCCTGAACGGGCCTGTACACGCCTTAGGTTCGTGTCTTTCGAGACCGGACGCATGGGCATCGTGACACCGGTGGCCAATCTTGAGCCGGTCCTCCTGTCGGGCACGGTAGTGAAGCGTGCGTCCCTGCACAATGATGATATCATTCAGGAACTCGACATACATCAAGGTGACTGGCTCTATGTGGAAAAAGGGGGTGAAATCATTCCGAAAATTACCGGTGTCGATAAGGAACGCCGGGAAGCTGGAGCCGAACGAATCAAGTTTGTCACCGCATGTCCGGAATGCGGCACTCCCCTTCGCCGGATTTACGGAGAGGCTGCATGGTGTTGTCCGAACCATTACGGATGCCGTCCGCAGCTTACCGGCAAAATCGAGCATTTCTGTGCCCGGCGCATGATGAATATCGACGGTATAGGAGAGGAAACGGCTACGCTGCTTTTCGATTCCGGAATGGTGGAGAAGATTGCGGACCTATATGACTTGACGGTCGAGAAACTCTCCTCCCTTGAACGTATCGGCGAGAAAAGCGCCAAAAGAATACTCGACGGAATCGATGCCTCTAAGCATGTGCCGTTCGAACGTGTGGTTTACGCCCTTTCGATTCCAAATGTCGGAGAGACTACTGCGAAGCGGCTTGCCATGGCCGTTAAGAGTATGGCCAACATGATGCAGATGAGCGTAGATCAGCTGACGGCTATCGAGGACATCGGTCCGGTGATAGGAAAGAACATCTATGACTTCCTGCGTGACCCGATAAATGTGGAAAACATCGACCGCCTCGCTGCGGCCGGTGTACAGATGGAAATTTCGGAAGATCTGGCATCGCCGGCGGGAGACGGACTCGCCGGCAAGACAATCGTGATTTCGGGCACTTTTACCCGCCATTCAAGAGACGAGTACAAGACACTCATCGAACGCCATGGAGGAAAGAATGCCGGCAGCATATCGAAAAAGACAAGCTTCGTACTTGCCGGAGATAATATGGGTCCGGCCAAGTTTGAGAAGTGCCGGTCTTTGGGCATTCCGCTCGTTGACGAGAATGAATTTCTCAAGATGATTGGTGAGGACGACTGAAAAAATCCGATTCTCACAGATGCGCCGCAAATACAAAACATCGCCGAAGCCTTGAAGAGGGCTCCGGCGATGTTTTGTATTTCATGTCTGCGGCAGTGGTCTTACAGTATTTTAAGGGAGTGGATGGCTGCTTCAGGATCAGCAGCACCGAAGACGTAGCTTCCGGCTACAAGGATGTCTGCTCCTGCTTCTGCAAGAAGGGCACCCGTCTTTGCATTAACTCCACCGTCGACATTGATTTTCGCTTTGGAACCGCTTTCATCAATCATTTTGCGGAGCCGGCTTACTTTGCCGACAACGTTCTCAATAAAAGGCTGTCCTCCGAATCCGGGATTGACCGACATGAGGAGAACCTGGTCGAGGTCCCCGATGATGTCTTCAAGAGTGCAGAGCGGCGTGGCAGGACAAAGTGAGATGCCCGCTTTCATCCCTGCGGCATGAATTGCCTGTACCGTGCGGTGAAGATGGACGCAGGCTTCCTGATGGAATACCATATATTCGGCACCCAGGTCCCTGACCTGGGAAATCCAGTTCTGCGGCTCCACAATCATCAAATGCACGTCAAGTGGCTTTTTACAGATTCTGGCCACATCCTTCATCACCGGAAATCCAAAAGAGATGTTGGGAACGAATACTCCGTCCATCACGTCGAGATGGAGGAGGTCGCACTCCGAACGATTGATCATTTCGAGATCCGGGGTGAGATTGGCGAAATTGGCCGAAAGAAGAGAAGGTGAAACTTCCATGATGATAGATTTTTGGATTTTATATATTCGACATTTCAGGACTGCGAATCCTTATACCCTGTACGGCGGGGCTTAAATGCATTCCACAGTATGTAACCGAGGCATATCAGGGCAAGGGCATAACCTGCGTATGTGAGGTAGCGGTTGTATTCCTCCACTTTATCAAATAAAAGTTCGGGCTCCACGTTTCTGGCAAGTATATATCCCAGAAGCGTAAGGATGGCATTCCATACAAGCGCCCCCAAAGATGTGAATATGGCGAAGGTGCCGACATTCATCTTCGAGATTCCGGCAGGGATTGAGATAAGCTGTCGGATTGCCGGTATCAGGCGTCCGATGAAGGTTGAGGCCGCTCCATGCCTGTCGAAGTATTCCTCCGCTTTGACCACCTTTTCACGGTCAATAAGGCAGGCATGGCCAAAACGTGAGTCCGCGAACCGGTATACGACCGGTCGGCCGATCCAAAGGGCGATGTAATAATTGATAAAGGCACCGACAAGGGCACCGAGGGTGGCAACCACCGTCACCATAACGACATTCATGTCGGCCCCGGCCCCGACATTCCTTACCGCGAGGTAGGCTGCCGGAGGCACTATGACTTCACTTGGAAAAGGAATGAACGAGCTCTCGATCACCATGAAGATGAACACAAACCAATAGTTGGCATTCTCCACAAACCAATTAAAGAACTGAGAGGCGTCAAACAACGCCAATGGTATCATGTCTAACATATTCGGATTATATGGTTCAGATGTCAAGAGCGTGGATCATGTTGCCGTAGATTTCAGCTTTCTTTACGAGGGGAAGAGGATATGCCCTTGACGACGACGGCATGCGCCAGTGCTGGATTTCACGTTTGCGTCCGGACGCGTCAGTGATGCAGCATACGCGGTACTCCCCCATTTTGGGGATGTCAGTTCCGGTCATTTCAGCTATCACTCCGGCCGCTTTCTCACCTGTGGTGGCTACTGCCTTGCACTCCGGGATTTCCGCAAGAATCGCCGGGAGGTCGATCTGGCGTTTTATATCGAGAAATTTATCGGAAGCGTTTCCGGCTGTGCGCACCACTTCCCTTCCTGTGTCGCTGAGTGCTATCCCATGCTTCGCAAGGCATTCCTTGAGCAGGTCTACCTTAAAGGTCTTGCCTGGAATATCCACGAAATAATCCTTGTCGTTGAAATAGATCAGGCCGAAAATACGCCACATGTCATTGATGAAATTCGGATAATAGAAATTCATGCTCCAGCGGTGACGCTGCGGCGGAAAAGTCCCGCACATCAGCAGTTTCGCTCCTTGTGGAAGAAACGGACGAAGGGGATGGGATTCGGATGACGGATTCTGGTCTGCAGGCGATAGGCTGTCCATAAATCATTGCTTAAGGTGAGACACAAATGTTTTTATCAATTCGGCGGCCTCATCTTCATTCTGGGAGTTGAGGGAATACTGCATTTTTACGCATCCGAGGTCCTGGACAGGCATTGTGTTCATGGCCTCCTCAAGCTTCTTGGCCGCTGCCGGCGCCCAGGCATTGTTGCCGAAGCAGGCCACAACTTTATTCTTCATCTCCCTGAGCTCCATCGCGCGCATGAATTCCGCCACGGGAGGGAAGACATCGTTGGAATAGGTCGGCGAACCCACGATAAGGCCTTCATAACGGAATGCATCGGAAATCATCTGACTCATTGAAGCGTTGGCGGCATTATGGACATGAATATTCTTTACTCCGTGGCGGTTCAGTTCAGAAGCTATGAACTCCGCCATATCAGCTGTATTGCCGTACATGGATCCATAGATGATTGTCACGCCTTTCTCGGATTCGTAACGGGCCAGACGTGATGTGATGTCGATCACTTTCTCTTTCATGGCATGCCATACAGGTCCATGAGTCGAGCATATATAGTCGAATTCTATTCCGGAGAGCTTCTTAAGGGCGTTTTCCACCGACCTGCCGTATTTACCCACTATGTTGGAGTAATAGCGGTACATCTCTTCGATATAGGGTCCGCACTCCATGTCATCGTCGACGAGTCCGCCGTTTAGGGCTCCGAATGTGCCGAAAGCGTCACCGGAAAACACCATACGCTCCTCCTGACAGTAAGTCATCATGGTCTCCGGCCAGTGTACCATCGGTGTGAGATAGAATCTCAAGGTCCTGTCACCTAATGACACTTCCTCCCCGTCCTTGATTACGATAAACCTGTCCTCATCGTCGATATGGTAGAATCCCCTGATCATCTGAAGCGTCGTACGGTTGCCGATGATCTTAATCTCCGGGAAAGCGGCGATGACGGCCGAGATGCCTCCTGAATGATCGGGTTCCATATGGTTGATGACGAGATAGTCGATTTTCTCCACGCCTGCCTCCTCACGAAGGGTCTGGAGAAAATTGCGGGAATGTCCCAGCTCGACAGTGTCGATCAATGCTGTTTTTTCAGAGCCGCACACAAGATAGGAGTTGTAGCTGACTCCATTGGGAATGGGCCAAAGACTTTCGAACTTCTCTGTGGAGCGATCGTTGACTCCTACATAGCTTACATAATTAGAAATCTTTCTAACTCTCATTGTTATAGCTTGTTGCCTTATTTGTCAGATGTCTTTGCAGAAAATCTGACGGTGGTTACATGTTACTCTTTGTTAAAACAACGCCTGTGGGCCTCATTTTTCTTTGCAAAGTTAATCAAATGCGTCGGTTATGTTGTAATTTTGCAGAGTCATTTTTTGTCTTCCTCTAAAGCGGCTCTTTTGGGCTATGATGAAGACACGATATCCAAACTGTCTATGAAATACTATTTTGCTCCTGTGCAGGGGCACACGGATGCCGCCTATCGTTATTTCCATGCCAGAAATTATGGCGGAGAGGCGGTCTATACAACTCCCTTCATACGCCTTGAGAAAGGTGAATTGCGTAAGAAAGATTATAAAGATGCACTGAGTGTCCTGAACGGGGAAATCGATGTAGTGCCTCAGGTGATTTTCAAGAATGGCGAGGAGCTGCGTACCCTTGTGGCGCTTCTTGCAGATGAAGGCCTGCAACGCGTTGACCTGAACATGGGGTGTCCGTTCCCCCTGCAGACCTCCCGGGGAAGAGGGGCTGCCTCCATAGCCTCCGCCGACTGTATCGAGAGTGTGCGTGACGTGGTGGTCAATAATCCTGAGATCGGTTTCAGCGTTAAGATGCGTCTTGGATTTCAGGAACAGGAGTGGAAACCTTTGCTTGAAGTATTGAATGAATTGAGGCTTGACCATATCGCCGTTCATCCGCGTCTTGCAAAAGACCAGTATGGCGGAAGTGTGGATATGGACGCATTTCGTGAAATATATGAAAGTTCGAAGAATAGCGTTGTATATAATGGGGATCTCCTTACTCCGGAGGATATAGCACGTGTGAGTGAGGAGTTCCCGGAATTGGGAGGCATCATGGTCGGCCGTGGTGTATTGGGCCGGCCTTCCCTTATTGCCGAGGCAATCTCGGGAGAGGCAATGCCACACGATGAACGGATAAGGAGAATGCTTCGTTTCCATAAAGAGCTGATGGAGCATTACCGTGAGACCCTCGTCGGAGGCGACCATCAGGTCCTTGCGAAGATTCAGCCCTTTTGGGAATACTCTGAGTCTGAAATCGGTCGTAAGGCCTGGAAGGCAATCAGGAAAGCCTCCAGCATCGCCAAATATCAGACAGCCCTGGCTCTCATAGAAGGGTGAGCCTAATGGGAGATAACCCCGTGACGGGAGAACTTAAATATGACAAAGGACAATATTACAAATTTCAGTGCAGACTTACAGAAGCGCGGTGTCTCTAAATCCATAGATGTAAAGGGCGCGCGTGTCAATAATCTTAAGAATATCGACGTTGCTGTGCCTCTCAATGAGTTTACAGTCGTGACGGGTGTGTCCGGCTCGGGAAAGTCAAGCCTTGCCTTCGACACCCTTTACGCCGAGGGACAGCGCCGTTATGTGGAGTCGCTCTCAAGTTATGCCCGCCAGTTTCTCGGGCGTATGTCAAAACCTGAATGTGATTCCATAAAGGGCTTGCCGCCTGCGATAGCCATTGAACAGAAGGTCAACACTCGCAATCCCCGCTCCACTGTAGGAACGGCAACGGAAATCTATGACTATCTCCGGATGCTCTTTGCCCGTGTCGGCCACACATTCTCCCCGGTCAGTGGCCATGAGGTGAAGAAACACGGAATAGAGGATATCGTAAGGTATGCCCGTAGTTTCCCTACGGGTACCCGCCTGGCGATTCTCGTGCGTGTAAGCGTACCGGAGGGACGAACTCTCCAGGAGCAGCTTTCGGTCTACCTTAAGGAAGGCTTCTCGCGACTTGAAATCAACGGTGCGTTTGAGGATATTGAGGATTATCTGAAAGCGACCGTTGATTCAGCCGAAGTACCCGACATCAATCTGGTGATTGACCGCTTGAGTGTATCCGACGACAAGGATGAGATCTCACGCCTTACGGATTCTCTTGAGACCGCCATGTTCGAGGGGCGTAATGAGTGTATCGTAAAGGTATGGACTGATGACGGAGTCATATCCTCAGTCTTTTCCAATTCATTCTCGGCCGATGGCATGACCTTCCGTGAGCCTTCCGACCTTATGTTCAATTTCAATAATCCCTATGGGGCATGTCCGGAATGTGAAGGTTTCGGAAAAGTGCTCGGCATAAGTGAGGATCTGGTAATTCCGGATAAGACACTTTCGGTCTACGAGGGTGCCGTGCAGTGCTGGCGTGGCGATAAGATGTCGGAATGGAAAAACGAGCTTGTGCACCTCGCTCCCCATATCAGTTTTCCGATTCATACCCCCTACATGGATCTTACCAGTGAGCAAAAGGCTATCCTTTGGCACGGCAATGGCAAATGGACGGGTATAGACGGCTTTTTCCGTTGGGTGGATGAGAACCAGTATAAGATACAGTACAGGGTGCTGAAGGCCCGTTATCGCGGTAAGACGGAGTGTCCCGTATGTCATGGCAACAGACTCCGTCCCGATGTGGAGTATGTGAAAGTCGGCGGAAAGACCATTACCGAGATTGTCCGTATGTCGGTCAGCGATGTGCGCTCGTTCTTCAATGATCTTGTACTTTCAAAAGAGGATGAGATAATAGCCAAAAGGCTTCTTACGGAAATACGCAACAGAATCGGATTCCTGGAAGAGGTGGGACTTGGTTACCTTACACTCGACCGTCTATCATCCACTCTTAGCGGAGGAGAGAGTCAGCGTATAAATCTCGCCACCTCATTGGGATCGTCGCTTGTGGGTTCGCTGTACATACTTGACGAGCCTTCGATCGGACTTCATTCCCGCGACACACATCGCCTGATCGGCGTTTTAAGACGTCTTCAGGAGATAGGCAATACTGTAGTGGTGGTCGAGCATGACGAGGACATCATGCTCGCCTCAGACCATATCATAGATGTCGGTCCCGATGCCGGAAGTCACGGCGGAGAGATAGTGTTTACCGGGAACCTTAAGGATGCCCTTGCTTCAGGAGTGGTCAATCCTTCGTACACTCTGGGTTATCTTCGGGGCCAACGAACGATTCCCTATGACCGTATCCGGCATCCCTGGAAGAGATTCGTGCAGGTCGAAGGCGCGATGGCCAACAACCTTAAGAATATTGACGTAAAGTTTCCGCTTGGAATCATGACGGTCGTGACCGGAGTGAGCGGTTCCGGGAAATCCACACTTGTGAGGGACATTCTCTACAAAGCCATGGTCAGGGCGCTTGGTGAATCCGGGGATGCGCCGGGCGCACATAAGAAAATCTCCGGTGACGTGAAGGCTGTCGGTGCCGTAGAGTTCATTGACCAGAATCCCATAGGCACGTCATCCAGATCGAATCCTGCCACTTATCTGAAGGCTTTTGATGCAATCAGAAAGCTGTTTTCAGAGCAGCAGCTGGCCCGGCAGATGGGCTTCACTCCAGGCTATTTCTCATTCAATTCCGATGGCGGACGATGCGAGGAATGCAAGGGTGAGGGTACCGTGACGATTCCCATGCAGTTCATGGCCGACATAACAATTCCTTGTGAAGTATGTCACGGGAAGCGTTTCAAGCAGGAGCTCCTTGAAGTGGAGTACCGAGGAAAGAATATATATGACGTGCTTGAAATGACGGTCGATGAAGCATTGGCTTTTTTCTCGGAAGACAACGACCCCGAGGCGGCACGCGTGGTGAAGCGGCTTATGCCGTTGCATGACGTAGGTCTCGGATATATCAAGCTGGGCCAGTCATCGTCCACTCTTTCTGGAGGTGAGAACCAGCGTGTGAAGCTCGCCTACTATCTTTCACAGGAAGCTCAGCCTCACACTATGTTTATATTTGACGAGCCCACCACGGGCCTTCATTTCCATGATATCTCGACCCTGATGAAATCACTGCGCCGGCTTGTGGATGCCGGTCATACGGTGATAATAATCGAGCATAATATGGATGTCATAAAGTGCGCGGACTGGGTGATCGACATTGGTCCGGAGGGTGGTGAGGCCGGAGGCGGGATTGTGGTCGAAGGTACTCCTGAGACCATAGCGGCCTGTGAGGGTTCATACACCGGACGCTATCTTAAGGATAAACTGGTAGCCTCTTAATCCAGGTGATAATAGTCCATTTAAGGTTAGAACAGAAATAATGAAAGGAAAATATATTTTGATGCTGTTGCTTGGCCTGGTTTTCGTGTCTTGCGCACGGGAGCAGGAGGAGCAGTCGCGAGAAGAGTCCATAAAGCTATACAGATCCATCAGCAGCCTTGCCGAGACATATATCGACAGTCTTGAAAACGCCAAGGATACCCTGGCTTTGAATTCTCTGATGGAGCGTTTTGAGAATCGCCTGGACGATATCAACTATGCTGTAATCCCGGATACTGACTATAGTCTGTCGGAGGATGAAAACGACACTATTTTCATGCTCCTGACGCAGGTTATGGCGGCACGTCGCACCCGTATGGAGGAATTGCTTTCACGGCGCTTACAGATTGTAGAGGATTCCCTGTCGCAGGACGATGACTCTCCTACTTCCGTGGATTCCATACCTCCATCTCGCATCGCCGGCAATTGAATTTAAGATGGAACGATATCTTTCCCGACGTCAATGACAATGGGAAAGATATTTTTTTATACCCCTCGGGATTCCGTTTGCTGCACATCCCTGTTTCGCGCAGTATACAGTGACGTGTGGTCATCACGAGTCTACCTTCAGGGGCTATGGAATTGTCCTGTGTTGTGTTTCCTTTGGTTGTGACCTCGATTGCCCGCTCGATTTCAGTGACTCCGTGTCTACGGTAAAACTCTTCCGCAAGCCGGTTGGCGACATTGTCGCGGTAATCAAGCTTATCAGTGGGGTACAGCACGTCTTTTAGTTCCTCATTCCGGTAATCGTAAGGATATCTGGCAAGCCATGCCTTATCCAGAGCTTCGATGAGGCGCCGGCGTGCGTCCGTAAGGACGGATGCCGGGTAAAACATCCGGTCGCATCCTGTGGCCGAGAAGTTCCTGAGATAATATCGGGAGTTGCCGAGTTTACCAAGAGTCTTCACGTAATCCTGCGGAGTCTTGGCTGGTTCGGCGGTATGCCCTATAGGAATACATGCCTTGACTCCGCGTTCATCTTCAGCGAGGAGTGCCTCCGGAGTAATCGAGATGTCGACCCACATTTTACGCGTCGCTGTGGGACGTGAGAGTGTCTTCTGCCATTTATTATCCAGCGTACGGTGAATTTCAGAGCCTTTGGAGATGACGAACGGGCGGTTGCCGATGATCTTTCCATCCTTGATGCCGTTTACCATCACACCTTCATATTCCCCGTTCTTATTGAAGAAGCTTATACCGTCGCCATTGTTGAGTGAGCGGATATCGGTTATTGCCTCTCCCATCGATTTCGGGGTCAGTGGCGATGATATTTTCTGCGGTTGCCGTGAATCGAGGAAATAGGTTGTAAAGCCACGGTTGAAGCTTTTATCAAGCTGAGGATTGAATGTTATTTCTGAATATCCAAAGGACGCTCTCTCGTACTTGTCCGGATGGCGTGATATGATGGCGTCGAGTCGCTGCCGATAAGCCGCGACCACGTTCTTTACATAAGTGGCATCCTTTAATCTACCCTCAATCTTAAGGGATGAGGCGCCAGCCTTAAGCAGTGACTCAAGACTGGATGAAGTGTTGAAGTCTTTAAGAGAGAGTAGATGCTTGCCTTCTGCATAGGTTTTTCCGGAAGAATCCTTTAAATCGAAAGGAAGACGGCATATCTGAGCGCATTCTCCACGGTTGGCACTGCGGCCAAGCACTGCCTGGCTCGCATGACAACGCCCTGAATATGAAACGCACAGGGCGCCATGGATGAAACATTCTATGGGCACGCTGACTTTATCGTAGATTCCATGGATTTCAGAGAGCGTGAGTTCCCGGGCGAGTACGATCTGAGAGAATCCCACATCCTGCAGGAAGCGTGCCTTTTCCGGCGTGCGGGTATCGCATTGAGTGGATGCATGCAGGGCTATAGGGGGAAGCTCAAGTGAAAGCATGGCCATATCCTGGACTATGAGGGCGTCTACGCCGGTCCTGTACAGCTCCCATGTCAGCTTCTCGACCTTTTTCAACTCATTGTCGAAGATAATGGTGTTTACTGTCACATAGACCCGCGCTCCGAAGGGATGTGCGAAATCCACAACTCGTTTAATGTCTTCAATCGAATTGGCTGCGTTCTTTCGTGCGCCATGGGATGTCGCGCCGATATACACCGCATCGGCGCCATGCAGGATGGCCTCCATGGCGATCTCGGCATTGGCGGCGGGAGCAAGCAGTTCAATCTTTCTTGGCAAAGGCAATGACATATATGTACTCTTAAAAACTAAATGATGCCTGAGGCATTTTAATTTCTGAACTAAAACGCCACTTCCTCTTGGTCTTTCATTTCTTAAACATGCGGTCAAGCATTCTCTTATCGTCGCGTTCCTTGATTGACTGGCGTTTATCATACTGTTTCTTACCGCGGCCGATACCGATCACCATTTTAGCGAGTCCTCTATCGGATATGAACACTCTGATTGGCACAATCGTGAAACCGGGATCATCCACAGCCTTCTTGATCTTAGCAATTTCCTTTTTACTGAGCAAAAGTTTTCGGTCACGTCGCGTGGAGTGATTGTTGTATGAACCGAAGAAATACTCTGCGATATGCATACCCTTCACCCAGACTTCACCGTTCTCGACAAGACAGTATGAATCCGCAAGGGATGCCTTGCTTTCACGAATGGATTTAATCTCCGTACCGGTCAGGACTATTCCCGCCGTATAGGTGTCCCCTATCTCATAATCGAATCTTGCGCGTTTGTTCTTTATGTTTACTTGAGTCTGCTTCATATCTCTCGTTGATGAATTATCATTCGGTAATCGATGAATATATCGGGTTTCATGTAGGATGAGCCGTAAGCTCTATCGTCGTCTTTGTTTCCCGGACCGCGGCCCTTATATCGAAATGGTCCTTGATCTTTCAGACTCCTACTCCTTCCAGAAGAAAATCGAGTCCGAGATAGCAAAGCGAGGGGACTCCGAGAATGAGGACACAGACAAGTGTCTTGGTCATATTGGCCTTTTCCGGAGGGAGGTTGAAGAATCTCATTCCCCTTGCAGTGAGGTAGATGGTCCATAAAGGCAGGAACAGCAGTACCGGCGTCAGCATCGGTAATGTTGAGTATAGTATTGAAAACAATGCCAATGTGGATAAGTTGGCCATGACGAAGATTTTTCCGAACGCGGAGTCCATGGAAATACGCGTCTCAGAGGGGAGGACCCAGTTGCCGAATATGATTATCAGGAAGTTGCTGAAGAAAAATGCTACAAAGAATTTCAGGGCCTCCATCATCGCATCGCTAAGCGTGATTGCGGCTTCATAGATGCACGTCATAAGGCAAGAGGCCGACGCCAGGGCGATTAAAGGATAGAAACAGTCGCGGGCAAATTCTTCAGGAGTGTAATTGGCCCTTCGGAGGCGCTTCCATCCGTCGATGGGATTAAGCAGCACTTCCAGCAGAAGCTTCATTGCAAGCAGGCAGCCCTTTGTCTTTTTAGGACTCTCTTCGGTCTCTTCAGGCTGTTTCGCGCCATTGGTTTCGGTGACGCCATCGGATTCCGGTTCATCATCTTCTATTACGTAATTATCCTGAAGGTTATTGTCCTGATTCATAGTTCACTTCTTGAATTGATGGTTTCAATCGGCATCGTACTTGCCGCAAAGAGGTATCTTTGACGCTGAGGGGGCATCTCCGGTTATTGTTACCGGAGATGCCCCTTTGGTGGTATGGCGTCTTATAGCTTGTGCCCCTTTAGAGCGCAGGCTATGTCATGGATACGTCGTCTGGGACGTGGCGTATTATTCGGCAGCACGTGCTTCATTGAGAAGACGGATCATCTCGATAGCCGACTTCGGAATGCGTGTGCCGGGACCGAAGATGGCTGCGACTCCGGCCTTATAGAGGAAGTCGTAATCCTGGGCGGGAATCACACCTCCGGCAGTGACGAGGATATCGTCGGCGCCGAGCTTCTTGAGCTCTTCGATTACCTGAGGTACGAGTGTCTTGTGTCCTGCGGCCAGAGAAGACACACCGAGAATGTGGACGTCATTTTCCACGGCCTGGCGGGCTGCCTCGGCAGGTGTCTGGAAGAGCGGGCCCATGTCGACGTCAAAACCGCAGTCGGCATAGCCGGTGGCTACGACCTTTGCACCACGGTCATGTCCGTCCTGACCCATCTTGGCGATCATGATACGCGGCTGGCGTCCTTCGCGCTTTGCGAAGTCGGCCACGGCCTTTCTTGCCTCTTCAAATTCGGGATCACCCTTTTCTTCGTTGGAATACACTCCGGAAATAGTTTTGATTACAGCTTTATAACGTCCTACAACTGCCTCGCATGCATCGGAGATCTCTCCGAGCGACGCTCTAAGACCGGCTGCCTTGACGGCAAGCTCAAGGAGGTTGCCCTTGGAGGGATCCTTGACGGCCTCCGTGATGTCCTGAAGGGCTTTCTTGACAGCTTCTTCATCGCGGTCCTTGCGGAGCTCTTCCAGGCGTGCGCACTGTTCCTTGCGGACCTCAGTGTTGTCTACCTCAAGGATATCGATCGGATCCTCATGTTCAAGGCGGTATTTGTTGATGCCGACGATGGTCTGGGTGCCATTGTCGATGTGGGCCTGCGTGCGTGCGGCGGCCTCTTCGATCTTGAGCTTCGGCAGACCGGTCTCGATGGCTTTGGCCATTCCGCCGAGTTTCTCGATTTCCTCGATGTGGGCCCATGCCTTACGGGCGATTTCGTCTGTGAGGGCCTCCACGTAGTAAGAGCCTGCCCAGGGATCGACCTGCTTGGTGACATAAGTCTCTTCCTGAATATAGATCTGAGTATTGCGGGCAATACGTGCGGAGAAGTCGGTCGGAAGGGCTATGGCCTCGTCAAGCGCGTTGGTGTGGAGGGACTGGGTGTGGCCGAGCACTGCTCCCATGGCCTCTACGCAAGTACGGCCGACGTTGTTGAAGGGATCCTGCTCGGTGAGCGACCATCCGGAAGTCTGGCAGTGTGTACGGAGAGCCAGCGATTTGGGGTTCTTGGGATTGAACTGCTTCACGATACGGGCCCAGAGCATGCGGGCGGCGCGCATCTTGGCGATTTCCATGAAGTAGTTCATGGAGATGCCCCAGAAGAAGGATAGACGCGGAGCGAATGTGTCGATGTCCATGCCTGCGTTCACACCTGCGCGGAGGTATTCCAGACCGTCGGCAAGAGTGTAGGCGAGCTCGATGTCGGCTGTAGCGCCGGCCTCCTGCATGTGATAGCCGGAGATGGAGATGGAATTGAACTTCGGCATGTTCTTTGAGGTGTACTCAAAGATGTCGGCGATGATCTTCATCGAGAATGCCGGCGGATAGATGTAGGTGTTGCGCACCATGAACTCCTTAAGGATGTCGTTCTGGATGGTACCGGCCATTTCCTCAAGCTTGGCGCCCTGTTCGAGGCCTGCGTTGATATAGAACGCAAGCACCGGAAGCACGGCTCCGTTCATGGTCATGGAGACTGACATCTTGTTCAAGGGGATGCCGTCGAAAAGCACCTTCATGTCTTCGAGCGAACAGATGGACACACCTGCTTTACCTACGTCGCCTACTACACGTTCGTGGTCGGCGTCATAGCCTCGGTGGGTCGGGAGGTCGAACGCCACTGAGAGACCCTTCTGACCGGAAGCGAGGTTGCGGCGGTAGAAGGCATTGGATTCAGCTGCGGTGGAGAAGCCTGCGTACTGGCGGATAGTCCAGGGACGCATGGGATACATACCGCTGTAGGGACCGCGGAGGAACGGGGGCAGACCTGCTGCGTAATCAAGGTGCTGGAGACCTTCGAGGTCTTCCTTTGTGTAGACGTGTTTTACGGGGATGAGTTCGGCGGTCATCCATTCCTCCCCTTTTACCTCGGGATGTGAGGCGGGAGCTACGACTTTGTTTATATCGATTTCTTTGAAATTGGGTCTCATGATTGTAGAGTCAAAATAACGTGGAGTTATTTATTTAAGAAGTCTCGCATTGAAGCCTACCAGAGTGTCGAGCACATTGACACGTACATGGATGAAGTCTTCGATGCCCTGAGCCTTAAGCTCGTCCATGCAGGCGGGAGCGCCGGCCACTACGAACAGTGCGCGGCCGTCGAGCTCCTTGTAAGCCTCGGGAGCGTAAGTGGCGTATTCGTCATCGCTTGAACAGAGCACCACTACATCGGCACCCTTTTCCATAGCTGCGTCGATACCTTCCTTGACAGTGTCGAAACCGATGTTGTCGATGATTTCGTAGCCGGCACATCCGAAGAAGTTGGAGGCAAACTGCGCGCGTGCAAGACGCATGGCAAGATTGCCGATGGTGAGCATGAACACTTTCGGACGCTTACCAGAACGTTCTGTGTCGAGACGCAGTGTCTCGAACTGACTTGCGGCACGGTCGAAGTTGAGGAATTCCACAGCACCGTCAGCCGGAGCGGCGCATCCGCATCCACATGTTGCCTCGTCCTTCTGAATCTTGTCGAGGGCGAATTCATTGAAGTTGGGATACTGGTTGGTGCCGAGAAGGATTTCCTTGCGACGGGCCACGTCGAGATGACGCTTCACGCCGGACTCGTTGACCTTGGCCTGAACCTCACCTTGCTTAAGTTCGGCGAGGAAACCGCCCTTGTCTTCAACCTCGTTGAAGAGCTTCCATGCTTCGCGTGCGATGGAAGTGGTGAGCACTTCGATATAGTAGCTGCCGCCGGCGGGGTCTACGACCTTGTTGAGGTGAGACTCGTCGCGGAGGAGAATCTGCTGGTTACGTGCGATACGCTCAGAGAATTCATCAGGATTCTTGAATGTAAGGTCGAAGGGAAGTGTCTCGATGGAGTTTACGCCTGCGAGAGCGGCGCTCATGGTCTCTGTCATTGATCTGAGCAGATTTACGTGAGCGTCGTAAATGGTCATGTTGAATCTCGAAGTCACTGCGTGAACCCACATCTTGCAGCAGTCGTCCTCTGCTCCAAATGCCTTCACGATCTCTGCCCAAAGCATGCGTGCGGCACGGAATTTTGCGAGCTCCATGAAATAGTTGGAGCTGATACCCATATTGAATTTTATGCGGCTTGCCACCTCACAGGGAGTAAGGCCTGCTTCAGTCATCATTGTCATCCATTCTGCTCCCCATGCGAGGGCATAGCCGAGTTCCTGAGTGATGAACGCACCGGCATTGTTGAGCATATAGGAGTCAACGGCAAAGCAACGGAGGTTCTTGACGTCCTTTACCACATTATAAAGGGCGAGGGATGTTTCCTTGATGTCTTTCGGGAATTCCATACCTCTCTTAAGCAGACGCTTGAAAGGATTGAAATCGATCGATCCCTTGAATTCAGCTGCTGCTTCCTGCTCGATGATGGCGCCCACCATGAGTTCGGCTACTTCCACGGCCTTGCCGGGACAGCATGCCACGTTTACTTCGATTTTCTTAAGGTCAAGACCCTTGAGGATTTCAGGAAGCTGGTCGGGAGTGAGGTCACCGCAAAGGCAGATTCCTACCGACTCTACCCCACGGTCAATGGCATGGCGGGCATTGGCTACGACTTCTTCAGCCGTGGCTCCCTGGATGTGCTGACGGATAAGCCAGTCATTATTGTCGCGTGTGCCGCGCACGTAAGGGAACTCGCCGGGAAGAGTTCCGAGAGTCGGAAGCCCTTCAAGATCTTCTTTACGATAGAAGGGCATAACGTTGAACCCTTCGTTTGTGCGCCATACTAATTTCTTGTTGAAATCGGCGCCCTTCAGGTCTGTAGTGATTTTCGCCATCCACTCGTCGGTGGAAATCGGCGGAAACATGTCAAACAGATTCTCTTTGGTGTTTGCCATAATTATATAGCTGATATAGAATGATGTTGGATAGTATTAGATTTACTTTCTCCGGGTTGACAGAGAGCATCCGGACCATGATTTCGGAGAAGGAGTGACAATTTTCCGTTTGACCGATTCATCGCAGGTACTCCCCTGTCATAATTGCTTACAAAGATATACTATTTAAGTTTAAGAGCAAAAAAATAGGGTGTGAAAATTCACTATTTATGCTTATAAACATATGATTCTCTACAGCGTATTCCCGTAGAGGCGTCGGTATGGACGCCCATGGGTCATTCCAGTCTTTTGTCGACACATCTTACGACACGTGCCGGAAACTCGTCGACAAGCTGCATATTGTGGGTGGCCATGACGACAGCGTGTCCTGTTTCGGTGAGCTTGTGAAGGAGACGTACGATCTGGGTCCCGGTCTCCGGGTCGAGGTTTCCGGTGGGTTCGTCGGCAAGTATGAGGGCCGGACGATTCAGGAGAGCACGTGCTATGACTATGCGCTGCTGCTCGCCTCCGCTCAATTCGTGGGGCATTTTATAGCTTTTATTGCTCATCCCCACTTCTTTAAGGACTTCTTCGATTCTCTCCTCTATTTCCTGCTTCTTTTTCCATCCTGTGGCTTCGAGCACAAATCTGAGGTTGGCCGCCACGGAACGGTCCTGCAGCAGCTGGAAGTCCTGAAAGACTATTCCGATTTTACGGCGCAGCATCGGGATCCCTTTCTTTTTAAGCTTGAGCAAGTCCACTCCAAGCACGGTAGCTTCGGTGGCGTCGGGAATCGCCACATCGGCATACATTGTCTTCATGAGCGATGACTTACCGCTGCCCACTTTGCCGACAAGATAACAGAATTCTCCTTCGGTCAGGGAAAAGTCGATATCTTTCAGCACCTGACGCTCGGCCCGCTCTACGTTGACTTTTTTATAGCGTATGATGGTCTTGCGGTCCGATGCCGGAGTCTTGCCGGCTATGCGGAGCGTCTTCGGTTCTTCTTTTTCGAGGTCGTAGTCTGAATGTTCGTGAGTCATTGTATTCGGTTTATCCGGATATCGGAGTCTTTAATCTCGCCTTTTCCGGTGTGTAGGCGCAAATATAACAAATCCCGCAGACTCTTGCAAAAAGTCCGCGGGATGTATATGGAAAAGTCAATGGTTGAAATTAATCTTCAGTCTGAGTGGCGGCATACTCTTTGAGGAGTTTTTCCTGCACGTCCGAGGGTACGAGTTCGTAGCTTGCGAAATCCATCGTGAAGCCGGAGCGTCCGCCTGTGATGGAACTGAGCGATGTGCTGTAGGAACTCATTTCCTTCAATGGCACCTTGGCATTGAGTTTCTCGATGCCGTTCTCGGAACTCATGCCCATGATGATGGCGCGGCGTCCCTGGAGGTCGCTCATCACATCGCCCATGGTGTCGGCCGGAGTGAGTACTTCCACGTCATATACGGGTTCGAGAATCTTCGGGTTGGCGTTACGGAATGCCTGGGAGAAGGCATTGCGTCCGGCCAGACGGAACGAGATTTCATTGGAGTCTACGGGGTGCATCTTTCCGTCGTAGATCATGACTCTCACGTCACGGGCATAGGATCCTGTGAGCGGACCTTGTTCCATACGGTCCATAAGGCCCTTTACGATAGCAGGTATGAAGCGTGCGTCGATGGCTCCGCCCACGATGCAGTTGTAGACCACGAGCTTGCCGCCCCACTCAAGAGGAATTTCCTGCTTGTCGCGGACATTGAGCTTGAACTCCTGATTGCCGAATTTATAGGTGTCAGGCTCAGGCATTCCCTCGGTATAGGGTTCCACGATAAGGTGTACCTCGCCGAACTGTCCGGATCCGCCGCTTTGCTTCTTATGGCGATAGTCGGCTCGGGCGGCTTTCGTTATTGTCTCGCGGTAGGGAATCTTGCACTCGATGAATTCAATGGGGAGTTTCTCATTGTTCTCAATACGCCATTTAAGCGTACGGAGGTGGAATTCTCCCTGACCCTTGACGATCATCTGCTTGAGTTCCTTGCTCTGTTCCACAATCCATGTGGGATCCTCTTCACGCATTCTGTTGAGGATTCCGGCGAGCTTTTCGGCATCGGCTTCGTTCTTGGGCTTTATGGCGCGCTGATATTTCGGACGCGGATATTTGATGAAGTCAAAGCGGTACTCGCATCCCTTTCCATCAAGGGTATTGCCCGTGCGCACATCCTTAAGCTTTACGGCTGCGCCTATGTCGCCGGCCTTCAGTTCCTCTACGGGATTACGGAGCTGTCCGCAGACAGTATATATCTGAGCCAGTCTTTCCTTACCTCCGCGAGAGATGTTCTCAAGGTCCGCACCGGCCTTGAGGGTGCCGCTCATCACCTTGAAATAGGACACCTCGCCGATGTGAGGCTCTACGCTTGTCTTGAAGAAGAACACGCTGAGGGGGCCGTCGGCATCGGGCTTGACTTCAATTCCGTCCACAGTTTGCGGAGCGGGCATCTCGTCGACGAAGGGACATACATTGCCGAGGAATTCCATCAGGCGCCGCACCCCCATATCCTTGGCTGCGCTGAGCACGACCACCGGATAGATGCTGCGGTCCACAAGACCCTTGCGGATGCCTTCGCGCATCTCGTCTTCCGTGAGGATACCCTGGTCGAAGAATTTCTCCATGAGGGTCTCATCGTTCTCGGCGGCTGCCTCAATGAGGTTCTTGTTCATTTCCTGGGCACGCTCCATCTGGTCGGCAGGTATTTCGGAAATGGTGGGAGCTCCACCCTCGGGCTTCCACTCGAGCTTTTTCATGATCAGCACGTCGATGATGCTGCGGAAGCCGGGACCTGATTCAAGAGGATACTGAATTGGAATCACCTTGTTGCCGAAGTGCTCGTGGAGCTGTTCGATAAGATTGTCGTAGTCTGCCTTCTCGCCGTCCATCTGATTGAGGGCGAACACTACGGGCTTTTTGAGTTTTGCGGTTGTGCGGAAGATGTTTTCGGTGCCTACTTCCACACCATATTCGGAATCTATGAGGATCAATCCGAGGTCTGTCACACCGAGGGCGGTGTAGGCGTTGCCTACGAAGTCGTCTGCTCCCGGACAATCGATGATGTTGAGCTTCTTGTTGTTGAACTCAGCGTTGAAAACGGTCGAAAACACGGAATAGCCATATTCTTTCTCTACCGGGAAATAGTCGGACACCGTATTACCGGCATCGACTGAGCCGCGGCGTTTTATTACCCCACACTCGTAGATCATGGCCTCTGCGAGTGTGGTTTTTCCAGAGCCCTTGGATCCGAGCAACGCGATGTTCTTGATCTCGTTAGAATTATAAATCCTCATAGTCGGTATAGATTAAAAGTTGTCTGTAGAAGAGAGTCGAGCGGAGTCTTAACCGGTCATCTCTCATTTGCGGTTGCAATTTAAGCATTATGTTTGATATATAAGAAAAAATATACATGTTGTGCAACATATCTATCGGTTTTTCTCTATCGGTCGCATCTCTGTTCAAGAAACTTTTTTGATTGGGAATAGGTTATAAATGATAAGATGATCTCCATTGCAAAACACTATATACTATAATTCTATGACCTATATTGCCGGTAAGCCGAGGGAACGGAGAGGCCTTCGTATCTCTGCATTACATTTGCTTTTTATGGCATGCACCACTATGTACGCCGCCTCTCCGGAAGTGGCCGTCGGGCAGCTAAGCGCTGATTCCCTTCCTGATTCCTATTGTCTCAGGAAGCTCCCTCCCGCTACTGAACAACCTATCCATTTTGATGAGACGTCAAGGATATGGTGGCATCACTTCGAAGATTCGACGCTTGTGGCGTTGGTCCACTCGGCTGTGGAGAACAACTATAATGTGCAGGCGGCAATACGGCGGATCGATGCTTCAAAGGCTTCGCTGGCAGGTACCAGGGCATCCTATTATCCGTCAATCAGCCTCAATGCTGGCTATGATTACAACCGTGACTCCGGGAGGATAGTACAGCCGTATGCCGATGCCGATACAAAGGCGTCGTGGACTTTGGGAGCGTCCTTGAGTTGGGAAATAGATATCTTCGGCCGCATACATGAGAAACTTAAGGGAAGCAGGGCTCAGCTGAGAGCGTCGCGCCTGGAATATGAGGGTGTGATGCTCTCACTTGCTGCGGAAGTGGCAAATGACTATTCACGCTATCGGATGTATCAGAATCAGCTGCGTGTGGCACGCAATCACCTGAACTCTCAGGCGAGGATGCTTGATCTGGTGGAGACCAGGTTCAAGGAAGGACTCGTATCGAAGCTGGATGTCGCTCAGGCGAGAAACACGCTGAATCTTACCAAAGCTCTCATACCGGATCTTGAGGCAAATATCTCTACGACGTTCAATGCCCTCGTCACCCTGTGCAATATGCCTGTCGATGAAATCACCGAGCTTTTGGCCAGTGAGACTTTCCCGCTGTTGACGGTGCCGATGGATCTCGGTTCGCCGGCTGAATTGTTGAGCAGGCGCCCTGATATAGCCGGGGAAGCGCAGCAGATTCAGATTCTTGCCTCGAAGCTTGGAATCGCCAAGAAGGATTATCTGCCGACCCTGAGCATTTCGGCACTTGTGCAGACGATGTCACATAATCTTCAGGAAGTCTTTGGCGCGCACTCCCTTCATTGGTCAGTGGTGCCAACCCTTTCCTGGACACTGTTCGACGGGTTCAGCCGCTCGGCCAATGTCGCTGAGGCAAAAGCCGAGATGGAAGCGGAGATAGACAACTATAATATGACAGTCACCACTGCCGTGCAGGAAGTCAATAACTCCATCGTAGATTACAATGCAGCGATGAGGCGGATGAAGCTCTATGAGACGGTGGTCACCGACAGTGAGGAGGTGCTGCATCTGGCAACCGAGCGCTATAAGCTCGGACTGACGGATTTTTCGGAAGTTGCCACGGCTCAGATTTCACTTCTGAATTCAGAGACTAATTATGAAAGTACTCTTTCGGCTTGTTTCCAGTCTATCGTCACCATATATAAGGCGATTGGGGGCGGCTGGATAAAGCAGTGACGTATGACTGAATTCACTCGCCTCTCCAACGGATTTTTATTGCAACGTATATTACCAAGATAATCAAGATAATATTGAGAAAGATGATTATAGAAAACAATGCTTCCTCCCGGCTCCTGATGTCGGTATTGACCAAAGGGGTACTATGTCTGGGTATGACCGGATTGATTTCATTGGGCTCCTGTTCGAAGAGCTCCAAGAATGACCGCGATGCTGTCTCCGAGGTTGAAGTGGCATTTCCTATTGTGAAGGACTCGGTGGTGGTCTACAACAGTTATCCCGCGACAATCCAGTCTGACTCCAAGGCTGACGTAGTGGCCCGTGCCAACGGGCAGCTGGTGAAGAAGCACTTCGAGAATGGCGCCTATGTCCGTAAGGGGGATGTGCTGTTCACTTTGGAATCCACGATCTATGATGCACAGGTTCGTGACGCGGCCGCCGGAGTAAGCTCGGCTCAGGGACAACTCGATTACGCTGAAAAGCATCTTGCGGCTTTGGAGAATGCGTACACGGCGAGCGCTGTTTCAGAGATGGACGTGCTGCAGGCCAGGAGCGCAAAGAAGCAGGCAGAGGCCAATCTGCATCAGGCGATGGCTTCGCTTACCACTGCCCGGACTAAACGTGACTATTGCATAGTGCGTGCTCCCCTATCGGGGAAAATATCCGCCGCTACGCTTGATGTAGGAGCCTATGTGGCTGGCGAGGGCGCACCGGTGACACTTGCCACAATATATGATGAATCCTCGATTTCGGCACACTTCAGTGTGCCTGACAGTGAGTATGCCATGATTTCGTCAGGGAATGGAGGTCTCTCTAATCCCATTTACCGGAATATCCCCGTTGTCATCGGCAACGCTCAGGAAGACTCAAGCGACGGTGGTCCTGTTTTTTCCGGAAACATAATCTACGAGGCCCCGAGTGTGGACTTGTCCACGGGTAACATTCAGATGAAAGCACGCATAGACTCTCCCGGCGACCACCTTCGTGACGGCATGTATGCCAATGTATCGCTCCCCGTCGGCGTCACTCGGAATGCAATACTTGTCAAGGATGCATCCATATCCACCGACCAAAGGGGAAAATACGTTTATCTGGTCAATGACTCAAATAAGGTAGTGTATACTCCTGTGGAAATCGGAGAATTGTATCAGGATTCATTGCGGCTCATCAAGAGCGGACTTTCTGCCGGCGACCGGTATGTGACTAAAGCCATACTCACCGTCCGTACGGGGGAAACCGTAAAACCGGTGGTCAGTAATCCGAAAGTAGGAAAATGACAAAGACTTTCTCACCCATGTTTTCTAAGTTTTTTATAAACCGTCCGATATTCGCCACGGTCATAGCCATCCTTATGATTATTGCCGGGGCAATGACGGTGTTTTCACTTCCGGTCGCGCAGTACCCAGACATCACTCCTCCGACAGTCATGGTCTCTGCTTCTTATCCGGGTGCAGATGCCAAAACTGTAGCGCAGAGTGTCGGAGTCCCTATCGAGCAGCAGGTCAATGGCATAGAGGGTATGATGTACATGAGCAGTAACTCAGGCTCCGACGGTTCGTATTCCCTTACGCTGACATTTACCAACGGCACGAATCTTGACGAGGCCGCAGTGGAGGTGCAGAACCGTATCCAGGAGGCTGACGCAAGTCTTCCGACAGTCGTGAAGCAGGAGGGTCTAAGTGTGCGTAAGAATTCCTCCAATCAGGTATTGTTCATGAGTATTCAAGCGCCGCCCGACTCAGGCTATGACGCGCTGTATCTCACAAATTATGCGCAGTTAAACATAATCGATCCATTGTCGCGCATCTCGGGAGTCGGCGGTGTGTCGGCGTTCGGCGGCGGCGAATACAGTATGCGGATATGGCTCGACCCTCACTTGATGGCGGAAAGAAAGGTGACTCCGGCTGATGTCACAGCCGCTGTTTCGTCGCAGAATATGGCAGTTTCCGCGGGTTCGGTCGGTGATGCGCATGCCGGCAAGTCGGAGTTCGAGTACTCTCTTGTCAGCCATGGCCGACTGACTGACGTGGCTGAATTCGAGAACATAATCATAAGGTCGGATAATTCCGGTATACTGCGTCTGAAGGATATCGCCAGGGTTGACCTCGGTAGCGAGAGCTATACTCAGGTGGCAAAACTTAACGGAGATCAGGTATGCCTGATTGGTGTGCAGCAATATCCCGGGGCCAATGCTCTCGATGTGGTAGATGGAGTGCTGGCAGAGATGGACAACCTAAGTAATTATTTTCCGAAAGGCGTGACGTATTCGGTCGTCCAGAACGCCACTGATTTTGTCCATGCCTCAATCAATGATGTAATCACGACTTTCATACTGACGTCAATCATAGTGATGTTCGTGATAATGATTTTCCTTCAGAACTGGAGGGCGGTCGTTATTCCGATGATAACAATTCCGGTGTCCCTCATTGCGACATTCGCAGTGATGAAACTCTTCGGATTTTCCCTCAATACCCTTACTCTCTTCGGCCTTGTGCTGGCGATAGCCATTGTGGTGGACGATGCCATAGTGGTCGTCGAGGACTGTTCGCGTCTCGTCGGCAAGGGTACGATGAATTCGCGTCAGGCGGCGATTCAGGCGATGAAGGAGCTGACTGGTCCCGTTGTGGGCGAGGTGTTGGTCCTGATGTCTGTGTTCATCCCTACCGCTTTCATCTCAGGTATGACAGGTGAGCTCTACAAGCAATTCGCATTGACTATTGCCATTTCCACCGCCTTCTCCGGATTCAATGCATTGACGTTGACCCCTGCCCTATGCGCATTGTTCCTTACGAAAGACAAGCCTACGAAGTTCTTCCTTTTCGTATGGTTCAACAGATTCTGGGCTAAGTTCGAAAGCCTTTATGAGAAGATAATCTCCCGGATGCTGGCTCATCCAGCCGTATCGATGGGTGTGTTTGCAATTATAGCTGCCGCGGGATTCTACGGTTATTCCGTTTGGCCCTCAAGCTTTATCCCCTCAGAGGATATGGGTTACTATATGACGAGTGTGCAGTTGCCCGAAAACGCCTCTCTTGAGCGTACTACAAAAGTCATGGACGGACTCAGCCGGAAGATTCGTGAAAAGGTTCCCGGTGTACGCGACGTGATGCAGATTTCCGGATTCTCCTTTATTGCCGGGGGAGCCGGTTCGAATCTGGGTATCATGATGATAGAGCTTGAGCCTTGGAGTAAGAGAGGTTCTAAGGAGAGCGTCGACAGGCTGATCGACATGACTGATGAGATTGCGGCAAAGGATTTCCCGGAGGCCATAGTATTTTCGGTGAATCCCCCTGCCATACCCGGCCTCGGAGTCTCGGGGGGCCTTGCAATGCAGTTGCTTGACATAAATAATCTTGGACCTACAGAGATGAAGAAGGCGATGGCTGCTGTGCAGGAGGCTGCTGAGAGAGATAACCGAATTAAGAGTGTGACCACCATGTATCAGGGAGAGGTGCCACAGTATGAACTTAATATTGACCGTGACCGGGTTGCCTCCCTCGGGATTGATCTTGAAGAGGTCTACTCCACCATATCCTCCTACTTGGGAAGCGCGTACGTGGACGACTTCATTAAATTCGGAAAATCGTTTCAGGTCATAGTGAAGGGAAATGCCTCAAGCACCCGCAATATTTCCGATATACGCAATCTGAGCGTTCGCAATTCGTCCGGAGAAATGGTGCCGTTGGATGTATTTACCTCTGTTGTGCCTGTTATGGGTGAGTCTTCGGTAAGTAGATATAATATGTACACCACGGCTTCCCTGACAGCGAATGCCGCCAAGGGAGTCAGCTCGGCAGAAGCGATTAAGGCTATGGAGGAAATAGTGGAGTCGACCCTCGGTGATAATTACTCCTATGCCTGGACCGGAGAGGCGTATCAGGAAACCCAGGCGCATACCACCATATCGTTTGTATTTATCTTCGCGGTAATCATGACTCTTCTCGTGCTTGCCGCCCAGTATGAGAGCTGGACTGATCCGCTGGCGGTCATCCTGAGTATGCCGATCGCTATTTTGGGTACGATTCTGGGGTGTATCTTCCTTTCACAGAGTGTGAGTATATATACCCAGATTGGTCTGATACTGCTCCTGGGCATGTCGGCCAAGAATGCCATTCTGATTGTGGAATACGCTATGGACTTCCGCAAAGCCGGTGTCCCGATTCGCAAGGCCGCCCATGATGCGGGCGTGATTCGTTTCCGGCCGATAATGATGACTGCGTGCGCCTTTGTTTTCGGTGTGATGCCGATGATGTTCGCCACCGGAGCCGGAGCACATAGCCGTCAGGAATTAGGAACGGCCGTAGTATTCGGCATGGCACTCAATGGTCTGTTGGGTACGACGTTTGTCCCCGTATTCTGGGAAGTACTTCAAGGATTTAATGAAAAATACCTTTCCAGGATATTCGCCAAGACCCGTCCTCCCAAGACCGCTTCAGCCTCTACGGATGATGAGGATAATGCGGCGGCATCCATTTAAGTTAAGTCCGAAAAGTTATAATCTACATCGCCGGAAATTTCTGTCTTAGGAAATTTCCGGCGATGCTTGTGTATTCAAATCCCTCCTCATGCTTATCTTTTGTACGCGCTCATAATTAGCGTTCAATGCCTGACAGCAGTTGCCGGGCCATCGATAGGCCTCATGCTGACACATTCACTTCCTGTCGGTATCTTCAGGGTCATTGATGAGTTCCTTGTAGGCGTTCATTATCTGTCGGTATTCTTTTAGTCCGATTGCGAGCCCGGCTGTTCCTCCGCATATCACGCCTATTAGGACCGGAGTGTCGAGGTGGATATTATAGATAAAGAAGCCGAGTGTCATGATTGCCAGTATGATCATCGACACCATACAGAGATGATGTATATGACGGAGCCGATGTGCTTCCCGACTGACCCTCTCCACTGTCCATGTCAGAAGATTGATGTTTCTGGAGCAGGCCATTAAATAGGAATCCTCAAGCGCGGCTACGAGGAAATATAACCAAAACAGCCCCATACACACTATCTTTTGCCATCCCTCCACTCCTAACTCCGGAAGCATATTCATAAATACCAATGGAGTCAGGACTGACATCACGATGCCGATAATGAAGAATTTTCGGTATTTACTCACAAGAGTCTCTTTGGCAGACTTAATATTGTCAGTTACAATCCGGCGTCCATCCTCTTCCATTGACCCTTCAAGTCTTTTCAGACGCTGATTCAGGTCTTGCCACTGAGCCTTGAGCATTTCAATCTCCCTTGTGGCCGCTTCACTAGTAGTTGCGTTTCCATTGATGGTGGGGTCAAAATCGTCCATTTCTTATGTTCTGTTTATGTTGTTTATTCTTAGTGCTATTATTGGGCAGCCCTTTATCTTTGCTGCGATTACATCCCATTACAGTTCGACCGTCATTTTGCAAATCTTCTCCTTTATCCTGCGCAGTCGCGTGGCGAGAGTGTTGCGCTGGAGGCCCGTAATGTCTGATATTTCCTCGTATTTCAAATCGTCCAGCCAAAGAAGCAGGATTGCCTTATCTTGTTCGGGAAGTCGGTTGATCATTCGGTGCATTGTCTTTAGCCTTTCGGTCTTGAAATCCTCCTCGAATGGATAATCCTGACCCTTGTCGAGCCTTTGGATTATTTTTTTCTTTCTTGTAGACTTTCGGAAGGCGGATACACAGACATTTAGAGTCACCCTGTAAATCCAGGTGCTGGAAGAGGAAAGTCCTTGGTATTTATCTCTCGCCTCCCATAATGTGGCCAGTACGTCCTGTCTGAGATCTCTGAAATCATCTTCATTCTCCGCGTAATAATAGCAGAGTCGTGTGATGATTCCTCCGTACTTCCGAATATGCTCCAGAAAATTGTTTTCTTCATGTGATGATGGCTTATTCATTTTAAATACATAAAAATATTCAGGAGAAGAATTACATGCTATTAGTCGTTTTTACCATAAAATAGTTTCATACATCGGAAAAAAGTGCCGTCCATCCGGAATCTATCCGGACGAACGGCACCGTTCAGTTATGATTTAGGCCTACTACATTACATGTAAAGGCTCTATCTGTCAGAATTTAAATCCAGCGGACATACGCGAAGTCCATGCGGTGAGGAAGCTCAGCGTTCTTCGGATACATTCGCATTGCGTAGCGGAACATACCGGCGTCTTTGATTTTCTTCTTGAGGGAGTAAGTCAGGACATCACCGTCACGTGCCACAACCTTCAGGTCTTCAGTTCCGTCGAATGTGCTTTCACCATCGTGTTCACGATAGTATACGAGTTCTACGCCGATTGAGTCACCGAGGCCTTTGGTGTCGATCTTACAGCTTACGTCAAGATCGGAGCCCGTGGAGAGGGCGTTGCTGAGGGAATCATTGTAGTTGGTGCAAAGCACCTGCACATCGTTCCAACGGGAGGCGACTTCCTCTTTCCAAGCCACGATTTCACGTGCCTTGGCGAAATCATGCGCAGCGAGTTTGGCCGCACGCTTGGCCTCGGGCTTGTAGAAGCGCGAGATGTAGTCGTCGAGCTGACGCTTCATAGTGAAGATCGGAGCGATCTTGCCGATGGAGCGTTTGATGTACTGGATCCATTCAGTGCTGTAGCCCCTATAGTTCTTATCGAAGTAGAGGGGAATGATCTGGTTCTCAAGCATTGAATAGATTGTAGCGGCATCGAGCTGGTCCTGCTGGGCATTGTCAGTGTAGGTGATCTTGTCAGTGAGGGCCCAGCCTGCGTCTTCGGCCAGCTTATAGCCTTCATACCACCATCCGTCGAGCACCGAGAAGTTAAGCACACCGTTCATCTCGGCCTTTTCACCGGATGTACCGGATGCCTCAAGCGGACGTGTGGGGGTATTGAGCCAGATGTCGACACCTGTCACAAGACGCTTGGCCACAATCATGTTGTAGTCCTCAAGGAAGATGATCTTACCCTGGAACTGGGGCATCTTCGAGATAGAGATGATACGCTGGATCAGGCCCTGGCCTGCGCCGTCGGCGGGATGGGCCTTACCTGAGAAGATGAACTGCACGGGATACTTCTCGTTGTTGACGATCTTAGCCAGACGGTCAAGGTCAGTGAAGAGAAGGTGTGCGCGCTTATATGTGGCGAAGCGACGTGCGAAACCGATGATAAGGGCATTCGGATTGATTTTGTCGAGAATCTTCACCACTGCGGAGGGATCACCCTGGTTCTTAAGCCACTTTTCCTTGAAGTCCTTCTTTACGAAATCAATGAATTTATTCTTCATTGTCATTCGCATGTTCCAGATTTCATCGTCGCCTACTTCGAAGATGCCTTTCCATGCCTCGGGATTCGACTGGTCCTCGAACATTTCAGGACCAAGCTTCTCCTCATAGAATGCCTTCCACTCGCTGGCGGCCCATGTGGGCATATGTACACCGTTTGTGACATATCCGACGTGAGACTCCTCGGGGCTGTAGCCCTTCCAGATACCGGCGAACATCTTCTTCGATACCTCGCCGTGCAGCCAGCTTACGCCATTGGCTTCCTGACAGGTATTGAGTGCGAATACACTCATTGAGAAGCGCTCGTTGGTGTCGGGGTTCTCGCGGCCCATGTTGATGAGGTCGTTCCACGATATGCCGAGCTTGGCGGGATACTCGCCGAGATACTTGCCGAAGAGGCTCTCCTCAAAATAGTCGTGGCCTGCAGGCACGGGAGTGTGTACGGTATAGAGGGATGTGGCGCGCACCATTTCGAGTGCCACATTGAAGGGCAGATGGTCATTCTGCACGTAGTCTACCAGACGCTGGAGGTTGAGCAGTGCTGCGTGACCCTCGTTACAGTGGTAGAGGTCGGTTTTGATGCCGAGTCTGTTGAGCATGATGACGCCGCCGATACCGAGAAGATACTCCTGCTTGATACGGTTTTCCCAGTCACCGCCATAGAGCTTGTGAGTGATGGGACGGTCGTATTCGGAGTTGTGGTCCAGATCGGTGTCGAGCAGATAGAGCTTCATGCGCCCTACATTGACACGCCATACGTGGCAGTAGATGATACGGCCGGGATACGGTACCTCAAGAATCATCGGCTGACCGTTCTCATCAAGAACCTGGTCAATGGGAAGCTGTTCGAAGTTCTGGGGTTCGTAATTGGCTACCTGCTGCCCGTCGATGGAGAGGCTCTGTGCGAAATAACCGTAACGATAGAGGAAGCCGACGGCTGTCATGTTGACACGGCTGTCGGAAGCCTGCTTGATATAGTCGCCGGCGAGGACTCCGAGTCCGCCGGAGTAGATCTTGAGGCAGTTGCACAGGCCGTACTCCATGGAGAAATATGCCACGGAGGGGATGTCGGTGTGCATCGGCTGCTTCATATAGTCCTTGAACTTTGTGTAGACGAGCTTGATGCGCTCCATGAATGCGCTGTCATCAAGGATTTCCTTAAGGCGTTCGTAGCCGATCCGCTGCAGGAGCATTACGGGGTTTTCACCGGTCTTGCGCCAGAGATCGTGGTCGATGTCGCGGAAGAGGCTCTTCCCTTCGCTATTCCATACCCACCAGAGGTTCTTGCTCATTTCCTCAAGAGGTTTGAGCTGTTTGGGGAGCTCAGTAGACACAGTCAGATTGTGCCATGTGGGATGATTGGAATTACTAACTTGAAGTTTCATATTTTAAAATGAATAAGTAATTTTCTTATAGATGGATGTCTCGCACGGTAAGCGCGAGGCGCATTAGTTTCGTTTGGCTGAATTGCCGAGGGCAATCGTGAATGCCTTGTAGTAGTCTTCGATGAAGAAGTGCCAGTCTGCCTTACGCGAAGTGGCTGTCGCGGCTTCGCGGGAGGCTTTCACCTCTTTGGCGTCGGCTTCAAGATAGGAAGCTGTGGTACCGGCGATTTCAGCTGCGTTCGCGGGATAGTTCGTATCCTCACGGCGTATTACGCGCACACCGGTCGTCACGAAGTCATTCTTGAAATTGGAAAGGATCCATTGTCCGAAGCCGGCCTTGTCGGTAGTGACCGTGGGCACTCCGAATGCTATACTCTCAAGCGGTGTGTAGCCCCAAGGCTCATAGTAGGAAGGAAATACCGTCAGGTCAAGGGCCGGCAGGAGGTCATAGTAAGATATATTCACTATTCCGTCATGGCCATCGAGATAACAGGGTACAAATACAATTTTCACCTTGCCTGAGTAGCCTCCGTCGCGAAGTGCGCGGAGGCGGCAGCATGCCGGATCGCTGTCTTCGTTGTTGAGCCGATGGGTGAGATAGTTCTCACGGGGAGTATCGTGTCCCTGGAAGTTCAAGTCCATTAGAAGCTCTCCCGCGGGTTCCTTTACCCAGGCAGGCACCATTATCAGAGCGAGCACATCACGCTGCAGGTCCGGATGGTCGTTGAGTGCCACCATCGAGTCGATGAAAAGGTCAAGACCCTTATTGCGGTACTCATTTCGTCCGGCCGTGGCCACGATGAGTGTGTCATCGGACAGTTCGCGGCCGGCGAGCGCGCTTCCCACAGTCAGCAGACGTTTTCTCCCCTCATTGCGCTGAGCATTGTATTTCCGGGTGGAGGGAATGAAGTCGGGCTCGAATCCATTGGGGGTCACGACAGCGGGAGTCACTCCGAGCAACTGAGTGCATTCGTGTGCGGTGACTTCACTTACAGTCGTAAAACAGTCCGCGTTGGCGGCAGCCTGTTTCTCAAGGGAGTGTTTTGACTCCATATTGAGCTCCTTGGCCATCTGGTCGCCGTTATATCCTTCGAAGTATTCATAGAGATGCTTGCCGTTGCCGCATATTGAACGGCCGATGCTGGTGGCGTGCGTGGTGAAGATGGTGGCCGCTTCCGGAAAGTGCGCCTTTATATAGAGAAGTCCCATTCCGGTGGTCCATTCATCGAAGTGGGCGATAACCTTGGATCCTTTGACCTTCAGGTGTGCCGCAAGAGCTTTGATAACTATGGCGGAAGCCACTGCGAAAGCGCAACCCTCCTCATAGTCGCCGTAAGAGTGGAGGGAATCCACTCCAAATTTTTCCCACATCTCCCCATATATTTCGTTCATGTTCCCCATCAGGTGCTGGAACTTCACGAGCACTACAATCGGAGAGCCGGGGATGTCCCAGCGGCCGGTACGGATGGTGATGTCGTTCGGGAGTTGTATTTTTGAAGCAGCACGTGAGAGAAGAGTCTTTTTCTCTATGAAAGTTGGACTCGGATTGTCGTCGCTCCAAACGTCGGGACCGATGAATATAAGCCGGTCTCCAAGTACCTTTTGAAGCTCACGCGCCTTTGTGGAGAGCACAGTATAAATGCCACCGATTTTATTGCAGACCTCCCATGAGGTCTCAAACAATAAATCGAGGTCTTTTTCAGAAAAAGTTTGCATCGTCAGATGTGTGTATTCCTGTAGATACTTATTTAGATACCTCTTAATGGTGCAAAGTTAATAAAAAAATCCCGATTGTACAAATGTTTGACTATAAGTAGTGGCTAACTGATAAGAGTTTATGAAAAAACTCCCGTACCATATGATAC
The DNA here is from genome assembly GCA_014802425.1 of Bacteroides sp. GTDB lineage: Bacteria > Bacteroidota > Bacteroidia > Bacteroidales > Muribaculaceae > Lepagella. The sequence continues at coordinate 55,912 of JAAVCH010000003.1, forward strand.
GGGAGTGTGTCGTATAAGCCTCCGGGAGGTAATGTTCACTTATCGGATGTCAGCTTTATTTGCAGTCCATCGGACAGCGGGGCTTTATCTGCTTGAAGAAGTCGTTGCCTTTATTGTCGACGAGGATGAAGGCGGGGAAATTCTCCACCTCGATTTTCCAGATTGCTTCCATGCCGAGTTCCGGATATTCAAGCAGTTCCACGTTCTTGATGCTATCTTTGGCCAAGATGGCTGCGGGACCTCCGATTGAGCCGAGATAGAAACCGCCGTGCTTCTTGCATGCATCGGTCACCTGCTGCGAACGGTTTCCCTTTGCGATCATTATCATCGAGCCTCCGGCTTCCTGGAACTGGTCGACATAGCTGTCCATGCGTCCGGCTGTCGTCGGGCCAAACGAGCCTGAAGGCATTACCTCCGGTTTCTTGGCGGGGCCGGCGTAGTAGATGGGGTGTTTCTTAAGGTACTCGGGCATGGGCTCACCGGCGTCAAGACGCTCTTTGATTTTGGCGTGGGCAATGTCGCGGCCTACGATGATTGTGCCTTTGAGGGAAAGGCGGGTCGAAACGGGATATTTGTTCAAATCCTCAAGTACTTCTTCCATCGGACGGTTGAGGTCGATTTCCACTACTTCTCCTTCACCGGCGTTACGGTATTCTTCCGGTATCAGCTCTGCGGGGAATTCGTCGAGCTTTTCAATCCAAAGCCCCTCACGGTTGATTTTGGCTTTCACGTTGCGGTCGGCCGAGCAGCTCACTCCCATGCCTACGGGGCAGGATGCGCCATGGCGGGGAAGGCGGATTACACGCACGTCGTGTGCAAAATACTTACCGCCGAACTGTGCTCCGAGTCCGAGGTTCTGGGCGGCTTCGAGAAGTTCCTTTTCGAGTTCGACGTCGCGGAAGGCCTGTCCGTATTCATTGCCGTGAGTCGGGAGCGCGTCATAGTATTTGGCTGAGGCCTTCTTTACAGTGGCGAGGTTGACTTCGGCAGAGGTGCCACCTATTACAAAAGCGATGTGGTAAGGGGGGCAGGCGGCTGTGCCCAGCGATTTCATCTTCTCGATCAGAAAGGGCACGAGGGTTTTCTTGTTGAGGATTGCCTTTGTTTCCTGATAAAGATATGTCTTGTTGGCCGAGCCACCACCCTTCGCGATAAAGAGGAACTTGTACTCGTCCCCCTCTGTGGCGTGAATTTCGATCTGTGCGGGAAGATTGCAGCCGGTGTTCACCTCGTCGTACATCGTTAGGGGAGCGTTCTGGGAGTAGCGCAGATTGTTTTCGGTATATGTCTTATAGACCCCGAGGGAAATCTTCTCTTCATCATCGCACCCTGTCCATACCTGCTGTCCTTTATAGGCGGCGCAGATGGATGTGCCCGTGTCCTGGCAGAAAGGAAGCACACCTTTTGCGGCTACTTCGGCATTACGGAGCATTGTAAGCGCCACAAACTTATCGTTCTCCGATGCTTCGGGGTCATTGAGGATTTTGGCCACCATCTCGTTATGCTCACGGCGGAGCATGAACGAACAGTTGTGGGAAGCCACATTGGCGATTACGGTAAGCGCTTCCGGGTCAACTACGAGCATTTCATGGCCGGCCCAGTTCTCAACTTTTACATAGTCTGTTGTGATCAACTGATATTCAGTCGTATCGGGACCCAAGGGAAAGGGCTCCTGATAATGGAAAGGTTTGGTAGGCATGTCTTGTATGCGGTTTCTTTAAGGTTTTCGGCAAAGATACTAAATTTTTCGGATATGAACTTACTTCGTGCCCCATTTATGTTTTGTTTAAATCTCCGGGAGTGTGAAAATATGTGAAACGATAAGTCCGGGAGCGGAATAGTGCGGAAAAAAAACTAATTTTGTAAATTAGGTATCATACACGATTATCTACAAGATCATGAACGTAAGAAAATATATCGGACTTCTGATTGTGGCGGTAATGGCGTCTCTCGCTTTTATCGTTCCGGAGGCAGAAGCTGCACACGCTGCAAAGGTTAAGGCCAAAACCTCAAAGACGGCCACTTCGAAAAAGAAGAGGAATACGGCCAAGTCATCCGCCGGGGCTTCCAAAAAAAGAACCTCTTCGTCGAAAAAGGGCGCCACTGCGTCAAAGAAGAAAAATAATGCTTCAGGCACCTCCAAGAAGAAATCCTCTTCCAAGTCACGCACCCGCAAGTCGACCTCGGTAAAGCGGACTGTAGCACCCACTCCGGTGGAACGCCCTTCGGACGATCCGCTGACTCTTTCTGTCAATGCCGCCCTTCTTGAATGGCTTCCCAAAGAGATGAATCCCGGCGGACTTCGGGTAAACAGGGTCAATCCGAATATGCGTCAGGGCACTGTGGGGGTTTCCCTTAATGAAAACTACACATATATGCCTGTGACACGGGACCTGATTTCCGACATGACTAAGGTGGTGCGTCGCACTCTCCCCGATTCTCTTTCCAATTTCAATATCACGCTGAATGTCGGTGCCCGTAACCTGGCCTATTACATCAGCAAGATCGACAAGCTTCCAAGTCAATATCGTCAGAATGTGCCTTTTGTGACAGCCGTCAATCCGTGGATACATCCGCGGAAAGGCATGGAGGGAGACATAATAGCCTTGTGGCATAGCCATGGCCGCTATTTTAAAGGAGGAGGATGGCAATGGCAGCGAGGATTCCTGTTTCAGTCGCTTGAGGATACGTACACCATGGGTTATGTGCTCCCCTTCCTTGTTCCGATGCTTGAGAATGCCGGGGCATATGTGATGCTTCCGCGCGAACGCGACATGAGCCGTCACGAAGTGATAGTCGACAACGACACCAACGAAGGCGGAATGCTTTTCTCCCAGACATCGTATGTGGAAAAGAATGGAACACGGAAATGGGTCACCGGCGAGGGCGATGGCTTCATCTATGACCTTCCTGATTTCCGTGATACGGAGAATCCGTTTGAGAACGGTACTTATCGTCAGGTGGAGACGGTGAGGAGCGGTAATCCTTCTGTCGCCGCATGGTATGCCGATATACCTGAAGATGGAGAGTACGCCGTGTATGTAAGTTACAAGAGTCTTCCCAATTCTACTGAGGACGCACGTTATACGGTCAATTATTCCGGCGGAAGCAAGGATTTCAAGGTCAACCAGACAATGGGTGGCGGTACCTGGATTTATCTCGGTACCTTCCCTCTTGAGGAGGGCTACAGTGACAAGGTGCCTGTCGTCACCCTTACCAATGTCTCGGACAAAGGGGGCCAGATCTTGACGGCTGATGCCGTAAAGATCGGCGGAGGCATGGGCAATATCGCCCGAAGTTCGAATCGGTCGGATATTTATTATGACCCCTCTACCCCGCTCTCTGAATCGGCGCTGGCTGCTGTGACAGTGGAAAATGACCAGGATGACGAGTCTATGGATGATTCGTATAGCGGCGATGACGAGGATGATGAGAACGATGCCGAGGATGAGGAAGAGGATGAAGACATAGATGCGGCTTCCGCTCCGCTCCCCGCCTCTTCCCAGCCTGTAAGACCGTCGCGCATTCCCTCTTTCTCAACCTCCGGTATGCCCCGCTATCTTGAAGGTGCAAGATACTGGCTGCATTGGGCAGGCTTCCCTGAGAAAGTCTACTCCCCTTTTCATGGTACCGATGATTATAAGGACGACTATACCTGCCGGGGACACTGGGTCAACTATCTTGCCGGCGGCTCCCGTGTCCTCCCCGGTAGAGAGGGACTTCGCATCCCGGTGGATATCTCATTTGCCTTGCATTCCGATGCCGGCAAAAGAGCCGATGACACGACCGTAGGCACTCTGGGAATATATTATACCAACAACGGAGCCAATTATGTCGACGGCACTCCCCGTTCCAACTCCCGTAACCTTACCAATATGCTCATGACTCAGATCACGAGCGATATAAGGCGTACGTATGAACCGAACTGGACACGACGTTCCATGTGGGATAAATCCTATCTGGAGGCCCGTGTGGCGGAAGTACCCACGACCTTGATAGAGATTCTCAGTCACCAGAATTTCCGGGATATGCAGTATGGTCTGGATCCTAACTTCAGGTTCGTGGTATCAAGAGCCATCTACAAGGCGATGGCGCGTTTCGTATCCGAGCGCAAGGACCGCGAAGTGGTGATACAGCCCCTCCCCGTGAGGGAGTTTGCCATCACTCCGCAAAAGGGTAAAAAACAGTTCCGTCTCAGCTGGATGCCCACTTACGATCCGCTCGAACCCACTGCCAATCCGAATAAGTACATTATCCTCGAACGTACTGAAGGCAACCTCGGATTCGTAAAAGTCGGCGAGACTGCTTCCACACACTTCGATGTCCGAGTGGAAGACGACCTTATCCACTCCTTCCGGGTAATAGCGGCAAATGAAGGTGGAGTGGCATTCCCGTCGGAAACCCTGTCCCTGAGGTATAATCCCTCCTCTCCCACCGTGATGGTTGTGAACGGTTTTGACCGTGTGTCCGCACCCTCTCATTTCTCGGAGGACGGCCGTGCCGGATTCAATGCGGAGGATGATTTTGGAGTGGCCTATATAAGCGACGGTTCTTTCGCCGGATATCAGACAGAGTTCCGCCGTAACGCCGGAGAAGGTTTCGGTAGGTCGAATTCCAATGGCATCGGCAAGGTAATCGCAGGCAATTCCTTTGATTATCCTGCCGTACATGGGGATGGAATCGCTGATGCCGGTTACGGTTTCGTCAGTGCATCGGCAGCTGCTGTGGAAGCCGGGAAAGTCGAACTCTCCCACTATCCCGTTGTGGACCTGATTCTCGGCAAGCAGAAATGCACTGCCGTAGGGCGTGGCACAAGCGGTGTCAGATATCAGGCTCTACCTAACTCCCTTACGGCCGCTCTTGAAAAATATGTATTCGGTGGAGGATCCCTGATCGTGAGCGGAGCCTATGTGGTGTCTGACGCGACAGAAACGTCAGGCAACGAGGAGGCAAAGCAGTTTACCCGTGAAGTGCTCGGAGTGACTTATGACAGGACCGCTTCCCGTACACGTTCCGGAAAATTGTCGACCTATGGATCCGTACTGGGAAATTCCACCCTCTCATATTCCAATGACCTCAATAAGGCACAATATATAGTAGAAAAGCCTGACGCCCTACAGCCCGTTTACTCCGGAGCTGAAACAGTCCTCACTTTCTCGGATACAGGCAGTGCGGCAGGTATCCTTTCCTCTTATGGAAAGGGTAAGACATTGACTCTCTCCGTGCCGATTGAATCGATAAAGGGGGATGACGAGCGCAACTCCGCCATTGCCTCGTTCCTCCGAATGGTAAGCAAATGATAGAATGACCGTGAGTCCGGTATGCCCTCTGCAGTGCATTCAGGACTCTTCGGATAAACTGGATAAATCAAAGGATAATGGAACTATATAGATTCACCACGGTGGAGGACCTGCGGGAAAAAATCTTCCGCACTCCGCTTGAACAATATATTTTGGTGGCTGTCACCGACCGTGAGGTGACACTGTATCCCGACGCAGTACACCGAATGCGTCAGGTGGCTGACGACACGGATGTATCGATGGTCTATGCATGGTATCGCGAAATAAACGACGACGGCACGAAACTCAATCATCCTCTGACTCAATATGTGCCCGGTTCGCTGCGTGACGATTTTGATTTCGGTTCGGTTGTACTCATGAATGCCGCCGATGTGCTCTCTGCCACCGAGGATTTCGATGAAGAGGAATCATCCTATCTTGACGGAGGATGGTATGCCATGAGGCTCCGGCTTAGCCAAGGCAGATTTTTTGAGATGATCCCCGAATATCTCTATGATACTCGTCGCGTGGATTACCGGAAAAGCGGCGAGCGTCAGCATGATTATGTCAATCCGAGCAATGCCGACTATCAGGCCGATATGGAGATTGCTCTGCGTTATCATCTTATGGAGATTGACGGCCTGAGCCGCCAGAACAAGATTCATCTGAAATTTCCGGAGTCGCTTGACGAAGGGGAGGTAATGGCCTCCGTTGTTATTCCCGTTAGGAATCGGGTGCGGACCGTGCGTGACGCCGTGGAATCAGCGCTCGGCCAGAAGACGGATTTCAGTTTTAACGTTATCGTTGTGGATAATGATTCGACCGACGGCACACGCGAACTCCTCGAAGGTATCGATGATCCACGTTTCCATCTTATCAGGGTTTCGAAAGAGGAGGAACTCGGAATAGGCGGATGCTGGAACCGGGCTATACTTTCTGAATTTTGCGGACGATATGTCGTGCAGCTTGACTCTGACGACATCTATGCCACCGACATGACCCTGACCACGATAATCGATAAGTTTGCCGAGGGGAACTACGCGGCTGTGGTGGGAAGCTATTTCCTGACCGACTTTGATCTTCGTCCCCTCCCTCCGGGACTTATCGCCCATAAGGAGTGGACGGATGATTTCGGACCTGAAAACGGATTGCGTATCAACGGATTCGGAGCACCCCGTGCGTTTGCCCGCAATGTTGTCAGAAAGATACTGTTCCCCAACGTAAGTTATGGAGAGGATTACGCAATGATGCTCCGTATCACGCGTGAATATGCGGTAGGCCGAATTTTTGACGGCCTATACTATTGCCGCAGATGGGAAGGAAATTCCGATGCTGCCCTTTCAGTAGAGGCTGTCAATGCCCATAACGCATATAAGGATTTCTTACGTACGAATGAGTTGATTGCCAGAATCACCGCCAACCGGCGTGAGGAAGAGGAGAATTTCAATGAGATGCGTAGACTCGGTCTCATTTCACCGGATCCGGACTTCCGTCACGATGACGATGACGAAGATTTTGACGATGATGAATACTTTGATGAAGAGGAGGACGAGGAGGATATCGATTGATCATGCTTGACAGATTAGGTGAATTCCGCGACAGCCAACTGACCCTATGGCCGGAGGCAAAAAAGAATTATGATGCTCTGGAAAGAGTGGAACGCAAGGCTTTTACTTTCGGCCCTTTCACATGCTATGCGCAGATGAATCCGGCGAGGAAGGTATCGACCGGCGCCAGAATCGACGCCAAGGCTATAGCGGCACGTCCGTGTTTCCTATGCAGGAAAAACCGTCCGGATGTTCAGGAGGCTGAGCCCATACTCGACGGCTGGGAGTTTCTGGTAAATCCGTTTCCCATATTTCCACTGCATTTTACGATTGCATCCGTCAATCATATCCCACAGGGTGGGATACCCCTTGAGATGGCTTCGATGGCTGAGCGTCTTCCGGGAATGACGGTTTTCTTCAATGGCGCCCGCGCAGGAGCTTCTGCCCCTGACCATCTTCACTGTCAGGCGGTGGCTACTCTTGAATTGCCGTTGATGAGGTATCTTGAGGAGGGTGGTGATCCTGCGGAATTGCCTTTTAAGGTGGCCTACCGTGTTGTCACTCCCGATTTAGTGGGTATGAAATATCTGGCGGAACTTAAGGATTATTGCGGAATAGACGCAGCCACTTCGCTTGCCGATGCAGGCCTCGTGAATGCATTTATGTGGATCGGGGGGGATGGGCTGTTGCGTTATGCCGTAGTGCCCCGTCGGCGTCATCGGCCTTTATGTTACTCTGCAGATGGACTTGAGGGCTTCATGATCAGTCCCGGCGCCATCGACATGGCCGGTGTCATGGTAGTGCCTCGAGAGGAAGACTTCCGGCGGTTGACGGCGGATGATGTGACGGCCATACATGCGGATGTGGCTTTGCCCTCCGGTCCACTTTGAATTTTTTGACATCATGAATAAGACAAACAAGGTTTGCTCTCCGTGGAGTTGGATTCCGACGCTTTACATTGCCGAGGGGCTTCCTTATTTTGCTGTCAACACGCTGACGGTGCTTATGTACACCAATCTTGGAATATCCAAAGGTGAAATGGCGTTTCTAACGGGCTGGCTGTATCTTCCCTGGGTGATAAAACCTTTCTGGAGTCCGTTCGTGGATATGTTTTCCACAAAACGCAGGTGGATTCTCGCCATGCAGGCCTTGATATGCCTGAGCATGGGATGTGTGGCCCTGGCTCTACCCTTTTCAGGATTTCTCTTGACCACCCTCATTGCTTTCTGGATAATGGCGTTTGCTTCGGCCACCCACGACATAGCGGCCGATGGCCTTTATATCCTTGCCCTTGACCCCGAACGTCAGGCTGCGTTTGTAGGTGTGCGCTCCACTTTCTATCGTATAGCGAGTGTCCTCGGGCAAGGGGGCATTGTGATATTCGCCGGTTGGCTTGAAGTTTCACTCGGCGACATTCCCAAGGCTTGGGGACTGACATTCGGATCCCTTTCCCTGTTGTTTCTGCTTTTTTATCTTTACCATATTTTCTTTCTTCCCAAGGTGGCGGCCGATAAATCGATGCCCGGGAGGTCAGGTTCGGGAGTAGCCAGGGAGTTCCTTGACACTTTCATCACTTTTTTCCGGAAGGGACACATCATAGTGGCGTTATCCTTCATGCTCTTATATCGTCTTCCGGAAGCACTGTGCCTTAAACTCGTGCAGCCATTCCTTCATGACCCGATTGAAGCCGGTGGACTTGGAATGAGTACCGCTTCGATTGGCTTTGCCAACGGCACGGTGGGTGTGGTCTGTCTGCTCGCTGGGGGTATTCTCGGAGGTATACTGATATCGCGTATCGGATTGAGAAAGAGTCTTCTGCCTATGGCCGCCTCGCTTACTCTCCCGTGTCTGGCGTATTGCTATCTCTCTGCGGTGCAGCCTGCGTCGCTGACGCTTATTTCAATTCTGATCGGGTTTGAGCAGCTGGGTTACGGCTTCGGATTCACTTCATTCATGATGTATCTCATGTATTTCTGTAGAGGTGAAAACACTACCTCTCATTATGCCTTCTGCACAGCCTTCATGGCTCTCGGCATGATGATGCCCGGAATGTTCGCGGGCTGGATTTTCGAATCGCTTGATAGTGCCGGGCCACTTTTGGGAGGACTCTCGGCATATGAGGCGTTTTTCTGGCTTATAATGTTGTTGGCCTCCGTCACCTTTGCAGTGACTTTTCTTGTGCGTAAGACACTGCCGGAAAATTTGTAGTCTGCCCTAAAATTTAGTAACTTTGTAAATTATGTACACAGCATCTGAAAAAAAGAGAGAGAATATCGCAGAGTACATTCTGTACATGTGGCAGATAGAGGATTTGATTCGCGCCTATCAGCTTGATATGGAAAGAATAGACCGCGAAATTATTGAAAAATACTCCAATCTGAGTGAGCAGCAGCGTCGTGACCTTCATGACTGGTATGAATCGCTGATTGACATGATGCGCCGGGAGGGTGTCGAGAAAAAGGGGCATCTTCAGCTCAACAGGAATGTGATTCTGGATCTTGATTCCCTACATCGACGTCTACTTGCGGATGAAAAGTTTGCCAAATACTCAGCGGAGTTTTACCGCACACTTCCCTATATCGTGGAGCTCCGCAGTAAATCAGGTGAGGAAAAGGCCGGAGAGATAGAGACCTGTCTTAATGCTCTGTACGGCATCCTGATGCTCCGCCTGCAGGGTAAGGAAATCTCCAAGGAGACGCTTGATGCCGTCAGGCAGATTTCTGCCTTTATGGCGATGCTTGCCCACTACTACAAGAGAGACTACAACAATGAATTATTTAACGATGACGAGCCGGTGTCCGGCACGGAATCAGCCCATTAATTCAGCAGACCAGATATGTCAGACGAACTGAATAAGGAAATCGCCCGCCGGCGTACCTTCGCCATCATCTCGCATCCGGATGCCGGTAAAACCACACTCACTGAGAAGCTTCTGCTTTTTGGTGGTGCCATTCATGTGGCAGGAGCAGTAAAAAGTAATAAAATCAAGAAGACCGCCACTTCCGACTGGATGGAGATTGAGAAGCAAAGGGGCATTTCAGTCGCCACATCGGTCATGGGCTTCAACTACGGGGATTATAAGGTAAACATTCTTGACACACCCGGTCACCAAGATTTCGCTGAAGATACATTCCGTACGCTTACGGCTGTGGACTCCGTTATAATCGTTGTGGATGTGGCTAAGGGTGTGGAGACCCAAACCCGTAGACTGATGGAAGTCTGCCGTATGCGGAAGACTCCCGTCATAGTCTTTGTAAATAAGCTTGACCGCGAGGGACGAGACCCTTTCGATATTCTTGACGAACTTGAGTCGGAACTGAAGATAAATGTACGTCCCCTTACCTGGCCGATCAACATCGGTGCGAAGTTCAAGGGTGTCTACAACCTTTACGAACATGGCCTTGACCTCTTTACCCCTTCCAAGCAGACGATAAGCGAGCGCGTGGAGATTTCCGATGTGAATTCTCCTGAACTTGACCGGCTTGTGGGTGAGGCAGATGCATCCAAACTCCGTGAGGACCTTGAACTGATTGAAGGTGTGTACCCGGAATTCGATGAGCAGGCTTATCTGGATGGTGAGGTGGCTCCTGTATTCTTTGGATCAGCCCTCAATACATTCGGTGTCAAGGAGCTCCTTGATTGTTTTGTGAAGATCGCCCCTGCTCCGCGCCCCATTGTCGCTGTGGAAAGGGAGGTGCGTCCTGAAGAAGAACCCTTCACCGGGTTTGTGTTCAAGATCCATGCCAACATGGATCCGAATCACCGCTCCTGCATTGCCTTCGTCAAGGTCTGCTCCGGAAAATTCGAACGCAACGTCAACTACCTGCATGTCCGCAACGGAAAGCAGATGCGTTTTGCCGCTCCTACGGCCTTCATGGCCCAAAAGAAGAGTATTGTCGATGAGGCTTTTCCCGGTGACATAGTTGGTATTCCCGATACCGGCAACTTTAAAATCGGAGATACGCTCACTTCAGGAGAGAACCTTCATTTCAAGGGTCTCCCCTCGTTCTCCCCGGAACTTTTCAAATACATCGAGAATGCCGATCCCATGAAGGCCAAGCAGCTTGACAAGGGAATACGGCAGCTGATGGACGAAGGGGTGGCGCAGATGTTTACTAACCAGTTCAACGGCCGTAAGATTATCGGTACCGTAGGTCAGCTTCAGTTTGAAGTGATACAGTACCGTCTGCTGCATGAATATGGAGCGCAATGTCGTTGGGAACCGATCAGTCTATATAAGGCGTGCTGGATAGAGAGCGACGACCCTGAGGCCCTCGCCGCATTTAAAAAGCGTAAACATCAGTTTATGGCCACCGATAAGGAAGGACGCGATGTCTTCCTTGCTGACTCAAACTATGTTCTTCAGATGGCCCAGGCCGATTTCCCCAAGATAAAATTCCATTTCTCAAGCGAATATTGAAGGGGATTTCTTGAAGAGCGTCAGGGAGCGTAAAGGTATTGTAAACGCGCCATAACCGCACAGTATCTCAGGTGCTTGCGGTTATGGCGCGTTCGGTTCTTTCTTCGGAATGTGTGCGGTTATATGGAGTATTTATGCTATATTTGCGGTGCGGTTTTGTTGCGCGCTGAAATACGCGCAACAGGCGCAACAAGTATGGTGATAATGTGATGAAGACTATGAAGAAGAAAGAAATGGTGTATCTCCGGCGCAGGCCGAGGAGTAACGGCACGGAGGCGCTTTATCTCGACATCTGCCGGGACGGTAAGCGGGTGAATGAATATCTGAGACTGTATCTTGTGCCGGAGAAGACGAGGGCGGATAAGGCCCGGAACAGGGAGACGCTTAAGCTGGCCGAGGCGATGCGGGCAAAGCGGGTGGTGGAGCTGCAGTCGAGGGATTTCGGGGTGGAGGCGAAGGTGAGCGGTGAGGTGCGGTTTATGGATTTGATGCGCCGGATAGTGGACCGCAAGGAGGGGACGACGAAGGCGAGCTGGAAGAATTGTATGGCGCATGTGCTGAGGTATGAACGGAATGAGGAGCTGACGTTCGCGGAGATTACTCCGAGGTGGGTGAGGGGGTTCCGGGATTATCTGGATCGGCAGGCGAAGGCGTGGGATATCGACGGGAGGAAGCGGAAGGTGTCTCCGAAGCCACTTTCGGAGGGGACGAAGGCGCTGATGTTTCAGAAATTCTGTTCGGTATTCAATGTGGCGATGAGGGAGGGGATCATCCAGGTGAATCCTACGTTGGGTATGGAGAGGTTCAAGGAGCCGGAGTCGGAGCGTGAGTTTCTGACACTGGAGGAGCTGAGGGTGCTCCGGCGGACGCCTGCGCCGAGTGAGGCGCTGGCCAGGGCGTTTTTCTTTTCGTGCCTGACGGGTCTGCGGTGGAGCGATATCGTTAAGCTGCGGTGGAGCGAGGTGCGGGAGTTTAACGGGGTCACGCGGATAGTGTTCACGCAGCAGAAGACGCGGAATCTGGAGTATCTGGATCTGAATTCTCAGGCGGTGGAACTGCTGGGTGAGCGCAAGCGGGGTGATGAGGAGGTTTTCAAGGGGCTGGGGCCTTTGCAGTCGGCGCGGATCAGCGTGACGGCATGGGTGCGCAGCGCGGGAATCGACAAGCACATCACCTTCCACTGTGCCCGGCATACGTTCGCCGTGATGATGCTGTCGCTGGGGGTGGACATTTATACACTGTCAAAGCTTCTCGGGCATAAGAGCATCGAGACGACTCAAATCTACGCGAAGATCCTCGACAAGAACAAGAAGGCTGCCGTGGAGTTGATTCCGAGGATTCTTTGAGAGGACCCGTCGAGGCGTCAGCCCCCTTTGGCTGAATCCGAGGAGACCGGACAATGAAGCGACCGCCGGAACGGAAGTTCCGGCGGTCGCTTCATTTAGTCGGGGTGACAAGATCCGAACTTGCCCCCCCCCCCCAGACGTCCGGATTTCTGCCGAAATATCAGATAGTTAGATGTCGGTTTTGTCGGATGCACTTGCAAGACGGCAATTCAATGGAGCCTACTCAGGCCTTCTGATATACTTCTTCATAGTCGGTGAAGTATTTACGGATGCGGTCAGCCTGAGAGCGCAGGAGATTTGTGAAGCGAAATGATTTCTTCACTCTCTCTATGCCGTAGTCATCCATCAGATGGCCGAGACTGGCGTTGAGGAAAACAGTAGAGACTGCATCAAGCCCGATCATGTCAAAATTAAGTTTCTCCCCCCGGTCAATAAGGGGGCGGGCATCGGTGTAAAGCCTGTCGCCGGCTTTTGCATAGTCGTTATAACGGTCTATGTACTCCTTGATTATCATAATAACGCCGGAGGATTATGGAACCTTGACGAGGTGGAGGCCAAATGTATCAGTGCCATTCGCTTTGCCTTCTACACTCAAGGTGAATTCATATTTGCCTTCACGTGGCAACAGGACAGGTACATCATTGAGGACCACATTCAGAAGACCCTCCCCGATGGGATTGCGGGCTTCAATGTCAATGGGATTATCTATGTCAAGGACCTTTATTCCGGTAGCAACCTCGGAGGCTTCTATCTTAATTATAGACGGCCCACATTCCTCTTTTTCAAATCTGATGCGGGCAGCGATGCTGATGGATAGAGGTGCAGGTGCAGTGTTTTGCACGGAGATAACATCGTATGCTCCAATCACCATGAGTTTATTCTCATAACATTGCACTCTGTCGCAAAGGGTGAAGATGTCTGTATGCATTTATTTTAATTTTTTAGGTTCGTCGGAAGTGGAGGTCATCCCGAGCAGTGCGAGGTGGCCTTGCCACGGTGTTTGTATTTTCGCAAGGGTATGGATGGGGCAGTCAACGACAGTGGCGCCGTGCCTGTGCGACACCCCTTCTTTCGGGCTGCCACCCAAAAGGTCTCTCATACCTGCTACGTGGAGGCGTATGGCATCGGCTTTCAGGACATCACCGACAGTTCTGAAAATAGGAAGATTTTCACGTGCCCGGATTTCCTCTTCAGAAAGACCTATTTCTTCTATCACCTCCACGCTGCAGTTACGGTCCAGTGAGTATGAGACCATGTTCTTTTTAGTTATTTCGTGCTTTTGTAGAGACCTTTTCTTAAATTCGATCTTTCGCGCAATGATTTTTGTTTTCTGGCCCTCGACCATGTCGCCAGGATTTATATGTTCACTCATTTTTTCCGAGAGCTTTGATGATGGAAGCCGTATTGATGGAGAAAAGTTCCCGGAAGTCGTCCTCCGTCTCGATGTCGAGAAGACCATCGGTGAGCCGGGCGGCGATACAGACATTTTCTTCCGGGATTGCATCCTGGAATGTAATGACGTAGCGGTCTTCGTTTTCGATTATTTCCCGGTCGAACTCCTCCTCAGTTATCTCGCCTTCGGCAAGTCGGAGGCACAGATTTGCGTAATTTCTTTCACGAGTCCTGTTATTGACTGCTATGCGCAGGAATTGTTTCTCGATTTGCCATGCGTGCACGGGGATATCGAGAGTAGCGGATTTTACGGCAGAGGTTCTCATACGCAGATATGTATTATCAGTCTTATACAGGGTCTCATGGTGGATCTCATACTTAAATGACACTCCACAGTTCGGCGCATCACTATTTGTCCATGCGCTATTGGTATTCAGGGTTGACATAATGCTTTTACAAAGTATATGTTTTCAGTTACAACGCGGGGAGGAGCAGGATATTACGCGGAGGTATTCACTGTATGTTTTAGAATATAACGCGCGGGGATGGATATCGGGTCATTCGGTCTCGAACTGCATGCTGAGTTTCTTCGGGAGGTAGCTGCGGCCGTAGTTGTCGTGGATCCACTGTAGGTATTTGCTGAATTCGTCCTGAAGGAATTTCGGATTACATGGACGCAGAATCTTCACCCTGCCGCACAGGTAGTCTTCATCGGTATAAATTATACCTACGCATGGTTGAGGTTGGCCGTCACACCATCTACGGTAGCTGTCAAGTTCGTCAGCGGGAATGTAACCGAGTAGGCGCCCGGATTCGTTGTAAATGCCCATAGCGTTTTTATCGACTTTATTTGAGGGGTCGTTGGCTACCCATCCGGAGAATCCCCCTACCTCATCCCTGTTGTTGTGAAAAGTAACTCCCGCAATTTTAGTATACCATTCATCTTCGCGGGGGTTGCCGTCACGGTTAAGCATCCTGATGGCGGGCTTGCGAGCGTACTTATCGGGTTCACGGCGATTTGAACGAGAGGATCGGAGGTTCTTCTGGTTGTCTTTGGGTTTCCCTCCTGCGAAGCAAAAAATCAGGAGCGCAATTACTGCTATTACGACAAATGTTGTCATGGTCGGGTATTTTAAGGGTTATGAGATGGACTGTGATATGACGCGGAGAGCGAGGTATATGCAGCGGATGTCGGCGAGCTGCACGGTTTCGGTGCCCGGGTAATCGGGATTGTCGGAGCATCAGCATCATAGGAGTTCGCGTAGTTCTGGCTCAAGAATTATTCGTATGGGATGGCCTTCGGCCTGCATGGCATATATCTTTTCGAGCTTTTTTGGACCGGCACCCTCCCCCACTATTACGAGATCGGTCTTTTTCGATATAGAGGAGACTATCTTGGAGCCGTAGCTCTGGAGGAGCTTTGCGAGGTCGTTGCGCTCGGGATAGGATTCGAATACTCCGGTTATGAGTACGGTGGCGCCATAGAAGACGGTGGACTTGTCGGAGATCTGCGAGTCGTCGAGTTTTTTTCGGTATTCCTTGTCGAGCGTACGGCTTCCCTTAGAAGAGAATATTTCCTTTAAGGAACCGGTGGCCTGTTCTATTATGGGAAGGCCGATGGAGTGCAGGTATATTCTGGCACATGCTTCGGCGTCGCACAGGGCATTGTGGTGATTCGGGAGGTGGATGCCGAATTTCTTACAGCAGTCGACGAGCGACATGCCTGTGAGCTGGTAGGTGCAGATATTGTTGGATGTGTCGATTCCTGAGAGCCCGAAGTATTCCATCATTCTTTCCAGGATCAGAATATCGACGCTACGGTTGTGGCATACTATGGGGAGGGTGCCGATGAAGTCTTTGACGAACCTGAACATTTCGCTGAAATCTAGAGCCTTTTCGGCCTCGGCAAGAGGTATGCCGTGGATGCGGAAGTTTAGTTCCTTTTCGGTATCCCGATCTCTGATTGGATTTATGAGGGAGTAGAATCGCTGGGCGATGACGCCGTCGATGACACGCACCATGCCGATTGCGCATGCGGATGTGCGTTGCGGTGACATGGTTTCAAAATCTATGGCCACGAAGTCATCGTAAGGATTGTCGTTCATCGGGCGGCGTTTCGGAGGGAAGAGAGCTCGTGAGGAGGCTTCGAAGTCATCAGGATCGTCGGGAACACCTACGTAATATTCAATATCAGTCATTGTTAAGATCAAATAAATTTTCGGGGTATGTTACGGGAGATAAGGATATGAGAACGGTCTGTTTCTGATTGTCGGCAAGGTCTGCGATGTGAGGTTTTGCCATAAGATGCGGTGTATGGCCATTATATGAATCAAAGTCATACGAAAGGAGCCGACCTCCATATTCCACTTCGAGTCTCACCGGGAATTCGGTATGGTTCTTAAGATTTCCCTCTTTGCCTTTCGTCCAGGTGTTGAGCACCAGTGTGTTGATTATATCTCTGGAGATTAGGGGTATATCTACGACGCCGTCCCCGCAGGAAACAGGAAGGTATTGAGTCCGGACTAATTTCAGGATGGACTGCTCTTTCTTGTCCGGACGATTGATGGAGTGATAATGGATGGAGACTTTTGCCAACTGGTTTATTTCGGAAGACTCGAAATAAAGGTGGGCGCTATGGCAGTAAGTTTCCATTTCAGAGACATTCTTACCAAAGGATTTGTGCCAGACCGTGGAGATATACGGATATGTGGCTTCAGGTATGATATTTCCTTTTAGGTCGAGGATGATCATGATGTAAGGGTTTTAGGGATTACATGGTGCGGATGAGGCCGACGACACGGGAGATGGACAGGACTTCGGATACGGGGACGGCGAAATCGGGATGGGCCGGATTGAGGGAGTGGAGGATGAGGTTGCCTTCGCGCGCGCTGCGGATTATCTTGACCACCGGGCCGCCCGCGCGGTCGATGACGCATATTTTGCCGACCGGGGGGTTGGCCCTGTCGGTCTCGATGCGGCAGGCCAGAGTGTCGCCATCGTCGATAAGGGGAGTCATTGAGTCACCGGAGACAGATATGGTGAAGTCATACTCAGGCAGGTCGGCGCCTAAGGCCCGGAGCTCGGGTGCTGATTCCGGGTCGGAAATGGTAGCGGTGAAACCGGCTGATACAGAAGCGGCGAAATGAGGACGCATGGATGCGTCAGGGATTTCCATCTGCCCGGTCCCTTTTACAAGCCAATCTTTGCTAATCAAGTCAGAATACGCATCGGCGATTCTACGTAATGTCCCTTCAGTGATGCGAGCATAATTACCATTTAGTGCGGCTGTCACATTAGGCCTTGTTAGACCTGCACGCTCCGCAATTTCCTCATGACTTCGAGCCATTCCATTATCTTTCAGATATTCAATAGCTTGGATTAATCTTTGATATGCTTCGTCTTTATTCATGTGTTAAAAATTGTTTATATGATACATATTTGTATCATTTTATTTTGTGATACAAATATGTATCATTACCTTTGCACCCGAAACCAACCAACCAACTTCCCCACAAATATAATGCGGAAAGTTGGATTGGGCAAACATAAGGAATTAAATATGGAAAGACAGGAAATGAAGGATAGGGGCCCGGGAGGAGGGAGTCGTAAGAAAGTCAGCGGTAAGCCGGAGGATTACGAGGCATTTGTGGAGAAGTTCAGGCCGAAGAAGACGACGGATGACTGCTATACGCCGGAGGAGGTGTATGAGGCCGTGGTGGAATGGGTGGATGAGAACATCATGCCGCTGGAGGGGAGGCCGATTGTGCGTCCGTTCTGGCCGGGGGGTGATTATGAGAATCATCCGTATCCGGAGGGGTGCATCGTGATTGATAATCCGCCTTTCTCGTGCCTGGCGAAGATCCGGAGGTTCTTTCATAGCCGGGGGATAAAGTATTTCCTTTTTGCACCGGCCTTGACAGTGGCAAGCTCGGCAATGGAGCTGGCTCCAGAGACATGCTTCATTTTGGCCAACGGTGATATTGTCTACGAGAACGGTGCGGTGGTGCGGACGTCGTTCGTCACCAATCTCGATTGCGGAGGGACGGGGGTATGGATCGCCGGGGATTTACACCGGAAGGTGTCCGAGGCTTCCGATAGGGCCGCCAAACAAAAGAGGGCTGAGCTTCCGAAATATGCCTATCCTGATACGGTGCTGTCGGGAGCGCTGGCGGGGAGGATTGCCACGCGGGGGATATCATTGAGGATTCCGCGCGAGGAGACTGCAATCATCGGCCGGATCGATGCGAATAAATCGGGGGTCTACGGTGGCGGCTGGCTCATATCGGAGCGTGCGGCGGCTGAGCGTGCGGCGGCTGAGCGTGCGGCGGCAAGGAGAGTTACATTCTTTGAGCTGAGCCAGAGGGAGATGGAAATTGTCAGGGGGTTAGAGAGCAAATAACCCGGAAGCATAGATCTCCGGGACCGAAATTTGGATTTTCCATATCTATAAAATTTAAAATTAGCACTGCGAATATAACCCAAATCCCCGGATGCACCAAATCATTTTTCTCATATCCATAAAATAGATTTAAAGTTAGCACCTTTGCGTCCGGGGATTATTTACGATTATGATCAACCTGCTCTACATTGACCTCTTCTGCGGCGCCATACATAGCGAGGGCTCCGCACTCTTCCGACGACAGGAGAACTACGGAAAATCCGATGATATAGAATGATTAATATGTTTGTGCATTTATTCAACGTGACGGGGCGCTCACGGCAAGAGAGCCGGAGTGTCCGGAAGGACTTGAAGCTCCATATTGATAATTAGGCTGACAGTGAGCCGGCGTCGGGATGACGCCGCAGTCAGGTAATTCAAAGTAAGTGACAGCCGGCGTAGCCTGCCCGTGAGGGCGCGGCGATAGCGGAAAATGCGGGATCGACGCCCGCCGCCGGCACCGATTTCAAACCGATTAAACAAATGATTAAACAAATGATTATGGACGGATATATCGACGGGCTCTCTCCTGAATCAGCCCGGAAGATTGTGGAGACGGCCTATCCGGATGCGGCGAAGCTGCTGGCCACCGTGAAGGAGATCAAGGGAAATTACGGGCTGCCGGCATTCATGCTTGCATCCAGTCTCGCATCGACAGGATTCATTTCTTCAAACAGCACGGCTTTCAGCGTCATGAGGGACGTTGTGGTCCGTGGTGTGGAGAAAGTCTTAAAGGAATGGGCCCATGGCGGAGATATAGCCGGGGTCGGAGTAAACGGACGCCATGAGGGAAAGGACTTCGTTATTGAGGTCCGTTTCAGAGAGGTCTCCACGAGTGATGAGTGATGAAGCGAGGTCCTGGACACTTATTGCAAATGTGGCGCAGTCGCCTGTGGGAATGAATTCGGATCCATAGGCCGAGGCTATGGCAATTGCCTGAGGGTTTAAGACGGGCGGGTTTATTCCGAAAAGCACGGGGACATATTTCTCCCCTTTCAGGTTGGCAAGTGCATGAAGAAGGACTTGGGCCTTGGCCACATTGTACCAGTCTCGCTGCATGAGCATGGCAAGATCAATTTTTCTCATTGTGGGAAGTATTTAAGGTTTGGCAATACAAAGCCAATACAATCGTCCGGGAGCTGCAAATCTCATTTGGGATAAGGTTTGGCGACCATGGGCTTCCGGGCGATTTTAAATGATTTAGTAAAGTTTTAATAAAAATGAGTAAGGAAGGAAAATAAATCGAGGTCAGCCGGCGTAGTCTGGCCCTTCAGGGCAGGCGATAGTGGTGAATGCGGGGTCGACGCCCGCCGCCGGCACAAGTTTAATCCCAAAATGAAATAACAATATGAAGTATGAAAAATCGACAGGCAATGCCCGCGTGCTTGCGGGCCGAGATTCCGGAGCTGAAGGATGTGGTGTCGGCTTCGGGAGAGGTGGAGCCGGGACAGCCGTTGCGGGTGAAGCATCTGCGCGCCATGAAGCCGGGACGCACGTACACGTATTCGGGTCTGACGCCGGAGCAGCTGTATTCGGGGGCGAACACGGCCTACAAGATGCAGTGGGCGATAGGATGCCGCTTCGAGGTGCGGATACTGGCCGCGGCCGGGCGGATGGACGTGACACGTCATCCATGTCGGAAGCCGTGAGGACCGGGGCGGTGTATCTGCTGGCGATCCTGGGACTGTTGCTTTTCTTCGCCATTCCGGAGGAGACATCGGAGCACTGGATGCGGGATATCCTGGTCACCAAGGGTGCGGCGTTCGCCTGCATGGCGGCGGCCATGTGGCTGGGCAGAATAAAATGAGGATAACGGCCGTCCCGCTTCAATGCGTGGACAGGCGTGATGGAATGAAGAACCTAAAAAGCATAGCATATGGAACAGGAGATTATAAATGCCTTGGCCGAGATCAAGCGCTCCGTCATCATCATGATGAAGAACGTATGGAACGTCGAGGAGCTGGCGCTGGTCCTTGGACTGAGTCCATGCCGGGTGCGCAGAATGGCCGCTGAAGGCGACATCCCCTTCTACAAGCAGGAGAGGCGCCTTTACTTCAAGCGTGATGAGATCGAGAGATGGCAGACCAGAAACCGTGTGGCCTCGAACGCTGAGATAGAGCAGGAGGCCGCCACGCGCATCGCGCTTGGCAGACTTAAATGATCGGACTTTTGAACGGAATCCGGAATGAATGAAGAGAAAAGAATCGCCGTGCTGCGCGAGGCCGTGGAGGCCGTGGAGGCCATAGGCGCCATACTGGCCCGGCTCGAAGCCTGTCTCAAGCCCGAGCTTACGGTCAATGAGGCCGCGGCGTATATGGGCATGTCGGTCGGGAAGGTGCGCGACCTCATAAGCAGAGGCCTCCTGACAGCGCACCGTCCCGAGGGGACGCGGCGGAAGTATGTCAGCCGAAGCGAGATTGAGCGCTATATGGCGCGACAGGAAAGGATTTACACTTTAACACATAAAAAACGAGAGAAAAATGGAAATGACGATTAACGTGATTATCGGCGCGACGCCTGCGGTAGAGAGACTGCTGACGACGCTGGCAGGGACGGCGGCTCAGGCTCCGGCCGTTCAGACTCCGGCTCCGGTGGCTGAGCCTCAGGCGGCGGAGCCGGTGCCTCCGACGGATGAGGAGATGCGGACGCTGATGGATATCCGGATTTCGGAGTTTGCGGGCAACGGATGGAAGGAGTCGAGGGACCCGCAGGTGATCAGGCTCCGGAAGAGCTGTACGGCGGCCTTCAAGGAGATAGCGGCTGACAAGGATGCCGCGCGTCCGACGGCCCTTCAGGGGGCGGACCGCGTGTGGTTTCTGGAGCAGATCGAGAAGAATCTTTTCCTTAACGCTGAGAAGGGGGTGGTGTCATGGAGGCCGTTTTGAAGAATCAGGAGTGCAGGGAAAAGCGGCATGCGCTGCTGTCGGCATCGGGGAGTCACCGGTGGCTGAACTGCACGCCGTCGGCGGTGGCTGAGGCAGGATATCCGGATGAGGGGAGCATTTTCGCCGAGGAGGGGACTCTGGCCCACGCCATGGGGGCCGCACAGCTGAAGACGCTTCTCGGTCGGGACAATGCCGCCGAGCTGCGCGAGATCGCGGAGCTGGGCCCGAAGTATGCCTCCGGCGAGATGGAGGAGCATGTGGAGGGTTATGTCAATTTCGTGATGGAGCGCTACGAGGAGGCCCGCAGGGTGTCGCAGGAGCTCCGGACGGCGGATGCGCAGATCTTCGTGGAGACTCATCTGGATTTCTCTGACTGGGTGCCGGAGGGCTTCGGCACGGGTGACGCGGTGATTGTCGGCGGCCGCACGATGGAGATCATCGACCTGAAGTACGGCAAGGGCGTGAAGGTGGACGCGGAGCGGAATCCGCAGATGATGCTTTATGCGCTGGGCGCCGGCGCCATAGCGGACTACGCTTACGATATCGAGGCCATCCGGATGACGATCTACCAGCCGAGGGTCGGGAACCTGAGCACCTGGGAGATTTCGCCGGATGAGCTCCTGGAGTGGGCCGCGGGGCGTCTGCGCCCGCTGGCGGAGGTGGCCTACCGCGGTCTCGGGGTGCGGAAGAGCGGCGAGTGGTGCCGGTTCTGCAAGGCTAAGGGGGACTGCCGGACGCTGGCCCGGGATGCGTATGAAATCACATTCCTCACCTATGCCCCTGCTGATGCCGATGAGCTGACTGCGGAGGAGCGTGCCCGTGTGCTGACTGAGCTGCCGAAGATAAAGGACTGGCTGAAGGCTTTCGAGGAGGCTTCGCTCGCCAGGGCCCTGCGCGGTGAGGAGATTCCCGGATGGAAGCTCGTGGAGGGGCGGAGCGTGCGGAGGATCACGGATCCGGAGGCCGTGGGCAGGGCTCTTGAGGAGGAGGCTTGCGCGGAGCCTGAGCAGGTGTGGAAGCCGCGGGAGCTGCGGACGCTGACGGAGCTGGAGAAGACTTTCGGCAGGAAGTTTTTCGCCAGGACCTGCGGGGAGTGGGTCCATAAGCCTGCGGGGAAGCCTGCGCTCGTGCCGGTGAGCGACAAGCGCGTGGCGCTGGATCCGGCTTCGGATTTCGACGGAATGGAGATATGAGCAAACGATCAATAACCGATTTAACAATTTGAATCATGACAAAGAAGATTAAGAATTTCACTGCAGGGACTCCTAAGGGACGCCCGGCGACAAGTGTCGTGCTGCGCGCACGTCTGAGTTATGTACACCTCGACACTCCCTGGGCAGGGGCCGAGGGGAATACGCCGAAGTACAGTGTGTCGGCCATCATTCCGAAGGAGGATGTGGAGACGGTGGGGGCCGTGCGCAAGGCCATCGACGCGGCGCTGACGGAGGGTGTGGCTAAATGCTGGAAGGGGAAGCGGCCCAATCCGAAGGCATCGAGCTTCAAGTATCCGCTGAAGGACGGCGATGAGGAGCGTCCGGATGACCCGGCGTATGCGGGGGCATGGTTCTTCGGGGCCAACAGCAGTTCTCAGCCGGCGCTGGTCGACAGGCTCAAGCACCCGGTGGGCCCCGAGGCGTTCTATTCGGGTTGCTGGGGGCTGATATCGGTGAATTTCTTCCCGTTCGCCCAGGGTTCCAACGGGGTCAGTGCCGGGCTGAACTCGGTGCTGAAGTGGGCCGATGATGACGCTCTCGGCGGGAACCGTGACGGGGCGCATGACTTCGACGACTTCGACACGGAGCCGGACGAGGAGGAGCTTGAGGACCTCTGATCACTTCCGGCACGACGCGCCGGGGGACGCACCCGCGACTCCCGGCGCGATATTGCATCTACCCTATCCCATTTATCCTTCCCCATTTATCCTATCCCATTTATCCCTTTACTTTTTTACCCAAATGAATAATCTTACCCTCACCATAGCGGTGGCCAGGAGCCGGCGGGCGAAACGCTGGAGCAATGTCGAAATGACGTGGGAGGAGCTGCGCGACAGGCTCCTCGACGTCAGAGAGACACAGGAGACGGCTCCGGAATACCGGCGCATGAGCCGCGATGCGCAGACGGAAGTCAAGGATGTCGGCGGGTTCGTCGGCGGGCGTCTGCGCGACGGCATACGGAAGGCCACGCATGTGGAGAGCCGGTCGGTCGTGACGCTGGATTACGATGACTTCTCGAAGGAGCGGATGACGCAGCTGCGCGATGCCCTGGACCAGATGGGCGTGGCGTGGGCGGTGCATTCGACCCACAAGCATGCCGATTATGCGTGGCGCATCCGCCTGACCGTGCCGGCCTCGCGTCCGATGACGGGGGATGAGTACGGGGCGGTGGCGCGCCGTGTGGCCGAGCTGGTGGGGATGACGGGTATCGACCGGAGCACTTTCGAGGCCTGCCGGCTGATGTTCTGGGGGTCGCGGTCGAAGGGGGCGCCGTATGTGGCGGAGTCTTCGGAGGGCGATGCCCTGGATGTCGACGGGATGCTGGCCTCGTATGCCGACTGGCGCGACATGAGCCTCTGGCCGCTGGCTCCGGACGAGGAGACCGACCGTCTCTACGAGGCTTCGGGCCATGCTGTCGGGGCGCCCGTGGCGGCCGGTGTGCCGGGGCGCCGGCAGGAGGATCCGACGGCGAAGAAGGGATTGGTCGGGGCGTTCTGCCGGACGTACGACATCGAGGGGGCCATAGGGAGGTATCTGCCGGAGGTCTACACGCGGAAAGGGCGCAATCATTACACCTACACCCGCGGGACCACTTCCGGAGGGGCGTGGGTGGTGGAGGACGGGAAGTTCCTTTATTCCTATCATTCCACGGATCCGGCTCACGGGCGCCTGCTGAATGCCTGGGACCTGGTGCGGGTGCACCGGTTCGGGCATCTGGACGGGGAGGAGGGACGGGG
Source organism: Bacteroides sp. (assembly GCA_014802425.1). Lineage (GTDB taxonomy): Bacteria > Bacteroidota > Bacteroidia > Bacteroidales > Muribaculaceae > Lepagella. The sequence goes on from JAAVCH010000003.1 coordinate 80,169, forward strand.
CGACCGGCTCCCCTCCTTCAGGGAGATGTCGGCGCTGGCGATGGAGGACGGCGCCGTGCGCCTGAGGCTGATGGACGAGCGGCATGCTGAGGCGCGGAGCGACTTCGACGGCGCCGGGGCGCCGGAGGAGGAGATTTCGGGCTCCCGCCCTCTCCGCGAGGACGGGCAGGCCACGGGGGAGGCTCCGGAAGCTGAGCCGGCGGCGGAGGCCGCATGGGCGGAATGGGACCGGGTGCGGGCCGCGAAGCTGAAGCCTCAGAAGGACGGGACGCTGAAGACCACGATCACGCATTGCGATGTGGTCATCGACGGCGACCCGCGCCTGAAGGGGAAGATCTGGCTCGACGATTTCTCGGGGCAGATCATGGTGGAGGGCTCACTGCCATGGCGGCGGACCGCCGCGCGCTGGACGAATAATGACGATGCGCTGCTGCGGGGTTTCCTGGACAGGTACTACGGGCTGAACGGGGCGCAGAAGGTGGACGACGCGCTGATCAGCGTGGCCAACCGCTACGGGCGGCATCCCGTCAGGGTCTATCTCGAAGGGCTGGAGTGGGACGGCACGGAGCGTCTGGAGCGGGTCTTCACGGATGTGCTCGGGGCCGAGGACACGGCTCTTAACCGGGAGCTCTTCCGCCTGATATGCGTCGGGGCGGTGCGGAGGATTTTCGAGCCGGGGTCGAAGTTCGATTACTTCATCATCGTGCGCGGCCCGGAGGGGACCGGAAAATCGACGCTTTTCCAGAAGATGGGGGGCGAGTGGTTCTCGGACTCGGTATCGAGTATCGAGGGTAAGGAGGGTATGGAGGCCGTGCAGGGGAAATGGATCATCGAGATGCCGGAGCTGACGAGCGTGAAGCGCTCGGAGGTGGAGCTGCTGAAGGGGTTCATCTCGCGCCTGGAGGACAAGTACCGTCCGGCCTACGGGCGCAAGGAGGAGTGGCGCCCGCGGCAGTGCGTGATGGTGGGCACCACCAACGAGGACCTCTTCCTGCGGGGCATCACGACGGGCAACCGGCGCAGCCCGGTTGTGGTGGTGGACCCCAAACTGAAGAAGGTCGACGAATGGGTCGGCGACTGGGTCGACCGGTGGCGCGACCAGCTGTGGGCGGAGGCCGTGGCGCTGTACCGCCGGGGATACCGCACATGGCTCGACACGGAGCTTGAGAAGGAGGCGAAGGCCACTCAGGACGCCCATAACCTCGACAAGCAGTCGGTGCTGTTTCCGGAAGTGGACCGGTTCCTCGACATGTGGCTTCCGGAGCACTGGGAGGACGACTACACCCAGGCGGAGCGCCTGAAATGGCTCGACGAGCAGGGGATGACGCAGAGCGTGGACTCCGGGGGCGAGGAGCCGGTGGGGTTCCGGCGCCGGGAATACATCACCTGCACCGAAATCCTACAGGAGCTCCTGCGGATGAAGCGCACGGACGCCGGGTATATCGCGAAATCCCGCGAGATGGGACAGTATCTGAATTCGCTGGAGGGATGGACCTTCATAGGGCCACGGAGAAATAGAATTTATGGAAATCAGAAGACATGGCGACGTAGTTTGACTACCGACAAAACCGACAATAATATCTTCGGTAGTCAAAGCTTCGGTAGTCTTTTAGATAATTTATAATCAATATATTACAATATTACGATACTACTTGACTACCGAAGAATTCTTATATAGACTCAAAAAAGCTTGTCACAATACCTTTCAGGCATATTGCGCAGGCGTATACGCGTATTATGAAAACCCGGTAGTCTCGGTAGTCTCGGTAGTCAAAACTACAAAAAACTACAAAACTACATCAATGAAACAACGAGACTTGACGCGCAACGCTCAGGAGAGCGAGAAGGAGATAGAGCGGTACCTGTCGGCGCTGGCGCATATGCACGGGGCGATATCGCTGAAGTATACGTCGGGGACGTCGACGGGATTTCCGGACCGGCTTCTGCTGTTCGCCCAGGGGGTGGCGGTCTGGGTGGAGGTGAAGTCGAAGGGGCGGATGCCGACGAGGCTTCAGCTCTTCCAGATAGGGCGGCTCCGGAGGCTGGGGCACATGGCCTTCATATGTGACTCGCGCGAGACGGCGGAGGAGATCGTCGGCAAGGCCCTGCGCGAGGTGGACCGCCGGGAAAGGAGGGTGGCGCCATGAGATTCACGCCTCACGACTATCAGCTCCGGGCGAAGGAGTGGGTGATCTCCCATCCGCGCTGCCTGCTGTTCCTGGACATGGGGCTGGGGAAGTCGGTGGTGACGCTGTCGGCCGTGGCGGAGCTGCTGACGCACGGCGAGGCCGAGCGGGTGCTGGTGGTGGCTCCGAAGAAGGTGGCCGAGTCGACCTGGAGCGCCGAGGCCGCGAAGTGGGACCACCTCGGCTGGCTGAGGGTGGCCACGGTCATGGGGACACCGGCCCGGAGGGAAGCGGCACTGGATGAGGAGGCCGACGTGTGGGTCGTCGGGCGCGACTCCCTCCCCTGGCTTGAGGAGACGATGCGCAGGCAGGGGCGCCCGCCCTTCGACATGATAGTGCTCGATGAGCTGACGAGCTTCAAGAATCCGCGGAGCCTGCGCTTCAAGGCGCTGAGGAGGATGACGCCCGGGGCTCACCGGGTGGTCGGGCTGACCGGCACCCCTACCCCCAACGGGCTGAAGGACCTCTGGGGGCAGGTCTACTGCATCGACTCCGGGGCGAGGCTGGGGAGGTTCGTGACGCATTACCGCGAGAAGTACTTCCACTGCATCCAGCGCAACAACATCATCATCCGCATGACCCCGAAGGCCGGGGCCGAGGAGGAGATCCTGGAGCTCATCGGCGACATCGCCATCACGATGCGGGCCGAGGATTACCTTCATCTGCCGGACTTCCTGGAGGAGGACGTCAGGGTGATGCTGCCGGAGAAGAGCCTGAAGGCCTACCGGAAGTTCGAGCGGGAGCGCATCGACGAGACCCTTCGGGGAGCCGGAGGGAAGGCGTCGGCGGTGAGCGCCGCGTCGGCGGCGGCGCTGACGGGGAAGCTGTCGCAGTGGGCCAACGGGGCCATCTATGCCGACGACGGCGCGGTGCTCCCCCTTCATGAGGCGAAGCTGGAGATGATGGAGGAACTCCTGGAGGGGGCGCCGGAGGAGAATGTGCTGGTGTTCTATCAGTATGAGCATGACCGGGACCGGATACTCTCGCGCTTCGCCAGGCTGGCGCCGCGGGTGTATTCGGGGGATGAGGACCTGCGCGACTGGAACGCGGGCAGGATCCGGATGCTCCTCGCCCACCCCGCGTCGACGGCCTACGGGCTGAACATGCAGGCCGGTGGACGATGGATCCTGTGGTTCTCCACCGGCTGGAACCTTGAGCTTTACCAGCAGGCCAACGCCCGGCTCTACCGCCAGGGGCAGACGCGGCCGGTGATGGTGCACCGCCTGATATCGGCGGGGACGGTCGACGAGCGCATGGCCGAGGCCCTGGCCGGGAAGGGGTTCAGCCAATCGGAGCTTATCCGGCGCCTGGCTGAGGTTTTATGACTTGACAAAGCGAACGATTTGCATTATCTTTGCAGAAGTTACATGTCACCGCACTTACTCAGCTGACACCGGACCATTCGCGAGGGTCATGGAATACAGGGAAAAGATAAAACCCTACCGCGATATGGCCAAAGACGAACAATACAGACGCATGATCAACTCGGCCCGATGGCTGAGGCTGAGACGCAAGATACTTTCGGACTCGCCCCTCTGCGCACGATGCGGGGAGGCGGGTCTGCTGACGTGCGCGCAGGAGGTGCATCACGTAATCCCGGTGGAGACGGGCTTCGGGATCGAGGAGAAGGAGCGGCTGATGTTCGACGCCTCGAACCTGATGGCGCTCTGCCATGCCTGCCATGTGGCCGTGCACACGGAGATGGGACGCAGCGGACGCGCGGCCCGGCGCCGGCGGCGCGAGCTGCACGCGGCCAGAGTGCGGGAGGCCTTCTTCGGGGAGACCGGGGGGAGTCCCCCCGGGGGGTGATTTTTTAAAGACCCCCTCTTTTGTCTAAACCTCACGGCCACCCATTCCCTGAACGCGAGTGATTTTTTCGATTTTAGCAAACTTTTCCCCGGGCAGTCCGGGTCCAATCCGGAAAACCCGACCAAATTCCACTGACCCAAAATGGCCAAACTGACCGAAGATTATAAGAAAGACATCGTCAAGGCCCTGCGCAAGGCGGGGCGTTACTCCACCGGACTGACCGCGCAGGTGGTGAGTCTGGCCGGCGCGCTGCGCACACTCGACATGGCCAACGACGACATCGACGCCCTGGAGACCTGCACCATCACCACCGTGAGCCGCTACGGCAACGAGACACTGGCGCCGCACCCGGTGTTCAAGATTCAGAAGGACGCCCAGGACTCCGTCACCCGCCAGATGAAGGCTCTCGGCCTGACGGCCGAACAACTCACCGGCTCCGATGACTCCGACCCGCTCTACGACCTGACAAAGAAAGTGCTCGACGCCGGCAGGAAGGCCGACGTGATACTGCGGCGCGACGCCGCCCATGAAGACGAAGGGGACGCATGACCGAGGAGGAGAAGGGACGCCTGAGGGAGGCTAAGGTAGAGGTGACGGCGTGGCTGGCCGGAGCCGATATCGGGAGCTGGCGGCTGAGGGAGGTGGACCCGCGGCTCGACATCTACGTGCGCGAGGTGGCCGGCAATCCTGAAGGACATAACGTCTTCGAGCAGCTGGGCGTGCGGCGCTTCCTTCGCCTGGCCGACCGCTACGGCATCAACGTGACGCGGGTGAGGAGATTCTTCGCCCTCTACGAGATGCTCTACTTTCCGGGCAAGCGGGGCAAGCAGACCTACCGGCTCACGCCGGTGCAGACCTTCCAGTTCGCATCCATCTATGGCTTCACCGGCGCTGACGGGAAAAGGGTGACGCGGGAGGCGTGCCTCTACGTGCCCCGGAAATTCTCCAAGACCACCTCCTCGGCGGCAGTGGCCATCGACGACCTCCTCTACGGCGACGCCAACGCCGAGAGCTACACCGGTGCCAACTCCCAGGACCAGGCCAAGAAATGCTTCGACGTGATACGCGGATGCGTGCGCCGGCTCGATCCGGGAGAGAAGCGCTACACCGTCAACGAGCAGATGATCAAGAGCCGGCGCTCTGACCGCGAGGCTTTCGCGCAGTGCCTCACGGCCAACGCCCGCACCAAGGACGGCCTCAACGCCTCGACCGTGATCATGGACGAATTCTCTCAGGCGCGCGACTCGGAGCTGCTCACCGTGCTCACCACCTCTATGGGCGTGAGGGACAATCCGCTCACCGTGATCATCACCACGGCCTCCGACGTATTCGACGGCCCCTTCTACGAGATGCTCCAGGGCTACAAGAGCCTCCTGCTGGGGGATTTCGAGGATGACTCGGTCTTCGCCCACATCTTCGAGCCGGACATCGACGACCCTGAGGATGCGGAGTCCACGTGGATGAAGGTGCACCCGCACATGGGGGTCACCGTCTCGCTCGACTTCTACCGGCAGGAGTACCGCAAGGCCATGCGCAACGGCGCCGAGGCCATGCTGGCCTTCCGGACCAAGCTGCTCAATGTCTTCGCCGAGAACGAGACCCGCTCCTGGATATCCTCCACACTGGCCCGCTCCATCTCGCGCCCCTTCAGGATAGACTCCATCTCCGGGCGTCCGGACGCCATGTGCGCCATCGACCTTTCGGAACACGACGACTTCTCGGCCGTGACGATCGGCATCTACGACAAGAAGAGGGCCTCCTTCATGTTTCACACGGCCTATTTCTTCCCCGAGGGTGCCCTGCCCGGCCACCCCAACGAGCGCCTCTACCGCGCATGGGCCGAGGCCGGCTACCTCATACTCACCCCGGGCGACGTGATAGACTACCCCACCATCGTCAACTACATACTGCGCGTCAACCGCCACGTGCGCATCCTCCACATCGGCTACGACTCATGGAAGAGCCAGGAGATGATCAACATGCTCGCGGCATCGGAGAAGGGTGTGGACAAGGCGCTGAAGGCTGTGCGCCAGACCTACGGCACATTCACGGCCCCCGTCGAGAGCTTCGAGCACGGGGCGCGCACCGGCCGGGTCTTCATCAACGACAATCCCATCAACTGGTACTGCTTCGGCAACGCCGTGCTTGACTACGACCCCCTCGAGAACTTCAAACCCGTAAAGCGCAGGCACAACCAGAAGATCGACGGCGTGATAACGATGCTCATGTGCATGAGGCTCTTCATCGACACGGTCCGCTGATGGGGGACGGAAAAAATGATGGCGCGAAATGTTAAAAAAAGTATTTCGCAGTAGTTAAAAGCCCCTTTTCAGTGCTGTTTCACGAGGGGTGGTCCGGAGGGCCCCTCAGGGTATTGCGCGGATGCGCGGTGGGGTGTACATTTGCAAATCATAAATCTTTGCGTTAACCCTCTTATCCCGTATTTCATGACCTTCGGAACGTTCTTGCGCCAACTGTTCCGCCGCTCGAAGGGCGACGCGGCCCAGGCTCCGGCATCCACGCCGCGGCTCGGGGCGGCGTCGCTCATGCTCTGCCCCGACGGGAGCCCCGTGTCGGTGGCCACGGTCTACCGGTGCGTCAAGCTGCTGAGCGAGGCGGTGGCCTCCCTGCCGCTGGAATTCCAGCGTATGCGCGAGGGGGTCTTCCGCGAGGACCATGACGACGACCTCTGGCACCTGCTCAACGTGCAGCCCGACCCGGCCATCAGCGCCTTCGACTTCTGGCGGCAGGTGGTGGTGGAGCTGTTGCTCGACGGCAACGCCTACGTGGTGCCGGTAATCCATCCCCTCAAGCGGAAGGTGTGGCGTCTGGCGCTCTGCTCGCGCCACACGGTGAGCCACGACCTCTGCCACGACACCTACACCGTAAGCGACATCACCAACGGCATCTACGGCGTCTACGGCGAGCCCGATATCATCCACTTCAAGGGGCTGACCCTCGACTCGGCGAAGACGGGAGTGAGCGTGCTCACCTATGCCCGGCTGACCATGGACATCGTGCGCACGGCCGACCGCGAGACCCTCAAGCGCTTTTCGACCGGAGGCACCGTGCGCGGCATCGTGAGCAACGTGGGCGGCGTGCGCGGATTCGGCGCGTATCAGGACGAGGAACTCAACCGCACCGCCGACGACATCGACTCCCGATTCGGGCAGGGTGAGAACATTGTCGCCCTCCCCGGCGACGTGGGATTCAAACAGCTCTCCCTCTCATCGGCCGACATGCAGTTTCTCGAGAGCCGGAAATTTGAGGTGCGCGAGATCTGCCGCTTCTTCGGGGTGCACCCCTCATTCGTGTATGACGACACTTCCAACAATTACAAGTCGGCCGAGCAGGCCAACATGGCTTTCCTCAGCCACACCCTGACACCCATGCTGCGCGGCATCGAGACGGAGCTGCTCCGCAAGCTCGTGTCGCCGAGCCTGACGCGCCGGCGCCGATTCCGCTTCGATCCCCGGAGCCTCCATGCCTGCGACCTGGCGGGGATGGCCGACTACCGGGCCAAGATGCTCCAGACGGGAGCCACGGTCAACGAAGTGCGCCTTATGGGCGACCTTTCCCCGGTGGCGGGGGGCGACAGGCCCCTCGTCTCGGCCAACCTCCGAGGCATCGACGAGGCTCTCCCCGGCTCTCCCGCCTGCGCGCCGGATTCCGGGACGAAACCCGGTGACACCGAAAAGCACACCGATAACGATAACGATACCGACACCCACGATGAAAAAGAATGAGATACTCCGCCGCCAGATACTGACCCCCATGGCCGACATCCGCCTGCGCGAGTCGGGCGAGGGTGAGGCTCCGTCGCGCACCATCACCGGCTACGCCATACTCTTCGACACTCCCTCGGAGCCCCTCTTCGTCGACGGGGACACGGAGTTCCGCGAGGTGATAGCTCCGGAAGCCGTCACGTTAGACCTTCTTGACCGGAGCGACATCAAGTTTACGATGTACCACGACCACCAGTACCTGCTCGGGCGCAGCCGCCAGGGCCATGGCACGCTGCGCTACGGCGTCGACACCCGCGGCGTAAGCTTCGAGCTCGACCTCCCCTGCTCGCCCAACGGCGACGAGGCTCTCGAGATGGTGCGCCGCGGCGACATATCCGGATGCTCCTTCGCCTTCAGCACCTGCTACGGCGACGATGACTGCGTGGAGCGCACCTATGAGAGGACCGGCGGGCGCACCCGCGTCATGGCCCGCGTGAAACGCATACACGGCATTCACGATTTCACCCTCACTCCCGACCCGGCCTATCCGGCCACGAGCGTGGAAACCCGCGCCCTCTCCGAGCTCATCCGCCCCGCAAAAGGGGGCCGCCCCCCGGCTCCCGAGGTAGCCGCCCAGTTGGCGGAGATGCGCCGTCGGGCCCGCTCCGGAATCATACGATAATTTCCAAAACCTATTTTCACATGGCCAAGACCATAAAGAACAAAATCAGCGTGCGCGCCCAGATGGACCGCCATCAGGAGATCTGCGCCCGCATCGAAGAGATTTCCGAGACCTGCGAGCGTGAGAACCGCCTGCGTAACGAAGCCGAGAACATCGAGTACGAAGCCCTTATCCGCGAAGACCAGATCGTGTGCATGCGCATGCAGGCCGCCCTGGCTCCCCAGATGGAGGCATCGGCCGATGACCGCCGTCGCGAGGCCGAGCGCCTCATGCGAGAGAACTACCGCTCCGGGCGCCAGACGGAGATCATCTTCACGCGCGACCTCATGATGGTGGCCGATGCCGCCGCCGGAGCGATCGTGCCCCTCAATATCCAGGACATCCTGCATCCCCT
>JAAVCH010000004.1 GCA_014802425.1 Bacteroides sp.
CCCAAATACCATACCAGAGATACCTCACGAACCAAAAGGGCAAAAAAATAACCCGCGTAACCTACACTTGTGAGCTACGCACTTGTCACGTAGCCGTTCAGTTACGAAGGGTATTTTTCAGATGCAAATTTAATAATAATATAGCATCCTACAAAATTATAACGAAGAAATGTACGTTAAAGTTTATCACGAGCATTATTACGAGTATCATTACGAGCATAAGCACGAGCACATGATGGATTTCCATCATTCATATTTAAATCGAGGTAGAACGCGGAAAAAATCGTAACGGAATAATGATATTTAATAGTCTTAATCGCTGAAAATCGGGGAATTATTACTATATTTGCATCAGTAAACGAAGAAGAACATTGAAATATCGAGGTGTGCAAAAAGGGGCATACCTAGATAGACAAAGATATAAGAGATTAATTCCCAATGGCTTACCGCAGGGTTACACAACCCCAGGCGGATCACAGAAGCCACAGTCATGTGGCTTTTTTGTATAGTCCCTGAAGCCTATACTCAGTTTTTTGTAGAAATCTCGTTTATAACCGCAATTTTCTGTACATTCGCATTCTCTTAATCGTGATTTTTTGTACCCTGATCATTGGATATTGGAAGGGATTTATTAACTTTGCAGTGTACGGATTACATTCCGATGAAGATTCGTATTAGAAGACGACCATAACCACCTAAAGCCGGTGACGTCACTGTCAACACAGGCTTTAGTTGATTTTTTTGAAAAATCTGTTTACGTATGTGCCCGGGAGGGTATATATGAATGTAGACCTTACAGTATCACTGAGCCGGGACGGCTATTCACATGATGGTTTAGACAGCGGGATTACATATCCCATAGTATGTACCCGCTTCAATGATTCTAATAATTGCAGCCATTGCTGTGCCCATACGGCAAGGCTTGAGAATCATTAACACTAAAACTATCAGTTATGAAATTTAATTTCAATTCCACCGGCTCCATTGAGTCAACCATCGACTCCATCGCCGCCATCATGACTACCAACGCCTCCGACGGCTCCATCATGAAGAAGGAAGGCCCAGTGAAGGGGCAGTGCCTCAAGGGGATGATTACCGTCACCGCCCGCCACAAAGCCGGAGTCACCTGCAACCGTGAATCAACGGTGAAGTATGCTTTCTACGCCAGTTCGATCCACCCCACACGACTCGGATCTGTGGCGATCTACGCCGACGACCTATCCTCCATTCTAACCGCTATCCGAAGAACGAAGTCGTTCTTCGGATTCCCTGTGACCAACGTTGCGGTGGAATACGGCCGCAGACCATTCCTTGACGTGACCCTGTCACATCAAGTATAAACCATACGGACCAATAGAGAACGACTATATGAACCGAACAACAGATGCAGTAAAACAGGCGCTTATTCAGGCGCTTGCAAAATTAGAGTACCACACGGTGGTGTATGAGGACGGAGGCATGCGTATCTGGTACAATGGAAGATTTGTTGACATCAACATATCCAACCGCTTCGTCAGAATCTGGGACCTCTTCTGGAGGACATTCTGTCCGGGTGACATCGGACTTTCCCATATCAAGGAAGCCGTAAATTCCGCCAATATGACCCCGTTGGCCAGTATCGTCTATTCCTACTCAGAGGATAAGGAACTCACTTATCTCAACTCAAAGGTGGATTTCATGTTCGATCCGGAAATACCTCATCCGGAATCATATGTTGACGCACACCTGAAGGCGCTTGATCTAATCAAGGAGGCTTTCCACTCACATCTTAACGATTACACGTGGCATCTATCCGGTAATAACTGATCCCTGGGGCGTAATGGTCCCCCCCTATCCATCAGCAGGCATGCCGATGAAAAATACTGACCGTCAGTACTCTCAAAGGCTTCTTGATGTCGCTCTCAATCTTTGAAGGGGTGGTCATCGGACTGTATCTTTCCACTACGTTTCCGTCTCTGTCAATCAAGTGGAATTTAGTGAAATTCCACTTGATTGCACTGTTCAGGAATCCTTTCCGCTGGCTTTTAAGCCACTTGTAAAGAGGATCCTGTGGCCGGGTTCACCACCAGTAATACCTTCCCCTTATACTCCGAAAGGCTTACTTCATTTCCCTTCTGGTCTTTTACGTCAAAATCGTATATCGTCATATGCGTGCATAATTTATTTCCCTATTCATTAAACACTTATGGGATTCGGATGATTTATTCCGACAATAGAGGACCAGGAAAAAACGGCCTACGGCGGGGTTCGCGTAAGCGTCACCCGGGCCGCAGGCCGTGATAGTGAAAACAATATTGTAAGTGAGCTATGCGAGTGATCAGTTGGTGAGGAGGAGATAGCGGTTGGCCACTCTTCCGCGGTTTACGATCTTCACTTTAAAGTTGCCTGTCCAGCGGGGCACCCAGCTTACATAGCAGTCGTCGCTGTAGTCGGTGTCTGACTCGATGAGGTTGCCGTTGGAGTCGTAGACGTAGAGGTCGAGGTCGGTATCGCCGTCGCCCGATACGCCGATTTCAGCCAGACGGTCGCCGTAGAACTTGATTGTGTAGACGTCGGTGGTGTTGGCCTTCACCACGTCATACTTGCGGGTGGCGCCACCCACACGGCCACGGTGCGCGCCCTTGGAGTCCTTTTCGATTACATCAATTATGGCAAGGAGGTTGGCGTCGTCGGCCGCGTATTCCCTGGCTTTGCCGAGTATCTCGGCGAAGTCGATGGTGACGGTGCCGTTCTTCCCTTCGAGCGACACAACTTCCGTCTCTCCTTCTTTGGTGGCGTCAAGGTCGCCCACGGGATTCTCACTGATGATCTGGAGGGCGTCGATAAGNGGAAGGGCGCTCTGCTGGGCGTAGCCGTATTTCACCAGTTCNGATGCCAGACGCAGTGAGCTGACAGCAGGATTGACTTCACCCGGAAGCGAGGGCTTCGCCTCCTGATCCTGGGCGTTAACGGTGAACGCTGCCGCAAGGGCGAGGGCCGGTAATAAAAATTTCTTCATAACGTTTCGGTCTTATGAGGTGTATGGATATCACAGTCGTGGTCGGTATAGTTCAGTGGCGCTTTGTAGCGGGCACGGGTGACCTTATAGTCTGCAAAGTTAACATAAAATTCCCCAACCACAAGACTTTTAATCATTTATTTCCTTTTCCACATCATTTTCCGGCCAAATCGGCGTTTGGAATATATGACACATGGATTCCCTTTCCTTCTATCCTGCGCCGCCATGGCCTTCATAGGTGGCGTCTCTCCCCTGCCTGCGGCCGCCGAAGGACGCCACGCCCTGCTGGTGGGCATCTCCGACTACGGCAATCCCGACAATGACCCCGACCGGTGGAGCGACATCAGCGGCGCCAACGACATAACCCTCCTCTCCCCTCTGCTTGAGTCCCAGGGATTCACCGTCACCTCCCTCGCCGACTCGGCCGCGACCTACTCCGCCATCACTTCGGCTCTCAGCACGCTGACCGGTTCCGCCTCCCCNGGAGACATGGTGTACCTCCACTTCTCCATGCACGGCCAGCCCTTCGAGGACCTTGACGGCGATGAGGCCGACGGCTGGGACGAGGCCCTTATCCCCGTCGATGCGCGCCTGGNCTACACCNCCGGCGTCTACGAAGGGGAAAACCATCTTCTNGATGATGAGCTTGAAAAGTACATCAGCGCACTGCGTACCTGCCTCGGACCCGACGGNGACCTTATCGTGGTGCTGGACGCCTGNCACAGCGGCACGGCTTCACGCGGCANGGCCGGCCATATCCGCGGCGTACGCGAAGGCTTCACCCGCTCCGGACTTGACTATTATCCCGACACCACAACGGAGACCAACGATTATTTCGAGNTCTCCACATCCGAGGGCCAGTCGCCGGTGACGTTCGTGGAGGCATGCCGCTCATATCAGGTCAACCGCGAGGTGCGCGACCCACAGACCGACATCTGGTACGGCAGCGTCTCCTACTATATGGCCAAGGCCCTTGCCGCCCATCCCCTCTCGCGCGACATGGAATGGCTCCGCACCCTGCGCGCCGGATTCTCGGCCGACCGCAAGCTACGCCGCCAGAACCTCGTGGTCGAATCCTCCGGCGTNCCGGACTGAGGGCCATCCCCGAGCGCCTCCGGCATAAGTGGCAATTAATACCGTGNNGCCCATCGATATTTTTTTCTGTAGTTCGGATGCCTTCACGTTCTGCCGCAGCAGTCCGTAGTCAACAGTGCCGTATAACGCCTCCGACGGCAGCAAATCCGCACCCGGTGGCTGTGTTGACCACCAGCAGCACTTTTCCCTTGTATTCCGAAAGGCTGACTTCATTTCCCTTCCGGTCTTTTACTTCAGAATCGTATACCGTCATGTCAGTATGTTTTAAATCATTAATTATAAAAGGCTTACTGATGGGGTATTGTTTACGGGGCCATGTCTCCGGGCCATATAGGGTATTTACGTTGCAAAGACGGCCCCCCGTGTCTTCCACGGGAGGCCGTCGGCTTCATATGAGTTTCACTGCGGTTACCTCACGAGCACCTTGAAGGTCTGCTGACCTACTGTCACGAGATAGAAACCTGCGGGGAGCGCTACGAAATCNCTTGCAGCGGATGCCACGCACACGCCGGAGAAGTCATAGACATTGGCTACGGCAGCCCCGAGCTCGATGCCNCCCTTGACACCGCGCACCTTCACGGCGCTGTCGGCACCTACTTCCTCCANACCTGCTCCGTAGGGGTTCTCCACCTCGACACGGCGGGCGTTGAGCACACGGCCTGCCTTGCCGTCGAAGAGGAACGCCGTCACGTAGAACTTGTCGAACTTGATGCCCGACAGGGCTGTGGTCATGGAGTAGTCATAGGTCGTTCCTGCCTCCATTTCGGCGGGAAGCGAGTTGTTGACGCCGGCAGAGGGGCTGGCGAGGTCGCGCACCACGTCATCGTAGTATGTGCGCACCTNCGATGCCTTGNTTTCCCAGCCGCCCATCTCGACGCTGANCTGGTTGTAGTAGTTGGTCTGCATGTAGGGGCCTACATAGTCTTCCGTCAGGTAGAAGCCCACACGGAAGCGGTTTTCGTTGACTACGTCAAGTCCCACCTTCACCTGGGTGTCGATGTCCACCATACCTTCTTCCAGCACCTTGGCGCTCAGCGAAAGGTCAAAGAGCGAGGGGTACTGGAGCGCGAGCTCGGCATAGGCGTCGATATACAGGTTGAAGTTGGTGGCCGTGGGATACTCGGAGATGTTGCGGTCGATGAAGATCTCCGGGAATCCGGAATAGAGGGCCTTGACGGCAAGGGTGGACTCCACCTCCATCTCGTCGCCTGCGTGTATGGCCACGGGGCAGAACTGGTCCGGATAGTTCTCCTTCATGTAGTCGAGGGCCACGATGCCTGCCGGGCAGTAGCCGCACCAGGTGCCGGTGCCTTCCTCCACNAGATGCGCGCGGGGATATGCCTTATCCTTTGAATAGCACCAGAAGGAGAGCTCGGCCGACTTGTCGAGGCTGCTGTTGGGCTCGCCGTTCACCTTGGTGATGGTGATGCTGAGGGGGAGGTCGATACCTTCTTCCTCACATACGAGGCCGATAAGGTCGATGTCACCTTCGGTGTGGTAGCCCAGTGCGTTCTCGAATGTGATTTCCTTGGTCTTGGGGTCGCTGTTGCCCACCTGGTATTCCACTTCCACGCTGTTGGCTTCGTTGGCGGCGTCGCCGGTCACGTAAAGCTTGGCGCTGAAGGGATCGCCGGGGAACACGTACTCCTGGGCGCTGCCCATGAAGATACGCACGCCGTTGAGCGGGAGATTGTCACCCTCGACCGTACATCCGATGCAGAGGCTGCCGTAAGATGAGGCGAGGTTCTGCCATGTTTCGGTCACGAGCCCTTTGCGTACGGAGTACCATCCACCGGCCGTGTTCGATGTCGGCACGCCGTCGAGCACCATATACATGTCGCTTTCGCTTTTTGAAGTCAGCGCATAGCCTATGAAGAGGGGCTGCTTCGGATCCACCACGTAGGGGGTGTCGAGAGTCACTGAGTTCATGGTCCAGGGCTCGGTCGACAGTGTGCCCTTCTGTTCGTAGAAGGGGAGCTGCTGGGGGTCATGGCTGAGGAAGACGGTGACCTCGGTGATTTCGTTGAGACGGGTCTGGCTGTTGATGCCGGAGAGGATGTTGACTGACGTCACTGTCGCGCCCTCAAACTGGTAAAGCACGTCCGGTGTCATCTCGAACGCCTGAAGCACTTCATAGCTGTCGTCCACGTCATTGAGGCGTAGGGCCTGATAGGGAGAGAAGGACAATGTGTAATCCATCTTGAGGGTCTTGCCCCCCTCTTCCGCCTCATCGGCGCGGGTGGCGGGAGTCTGGGGGAGTTTTTCAGGAGCCTGCACGCTCCCGAAGCGGAGGTCGAGCTGACCGTGGTTGCGCGGAAAGACCGCAGAGGCGGGCGCCGCCGCTGCCGCACATGCCGACGCCGCCATGATCGCGGCGCCAAAGCTGAGTAAAAGATGCTTCATAATGTTGAATGATAGAAGTGTATGTTGATGTTTCTGATTAAATATGGTAGTCACGGGGAGATGGATGGCGGAAGATCTTTCCGTTTCATGGTGTATCCGGGCGTAAATATCGGAATTTTATCCCGTTTAAACAAGAATTTCCGAATATTTTCGCTGTCGGGCCATCCGATTCCTGTTTTCCGGGCTTCGCTTTTCCGACTTCACTCTTCGGGTTTCCGCTCTTTCCGGCCTATGTCGAAGATTACGGAGAAGGTGGCCCCTATCCCTCCGCGTCCCTTTCCGGGAGTGAACCATGCCTGATAGTCGGGTTCGCTGTAGGTCTGCTTAAGATTGAATGTATAGCGGAAACTCCATCCCATCGAGATGAACTTCCATATCTTCACTTTCACTCCGGCGAGGGCCTGCCCGTAGAAGGAGGTTGACTTCAGGCCGTAGACGTCGGTGGGGCCGTCTTCCTTGTAATAGTCGGCGCCGGGCTGGATGGCGAGGATGTCATAGCTGAAAGCCGACCATCCGGCACGCAGTCCTATGTAGAAGCTGTAGTCGGGTTTGCTTTTGTAGAGGAAATTATAGTTGAAGCCTACGTTGACGTATGGCTGGGCCTTCACGCGGAAGTTGAAGCGGCCGTCGTCGGGGCGCGCGTCGGAGGTGCCGAGCCCTATCTCTACCGTAGGCAGGAGCCAGTTCCATAGGGAACACTGCGCCCATACGTCGAACGACGCCCGGCGCTGTCCGAAGGCGTACATTACGCCGTCGAAGAAGTTGAAGCCTACGGAGGCTCCGCTGAATACCGGATAGACCGGGCCTGACTTGACCTTGGTGACAGTGTCGAGTTCCACAAGGAAGCGCACCGGGGTCTCCAGAGGATTGCCGTGCTTGTCGTAATAGTGCATCCCCGGTGTCGGGGCTTTTTCGCGGTCATAGTCGGTCGGGGTGAGCTTAGGCACCGGACGGGCGGGCTCACCGGATTCCGCAGACGCACGCCGGATAAGCCCCGGCATCGAATCTAACGGAGCCTCAGGAAGAGAATAGACCGGGGCCGGAGGGACTGAATCGATCCGGACCTCAGGAAGAGAATGGACCGGGGCCGGAGGGACTGAATCGGCGTGAGCCTGAGCCTTGACTGCAAGGATGGCTGTGAGAATCAGTAGATATGTCAGTATAAGTCGCTTCAAAATGCTTCGCTATGGGTTTCGGCCTTGAATCATGGCGGCCCGGCTGAGTGCGCGGATCCGAGTCATGATTCTAAGCTGTGGCGCTTGGGATTATCGGTCTTTGACTGTGCGGATCATGCCCGGAGTCAGAATTCCTCGGCTTTAAGGTAATGGTCGCGTTCGGGGGAATTGCGGGTGATCAGCTCTCCGACAAATCCGGTGAGGAAAAACTGCAGCCCCATCACCATGCAGGCCAGCGCGAGGTAGAAGTAGACGGAGTTGGTGACGTAGAAGAAGTAGGTGGGATGGAACATGCTCACGATCTTGAGCACCAGCACAGCCACCACCGCCAGCAATCCGATCAGGAACATCAGCGACCCCAGCAGGCCGAAGAGATGCATCGGCTTGACGCCGAAACGCGACTGAAACCATAGGGTGGCCAGGTCAAGATAGCCGTTGACGAACCGGTCGAGCCCGAATTTCGTATGGCCGTACTTGCGTGCCTGATGATGCACCTCCTTCTCCCCTATCTTTGTGTAGCCCGCGTTTTTGGCCAGGTAGGGAATATAGCGGTGCATGTCGCCGTAGACCTCGATATGCTTCACCACATCCCTGCGGTATGCCTTTAGGCCGCAGTTGAAGTCGTGGAGGTTCTTGATGCCGGAGACCTTTCTCGCAGTGGCGTTGAAGAGTTTGGTGGGGATGGTCTTCGAAAGCGGGTCGTAGCGTTTCTTCTTCCACCCCGACACCAGGTCATATCCATCCTCGGTGATCATGCGGTAGAGTTCGGGGATTTCATCGGGAGAGTCCTGAAGGTCGGCGTCCATGGTGATCACCACATCGCCGGCGGCCCTCTTGAATCCCTCGTTGAGGGCCGGCGATTTACCGTAGTTGCGGGCGAACGCTATGGAGTGTATCCGCTCGTTGCCGGCGGCGAGCCTGCGGACCACCGTCTGCGACCCGTCAGTTGACCCGTCATTGACAAAAATGATTTCGTAGCTGAAGCCGTTGTCTTGCATTACCCGCTCGATCCAGGCCGTCAGTTCCGGCAGAGATTCCTCTTCGTTGAAGAGTGGTATTACGATAGATATATCCATATGATTCATCTTTTCAACCGCCTTTCAGCAGCTCTTGATCATCCTTCCCTCCCCCATCCGCTTCCTCCGTGTCCATCCCCCGGGAGCCGCGTCTTGCCCGTAGGCGCCCTGACCGTGGGCCGCACGAAGCAAGGCTAAAAATCCCAGCCTGTGGCCGCGAAAAGCCTCCTGTCATCGGCTATCTGATGGCTAACCGTAGTGAGCATATCCCCCATCAGCACTCCATTGACGCCGCCGCGCAGCATCCGGGCCATCGAAGCCTCCGAGAGGCGCATGCGCCCCCCGGCGAAGCGGATGCTCTGCCTCGGGAGCACGAACCTGAATACGGCCGCCGTGCGGATTATATCTTCCTCGCTGATGAGGGGGGTGCCCTCCAGCGGAGTGCCCGGAATCGGGCAGAGTATGTTGATGGGCACCGAGTCGGGATCGATCTCGGCAAGTTCGAACGCGAAGTCTATGCGCTCCTTCATGCCCTCCCCCATGCCGATGATGCCGCCGGAGCATATCTCGAGGCCGGCCTGGCGCGCCGCCGCGATGGTGGCGCGTTTGTCTTCGGGGGTATGGGTGGAGCACAGGCTCCGGAAGCAGGCGTCGGATGTCTCCATATTGCAATGGTAGCGCTTCACACCCGCCTCCTTGAGCATCTTCATTTCCTCAAGGCCGAGCAGGCCCATCGAGGCGCAGAGGTAGAGGCCGGTGTCCTCGGAAAGGCGGCGGAACTGTCCGCAATACCCTTCCAGCTCTTTCCCTCTGGCGGCACGCCCGCTCGTGACGAGCGAGAACCGGCGTATCCCCTCGCGCTCGTTATGCCGGGCGGCTTCAAGCACCCGTCCGTAGTCAATGCCGGGATACACGTCGCAGCCCGTGGAGTAATGCGTGCTCTGGGCACACCATTTGCAGTCCTCCCCGCACAGTCCGCTCCGGGCGTTGACTATGGAGCATGAGTCGATTTCCCGGGGCTGCAGCGCACGGGTCACACGGTCGGCCGCCTCACAGAGCGCGTCGAGGTCGGGCCACGCGGCAAGCGCGTCAGCCTCCTCGCGGCTGATCCGTCCGCCCCCGATGAGGCGCGCCGTTATTTCGTTAAGGTCGATTGTCATTTCGGGATATGCCTTCCCTTTATGGAAAAGCGATACACAAAATTACTAAAATTTTGCGGGTCGGCAAATAACTCTGTATAATATCGTTTTCGGCCCTCCCGTTTTACTGCATATGTTGACTGCTTCGATAGTGATCTACGACTCCCCTCTCGCCCAGGTCGAGGAGGCCCTCCGGTGCATCGTGCGCTCCGGAGCCGACAGGGTCTGGATTGTGTTCAACGGGCCGGACGGATCACTGTTCGCTTCGCTCCGGAGTCTGGCATCCGTCATCGGGCAGGAACGCATCGAGGTGCTCTGCTGCGCGAACCGGGGCTTCGGAGCGGGCCACAACATCGCGATGCGCCGTGCGCTTGAGGCAGGCGCCGACTATCATCTCGTGGCCAACGCCGACATCCGGTGGGAAGGGGACGCCGTGACACCCCTGCGGGAGTACATGGACACCCATCCCGACACCGCGCTCACATCCCCCGAGACCGTCTATCCCGACGGCTCGCCGCAGTACACCGCCCGGATGCTGCCCAATCCGCTGCAGCTCTTCACGCGCCGCTTCCTGCCACGGCTATGCCGCCGCGCCGACGACCGGTACCAGCTCAAGGACCTCGACCTGAGCCGCCCGGTCGACGCACCGTATCTTTTGGGATGCTTCATGCTGCTCCGCTGTGAGGCGCTGAGGCAGGAAGGGCTGTTCGACGAAAGGTTCTTCATGTATCCCGAAGACATCGACCTCACACGGCGTCTGCACCGCCGGTGGCGCACGCTCCGTCTCCCCCTCTCCCGTATAATCCACGACCATGCCCGCGCATCGCGCACCAGCCTGCGGATGCTGCGCATCCACCTTGTCAACATGGCCCGCTATTTCAATAAATGGGGCTGGCTGCGCGACCCTGAGCGGAAGGAATTCAATTCCCGCCTGCGCCGGTGACTCCGCCCCCTCCCCGTCGGCCTCCCTAACCTCCGGTATGGAGCACAGCATATGACCGACCCCCGTCACCGGGCCGATCCATCGGCTCCATGACGGGGGTCAGTCCATATTCTCTCCCCCGGCCGCGCAGGGCCGGAGGAGAATACCATGTTTATATTTTACGGCATCAGTACATGGGAGTGAATCCGGGGTGGTGACGGAGGTACTTGTTGGCGTTGCCCACCATCTGGGTCTCCTTCCGGGTATCGAGGCGCAGCACCGAGGCTCCCTTGCGGAGGTCGAGGGTCGTCATGTCGATGTAGTAGTAGCCCGGATTGGTGACGATGTCGAAGTAATAGCGCCTGTCGCGGGTATCGGCATAACTGCGCCACTGCGTCGAGCTCACGTTGGGCTCACCCTGGATCTCATATGTGTAGGGCACGCAGCTGTTGACCAGGATGCTCCGGGCTATCGACACACCGAGGTCGGTCTCGCCCGTCTTCTTCACCTGATGGGCGAAATAGTTGGCGCGCACCGCGCGGTCGGGCGACGACACCGTGCCGGGGAGCGTGTTGCGCCCCCCCTTCTTGTCCCAGTAGTCGATGATGGCTGTCATCGCGGGCCAGTTGGGGTCGTTGGTCATGGCGCGGTAGTCGCCCATGTCATATATGTTGATCACGCCGTGGTCAAACTCGAAGAGGATGCTCTTGCCGGTGGCGTCGGTCACTCCCCAGTGCAGCGCGGAGACGGTGCCTTCGTCGAATGTGGCGCCCGAGAGTGAGAAGTCGTGCTCGTGGAGCACTCCCACCACTTCCTCCACCGTGGCGTTGTTGTCAAGAAGCCATGCCACGAACATGGCCATCGAGAGTGGCGGACGCTTGGCGGTCTCCTCGTTGTCGTAGACGGTCCCCTTGCAGAAGAGTCCGTTGACCACAAGTCCCTTCTCGTTCATCCCCTCCGTCACGCCGCCGTCATAGCTCACAGCATATACGGCACCGTATTTCGATGTCCATTCCACGGCGCCGGGCCTGTCGCTCCCCGCCTTGTGGATGCCTCGGGGATAGACGTAAAGGTTGGTGGGGATGGGTGTCTTCCAGTCGAGCGAGCGGGCCACGACGTATAGGGAGTCTTCTCCTTCATAAAGCACACGTGAGCAAGCCTCGGCCTGTGCGGGCTTAAGAGTAGGCAGAAGGGCCACGGCCAATGCGCCGAGAGCCGTGGAGAAACGGGTGATTTTCATAGTCTTTTCGGTTTTAGTTCAGTACATAGTCCTGTATGTGTATCCGTCATCATAACGCGCATCGGGGCATATCGGTTCGNGTACGTCAGGCATATGCACATAAAAATCCGCCGCGCCATAACGACGCGGCGGATTATTTATCCTGTCATTCCCTTACGGGAAAAGAAATCNGTGCGGATCAGAGCACTACCTTGGAGGCCTTCTTGCCTACCACTACAACGTATACGCCCTTGGCGGCCTCTACGTTGACAGCCTCACCGGCAACACCCTGCGCGTTCATCACGCAAGAACCGTCGAGAGCGAATACAGCCACGGGAGCGTCAACGGCGGGAACCACGGTGATGACGCCGTTGGCGGCCATTACCTGAGAAGCTTCTGCAGCCACTTCCTCGACACCTACCTCAGGAGCTGTGCCGATGGCCTTGAATGTGCGGGTCTTCTCGATGTCGTTGGGATCATAGTGGTAGATGATGTCCTCTACGGAAGACATGTGCACTGTCACGTCGTACATTGTGTAGAAGTCCACNAGGAGACCCTTCTCAGTACCCCACTGGAACACACCGCCGGCGGGCATCTGTGAAGAGTTCTTCACGAAGGGAACAGTACCGAATTCCTGCGACCAGCCATAAGTATAGCCACCGCTTATCCATGTGTTGTCCTCGGGNTTNATGTCGATGTACCAGTCACCGAGTTTTCCGTTGGGAAGCACTTCCTGCTTCTCCTCGCCGGGATTGAAGTCCATCGCCATTTCGGCGGGATCGAGAGTGAGGTCGTCGGCATACTTGGGATCGGCGAAGAAATAGCCGCGNATCATGTTGGCGTAGTCGGGATTGTTTGTGCCGTCAGAGAAAGTCACGCCCACTGCTTCGGGTGAGAAGGCTGTGGCGCCGTTTCTGTACACCATATTAAGGTGCTTGTCGAAGGCGAGGAAGTAGAGGGCTGTGTAGGGACCCCAGTCACCGCCTGTGAAGATACCGTCCATGCCGGGATCGAGCGAGCTGTACTTGCCGGCGTTGAAGAGGTGCATCGAAGCGAAGGGCTCGCACACGAACTTCTGGGGCTCGAAACCTTCGACACGCGCAGTGCCGTTGTAGGTCACACGTGTAGTCGATACGGGACCTGTCGTGCCCCACTGGCCGGATGTGGTGATGTTGTTGACGCCGGCGGAGAACTGAAGGATGATGTCGGCGTTGAGGTCGGTTGTGTCGGGGTCATAGTCCATGAACTGGATAGTGGAGTAGCCTGTTCCGTCAGTGCTGTACTTCACGTTGGTGTAACCCTCCACGCCATTGACCGTACATGTGGCCTGAAGACCCAGGTTGGGAAGTATGTACCAGTACTGCCAGCCGGTCGAGCTGTCGAACTTGCCGTTGAAGTAGAAGGGGCATACCTCCTTGAAAGTGCGGCAGTAGTTGGAGTTGTTCATCAGCTCGGTTGCGGTGACGATGCTGTAGTCACGTGCGTCCTCGGGGATATCGCCCTCAGCGTCGGCCGGGCCGTCGTAGGTGTAGATCTGGGAATAGAGGTAGACGGAGGGCCACTGCAGGTAGAAGCGTACCTGAGTGTCAGGCATGTCCTCCCCTTGGGGATATGCATAGAGATAGCACATGGCCATGTACATGGGCCATTCAGCGAAAGTGACCTCCTCGGGGTTGCCGTTGGCGTCGTTGAACTTCAGGGCGTCGCAGAGCTTCACGCCTGTCGTCACGACCTGCATGCGCCATGTCTTGCCAGTCACAGGGTCGACTGAGTCACGGGTGTAGAGATCGTTGACGAGTTCGTTGTTCTCGAGATTTGCGGAAATCTCGTCAGAAAGCTTCTGAAGATCCGCGTAGCTCTGCGGATCAACGGTCAGTCCCTCCATCGAACGACCGCCACTGTAGGTGATGGCCGAAAGAGAGCTTACTCCCAGGCAGGCAGCTGCCATAAGGGTAAAGATTTTCTTCATGTCCGAATAATTAAGTTAAATATGTATTGTTGTTGTTTGGTCTGCTGTCAGGTCTGGCGNGTGGAAGAG
This sequence comes from Bacteroides sp., assembly GCA_014802425.1. GTDB lineage: Bacteria > Bacteroidota > Bacteroidia > Bacteroidales > Muribaculaceae > Lepagella. The sequence continues at coordinate 14,006 of JAAVCH010000004.1, forward strand.
GCCGCCGCAGGGCGGGATACCCCCTCCCGATTTCTCTATCAGCAAAATTGGGAATAAATTCTGATAAAAACAAATTTTCCCATANTTTTTTTAAAATCCCTTTGTGTATTGCACTGTTTTACCCTTTCTCCGCGGAGCCCTCCCCCTCCACATCCGGAATAAAAGACCGGCGCGCCACGGGGATGGCGCGCCGGAAAAGTATGGCGGGGTTGTGTTTCAGATCAGTCGAGGAGCGAACGGTCGATGGCCATGTTGTACTGTGTCTCGGAGTTGGGCACGATGTAACGCCAGCTGGGATCCGAAGCGGGAAGGCTCTTGGAGTATGCTTCGGGCACGTTGTTGGAGTTGACGTCGCCTTCCTTCCATGCAGTGCGGTTGATGGGGAGGTTCCAGCGCTTGAAGTCAAACCAGTTGTGGCCCTCTCCCCAGAGCTCTATGCGGCGCTGGATGCGGATTTCGTTGAGCAGGAACTCGCCTGTCTTGTTGCAGGTATAGTTGGGATTGCGCTGTGCGTTGAGCTCAAGCAGGTTGTTGATGGCCGTTGTCTCGTCGCCGTTGTAGTAGGCGGCCTCAGCCTCGGCGAGAAGCATCTCGGCGCCGCGCATGAACGGGAAGGAGTTCGTGCCGAAGTCCTCCATGCCCCAGAACTTGAACTGCGCTCCGAAGCCGCAGTACACGCCGTCGTTGGTGCCGGTCTGGAAGTTGGTGTAGGGAGGATTCCACTGCACTGAGGTATCGGTCGGGTAATGCTCCTCGCAGAAGAGGTTGACCTGGCCGATCATGAGCTGGTTGGCGGTGCGGAGGTCCATCGTACCCGGAGTGATGTAGTTCTTGTTCCAGAAGTGGGCCGGGCGCACGAGGTTGGAGTTCAGCTTGTCGGGAGTGAAGAAGAGGTCGGCGCGCACGTCGCCTGCGGGAATCTTCTTATAGGTCTGGTAGTTGATCGCGCCTGCTCCGAGGTTCCATACGCCGGGGTACGGGCCGTTGCATGCATATACCGAACCGTGGGCGGCGTAATAGATGCCGTCGGACTCGGCCGCGTTGTTCCACATCCATTCCTTGTTGGCGTTGGCGAAACCGCCCTTGTACTCCTCAGCCGTCATGATGGGATAGTCGGCGCGGGCAGCCTTGGCCTTGGCCTGGGCCGTGGGCCAGTCATGCTTGATGAGGGCGGCGCGCACGAGGATGCCGCGTGCCACGTCGATGTTGGGCTCCCAGTTGAAGTAGCGGTCCACTTCATAGTCGGTATAGAGCTTCTCGGCCTCGGAGATGTCGTCGTAGATGCGTGCGAGGATGTCGTTCATCGACGAGAGGGGTATGTCGCCTGTGCCGGGCACCACGCGGAGCGGGGCCACCATCTTCTCGCCCTCGTTGGAGTCTTCCCAGCGCGGAGCGTAGATCTGGAGCAGACGCACGTAGGCGTGGGCGCGGAGCGTGAGGCACTTGGCCTTGATGCCCATCAGGTTCTGCTCGTCGCCGGGGATGTTGTCGATGTTGACGAGGATGGCGTTGGCCTGGTTGATGAGGTTGTAGCAGTAGTTCCATGCCATGGTGGGCACCCAGCCGGACTGGAGGCGGTTGTTCTCGCCTGTGCCGTTGGTGGCGATGGAGCTCAGCATGAAGTAGCTGAAGTAGTCCTCGCCCTGCAGCTCTCCGTAGAACATGGAGACGTAGGGCTCGCCATTGAAGAACATGTAGTTGTAGAAACTCGAGTACTGCGAGTACATTGAGCGGCAGATGCCGTAGTAGGCGAGCTCGGCGCCCTCCTCGGTGGTCTCCACGAGAGCGGCTGAGGCTGTGGTGACGGGGGCCACGTCAAGATAGTCTGACGAGCATCCGGTCAGCACGCCGGCGGTCATGAGGGCCGCAAGACCTTTTATGAGATGTTTTTTCATTGTGTTTCCTGAAATTAGGTTGGTTGATTAGAAGCGNGCTGAAAGCTGGAAGCTGTAGACGCGCGGAGTCACGAAGTAGTTGGCCTGGCCGCCGGAGTAGTTGTACTGCGGGTTGAGGCCCTTGCGGGCTGTGACGGTGAAGAGGTTGTCGATCGACACGCCGATGTTGANGTTCTGCAGCTGCAGCGGGCGAACCCACTTCTGCGGAAGGTCATAGGAGACGTTGAGGTTCTTGAACACCAGGTAGTCGGACTTCGTCAGCCAGCGTGANGAGNTGTTGTCGTTGTACTGCGTGAGGTAGTTGTTGTACTGCGGGATGCCGTTCGGGTCGATGCGGTTGGGGCTGTCGGCGGTCATTCCGGCGGGAGCCTCTGTCCAGGAGTTGGCCACGTCGANGTGGATGGCGNCGGGCTGGTCGNGGGGCGACATNTAGCCCTGGTAGACGGAGTCATACAGGTGGCCGCCGAGGCTGTAGGTGAAGAGGGCGGAGAGGTTGATGCCCTTCCAGCTCAGCTGGGTGCCGAATGAGCCGTAGACTGTCGGGAGCGCGGTGCCGCACATCGTGCGTCCGGCGTAGTTGGGACGTGTGGTGTAGTACTTGCCGTCGATNTCGACGAGGGCGTCGGCCTCGCGGGCATCCTCGATGTACTTGTTGAAGAGGGTCTCGTCGTAGACGTACTCGCCGGCTGCGTTGTAGCTNTAGAAGTCGTAGGACGAGGGATCCATCAGGTAGAGGGACTGACCGGTGAGCTGGTCGACACCTGCCCAGGGATTGAGGTAGAACTCATAGATCGAGGCGCCCTCGGCACGGATGTAGGAACCGGAGAGGATGTTGCGTCCGCCGGGGAGCTTGAGGATCTTGTTCTTCATGAATGTGGCGTCGACGCTCAGGCTCCATACGAATTCCGGAGTGCGGATCACGTCGCCGTTGAACGCGAGCTCCCAGCCGATGTTCTGCATGTCGCCGATGTTCTGGAGCACGCTGGGGTTGGAACCGGTGTTGCTGTTCGTACCTGCCGAGCCGGGGAGGGTCACGTACATGAGGAGGTCGGTGTTGCGCTTGTTGAAGTAGCCGATGCTGAAGCCGAGTCGCTCCTGGAAGATCGAGCCTTCAAGGGCGATGTCGAAGGTCTTGGTGGCCTCCCACTTCACGTTGTCGGAGGGGAGCTGGGCGGGAACGAGGCCGGGCATGCCGGAGTACTGGAGGGTCTGGGCGTAGAGCGACCAGTAGGAGTAGGCNNNTGCCGACATGGAGTTACCCACGGAGCCGTAGGCGGCGCGGAGCTTGAGGTAGTCGAGCCAGAGGAGGTTCTGCATCCAGTTCTCCTTGGAGATGACCCAGCTGCCGCCGACGCTCCAGAACGTACCCCAGCGGTTACCCTTNGCGAAGCGTGACGTACCGTCGCGGCGGAGCGACACCTCACCGAAGTATTTCTGGTTGTAGTTGTAGCGTGCGCGGCCGAGGTATGACTCGTCGTGGATTTCGGNNATACCGCCTGTGAAGTACATCAGGTCGATGAAGTTCGAGCTGTTGTAGACATCGCCGAAGAGCTGGTTGTAGGCGCCGGCGCCGTTGCTCTCTTCCTTGTCGGTGGTGTTCTCGTGGTGGAGGAGGGCGTCGACATGGTGCAGACCGTAGTCATGGCTCCATGTGAGTTCCTGGAGGAATGTATGGGAGTTGTAGTGGGCTGTGCCGAACATGTACATACCGTTGTATGCCACGCCGGAGCCCATCACGTTGTTGGTGTATTCGTAGGAGCTGGTCTTGTCGCGGTGCATGGTGCCGCGCACTGTCAGTTCGAAGCCGTAGGGGATGACGGCCGTACCGTANATCGAGCCGTCGATCACCGTAGCGGAGCCGTGGGCCTTGTCGGCTTCGATGGTGTAGCCGACGTTGGTGCCTCCGGTGTAGCCTGCGGTGTTCCAGATCGGGCGGCCTGCGCTGTCGTACATGATCGCGCCTTCGGCGTCATGCTGGTAGTAGGGCCAGATCGGGGCCATGCCCATTGTGGAGAAGAGGTTGGNGGNCGATGAGTCGCCGGCGTTGGCGGAATATCCCTGCTCCTGCTGTGTGGCGGCGAGGTTAAGGCCGAAGCGGAGGTAGGATGTCGGGTTGTAGTTGGCGTTGACGCGGGCGTTGAAGCGCTCGAAGTCGGTGGCCTTGGTATAGCCGTGCTCCTTAAGGTAGCCCACNGATGCGAAGACGTTGAACTTCTCAGTGGCGGCAGCCGCGTTGACGTTGTATTCCTGACGGTAGCCGGCCTTTACGCTTACGATGTCCCACCAGTCGAGGTCAGTGTAGCCGGGCAGGGGATTGCCGCCGACAAAGAGGCCGTCGTTGGTGTAGAGCTCGTTGTCGGGCACGCCGTAGATGTTGACCTTGGCGTAGTCGGAGATGAAGCTCTGGTTGGCGGAGAGGCGGATTTCGTTGATGGCGCGGTTCTGACGCGATACCTCGCCGTTGACATATCCGTTGTAGGCCCACTGCATCCATTCGTTGGCCTTCATGCGCTCGTAGTTGCCGATACCCTTGGTGTACATACCCTGACGCACCTGAAGGTTGACGTCGATCTTGCCGGCCTTCTTGGCCTTCTTGGTGGTGATGAGGATCACACCGTTGGCACCCTTGTTACCGTAAAGGGCGGCCGAAGCGGCGTCCTTGAGCACGGAGATCGACTCGATGTCGGCGGGGTTGAGGTCGGCTGTAGTGCCGGAATAAGGCACGCCGTCCACCACGTAGAGCGGGTCATTGGAACCGTTGATGGAGTTGAAGCCGCGGATACGGATCGTAGGAGCCGCACCGGGCATACCGATGGAGTTGTTGACCTGCACGCCGGGGGCGTTGCCCTCAAGGGCGGCGGTGACGTCGGTCACGGGGCGCTCCTCGATCTCCTTCGCACCGACTACGGCCACAGAACCCGTAAGTGATTCCTTAGTCTGGACACCGTAGGCCACGACCACGAGGTTGTCGAGCGATGTAGTGGAAGAATCAAGATAGATTGTCATGTCCGACTTTACGTCGACAGTCTTGGAGGTGTAGCCGACATAGGACACAGTCACTTTCTTGACCGATGTGGGGAGGGTAAGCGTGAACTTACCGTCGATGTCGGCTGACGTTCCGTTCTTGCTGCCGACCGGCATGATTGTCGCACCGATCAACGGCTCATTGTCCGAAGCGTCGAGCACGGTGCCGTGAATCGTGCGCGTCTGGGCATGAAGCCCTATGGCACACATCATCACGCTCACCATGAGTAAAAACAATTTTCTCATACTTTAAGTGTTTTATGGCTGTTATTGTTGTTTTCAGGTAGATTAGGCTGTCGTTTAGGTCAGTCCGATTGGTTAGCGAAAGGTCTTTCCCCGCCACGGGGAGCGACTTCATATCGCAAATTTAATATTTTTTTAGAAATGGCAAGACTTCTCCACATTATTTTTTGTTTTTTTTCTTTCTCCGCCCTCCCCCGGGGCGGTCCCCCGTCCTGTGGCCGGTCGGAAGTGCGGAAGCGCGGCGTCTTATTTNGGGGAGCCCCCCTTGAGGAGCAACAGGCCTGGCTGACCCACTGTCGGAGCGTCGCGCCGGGTGTCCATCCATGTGCCGTAGATGTCGAGGGCCNGGTCGAGCGCGTCGCTTTCGCCTATGAGCACGAACCATGCGTCCTTCCCCTGGGCGGCACGGGCCGCGGGGAAACCGTCGGCACGGAGGTCGGCCGCCATGGCGGTTGCGTTGGAGGGCATCTTGAATGTGGCGGCCGATACGCTGTAGGCCTTCACGCTGTCGGCGCGCACGAATGTCTCGCTCCGGAGCCATACCTCGCGGCCACGGATAGTGGTGCGCCGTGCGCCGTCGACTTCCTCCATCCCGGNGCCCCCCTTGGAGTCGAGTCCGAGGTCGGCCACNCGGGNCTGACGCAGGGAGTCCTCACGCTCACGCTTGGCGCGGGCGGCGTCGTAGGCGCTGCGGTAGTTTTTTTCCGTCGGCTTGCATCCGGTCAGCATCCCTCCGGCAAGGGCCAGCAGGAGGAAGATTGCCGGCAGGCCACGGTGAATGCGGCCGGCAGTCTGGTGTAGGGTCATTTCGTTAACGTAGTTTAAATATGGTTTTCCAAAATTAATAAAAGTTGCTGACGCTGCAAAATAAAACTCCGTTCCACGGTGTGTTTCCCGTGATTTTCCCTTACAGAGAGTGTCTGACGCGGAAATCCCGGGGTGTACGCGAGGAATCCGCCCGTGGCCGCTTCGGAAGCGGCGCGGACGGACATAAATGAACCGTCCCCTCCGGAGGGTGGACTCCGGAGGGGACGGTTATGTGTATTCCTTTACAGTGGCGCTATGGGGAGCGGCTTCAGTCGATCTGGATGATCAGGTGGTTGGCGAGGCTCCAGAACTTGGTCGGATTGGTGATCTTGAGTGTCTTGGGCTCATCCTTTCCGCCCACCCATTCGTAGCTGTCCTCGGGCATGTTGGTCATGATCTTGGCCTTCTTGCTGCCGGTGGGGATGCTGGTGGTGTTGCGCTTGTCGATAGTAGTGAAGTAGCTCTGGTTGAAGTCGCCTTCGAGCACTTTGGTCTTGCCGAGGAATTTCTTCTCCAGCAGGCCGTTCTTCTTCAGCTCCTTGTTGGTGCCGATGGCGTAGTAGACCTTGTTGGCCTCGTTCTCGGCAGCCACTGTCTCGGCCTGGGCGGCGGCTGTGGCGGCTTCTGCGGTTTCAAGCTTCTTCTCCCCTTCGGCCACCTGCTCGTTGAGCTCGGTGATCTGGGTCTGGGCCTTTTCGAGCTGTGCCGTCAGTTCGGTGATTTTCGCATCCTGCTGGGAGATGCGTGTCTTGAGCTGCTCGATGGTCTTGTTGAGCACGGAGTTGGTCTGCCCTGCGGCATTGGCCTTGGCCTGAAGCTCTTCAAGGAGGGCCTTGTTGGCGGCCAGGCGCTCGCGGATGCTCTGGAGGTTGCGGCGCACTTCCTCACGGCGGTCCACGCCTTCGCCGCCGCCGGTGTTGTAGAGCAGTCCTTCCTGCGCGTTGATGGAGTCGAGTCCGGTGTAGATGTCGCCCATCAGGAGGAGCAGGGAGTCGTTGAAGGTGCTGGCTTCGTTATATTGCATCTTGAGGCCCGCGATCATGGCGGAGTCCTCGGCGAGTTTNTTTTCATTGCCGGAGCAGGCGCCGAGCATAACCACAGCCCCGAGTCCAAGCATCAATACGGTCTTCTTCATTTCGGTAAAGTCTTAGTTTGTTTTAATTAAAGTGAGGATTTTCACCGTCGGGGCACGTCTGGGGGACACTCTGCTTCATCCGTGAAGCCTCTCCNTAAGGNGGATCCGGGATTTCGGTCAGAGNTTTTCTCGCGTTTCTTTCCGGCTACTACAATAACAATCTCCCCCTTCGCTTGGTTCATTTCGAAATGACGGGCGAGGTTGCCGAGGGTGTCCTTGTGGATGGTTTCGTGGAGTTTCGAGATTTCACGGGCCACTGCGGCGTCGCGTTCCGGCCCGAATGACTCGGCCAGCTGGCGCAGGGTGCGTGCCAGGCGTTTGGGCGATTCGTAGATGACCACCGTCTCCTCCAGGACGCTCAATACGGCCAGACGTGTGGCCCTCCCCTTTTTCGGAGGCAGGAATCCTTCGAAGTGGAAGCGGTCGCAGGGGAGGCCGCTGTCCACGAGGGCCGGCACGAAGGCCGTGGCTCCGGGCAGGCACTCCACNTCGATTCCCTCGCGGCGGCATTCGCGGCTGAGCATGAAGCCGGGGTCGGAGATGCCTGGGGTGCCGGCGTCGGAGATAAGGGCGATGGTCTCCCCTCNCCTGAGCATGTCGATCACCCGGGCCACTGTCTCATGCTCATTGTATTTGTGATGGCTGCTCATAGGGGTGTCGATGCCGTAGTGGCGGAGCAGCACGGAGCTGGTGCGTGTGTCCTCGGCCAGGATGCGGTCGGCCTCCTTGAGCACTTTCACTGCCCGGAACGTCATGTCGTCGAGATTTCCCACCGGAGTGGGCACGATATATAGCTTTCCCATAGCTGTCGGCGGATTGAGGTGAGGGGGTCAGAAGTAGGAGCTGATGATGAGTAGGAAGTCGGCCACCACGGGATTCTCCGGGTCGAAGCCATGCTCCGTGTAGAAATATTCTTCGGCTTCCTCATAGGATTCCATAGAGGCCACCTGCGTCAGGGCGCGCTCGAACTTCTGGACCGAGCCTCCGAAGAGTTCCCTGGAGTAAAGGAAGCGGTCGTTAAGGCTGAATATAGGTGCCCTGGAGGCGGAGCGTGGCCTTGGATTCTCCTGCCGGGGGCGCCGGGGCTCCTCTTCAGGAGCCGGCGTTTCTTCAACGTCCTCGGGCATTTCTTCATCCGGCCGGGCAACGTCCTGATTGTCAGCATCGTTTTCGGGAGCATTTTTCAGGATTTCTTCAAGTGCCTCTTCAATCTCTTCATCAAGGTCTTCGAAGTCCTCATCTTCGTCGTCCTCGATGGAGTAGTCTTCCGTAGGGGGCAATACAGGTCCGTCAGAGGGGTCGGAAGCGTTTTCGGGGGTCTCTTCGGGGGTGTTTCCGGGCGTTTCCTTCGGCGCGGGAGCCTGGGCCGGAGTGTCGGCGGCAGACGGAGTCGCGGCGGGGGAAGGCGTTTCGGCGGGAGCCGGTTCCGCAACGGCGGAGGGGAAGGCGAGGGAATGGATGGCTGAGATTTTATCGGCGATGAGGCGCAGCATCAGGGCCGGGACTTCATCGCGGCCGAGGCTTTCGTCGAGCAGCCCTTCGAGTTCGTAGGTAAGCTCAAGGATACGCTCGCGGGCCGGGCGGGAGGATACGGGGGTCATGGGTAAGGGTTTTGGATTATGGGTCATCAGCGGAGCTGGCGCTTGAAATTGGAGTCGGACATGTTGGCGGGGTCGAAGACGTCGAGGAGCATTTTCTCGATCTGCGCCCGCAGGTAGGCGCGGTCACAGCGGAAGTCGTTGACCATGACCACCACGATGTGGGTGGGGGCGAAATCGTCGTCGAGCTTGTAGCCGGCGTAGCACTGTATGCCGTTCATGCTGCCTGTCTTCATGGCTATGTAGGAGTCAAGCGGGGTGCCGGCGAGGAATTTGCGGAGTGTGCCCTCCTGGCCTGCAAGGGGGAAGAAGCTGGCGTACTCCACGTCGTCGGCCTTGTTGCGGAGCACACTCTCCATGAAGCGGGCCGTCACGCGGTTGGAGCGCGAGAGGCCGCTGCCGTCCACGATGTTGACCCCCTCCATCTCGGCTTTCTTTCCTGTCCAGTACCGGCGTTCGCGCTCGGCTGCGTCGGCGGTGCTTCCGTCGCCCCCCATGGCCTTTCCGAAGAGGCGGAGCGATGTTTCGGCGTAGAGGTTGTCGCTGCGCATCATGCAGGAGCGCATTATCTCGCGGAGCTCGGGCGACTGGTGGGCGAGCAGCAGCGTGCGCCCGGATGCCGCCGACGGAGTGTCGCCCACCGTGACGCCCTTGTCGGCGAGGCGGCGCTTGAGATGGGAGATGAATGCCGCGGCGGGGTTCTTGACCGAGCTGCGGCCGGTGGCGTTGTTGGAGTAGTTGAAGGAATGGCTGCCGGTGCCGTAGGCGTGAGGGAGGTCGCCCGAGGCCCAGCTCGAAGGTATCGGCGCTCCGGCGAGGAAGTCCTCCTCCACTATCACGCTCCCATCGATTTTCTTCACTCCATGCTCTTTGAGGGCCTTGGCTATCTCTTCGAGCAGGTCGGCCGAGGTGGGCCATACGGTGGAGTTGAGCGAGGGGTCACCTTTGGATTCCACGACGATGTTGCCGTGGAGCGTGCCCTCGGTGTCGATTTCACCGGTGATGTAGACCGGGGTTTCGATCGGAGCCTCGACATCGGCCTCATTGCTGAGCGATGCGAGGGAGATGCATTTCATTATGCTCGCCGGCACGAGCGGAGAGTCGGCGTTGTAGGAGGCCAGCACCCTGCCGGTGGGGAGTTCGGTGACAAGCACCGCCATGCTGCCCGACGGCAGACGGGGAGTCTGGGAGAATGTCTTCACCGCCTCCTGGGGCGTCACGCCTAAAGCGGAGTAAATGCCGCATATCACGAGCGTCAGGACCGATACCAGACGGCGGCAGCCTGATATACGGGTGGTTTTTTTGAAATTCATACTGCAAATTTAGCAATAATAGATTAAATTTGTCATCAGATTAAGATTCCCTCGTCAGGGAAGAGATTTAAAAAGTGTAAAAAGAGAATTTCGGAGGGGCCGCCGCATCCCTGAAAGGGGGGCGCCCGCGTTCCTTCAGGATCCAAACGACTATGAGAGACCGGCAAACGTATTCAAGGCGTCCGTACACGTTCGACCGCGTGGTACGCATCATTTTCTCCTTCATATCCGTCATCGGAATCCTTTACCTGCTGGAGGTGCTTAAGGCCGTGCTGCTGCCGTTTGTGGTGGCATGCCTGCTGGCCTATATACTGGAGCCGGTGGTGCAGTTCAACATCCGCCTGCTTCATCTCAAGGGGAGGTTTCTGGCTGTGGTGCTGACGCTGCTTGAAGTGACGGCGCTGGTCACCGTGGGGTGCCTCATCTTCATTCCNTACCTTGTGTCGGAATGCTCGGAGATGGCCGACACGATCTCGAAATACGCCACGACGCAGATAAAGATACCCTACGTCTCCGACCAGATCCATCAGTTCATCCGCGACAACGTCAATTTCGACGAGATTTCGAAGTGGATGACCCGCGAGGAATGGGTGAAGCTGCTTAAGTCCACGATTACTTCGTCATGGAGTTTCGTCAGTTCGTCGGTGGCCTTCATATTCAGCATAGTGAGCTGGCTCATAGTGCTGCTCTACCTGATTTTCATCATGATGGACTATGAGCGGNTGATGCTGTCGTTCCGCCAGCTGGTGCCATACCGCCACCGCGACAGGGTGTTCCATATCTTCGACGACGTGAAGAATGCCATGAACCGCTATTTCCGCGGGCAGTTTTTCATCGCCATGTCCGTAGGCGTGCTCTTCGCCATAGGGTTCCTCATCATNGGGCTGCCTATGGCCGTGGTGCTCGGACTGTTCATCGGCGTGCTGAATCTCGTGCCCTACCTGCAGCTGATATCGCTGCCGGTGACGGTGGTGCTGTGTCTTGTGGCCTATGTATCGTCGGGCGTCGATTTCTGGCTGATTTTCTGGGAGGCCATGGCGGTGTATGTGGTGGTGCAGTGCATTCAGGATCTTGTGCTCACGCCAAAGATAATGGGCAAGGCGATGGGGCTCAATCCCGCCATCATCCTCCTTTCGCTCTCCATCTGGGGGAGCCTCCTCGGCTTTCTCGGCCTTATCATAGCCCTCCCGCTCACCACGCTCCTGCTCAGTTACTACGACATGTACGTGGTGCAGCGCATCCAGGCCCACTCGGCCGGTCTGCCGCCGGGCACCGCACCCGTCGAGGCGCTTCCCGAGGATGACCCCGACTCTGACGACGACGGGAAATAGCACTCCTCCCCTACCGCCTCGGACCGAAATGAACCGAAGACGCCGGCCCCCTATGGAGCCGGCGTCTCTATTATCCATGCAGGCGGATGATTTTATTTCATCTTTTCGAGGCGGTCGGGGTCGCCCACCACCCATATCACGTCGCCCGGCCGGAGCACGGTCGAGGGCATGGGCTTGATATAGTCGTCGTCGCGCACCACCTTAAGGAGCATGCTGCCGTATTCGTCGCGGATGTTGGTCTCGGCCAGCGGTCGGCCGATTATCGGGGAGCGGNCGGTCAGGCGCAGGCTGGTGAGCTCCACACGCTGCTGGGGGCAGACGCGGTTGGCGAAGTTCTGCTCGTCGCGCTCGATGTCGTCGTTGAGGGCCTTGATCTGCTCGTCGTTGCCGATGACGCCGAGGATGTCGCCGGGGAATATGCGCGTCTCTCCTCCGGGCAGGGGTATCATCATCTGTCCGCGCTGGATGCTGGAGATGCTTACTCCGTAATCGGAGCGCAGGCCGGAATCCTTGAGGCGGTCGCCCACGAAGATGCTGTTCGGGCCCACCTGGATATAGGCCTGGTGGAGGTCGTCGACGAGGTTGTTGTTGCGGCCGGAGCGGGTGTTCTCGCGTATGTTGAGGTTGTCCATGAAGCGGTCCTCCATCTTTTTGTAGCGCCCCATGAGGCGTGTGGAGGCCAGGCCGATGATGGCCACGAACACTATCACGCCGAATATCCAGCCGATTCGCGGATTGTAGGAGACGGTGACGAAATACACCGTGAAGAAGAACGCGATGAGATAGCGCACGATGCGCATGGCCACGAGCGGCACGTCATAGAACGACGCCGTCTGATGGAGCTTCATCCGCTCGTCGGGCTTGGTGCTGCTGAAGGAGAGGGCCACGAGGAACGGCGACATGGCCGTGAGCGTGAGCAGGAACGCCAGGAGGTGGCCCCAGCGGTGGAAGATTCCCTCCAGAGTCGGGAACAGGAACAGGCGCGACACGAGGATGATGGCCGTGAGCACTACGGAATAGAGCACCACCCTCCAGAGGTAGCGGCTGATGATTTCCTTCCACAGGCGGCGGGTCTCGCTGGAGTCGGAGGTCTGCTTCGAATAGCGTTCGATAAGGAAGTGCAGCCCCTTGGGCACACGCGGAAGCACGAGTTCATAGGCCGGACGGGCCATCTTGATGAAGTAGGGGGTGGTGAAGATGGTGATCACCGACACGGCCACGATTATCGGATAGAGGCTCGGCTGAAGCACGCCGAGGCTCATGCCGAGCGAGGCGATGATGAACGAGAACTCGCCTATCTGCGTGAGGGTGAAGCCGCTCTCCATGGCCACTTTCAGCGACTGTCCGGTGACGAGCATGCCGATCGTGCCGAAGATGATCATTCCCACTATCACCACCGCCGCAAGTATTAGGATCTCGCCCCAGTAGGTGATGAGGATGGCAGGGTCGACCATCATGCCGACCGAGATGAAGAAGACGGAGCCGAAGAGGTCCTTTACCGGCACCACCACATGCTCGATCCTCTCGGCGGCCATGGTGCCCGCGAGGATGGAGCCCATCACGAAGGCTCCAAGCTCAAGCGAGAAGCCGCACATTACGCTGAACACAGCCATGCCGAAGCACAGGCCCATCGCCACGACAAGGAGGGTCTCGTCGTTGAGATAGCTTTTGAGGCGGTTGAGCGCCGACGGGATGAGGTAGACCCCCACAAGAAACCATATGATGATGAAGAACACCAGCTTGGCAATGCTGAGCAGCAGCTCCATGCCGTGGACCTCNCCCATGGCCAGCGAGGACAGGAGCACGAGCATCAGCACGGCGAAGAGGTCCTCGATGATGAGCACCGAGAGCACCAGCGTGGCGAATCTGTGCTGCCGGAGTCCGAGGTCGGTGAGGGACTTGAGGATTATGGTGGTCGACGACATCGAGATCATGCCCCCGAGGAAGATGCAGTTGATGGTGTTGAGATGGAGCAGGCATCCGACTCCGAATCCGGCCATCGTCATGCCGGTGATGATGATCAGCGCCGTCACTATGGCCGAGCTCCCCGAATTAAGCAGTTTCTTGAAGCTGAACTCGATGCCGAGGCAGAACATCAGCACCACTATGCCGAGCTCGGCCCAGAAGTCGATGTTTTCAAGATTGGAGATCGAAGGGAGATACACGAACTTCGGACTGGCGAGGAAGCCTGCGAGGATGTAGCCGAGCACCACGGGCTGCTTGAGCTTCTTGAAGAGCAGCGTGACCACGGCGCCGAGGATGAGGATCCAGGCCAGGTCGGCGATGAGGCCGAAGGAATGTTCTTCGGGCGTGGATTCCTTTTCCGGTGAGCCGGAGATTTCGGTGGAGATGTTGGCGGCCACATCGGTGATGGTGTTCTGGGCGATGGCCTCCATGCCCGCCGCGAGCGGGAGGGTCAGGAGGGCGGAAGCGCGTAGGGAGGATGTTTTCATATGTCGGCCTGGGATGTAAGGGTGATTGATACTGTCGGGGCCACCATGCGCAGGGCTGCGAGAAGAGGGAGCAGGTCGGCGTGGGCATGGCCGAGCACCATGAAGTTGAGGATGGTGCGGTCGGAGGCGTAGTCGTATTCCACGTAATATGTGGAGAGGTGGACGCGGTTGTCGCGGAACACGCGGCGGTACGGCTCGATGTCGGTGACGATGGCGTCGAGGGTTATGTTGATGGCTTTGGATTCATTGCCGATGCTCTGCCAGTGCTCGTACCAGTCGAACATCACGAGCACCACCAGGATCAGCAGCGTAGTGCCGATGGAGATGAGGTACATCCCCACGCCGACCCCCATGCCGATGATGGCCGAGATCCAGATGCCGGCGGCGGTGGTGAGCCCCTTTACCGAGCCCTTCGCACGGATCATGGCTCCGCCGCCGAGGAAACCGATGCCGGTGATGACCTGCGCCGCGATTCGGGCCGGGTCGCCGTTCTTGAGGCCCATGTACATCTGAGGTACGTAGATGGAGAGCAGCATGGCCAGGCACGCGCCCATGGTGATGAGGGCGAAGGTGCGTATGCCCGCTATCTGCCCCTTGCGTTTGCGCTCGGCTCCGATCACGACGCCGAGCGCCATGCTCAGGAGCATCCGAGCCACTGAGTTCACCTCATTTACTTCGAGGGAGTTGAGTTGCTGGAGTATATCGTCTATCATCTGATGTCGTATAAATGGCTTACCAGGGGAGGCCGGTGCCTATGTAGCCGACCACCACATCGTCAGTGAAGTCTTCGGCCGAGGGGGGACCGGCCTGGGGATCGTAGAGCCTGCGGCTCACTTCTTCGGAGAGATGGGTCTGGTCGGGCTGGAACCAAAGCCCCCCCGCCTGCCATACCCACATGCCGTCCTCGTCGAGGCTTTCGTACTCGGCCTTTACTCCGNGGAGCGAGAGTACGCGCGCGAACGGCTGGCCGAGACATACCCCCTCGCCCGGCTCCGCTCCCGGGACCGACCCCTCGACTCCCGGCCCCTCTATGCTGATCACGTCGACCTTACCCGACCCGAACTCATAGACCGAGAAGCGCGGAGTGCCCTGAAGCATGAAGACGCGCATGATTGTGGTGTCCCAGTCCTCGCTTCTTATCTCGTCATAGACGCCGTCGATTTCGGGAGGGAGGTCGGCTATCGGCATCCCTACGGTGATGCCGGCCATTCCGTCGGAAGTGAGGGTGAGCGGTCCGGCCTCGGCGGGGATGGTGTCGGCGGNCTGTATGGCGGAGGTGTCGGCGGAGGCGGTGTCGGTGGCCGTTCGGTGGGCGCCTCCGCATCCCTGCAGGGTGAGCAGGGCNAGGAGCGCCGCGGCCGAGGCTGTCAGTATGTGATGGAATCTCATATGTGTGGTTTGGTTTCAATCATTTCATTACGTCTTCCGGATCGGCGCCGACGGGCGCGCTGAGGCGTTCGAACTGCTCGGGGATTATGAGCGAGATGTTGTGGCGCGAGAAGTGGCGCCCGAGGTAGGAGGGCATGTTCTCGTAGTCGCCCGAGTAGCTGACGGAGCCCTTGCGCGCGCCGATCACGAGGAGGAGGTCCTCCTCGCCGACATGCGACGACAGGATGATGAAATCGTCCCATCCCTCCATGGCGGCGTATGTGCGCCGGAAGGGATAGCCCCCTTCGCGGATGTATTTCTCGATGTATTCGCAGGTGGTGGGATAGCCGATGAACTCCACCTGGCATCCGAGCTGCGAGGCGAGATGGCCGATACGGGCTATCCATTGCGGGAATCCGGTCTCGTATTCGGCGTTGCGCGGCACGTAGACGTAGATCCGGCGGATGGTGTCGATCGGGATGAAGCAGCGCGACATGATGATCATCCGGTTGGTGGATTTCATAAGCTGCCCGATCATGGAGCCGAAGAAGGAGTCGACCAGGTTCGAGCGNCGGTGGAGGCCGATGACGACTTCCGTGGCGTGGCGCTCGCGCATGACGCTCAGCACTCCCGTCATGATGTTGAGGTCGAAGCGCTCCACGTCGCGGCATTCGATGTCCATGGCCTCGGCCGCGCTGTGGGCCAGTCGCAGGGCATGGCGCCCCATGTCGGTCATCGCCGGGTCGTCGGTGTTGCGGATATACAGTGCGGTGACGGTCTCCGTGTTGCGGGGATTGCGCATGAACAGGGCGAAGCGCATTATCCCCTCGGANGTAAGCGGATTGCTTACAGCCACTATCTGCCGGGCGAAGCCGGTGCTGCGCGGAGCCTCCCCTTCCATCTCGGCTGCTGAGATGGCGATGCGCAGGTTCTTGGCGCCACGTTCCGTCGTGACGCTCGCCACGATGCAGCATACGAGTATCATCACCACGGCGCCGTTCATCATGTCCTCCGTCAGCAGGCCGTACTGATAGCCGATCATGGTGGCGGCGATCGTGGCGGCGGCCTTGCCGGAGGAGAGGCCGAACATCAGCAGGCGCTGGGCGCCGCTGAGGTGGCTCGTGCGCTGGCTTATCCATGCGGCCACCCATTTGGTGGTCAGGGCGGTGACGGTCATCACGCCGGCGGCCTGCGCCACTCCCCACCCGCGGAATATGACGTGGACGTTGATCAGCATCCCCACCCCGATCAGGAAGTAGGGGATGAAGATGGCGTTGCCCACGAACGTGATGCGTTTCAACAGGGCCGAGCGCGACGGTATGAAACGGTTGAGTATGAGGCCGGCATAGAAGGCGCCGAGGATGGCCTCAAGGCCGATGAGCTTGGCCAGGGTGGAGGCTATCAGCACCAGGGTGAGGATGAAGATGAACTGCATCACCGTGTCGCTGACCTTACGGAAGAACCAGCGGGTCACTATCGGGAATACATACCCTATCCCCAGGGCGTAGACCACCATCATCCCGAGGAGCGTGAGGAGCCCCTTGACGTCGAACGCCCCCGATACCCTCACGGCCACGACTTCGGCCAGGGCCAGAAGGGCGAGGAGCACGGCCACTATCGTGCCGCAGACGGCGATTACGGCCCCCCGGTTGTTGCTCAGTCCGAAGCGGCTCACCACCGGATAGGAGATCAGGGTGTGAGAGGCGTACATNGACGATATGAGCACCGAGGAGGTCCATCCGGTGTCGAGAAGGTAGTGGGTCACCGGGATGCCTACGGCCATCGGCAGGATGAAGGTGACGAGGCCGAAGAACACTCCGGGGCGGTAGTTGAGGCGGAGGTGGTACATGTCGATTTCCACGGCCGCCAGAAACATCAGGTAGAGTATGCCCACCTGGCCGAATATCTCGAAGCTCGCGTCGCGGGCCAGGAGATTGAAGCCGTAGGGGCCCACGAGGACGCCGGCCAGGATGAGGCCCACGATGTTCGGTATCTTTAGCCGGGTGAAGAGCAGGGGCGCACAAAGGATTATGACCAGCACCAGAGTGATGATCACCACGGGTTGGGTGAAGGGCAGTGTCAGGAATTCCGGAGGGATGTGCATCTGCTGAATATGGAGAGGGCGTTGCGGTCGGTGATGTGTTCGGCCTCTTCGGGGGTGAGTCCGCAGAGCTCGGCCACTTTATGTAGTACGTGAGGCAGGTAGCTGCTCTCGTTGGTGCGTCCGCGCCGGGGCACGGGCGCCAGGTACGGCGAGTCGGTCTCAAGGACTATCCTTCCGATACCGGCTTCCCTGACGGCGTCGCGCAGGAGCGGAGCGTTCTTGAAGGTGACGACTCCGTTTATGCCGAGCGCCGTGCGCGGAAGTTCCAGTATGCGCCGTGCCTCTTCGGGGCCGGCCGTGAAGCTGTGGAATACGAGCGGCGGGAGCGCCTCCGCCCCCATCAGACCGATGACGTGGAGCACTTCATCAAGGGCCTCCCGGCAGTGGATTATGACGGGGAGATTCATCCCCCGCGCCAAGTCGAGCTGCTCGCCGAAGGCGTCCATCTGCGTGGTTTTCCACGTAGGGTCGTGGTAGAGGTCGACTCCGACCTCCCCTACGGCCACCGGGACCTCCCCTTCGAAGGCGGCGAAGATATCGGTCATCTTCGGGCGCCAGTCGGCATCGACTTCCTCGGGATGCAGCCCGGGAGCCACGGAGGTGACGTCAGGCCGGGCGTGATGGAGCTTCAGCAGAGGCTCCACGCTCCCGACGCCGACGTTGGGGAGTATNATATGGCTGACCCCGGCGGCCAGGGCGCGGTCCACTGCCGCCTCTCCCCCGCCGTCGGGATAGTCTTCATCGTAATATAGGTGTGTATGCGTGTCTATCATGAGGGTCCGGTCGTTACTGGGGCCGGGCACCGTGGCCGGCCTTACTTTTTGCGCCCCGTGAGGCGGTCGAGAAGGTATTTGAAGGAGTCGAGGCGGTCTTCGGGAAGCCCTGTGGCCTTGGCGGCGTGCATGGCCTTGGCGCTGTACTGCGCGGCTGCCTTGCGGCAGCTTTCGTCGAGCTTCATTTTCTCGTAGATGCGGGTCACCGTCTTGACGCGCATGTCGCCTGCGGGAAGGGTCATGGCCACTTTAAGCGCCTTCGACTCCTCCGTGCCGGCACTCATGCCGGAGATGTAGAGGAATGTCTTTTTCGCCTGGTTGATGTCGCCGCCGATGGGCTTGCCGAAGGTAGCGGCGTCGCCGAAGGTGTCGAGCCAGTCGTCTTCGATCTGGAAGGCTATGCCGAGGTTCTCGCCATAGGCGCGGAGGTTGGCGCAGGCCTTTTCACCGGCTCCGGCGAGGATGCCGCCGATCTCGGCGCAGGCTCCGAGGAGGGAGCCTGTCTTGAGGCGTATCATCTCCACATATTCCTTCACGCTCACCTCATCGCGGGTCTCGAACTCCATGTCGAGCGCCTGCCCGGCATAGACATCGAGGCTCATGCGGGTGAACACCTCCTGCACGCGCATGGCCACGGCCGGGTCGGCCACTCCGAGCATCTTCTCCTGGGCCAGTCCGAGCAGGGCGTCGCCGGAAAGGATGGCCGCGTCACGGCCGAACTTGCTGACCACCGTCGGACGGTTGCGGCGAGTGGCGGAGTTGTCCATCACGTCATCGTGCATGAGGGTGAAGTTGTGGAACATCTCCAGCCCGACAGCGGGTTCCATGGCGGCGGCCACGTCCCCGCCGAATGCGTCGACGGTCATGAGCAGTATCACNGGACGGATGCGCTTGCCGCCGGCTTCCATGGCATACTCCACGGGAGTGTATAACGATGCCGGGGATTTTTCCCCGAGCTTGAGGTCGCGTATGCGGGCCTCCACGTCGGAGGCGTATTCAGAAATTCTTTTCATTGCTGAGTGTATTTCTTATATATTTCGTGAGGTACCCGGGCCTCGCCCTCGGCTTCGAGGGCCACTTTGAGTCCGGTCATGAATCTTTTGTATGTCAGGGAATCTTCGGGCGATTCGTCGCAGGCGCGGCGGAAGGCCTGGAGCTCGTCGTCCACCTGCGCGGGGGTCTTTGAGCCGTCGGATATCGAGGAAATGTACTCAAGTCCGAGCTGATAGCCCATGGCGTCGGGGTCGCACTCCCCTCCTTTCTTATATAGGCGCATCTTATAGTCGAGGGGCAACGCGGCGGAATAATCCTCGTAAGTGACGTGGAAAGTCTGCAGGTCCTGCTCCTTATAGTGGTCGTAAGCATAGAGGGTAGCCTGGTTGAGGCTGTCGATGCGCACTCCGTCGAGGCGTCCCGAGGCCGCGTCGCAGATGAAGCGGGCCACCGAATCAGGACCGACCTTCTCCATGACGAACGCCACCTTCTCCACATCCGAACGCTTGGCGAAATCCGCAGGAAAATCGTCCGTCTCTCCCCTGCTGCCTCCGCAAGCGCCCAGAAGCGCACTCAGAAGCAGGACTCCGCCTGCCGTCCGCAGGCCCTTTGCTTTACCGCCCATAGTGGTCAGGAGGCCTTTTGCTTTACCGTCCATAGTAATCATAAGAATAATGTTAATGTCAGCCATCGGCTATCGGGGGCCGCGCCGCTCGTTAAGGCACCATCAGCCGGGCCCTAAAGCATCCATCAGCTTCCGGAGCCCCCACGATCAGGCACCCCTGTCCCTGACTGAATCAGCGTCCGAGGTCTGCGCGTTAAGACACCTCTCTCCCTGACTGAATTACCCTCCGAGCCTCTGTCCTCCCCTAAAACCGGCTTCAGACAGCCGCCCGAAGTGCTATTCAATTGCAAAATTAAGAAAAAATCACAAAAAAATCCCCTAATCCCCTTGATAATCCAATAAAAAGTATTAACTTCGCACTCGCAATACACAATGGAGTGGTGCTCGAGTGGCTGAAGAGGCACGCCTGGAAAGCGTGTATACGCCAAAAGCGTATCCCGAGTTCGAATCTCGGTCACTCCGCTCTTAATCCAGCACCGCAGGTCCCTGAGGCCTGCGGTGCTTTTATNTATGGGTAATATGGAGAAGGGGCTCGTACCCATATCCCTTTTCATACACAGGGATGAAAAGAGGCTCCGCGACGAGGCACGACAGCGCGGCTACATCCGCCTCGGCACAACAGGCTTCGCCGAACGCAAGGGCCCAGAAGCCCGAGACACCAGCGGGAACGTCGGCCGCACAACGGCATCGCACGGCCGGGGGCCCGGATCACCGGTGATTTTTAGGCCGCTATTTCCGGCTATGCGATTTTTTGATTAATTTTGCAGAAAGTACTAACCTTCTTTCACTACATGAAAACCAGAATCATCGAGTGCGTCCCCAATTTCTCTGAAGGACGCGACCCCCAGAAAATCAAAGCCATCACCGACGCCATAACTTCCGTAAAAGGAATACGCCTGCTCGACGTGGATCCCGGAGAGGCCACAAACCGTACGGTAGTCACTTTCGTAGGCTCCCCCGAGGATGTGGTGGAGGCGGCTTTCCGCGGCATACGCCGCGCCGCAGAGCTCATCGACATGCGCACGCACCACGGCGCGCATCCCCGCATGGGCGCCACCGACGTCTGCCCCCTCATCCCAGTGAGCGGAGTGACGCTTGAGGAATGCGCCGAACTGGCCCGCCAGCTCGCCCGCCGTGTGGCCGACGAACTCAACATCCCCACCTATTGCTACGAGTCGGCCGCACTTCGCCCCGAGCGCAAGAACCTCGCCGTGTGCCGCGCCGGGGAATATGAAGCCCTACCCCAGAAGATGGGCAATGAGGAAAAAGGCCCCGATTTCGGCAACCACCCCTACGACGAGGCAGCAGCACGCACCGGCGCCACTACAATCGGCGCCCGCGACTTCCTCATCGCCGTCAACTACAACCTCAACACCACTTCCACCCGCCGCGCCAACGCCATCGCGTTCGACGTGCGCGAGAAAGGACGCCCCGCCCGTGAGGGGGGTAAGGTCACCGGCAAGCCCCTCAAGGATGAAAACGGCAAGCCCATAATGATTCCCGGCACGCTCAAGGGCACAAAGGCCATCGGCTGGTATATCGACGAATACGGCATCGCGCAGGTGTCGATGAACATAACCGACATAGCCACCACTCCACTGCACGTGGCATTCGATGAGGTCTGCCGCAAGGCCGACGCACGCGGCGTGCGTGTCACCGGCACTGAAATCGTGGGACTCGTGCCCAAGCGCACCCTCATCGACGCAGGCAAGTACTTCCTGCGCAAACAGCACCGCTCGGCCGGCATCCCCGACGAGGAAATCATCCGTATCGCAGTCAAGTCGATGGGGCTCGACGAGCTCAAGCCCTTCGACCCGCGCGAGAAAGTGATCGAATACCTCGTGGAGGACCAGAACGCCAAGCGCCTCATCGACCTCACGGCACGCGGCCTGGCCGAAGAGACAGCCTCCGAATCGCCCGCCCCCGGCGGCGGCTCGATTTCCGCCTACATGGGAGCCCTCGGAGCAGCCCTCGGCACAATGGTGGCCAACCTCACCGCCCACAAGGCCGCCTACGACGACCGCTGGGAGGAATTCTCCGACATCGCCGAAAAGGGACAGGAACTCATGGAACGCCTCCTCCACCTCGTGGACGAGGACACGGCCGCCTTCAACCGCATCATGGACGTGTTCGCCATGCCCAAGAAGACCGATGCCGAAAAAGCAGCACGCGCCGAGGCCCTCGAAGCAGCCACTCTTTACGCCACAGAAGTGCCCCTGCGCACTATGGAAGCGGCTTTCGAGGTGTTTGACGTGGTCAGCGCTATGGCTGAATTCGGAAATCCCAACAGTGTCACCGACGCCGGCGTAGGCACGCTTGCGGCACGTGCCGCAGTGCGCGGCGCACGCCTCAACGTGCGCATCAATGCCGCCGGACTCAAGGACCGCGCCAAAGCCGAAGCCCTCCTGGCACGCGCCGAGGAAATCGACCGCCTCGCAGAAACCCGCGAGAAAGAGATCCTCGCCATAGTCGACTCCAAGATCTAAGCCCCGCACGATACGCGAGCGCCATACAGGGGCGTCCTTCCTCAGGAGGGCGCCCTTTCCGGCTTCGCGGAAAAGACCGGAGCGCCGGAAGATCGGGCATAACGTTCAGATTCAATAATTTTTAAGAGCCACGTGTTTGCTTTTACTCAAAATTTGACTATCTTTGCAGTGAATTGACGGAAACTGCGGGCCGATATACCCGCAATTCTATATCAAATCGCTAATCCTCAATGTTTTAACTCTTTATTAAAACAATTCGCGAAAGGACAATTCACAAACTTTTTTATTCATCACATATCTTCATATCCACACTCCCGCATTTTCTCCCCATGCCGTCGGACGCGAAGTCCCGCGACGGGCTCCGGGGAGACATCAGGCAGAGATGCCGTGTGAGACATGCAGGGACAGTCAAAACTCTATTCAAAAAATGGATTCAGAAAAAAAACCTAAGAGGCCCCGTATCGGAGCCATCCAGTCTAACATTGACTCCAATGACCAGGAAAACCGATTCCGCAACCTGAGCCAGAGCGCATCCGACTCTGCCCAGGACAGCGCCGACTCCCAGCAGGGAGGCTATCAGCGCCATGAAAACTCATACCAGCCCTACCAGCGCCGCGAGGGAAGCTATCAGCCCTATCAGCGCCGCGAAGGCTACAATCAGGGACGCACCTATAACCGCGACTCCCAGGAGGGCCAGCAGGAAGGCGGCTACCAGCCTCGCCAGAACGGCTACCAGCCACGCAACAGCTACAATCAGCAGGGAGGCTATCAGCCCCGCAACAACTATAACCAGAACGGATACCAGCCCCGCAACAATCAGGCCGGATACCAGCCCCGCAACAATCAGGGCGGATACCAGCCCCGCAACAATCAGGCCGGATACCAGCCCCGCAACAACCAGGGCGCTTACCAGCCCCGCAACAACCAGGGCGGTTACCAGTCCCACAACAATCAGGGCGGATACCAGCCCCGCAACAACCAGGGCGGTTACCAGTCCCGCAACAACCAGGGCGGTTACCAGCAGCACAACAACAATCAGGGCGGATACCAGCCCCGCAACAACCAGGGCGGATATCAGCAGCGCAACAACAACCAGGGCGGCTACCGCCAGAACAACAACCGCCAGGGTGGATTCCAGCAGCGCGGCAACAACCGCCAGGGCGGATTCCAGCAGCGCAACAATCAGCCCGGACGCACCTTCACTCCGCGCCCCAAGCAGATCGACTACATAATCGAGGAAACGGATCCGAATGCAGAAATCCGCCTCAACAAATTCATGGCCAACGCCGGCATCTGCTCACGCCGCGAAGCCGACGAGCACATCACCAACGGCCTTGTGAAAGTCAACGGCAATGTGGTGACCGAACTCGGCGTCAAGATCACACGCGACGACGTGGTGGAATACGACGGCAAGGTCGTGACTCCGGAGCGCAAGTGCTACGTGCTCCTCAACAAGCCGAAAGACTGCGTCACCACCTCCGACGACCCCAACGGCCGCCTCACGGTGCTTGACCTGGTGAAGAACGCCTGCCGCGAGAGAATCTATCCCGTGGGACGTCTGGACCGCAACACCACCGGCGTGCTCCTGCTCACCAACGACGGTGACCTCGCCTCGAAGCTGACGCACCCGAAATTCGTAAAGAAGAAAATCTACCACGTCTGGACCGACAAGGACATCACCGAGGAAGACATGCAGCGCATCGCCGACGGCATCGAGCTTGAGGACGGAGAGATCCACGCCGACGCCATAAGCTACGTATCCGAGACCGACCGCAACCAGGCCGGAATCGAAATCCACTCCGGACGCAACCGCATCGTGCGCCGCATATTCGAGCACCTCGGCTACCGCGTCACGAAGCTTGACCGCGTCTACTTCGCCGGCCTCACCAAGAAGAATCTCCCCCGCGGACGCTGGCGCTACCTCACTCAGGAGGAAGTAAACTTCCTCCGTATGGGCTCCTTCGAATAATCCCGCTTAAACGCATTGCGGCTCCGTGGCGAGCGACAGACGCTCCCGCGGAGCCGATGCAACAATAAAACCGCACAACCATTCATCATATGAAAGATATCCGCCGCACACTCGTGGCAAAACTCATAAACGACCCCGCCGAATACATCGGCAAGGAAGTCGACGTCAAGGGATGGGTACGTTCCCGCCGTGGCAACAAGTACGTGCAGTTCGTGGCCCTCAACGACGGCTCTTCGGTAAAGTCGCTCCAGATAGTGTTCGACCTCGCCAAATTCTCTGAGGAAGACCTGAAGCTCGTCACCACAGGCTCCTCCATAAACGTGCAGGGCACTTTGGTGGAGTCGCAGGGCAAGGGACAGAATGTAGAGATACAGGCCGAGGCGCTTAAAGTCTACGGCACGGCCGATCCCGAGACCTACCCTCTCCAGAAGAAAGGCCACTCGCTCGAATTCCTCCGTGAGAAGGCACATCTGCGTCCGCGCACGAATTTCTTCTCGGCTGTGCTCCGCATACGCCACGCCCTGGCCTATGCCGTGCATAAATTCTTCAACGACAAGGGGTTCTACTACTTCCACACCCCGCTAATCACAGCCTCCGACTGCGAGGGCGCGGGAGCGCAGTTCCAGGTGACCACCCTTCCGCTCACCGACCTCCCCGTCAACGAAGAGGGAAAAATCGACTACTCCAAGGACTTCTTCGGCAAGATGGCGTCGTTGACGGTCTCCGGCCAGCTCGAAGGCGAGCTCGGAGCCACCGCCCTGGGATGCATCTACACCTTCGGCCCCACATTCCGCGCCGAAAACTCCAACACTCCGCGCCACCTCTCCGAATTCTGGATGATCGAGCCGGAGATGGCGTTCTACGAAATCCAGGACAACATGGACCTCGCCGAGGAATTCATCAAGTACTGCATCAACTACGCCCTGGAGCACTGCAAGGATGACATCGAGTTCCTCGCCGAGCACTTCGACAAGGAGCTTCCCGAGCGTCTGCGCTTCGTGGTGGAGAACGACTTCGTACGCCTCCCCTACACCGAAGGCATACGTATCCTCGAAGAGAGCGGGAAGAAGTTCGAGTTCCCCGTACACTGGGGTATCGACCTGGCCTCGGAGCACGAGCGCTACCTCGTGGAGGAACACTTCAAGAAGCCTGTCATCCTCACCGACTATCCCAAGGAAATCAAGGCCTTCTACATGAAGCTCAACGACGACGGCAAGACTGTGCGCGCCATGGATGTGCTCTTCCCGAAGATCGGCGAGATCATCGGCGGCTCGCAGCGTGAGGAAGACCTCGCCAAGCTGCAGGCCCGCGTCGACGAGATGGGCCTTGAAGGGATGGACTGGTACCTCGACACACGCCGCTTCGGCTCGGTGCCCCACTCGGGCTTCGGCCTCGGCTTCGAGCGTCTGGTGCTCTTCGTGACCGGCATGCAGAACATCCGTGACGTAATCCCCTTCCCGCGTTATCCTAAAAACTGCGAATATTGATTCCCCGCGATCTGAAGACGGCATTGGCCCTACTGATAATGTGCCTGATAGCCTGCGTCATCCCGACGCAGGCTATCACTCGTACATTCCCCCCCGGGGCCACCCCTTCTACTGAAGGTCTGCGCGCAAGCCTCATCACATGCTATCCCGGGCCCGAGGTCTATGAGCTTGTGGGCCACGAGGCGATCCGCATCTGCGGCACCGACGCCAACGGACTGCGCATGGACTCGGTGTGGAATTACGGCGTCTTCGACTTCACCGCCCCCAACTTCCTCTACCGCTTCGTGAAGGGGGAGACCGACTATATGGTGCAGGGCTACCCGTTCTCATGGTTTCTTCCCCAGTACGAGGAGCGCGGGTCAAGGGTGGTGGAACAGCGGCTTGACCTCACCCAGGCGGAAGTGAACCGCCTGCGCCGGCTGCTTCAGCTCAACTCGCTGCCTGACCGGAGGGTCTACCGCTACAATTATGTCCGCGACAACTGCTCGACCCGTGTAGCCTCGATGCTCGACTCAGCCGTGGCCCCGCGCCATATAATCTATCCCCGCGCAGTGGAGTTCCCGACTTTTCGCTCCGCCATGCGTTATTACCATCAGAACTATCCGTGGTATCAGTTCGGCATCGACATCGCTCTCGGCAGCGGCATCGACGTCCCGGTCGACTCACGCATGGAGCAGTTCGCCCCGCTGCGCCTCATGGAGGAAGCCTCCGAAGCACGCTTCAAAGACGGCACGCCGCTCGTAAGCTCGACAGAGGTGCTTTACCCGGGGATAGGGCCCGAGGATGCGGACCCGGCCACGGCCCCGCCGGTGGCGCCGGCCACTCCCTGGTGGCTCACGCCGATGGCGTTCGCCCTACTGCTGTTTGCGGCAAGCGCCTGCACGGCGGTATACGAATGGCGCCGCAAGACCATCGTGCGGTGGTGGATGTCACTGTTCTTCACGATGCTCGGCCTGGCGGGATGCGTGGTGTGGTTCCTGGTGTTCGTCTCCAGCCATGATTCCACCTCCCCAAATATCCTTTGCCTCTGGCTCAATCCCCTGCAGCTCGTGGTGGCCGCAGGCGTCTGGTGGCGGCGCACCCGTCCGCTGGCCATGTCCATGTGCGTGGTCAATCTCGTGGTGCTCGTGCTCCTGACGGCCGCATGGCCCCTGCAGACCCAGCAGGCCAATCCGGCCGTATTCCCGCTCTGGGGGGCCACACTGTGCCTCTCGGCGGCCTATACGCTGCTTTATCCCGCGCTATCGTCCGGGAGTCCGGCGCCCGCAAAGGGTTTTCCGGGCAATCTCCCCCGCCGCATGGACTCCACCCGGCGCCACTCCTCACAATCAAAAAACACAAATGGCAGAAAAACGCAATCATAGCCGCCTCATATCATCGCTGCTGATGGGCCTGATGACCCTCAACGTAGCCGTAGGAGCCGAAACATCGCGCCCCCGGCTCGTCGTGGGGATAGTGGTCGACCAGCTGCGCACCGACTACCTGACCTACCTGCGCGACCTATTCGGTGAAGCCGGCTTCCGGCGCCTGATGGACGGCGGAGTATTCCTTAAGAACGTCGACTTCCAGGCCTCGCTCAACGACCCGGTGGCGGCCACGGCCCTAATCTACACCGGCAATTATCCGGCGGCCAGCGGTGTGCCCGCGGCCACGGTCTACCGGCCGGAATCAGCCTCGTCGGTGCCGGTGCTCGAAGACAAGGGCTCGCTCGGCAACTTCACACGCGAATCACTGTCACCGGCCGGGCTCCGACTCTCCACGATAAGCGATGAAGTGGCCATCGACGGCGACGGCCTCACATCCGTCTACGCCATCTCCACCGATCCGCAGCAGGCCATAATCATGGCCGGCCACGCAGGCAACTGCGCCCTATGGATCAACGACATCGACGGGAAATGGTCGTCGACAGCCTACTACCGCGACTTCCCCGACTTCGTGACGCGGCGCAACCGCACCGCTCCCCTCTCCTCGCGCCTCGACACCCTTTCCTGGCGCCCGGCCATGAAGCTCGACCGCTATCCCGGAGTGCCGATGCAGAAACGCGCCTATCCGTTCCGCCATACATTCCCATCGTCCGACCGCGACGCCTACCGCCGGTTCAAGGTCTCGGCTCCGGCCAATACGGAAGTCACCGACCTGGCGATAGAGGCCCTGCAGAACCTCTCCCTCGGATCACGCGGCGACGGCATCGACATGCTCAGCATAGGCTACACGGCCGCCCCTTACAAGTATGTGGCCGACGGCGACTGCCGGATCGAGCTCGAGGACACCTACCTCCGTCTCGACTCCCAGATAGGACGCCTGCTCAACGCCATCGACTCCCGCGTAGGCCTCTCCAACACACTGATATTCCTCTCCTCCACCGGATACTATGACGACGCCATACCGGACGACCCCAAGTTCAGGATCCCCACCGGCGACGTCTCCCTGAAGCGGGTGGAGTCGCTGCTCAATTCATACCTCTCGGCCAAGTACGGCAACGCCGACTACGTGGCCTCCGTCCAGGGCAACCAGATATTCTTCGACCGCCGCCAGCTCGACTCCCACTCCCTCACTCCGGAGAAGGCGCGCGAGGAGGCGCGCGATTTCCTCGTGAAGATGAGCGGAATCGCCGATGCGCGCACCCTGGGCGACATCCTCTCCGACACCTCCGCCGATGCCGTACGCCTGCGCAATTCCATCGACCCCAAGACAGCCGGCGACGTATTCCTGACATTCCTCCCCGGATGGAACGTGCTCGACGAATCGGTCTATCCCCCCGTCAGCACTCCCGTGCGCGCCGGCATGGTCAGCACACCGTTCATCATCATGGCTCCGGGTCTCAGGCCGGAGACAATCACCTCGCCGATCGACGCCACACTGCTGGCCCCGACAGTGACATCGGCCCTGCATATCAGAAGTCCCAACGGCGCATCCCGCCCTCCCCTCACTTTCTGACCGGGATTTTTGGCACGATTTTTGCCCAATCCCATAATAATCATTAACTTTGCACGATTAAACTATCCCCTCGCGCCGGAAAATGCGTCCGGCGTCCGAACGGGATGCAAAAAACAATAAACCCCAATGGGACTCAACAACCTTCTCAAGAAAATATTCGGCAATCAGAGCGAGCGCGCCGTGCGCCCTCTCTGGGCCCGTCTCAACAACGAGATCAATCCTATCTCCGAGCAGCTGCAGAATGAATCCAACGACGAACTGCGCCACCGTATCAACGTAATCCGCGACGACATCCGGGGCGAAGCCGCCACCTACAAGAACCAGATCGACGATATCCGCGCCGAAATCGAAACACTCGACTACGACAAACGCGAGCCCCTCTGGAAGAAAATCGATGACCTACGCGACGACTGCTTCAAGATGTACGCCCGCAAGCTCGACGCCGCCCTGCCGGAAGTATTCGCCGTGGTAAAGGAGACGGCGCGCCGCTTCGCCAACAACGAGACCATAGAGGTGACAGCCTCCGAGGCCGACCGCGAGCTCGCGGCCGCCGGAAAGGACTTCATCACGATCGACGGCGACAAGGCCGTCTATAAGAATTCATGGGTGGCCGGCGGCAACCTCATGACCTGGGACATGGTGCACTACGACGTGCAGCTCATCGGCGGCATGGTGCTCCACGGCATACTCAACGGCGACCAGACCACCAACAACATCGCCGAGATGGCCACCGGCGAGGGTAAGACCCTCGTGGCAACCCTCCCCGTATTCCTCAACGCCCTCACGGGTGAAGGAGTACACGTGGTGACGGTCAACGACTACCTCGCCAAGCGTGACTCCGAATGGATGGGCCCGCTCTATCAGTTCCACGGCCTCACCGTAGACTGCATCGACAAGACCGAGCCCAACTCCGAGGAGCGCCGCCGCGCCTACAAGAGCGACATCACATTCGGCACCAACAACGAATTCGGCTTCGACTACCTGCGCGACAACATGGCCACCATGGAGTCCGACCTCGTGCAGCGCGACGACCACTACTACGCCATCGTCGACGAGGTGGACTCCGTGCTTATCGACGACGCCCGCACGCCGCTCATCATCTCGGGCCCCGTGCCAAAGGGTGACGACCAGATGTTCAACGAGTTCAAGCCCAATGTGGAGAAAGTGGTGGCCGCTCAGCGCCGCCTGGCCCAGCAGTACCTCATCGAGGCTAAGGAGATGATAGCCGCCGCCCAGAGCGGCGACCCCGAGAAAATCGCCAGATTCGACGAGGCCCGCAAGGCCGACCCCTCCAAGAAGCCCCTCACCGCCGACCAACTCCTGGAGATGGGCGGACTCTCCCTCTTCCGCGCCTACAAGGGCCTGCCCAAGCACAACCAGCTCATACGCTACCTCTCCGAGGACGGCATAAAGCAGATCCTCCTCAAGACGGAGGCCAAGTACATGCAGGACAACAACCGCGAGATGCCCGTGGCCGTGGAGCCCCTCTATTTCGTAATCGACGAAAAGAACCACTCCATCGAGCTTACCGACAAGGGTATCGCCGTACTTACCGACGCCACTAAGGATCCCGCCTTCTTCGTGCTCCCCGACATCGCCGGCCAGCTCTCGACCGTGGATACCGAGGACCTCACGCCCGAAGAGAAAAAAGACAAGAAGGACGCCTTGCTCGCCGACTACTCCATCAAGTCGGAGCGCGTACACACCGTCAATCAGCTCCTCAAGGCCTACACGCTTTTCGACAAGGACGTGGAGTATGTGATCGATGACAATAAGATCAAGATCGTCGACGAGCAGACGGGCCGAATCATGGAGGGACGCCGCTATTCCGACGGTCTCCATCAGGCAATCGAGGCCAAGGAGGGCGTGAAGGTGGAGGCTGCCACGCAGACCTACGCCACCATCACGCTCCAGAACTACTTCCGCATGTACCGCAAGCTGGCGGGCATGACGGGTACCGCCATGACGGAGGCCGGCGAGTTCTATGACATCTACAAGCTCGAAGTGGTGGAGATACCGACCAACCGTCCCGTGCTCCGCAACGACATGAACGACCGCGTCTACCGCACTAAGAAGGAGAAGTACGCCGCCGTCATACAGGAAGTGGAGGATATGGTCAAGATCGGACGTCCCGTGCTTGTGGGCACCACATCGGTGGAGATCTCCGAACTCCTATCCAAGATGCTCCAGCTCCGCAAGATACCCCACCAGGTGCTCAACGCCAAGCTCCACCAGAAGGAGGCCGACATCGTGGCCCAGGCAGGTAAGAAAGGCACTGTCACCATCGCCACCAACATGGCCGGCCGAGGTACCGACATCAAGCTTACTCCAGAAGTGAAGGAAGCCGGAGGCCTGGCCATCATAGGCACGGAGCGCCATGAGTCACGCCGTGTCGACCGTCAGCTCCGTGGCCGTGCCGGCCGTCAGGGCGACCCGGGCTCATCCGTATTCTTCGTTTCGTTTGAGGACACCGTGATGCGCCTCTTCGCCAACGAGCGCGTCGTGAAGACCCTCGACCGCCTCGGCTTCGAGGAAGGAGACATGATCGAGTCGAAGATGGTGACCAAGAGCATCGAGAACGCCCAGAAGCGCGTAGAGGAAAACAACTTCGGCATCCGTAAGCGCCTTGTGGAATACGATGACGTGATGAACGCCCAGCGCAAGGGCGTCTACGGCAAGCGCCAGAACGCGCTCAAGGGTGAGCGTATCGGCAGCGACATCGCCAATATGGTCTATGGTGTGGCCGGCGAACTCGCCAACGGCGTTTATGAGGGAGGCTTCCCGCAATTCAAGGACGAGGTGCGCAAGGTGCTCTCCCTCGATGTGGACTTCGACGAGGACGCCTACTCAAAGATGAGCCGTGAGGAAATCACAAGCGTACTCGCCGAGTCGGCCCTTGACCACCTGAAGCGCTCCAAAGAGAAAATCGAGGCCGGCGCCATGCCCTACATCAAGGAATTCGTGGAGGAGCGCCATGCCACGGGACCGGTCGGAGTGCCCGTCACCGACGGACGCCGTATGTTCAATGTGCGCGCCGACATCACCGAGGCTTACGAACAGGGTTGCAAGCCCATCTCCAAGTCATGGGAGAAGACAGTGCTCCTCTCTTCGATCGACAAGGCCTGGCAGGAACAGCTCCGCGAGATGGACGAGCTCCGCAAGTCGGTGCAGAACGCATCCTACGAGCAGAAGGATCCGCTCGTGATCTACAAGCTTGAGGCCTATGAGCTTTGGAAGAACATGCTCGACGACATGAACACCAAGGCCGTCAGCACCCTGATGCGCGGCAAGCTCGCAGTGCCCGACTACGAAGAGGCCAAGGCCATGCGCGAGGCACAGGAGATGGCCCAGCGTCAGGCCGAGGAGGCTCAGCGCCGCATGCAGCAGGATGCCCGGATTCAGCGCGAGATGCCGCAGCCGGCATATAATCCCTATGCCAACTACTCGACCACCCATACCTCCTACCCGCAGGAGAGCTACGAGGGAGAGGAGGCTCAGCGCCAGGCCGCCCATAACGCCGGACGCCGGCAGAGCGCCCCGGTCCAGCCCGCGAAGTCAGCTCCGCGAGTAGGACGCAATGACCTCTGCCCCTGTGGTTCCGGCAAGAAATACAAGAACTGCCACGGCAAGAACCTGTGATCCAGACCCAACCCCTGAATAAACCGTAAAGATGAAATACTACGCGAGAATCGACGGGCGCCAGACGGGCCCCATGACGCTCGGCCAGCTTGTAGAGGCCGGCGTCACCCCCTCCACGTGGGTGTGGACGAAGGGGATGGCCGACTGGCAGAAGGCCGAGGATGTCCCCGACATCTGCCGCGCCATGCGCCGTATGCTCGCGGGGCTTGATCCTCTGACCGGGGGCGCCCGCACGGCGCCCTCCGGTATGGAGGGCATCAAGGAGATGCCGCAGGAGGGAGTCACTGACTCACCGGTACGGTTCGGTTTCATACCCGAGCCTAAGCAGATAGAGGATTTCTCACTGCCGCCGCAGGGAGTGTCGGTGCTCGGGGCCCTGGTCGTGACGCTGCTCTGCTTCGCTCCCACCGGAATCGCGGCCGTATGGTTTGCGATGAGCACACGTACCTACTGGCGCATGGGCACCAACCCCGGGATACCGGCCGAGACGGCCCGCGCCTACCGCGTCAAGGCCCATAGCTCCGCCCGTGTCTACCGCATCCTTATGGGCATATCCTTCAGCATCGGTTTCATCATGCTCGGGCTGATAAGCTCACGCCTGTTGCAGTGACCCCATAAAAGAGTGTGCCCCGCCGGCAATGCCGGCGGGGTATTTTATTTTATGATTTAAGGTCAATGATGCGGCTCGTGGGACGATGACGGATGATGTCCATCCCCTGAAACGTGTGGTGATCGCGGGTGTCTTTCACTCCGGGTTCAGCTCCGGAGTCCGCCTTCGGTGATCCTGTATGCAGGGAGGTCGGTGTGGTGACGAGCCTCTCCGCCGGATGGGTGTTGACTTAGTATGTCTGGAGATCCAAGCACCGGATTCTTCCATCCGGGCTTACACCTGCAAAAATAATACTATTTTTCAAAACACGCACAAAAAATCGAAATAAATTTTACATCGTTTTTTCATTTTGGCAAATTAATGTACCATCGCAACACCCGAAACTCCAATCCAATCATAATGACACAATCCGACTACACTCTGACACCTAAAGGAAGATTCGCTCCCTCCCCCTCGGGCCGCATGCATCTTGGAAATCTGTTTTCGGCACTCATATCATGGCTTTCGGTTAAATCGCGGGGCGGAAACTGGGTGCTCCGCATAGAGGACCTTGATCCCGGACGCTCGCGTCAGCAGCACGCCGACCGCATAATGTCAGACCTTGAATGGCTTGGCCTGACCTGGGACGAAGGCCCTTACTATCAAAGCCGTCGCCACGACCTGTACGCCGAAGCCCTCCGAAGCCTCGAGGCCACCGGCCTCACATATCCCTGCTACTGCACCCGCGCCGACATAATGGCCACCCAGGCCCCCCACCAGAGCGATGGCCGCATAGTCTACCCCGGCACCTGCCGCCCCCCTCACCGCGACTCCACCTGCCTCCTTCCTCACCAAGACTCCACCAGCCTCGCTCCTCACCGGCTCTCCACAGGTCGCAAGCCCTCCACCCGTCTGATGGTAGAGGATGCCGACATCACATTCGACGACCTCTTCATGGGTCCCCACACCTACAACCTTGCCCGCGAATGCGGTGACTTCATCCTCCGGCGTGCCGACGGCGCGTGGGCCTACCAGCTTGCAGTCGTAGTCGACGATGCCGACATGGGCATCACCGAAATAGTCCGTGGCAACGACCTCCTCCTTTCCGCCGCCCAGCAGACCTACCTCTACCGTCTCCTCGGCCACCGCGCACCGCGCTTCGCCCACGTCCCCCTCCTCTGCAACCACGCCGGCCAACGCCTCTCCAAGCGCGACGCCTCCCTCTCCCTCGACATCCTCCGCGACACCGGCGCCGCCACCCCCGAATCCATCCTCGGCCGCCTCGCCCACCTCGCCGGCCTCCTACCCCAGCCCACCCCTATCCCGGCCGCCGACCTCCTCCCCCTCTACACTCCGGCCCGAATATGCTCCCTCCCCACCTCCGTCATAGTATAATTCCAATCCTCAAAAAGGCGCCTCCCAATCCCATGCCCATCCGTCTCTTGAGTGTTGGGCGCACAAAGTAAGTCCCAAGCCTTACATTCACTCCCTAAGCCCGAATCCACCCTAAGCCAAAATCCAGCTCCCTCCAAGCCATAAAAAGACAACGGCCCGCCTCCCGGCGGGCCATTGTCTCAGTATTCTTTTCAATAATACTTTTTCAAACTAACCTAACATCATGAAACGATTTATCTACTTTCATCAATAAAACATCCCTCCTCCCAAAATAGTTTTATCCCCCACAAAAAAATTTCATTATAATTTCAATTATCCCATAAAACGACAGCTCCCCTCCCTCCACCTAAACTGCGCAGGCGAATGACGCAAAGCGAAAACATACCCTCACACCCGAAGATGACGTCATATAAGAGCCCGAAGGCACTCTCCCCTGCATAAAAAGCCGCAAAAGAGCCCGAAGGCACTCCCCTGCGCGGAGGCCGCCAAGAGAAACCGTGGTAGAAATCAGGAGGATTAAATCTATTTGGGAGTAATTTACGTTATAAAGAAGTATATAACCCCTATGGCGGACGGTCGGATTAGGCCGCGCGCCATCATTTCTTATGAAAAACATACACTCTATGGAAGAAAATAACGATATTCTGGCGCAGGATGAGAACATCCTTGGCGCTGACGCACACTCCCTCTGGGAGGAAGCACAACGCCTCAACGAGGAGATCCGCCGCTTTGAGGAAAGACGCGATGAAGTCCACGACGCGCTGGTTGAAGTAAAGGCCGCTTTGGCTGAAGCCGATGCGGAAGCCGCCATCAATGACGGAGCAATCAATCTGGATGACGAAGGAAATACCGAATCCGCAACCAACGGAGCCGACAAGGACCTCACGTCGTTCGACCAGCTCGGAATAGCCCCCGAGCTCCTGAAAGCCATCAAGGAGATGGGGTTCGAACATCCGATGCCGATTCAGGAAATGGTAATCCCTCACCTGCTTACCAAGGACGGAGATGTGGTGGGCCTCGCCCAGACAGGTACGGGCAAGACGGCCGCGTTCGGTCTGCCGGTGCTGCAGCGCATCAATCCCGAGAGCAGTGCGCCGCAGGCCCTCGTCATCGCGCCGACCCGCGAACTCTGTCTCCAGATCGCCGGCGATCTGGCCGACTTCTCCAAATATCAGGATAAGATCAGAATCCTACCCGTCTACGGAGGCTCTTCGATCGACTCCCAGATACGCTCGCTGCGCAAGGGTGTGCAGGTGATAGTGGCCACACCGGGACGTCTGATTGACCTCATCAAGCGCGGTGAGGTGAAGCTCGACGATGTCCACACCGTGATTCTCGACGAAGCCGACGAAATGCTCAACATGGGATTCCTCGACGACATCAACGAAATCCTGTCGCATGTGCCTGAGGAAAGGAAGATGCTCATGTTCTCCGCCACGATGCCCAAGGAAATAGCCAACATCTCCAAGAGGTTCATGAAGAACCCGGTGGAGTTCGTGGCCGGCAACAAGAACGAAGGCTCGAAGAACGTAAAGCATATCTACTATATGGTGAAGGCCCACGACAAGTACCTCGCCCTGAAGCGTGTGGCCGACAACAATCCCGACATCTACGGCATCATCTTCTGCCGCACCCGTAAGGAGACGCAGGAAATCGCCGACAAGCTCATAGCCGACGGCTACAATGCCGACTGCCTTCACGGCGACCTCTCCCAGCAGCAGCGCGACCTGGCTATGAAGAAATTCCGCGACCATGTGACGCAGCTCCTCGTGGCCACCGACGTCGCCGCACGTGGCCTTGACGTCGACGACCTCACCCACGTGATCAACTACGGGCTCCCTGACGACGTGGCCGTCTACACCCACCGCTCCGGCCGAACCGGCCGTGCCAACAAGACCGGTGTCTCAGTGGCCATCATCCACTCCCGCGAGCGCAGCCGTCTCCGCGAAATAGAGAAAATAATCGGCAAGCAGTTTGAATACCGCAAGGTGCCCACTCCCGAGCATATCATCGAGAAACAGCTCTACAACCTCGCCGACCGTCTGGAGCGTGTGCAGGTCAACGAGAACGAAATCAACAAATATCTCCCCGGAGTGCGCAAGAAACTCGAATGGCTCTCCGAAGAGGACCTGCTCAAGCGTGTGCTCTCACTCGAATTCAACCGCCTCCTCAGCTATTACCAGCATATGCCCGACATCGACCTCAACGAACCGGAGAAAGCCGGCCGGCGCGAGCGCGGCGAAAGAGGCGCACGCGGTGAAAAGGGGGACAAGGACCGCCGCACAGCCCCCGACGGCATGGAGCGCCTGATGGTCAACATCGGAAAGGCCCAGGGCTTCTTCCCCGGCAACCTGATGGAACTGGTGAACCGTTCGGTCAACGGTCCCAAACCCGAGATCGGACGTATCGACCTTCTGCCGGACTATACGCTCTTCGACGTGCGCAAGGATGACGCCCGCCGTATCCTCGACGCCCTGAAGAACGCCGACTTCTTCGGCCAGCGCGTGCGCGCGGAAGTGGCCACCGACCGCGACTACCGCCGCGAAGCCCGTGACCGGCGCGAGAAAGCCGGACGAAAGGCCGCCAAGAAAGCCGACTCCAAGGCCGAAAACAAGAAATCAAAGAAAGGCGCCAAAAAGAACAAGCCCGACTACAACGGCAATTACGACGTCTTCATCAATAAAAAGAAATAAACCCGCACACCGACAGCCCGCGCACCGGCCAATGGCCGGTGCGTATTCTTTGTCGACCCGCGATTTTTATGTAAATTTGCAGAATGATATGCAAGATTAGAATCCTCATACTCCTCTCGGCATTGCTGACCGGGTGGGCATCCGACGCCGCACCTGCCTCGGCAGCTTCGAAAAAAGCCGTGACGGCGGTCGACACGATCACTGCCGCCGGGGCTTTTCTGCGTATCCCCGACCAGGACCTCGACATCATCCTCCCGGGAGCGCGCCGGGACATGGTGGACTATATGGAAGCCGACTCCATCCGCAAGACCCGCAACATCTACGGCGGCCTGTCATGGATCGAAGATATGACGCCGGGCTACATGAAGGTGCATCTCACCGACGTCAGCTCACTTCAGGTCAAGATCCTGCCGCTGGGCAAGGACCCCGCCGGCATGGTGATGACAATCTACACCGTCAGCGACGGTGAAGGGACCGGAGCCGACAGCGCCCTGAAATTCTATACCCCCGCGATGCAGGAGCTGAAACTCGAAAAGCACTTCCATACCCCGGACCCCAAGGCCTTCTACCGCATTCCCAAGGACGCGCCCGTGACGCTGAAGGAACTTGAGGAGACAGTGCCCTTCTACACGATGGAATTCACCACCGGCCCCTCCACGACCACCTTGAAGGGGCGAGTGACGGCCGACGACCACCTCACCGACGAAGAGCGCCGCCGGATCGCGCCGTACCGTGTGGCCGACCTCCTGTGGATATGGGACGGCCGCCGCTACCGTCTCGCCCCCGACCTACGCAAATAATCATCTGAAAGCAATATAGACCAATGGAAAGAAAAGTCCGCGTGCGTTTCGCACCCTCACCCACCGGCCCCCTCCATATCGGAGGAGTCCGCACGGCCCTTTTCAACTATCTCTTCGCACGCCGCCACGGCGGCGACATGATTCTCCGCATCGAGGACACCGACTCCCGCCGCTTCGTGCCCGGAGCCGAAGAATATATCAACGAATCCCTGCAGTGGCTCGGCATCGGCATCGATGAAGGTGTGCGCGAAGGGGGAGCCTACGGCCCCTACAAGCAGAGCGAACGCCGCGACATCTACCGCGAGCACGTCAAGATGCTCCTTGACGCCGGGAAGGCATACATCGCCTTCGACACCCCTGAGGAACTTGAAGCCGCACGTGCCGCCCACCCCAACTTCCAGTACGACGCCTCGACACGCGGCGGCATGCGCAACTCCCTCACCCTCGGCGAGGAGGAGACCCGCCGCCTCATCGATGCCGGCGAACAGTATGTGGTGCGTTTCAAGATCGAGCCCGACGAGACCGTGGTGGTCAACGACCGCATACGCGGCCAGGTAAGCGTCAGCTCCAACATCCTCGACGACAAAGTGCTCTACAAGAGCGCCGACGACCTGCCCACCTATCATCTGGCCAACATCGTCGACGACCATCTGATGGAAGTGAGCCACGTGATACGCGGCGAGGAATGGCTTCCATCGGCCCCGCTGCACGTGCTGCTCTACCGCGCCTTCGGCTGGGAGGACACAATGCCTGAATTCGTACACCTCCCGCTGCTCCTCAAGCCCGTGGGCAACGGCAAGCTCTCCAAGCGCGACGGCGACAAGCTCGGCTTCCCCGTCTTCCCGCTCGAATGGCACGACCCCGCCTCGGGCAACGTATCGTCAGGCTACCGCGAACAGGGCTATCTCCCCGAGGCCGTGGTCAATTTCCTCGCCCTGCTCGGATGGAATCCCGGCGACGACTCCGAGATAATGTCGATGCAGGAGCTGATCGACAAGTTCTCGCTGGAACACTGCTCGAAATCAGGCGCCAAGTTCGACTACAAAAAAGGCGCGTGGTTCAACCACGAATACCTCATCAACACCCCCGACGAAGAACTCGCCGACCTCTTCATGCCCGTGCTTGAGGCAAAGGGAGTCAGCGGCTTCGACAAGGAATACATCGCCCGCGCCATCGGAATGGTGAAGGGGCGCGCCAACCTCATCCCCGAGCTCTGGGACCAGGCCGACTTCTTCTTCACCGCTCCCGCCGAGTACGCTCCCAAGGACGTAAAGAAGCGCTGGAGCGAGCAGACTCCCGCCATCATGGAGGAGCTCATCGGAGTGCTCGAAGGAATCGACGACATGACCTCGGCCAACGCCGAGAAGAC
The DNA here is from genome assembly GCA_014802425.1 of Bacteroides sp. Taxonomy (GTDB): domain Bacteria; phylum Bacteroidota; class Bacteroidia; order Bacteroidales; family Muribaculaceae; genus Lepagella. The sequence continues at coordinate 53,032 of JAAVCH010000004.1, forward strand.
CGTGCTCGACTGGATCGCATCCAAAGGCTACCACCTCGGCAACGTAATGAACGCCTTCCGCCTCGCGGTGGTCGGTGCCTGCCGCGGACCGCACATGTTTGACATCACCGAACTTATGCCGCGCGAGGAGGTGGTGAGCCGTATCCGCCGCGCCATCGCTGAAATCAAGGCATGATACTCTATTCTTTAGGAATCTGGACATACCGCCAGGGCGTGCGCGCCGCCGCCCTGGCGGGCCATCATAAAGCCTCGCTGCTCGACGCGGGGCTTCGCCGTACACTCCCCGCGCTGAAAGAGAGGCTGGCCGACGCCGGCACTCAAGACAACTCTCCGAAGGAGACGGTATGGATCCACGCTGCCTCGCTCGGCGAGTTCGAGCAGGGGCGCCCGCTCATCGAGCGCCTGCGCCGCGAGCGTCCCGGCACCCGCATAGTGCTGTCGTTCTTCTCTCCCTCGGGTTATGAGGTCAGGAAAAACTACTCCGAAGCCGATGCCGTGGTATACCTGCCGTTCGACACGCCCCGCAATGTGCGCCGCTTCCTCGACGCCGTAAGGCCCACATGCGCCATCTTCGTAAAATACGAATTCTGGCTCAACTACCTATCCGAGCTCAAGCGTCGCGGCATACCCACCTATCTCATCAGCGGCATCTTCCGCCCCTCGCAGCTCTTCTTCCGTCCCTACGGAGGATTCTACCGCAACGCCCTGAAGGCCTTCACCACACTTTACCTTCAGGACGAGGGGAGCCGCCGTCTGCTCGAAGGAATCGGGGTGACAAATACGGAAGTGGCCGGCGACACACGGTTTGACCGGGTCACCGACATCATGAAGACCGCCCGCGAGGACGACGCCCTGACCCGCTTCTGCGGCCGCGGCCCCGCACGGGGCGCCACCGGAGAACGCACTCCGGGGACCGACCTGATATTCATAGCCGGAAGCTCATGGCCCGAAGATGAATCCAACTATGCCGGATGGCTGCGCGACACTCCGGGGGTGAAGGGAATCATAGCCCCCCATGAATTCTCGCCCGAACGGCTGGCGAAGATGCTTGAGCTTTTCGAAGGGGAGGGTGTGCTTCTAAGCGGGGCACGTAAGGACCCGTCACTGCTCGACACGCATAAAGTACTGATAATGGACTGCTTCGGCATGCTCGCCTCGGCATATGCCTATGCCGACATAGCCTACGTCGGTGGAGGCTTCGGAGCCGGACTCCACAACATCAACGAGGCAGCCGTTTACGGCATACCGGTCATCTACGGCCCCAACAACGCCAAGTTCATCGAGGCGCAGGAAATGAAGGCCACCGGTGGAGGCATCGAGGTCCACAGCCGCGAGGACTTCCGGCGCGAGGCTTCACGCCTTATCGCCGACGACGCCTACCGCCTTGACCTCGGACGCCGCTCCGCCGCCTACATCACCTCCCGGCTCGGAGCCACATCCCGCATCTTCGACTCCCTGTTCAGATGACCTATGGATATCCGACTGAGCCCTACCATAGAATTACTCGACCAGTTGCGCCAGTTGCTTTCGGAATGGATGAACTTCGCCGGGAGCGACCTCGTCATCTCCTGCCTGATGCTTGTGGTGATAGCCATAGCCGCCGTAGGGGGCTACTACATCACGGTGCTCATACTGCATCTGGTGGCCCGCATGGTGGAATACACCGAGACCGACTGGGACGACGACCTGATAAATGAAAAGCTGCTGAAATCGATCTCGCAGCTTACGCCCGCCATCGTCGTGGCGTGGATGCTGCCGGGATGCTTCGAAGCCCACGACACATTCGCGTCACTCCTGAAGATACTCACCTCCTTCTACATCATCGGAGTATCCGTCTACGCCGTCTGCACATTCCTCGACAATCTGTTCGAAGCATTCTCCCGCCGTCCGAAGCTCCAGCCATATGCCGTGACGGGCATATTCCAGATGCTCAAGCTCATAATCATCGGAATCGGAGTCATAATAGCCGTGAGTCTGCTTGTAGGGAAATCACCCGTGGCCATCCTCACGGCCCTGGGCGCCTCGGCCGCCATCCTCATGCTGGTGTTCAAGGACACGATAATGGGCCTCGTGGCGAGCGTGCAGCTGTCGGCCAACAAGATGGTGCAGCGGGGAGACTGGATCGTGGTGCCCAAACATAACGCCAACGGCCAGGTGATCGACATCACCCTCACCACCGTAAAGATCAAGAACTGGGATAACTCCATCACCACCGTGCCGCCGTACTCCCTCGTGTCGGACTCATTCCAGAACTTCCAGGCCATGAAGGAGGACGGGGCCCGGCGCATATCAAGGGCCGTCTACATCGACATCAACAGCGTGCGCTACCTCTCCCGCGCCGAAATCCGGGAGCTGCACGCCGACGGCCTGATCCATGACCTCCCTGAAAATCCCGACATCAACCTCACCATCTTCCGCAATTACCTTGAANGGTGGATAGCCTGCCGCCCGGAAGTGCGTACGGACTGCATCTACATGGTGCGCCAGCTGGCCCCGACTCCCGAAGGGNTCCCGCTGGAGCTCTACTTCTTCCTCAAGGTCACGGANTGGAAATCCTACGAGCACATCCAGTCCGACATCTTCAACCACGTCTATGCAGTGGCCCCGCGCTTCGGGCTGCGCATCTTCCAGGCCCCTTCCGGCCTCGACCTGCGCCACACCATGACCGCCGACCGCTCTGCGCTCCCCCCGTCNGGCAACTGACCGGAGCCGTAACAAAACCGGCGACTGGGGCGTTATATCAGCAGGAGGGGCGGCATCGGCCTCTCCTGCGGCTTTATGGGCCGGAGGCTGAAGGATGGCTCCGGACACGGAAAGCCGCGCAATCACATTAATCCGAATACTATATCCATGGAGAATTTCACTTTCTGGTCGCCGACTGAATTCGTGTTCGGCCGCGGCACCGAGTCACAGGTCGGCGAATTGCTCAAACGCAACAACGCTTCCAAGGTAATGATGGTCTACGGCGGACATTCCGCCGAAAAGAGCGGACTGCTCGGACGCCTGCGCGATGAGATGAACCGCGCCGGCATACCTTTCTGCGAATTCGGAGGCATAAAGCCCAATCCCACCGACGGTCCCGTCTACAAGGGAATCGACAAGGTGCGTGAGGAAGGGGCCGACTTCCTGCTCGCCGTAGGCGGCGGATCGGTGATCGATACCGCGAAGGCCATCGCGCTCGGTGTGCCGACCGACACAGACTTCTGGAAGTTCTATGACGGTGAGGCCACTCCGACGGCCGCNCTCCCCGTAGGCGTCGTGCTCACCATCCCCGCAGCCGGATCCGAGGGAAGCGGCAATTCGGTGATAACCAACGAGAAGACGCTGCAGAAGATTTCCGTAAGGTACCCCATGCTGCTGCGTCCGAGGTTCGCCGTTATGGATCCCGAGCTGACGATGACGCTGCCGGCCGAGCAGACGGCCTACGGCATCGTCGACATGCTCTGCCACATATATGAGCGCTATTTCTCCAACACCCCGGCCACGGAGCTCGTGGACGGCTATGCCGAAGCCATCATGCGCGACATCATGGACCAGGCGATGACCCTGCGTTTCCAGCCCGACAACTACGACGCGCGCGCCGACATAATGTGGGCCGGAACACTGGCCCACAACGGCCTCTGCGGAGTGGGCAAGACCGAGGACTGGGCATCGCACCGCCTGGAGCACGAGGTGTCGGCGCTCTATGACGTGGCCCACGGCGCCGGTCTGGCCGTAATNGTTCCGGCATGGATGAAATTCTGCGCCTCGCGCAATCCCGACAAGCTGTGGAAGTTCGCCATCAACGTGATGAGCGTCGATCCGACCGGGCATGACACCGATGAAATCGTGAACGAGGGGATCCACCGCCTCGAAGACTTCTACCACGACCTCGGACTCACCACATCCCTGCGCGAGCTCATCGGCGGCGAACCCGACATCGACGCCATGGTCAAGAGCCTGGAGCGCAACATGGGCAAGACTCTCGGCAACTACGTGACCCTCTCCATGGACGACTGCCGCGAAATCTACCGCCTCGCCCTGTAAACCCATATAACGAAACCGCTATGCAGAACATGACACCCGCCCCCCCTTATCCGATACTGAACTTCATCAAGATATATGAACGCAGTTTCATCGAGAACTGGNATCTGCCCGCACTGACCGACTATGTCTCCGGAAAGACAATGACCTACGGCGAAGTGGCCGAGGCCATAGCCCGNACACACGGATTTTTCCAAAGCGNGGGGATACGCCCCGGCGACAAGGTGGCCCTCTGCGGCAAGGATTCCGTGGAGTGGGTGCTCATCTACATGAGTGTCGTCACCTACGGCGCCGTAATCGTGCCGATCCTGTCCGACTTCAATCCGGTCGACATCACGCATATCGTAAACCATTCGGAGTCGCAGATTTTCTTCGTGGCCCAGCACATCTGGGACCATATCGACCCCGAGGCGCTTCTGAACGTGCGCTGCGTGCTCAGCACCGACCGAATCGAAGTGCTGATGGAGCGCGGCATGGAGGTGATGCGCGACGCGCGTCTGCTGCGCCGCCGTTTCCGCCGTAAGTATCCCGACGGTTTCAAGTCGACTGACGTGAAGTTTGCGGAGCGCGACAATTCCGAGCTCGTGGAGATCAACTATACGTCCGGCACCACGGGATTCTCCAAGGGGGTGATGCTGACCGGCGAGAATCTTGCCGGCAATGTATGCTTCGGCATGTACAGCGAGCTTCATTTCCGCTCCTCGCGCGCCCTGGCGTTCCTGCCGCTGGCCCATGCCTACGGATGCGCGTTCGACATGCTCACCCCTCTCGCCGTAGGTAGCCACATCACGCTCCTCGGCAAGACTCCCTCTCCGAGGGTGCTGCTCAAGGCCCTGGCGGAGGTAAGGCCCAATCTGGTGATATGCGTGCCCCTCATCCTTGAGAAGATATACAGGAACCAGATTCTGCCGATGATCTCGAGGGGGACCATGCGGTGGACCCTGGCCGTGCCTTTGCTCGACAAGGTGGTGTATTCCAAGATACGCAAGAAGCTCATCGACGCCTTCGGAGGGGAGTTCGAGGAGGTGATTGTAGGCGGGGCGCCGCTCAACCACGAGGTGGAGGAGTTCCTGCATAAGATCAAGTTTCCGTTCACCGTAGGCTACGGCATGACAGAATGCGGCCCGCTGATTTCCTACACTCCGTGGCGTGAGTTCCAGGTCGGGTCTTCCGGGCGCACGCTCCCTTCGATGGAGAGTATGGTGCTCTCCGATGATCCGGAAAATGTACCCGGGGAGATATGCGTGCGCGGCACCAATGTGATGCGCGGCTATTTCAAGAATCCGGCGGCCACGGAGCTTGTGCTCAGCGAGCATGGCTGGCTGAAGACGGGAGATGTAGGCACCCGCTCGGCCGACGGCACGATTTTCATCCGTGGCCGCTCGAAGACGATGCTCCTCTCGGCCTCGGGCCAGAACATCTATCCGGAGGAGATAGAGGCGAAGCTCAACAATATGCCTTATGTGGCGGAATCGCTTGTGGTGATGAGGGATTCGAAGCTGGTGGGGCTCGTGTATCCCGATTATGAGCAGCTTGACCGGCTCGGTCTCACGTCGGCCGACCTGCCGGAGGCCATGGAGAAAGTGCGCGAGGAGCTCAACAGGCTTGTGGCGCCGTATGAGAGGCTGGCGAAGATCATACTCATGCCGAATGAGTTCGAGAAGACGCCTAAGCGGTCGATAAAGAGATTTCTTTATTCGAATTGACATGAATGTGGGGATGGAGCGAAGTACAGTCCCTCCGGGACTGGTCCGGATCGCACCGGGTTAACCCCGGGCGTTGCCCGGGGCTAACCGAAGTGAAGCCCCTACGGGGCTACCTGAAAGGTCCTATGGATGCGTTGAGGCAGGCGCAGTCGGAAAAACCGGTAAGACGATAGGGATGAGGGGAGGCGTTAATGGATAATATAAAGCCCTATGCTGAGGATTCAGCATAGGGCTTTACTGTTGGGTATTTGTCGGGAGAGGGGACTCTTGATGGTTATTTTTCGGGAGCGGGACGGGGGTCGACGAGGAAGTGGTCGCCCGTTTCGTCGACTATGCGACGGTAGTAGTCCTCGTCATAACCGGGGAAGTCGGGATATACGGGGATGCCGTATTCGTTGTAGGGGAACTTCCCGTCGGCGTCGAGCTTCTTCATGTTGCCATCCATGAAGCGCACGAGCAGGTACTGGGCGAGGTCGCGGTAGGCGTCGGTGGCTTCCTTGGCTATGGCGGCGCCTTCGGCGTTGACGCTGGCCGTAAGGGCCTCAAGCTGTCCGGCCTCGGCCAAACCCTTCAGTTCGGCCTCGCGGGCCTCGCGGGAGTCGATGTAGGCGTTCTCAAGGGCGCCCTGCACTTTCCGGATGTCGGGCATCATGAGGTCATAGCGGTTGTAGGCCTGGTTGGCCACCCATGTGTTCATCCAGAAGTTGGAGTTCATGTCGAAGGTGTTGGTGTCGCCGTGGGCGAGCTGCGCGGGCACTTCGGTCATGGAGCAATAGAAGGGCATGTAGACGGTGGTGTTGGTGTCGTCGGTGCCGAACCACAGCACTCCCCCCACAGGGTCGGGGAGCCAGTCGCGGCTCTGGCTGACGAAGCTCCAGCCGGTCTGCTGGGTGGCTATGGCGCGTTCGTTGGTGTATTCCTTGCCGTCGACCTTGAAGCTCATCGGGCGCCAGCGGTAGGGCACGTGGTTGGGGCCTGCGCCCACGTCCTTGGTCATGTCGTAGGGAGTGTCCTGGAACTGATCGCGCATGGCGTCCTGCATACCCCGGAGGTCGACTTTCCTATCGGGTACGATNTAGAGGGGCATCGGCTCGTCGGAGCGGTAGTCGACCCAGGCGAAGTATTTCTCAGCCTCGGGACTGTAGCGGCGGAAATATGTCCATACACGGCCGTCGCAGCCACGGCGGGTGGACGCGGTGTGGTGCTCGAAGGCGTCGGCGAAGGAGAAGTCCTCATCCTTACCCGAGAAGTAGCCGCGCTTGCGGGCGAAGGGTATGAGGTCCTTGGCATAGCGCACGTTCTCCTTGTCCTTAAGGTTGACCTTGCGTATGCGGGGTTCGTTGGCATGGCCCGAGATAGCGTCGTCCGGGATACGGACGGCAATCCAGACCGCTCCCTTCTCGGCTCCTTTTCCGATCATCTCCATCACCCACACTTCATCCTTGTCGGCGATGGAGAAGGATTCACCTTCCGAGGCATAGCCGTACTTCTCCACGAGGTCGGTCATAACGTCGATGGCCTCGCGGGCGGTGCGCGAGCGTTCGAGGGCTATCTGCATGAGGGAGCCGTAGTCGATGATCGACTGGCCGGTGGTGTCGGCGAGTTCATGATGGCCTCCCCATGTGGATTCGGCGATGCACACCTGGTGCTCGTTCATGTTGCCCACGACATTGTAGGTGTGGGCCGGCTGAGGGATTTCGCCGAGGGGTTTCCCGGTGTCCCATTCCACCACCTTGCGCATGGCGCCCTTCGGATGGTCGGCCGCGGGAGTGTGGGTGAGCATGCCGTAGAGGTTATGCGAGTCGGCCGCATAGGTCACCATAACCGAACCGTCGGCCGTGGCCTTCTTGCCGGCGATGAGGTTAGTGCATGCCATCGAGGCCAGCGGGGCGCCGAGCGCNGCCGCAACGAGGATGGCGGGAAGATATTTTCCGATCATGATGTCAGAGTTGTGTTGTCGTTGTGTTAGATTAGTGCAAATATACAATAAATTCAGCGATTTCACAAAATTGACGACTCCCGGACTATATTTCAGGCAAGTAAAGGCTGTGCGGGGGCCGGGATGCGTGGCGGCGGCGTTTGCATATCTGCAATTTATTTCCTAATTTCGCGTTATAAACTTAAAATAACGAGAAATGACGACCGGTCCTCCGAGGAGGGCCAATCAAAGGGTCTTTTTCCATGAGCCTTCCCGGAGCCTGACGGACTGAGGAGAGGGTGCGAGGAAAAGGGTTCTTTCTTTTTTAACACTTTTTACACTTCGAAAAACCATGGCAAGCTATCTCACCAAAGAAGGATACGAAAAGAAAATGCAGGAACTGGCCGAGCTCGAAGCTCAGCGCCCGGCCATCAAGGCCGCAATCGCCGAGGCACGCGACAAGGGGGACCTCTCGGAGAATGCCGAGTACGATGCCGCCAAGGAGGCCCAGGGAATGCTCGAAATGAAAATAGCCAAGCTCAAGGAGCTCGTGGCCAACGCCCGCATCATCGACGACTCGATGCTCAATACCGAGGAGGTGCAGCTGCTCAACAAGGTGACCCTCAAGAACCTCGCCAACGGAATGGTGGTGACATACACCATCGTCACCGAAAGCGAAGCCAACTTCCGCGAGAACAAGCTCGCGTCGACCACTCCCATCGCCGCCGCCCTGATGGGCCACAAGGTGGGCGATCAGGTGACCTGTAAGGTGCCTGCCGGCGAAATCACCTTCGAAATCGTGAAGATCGAAATCTGACCTTCCGCTCCCCGAAATCCCGACCCATAACAAACTCACCCCCGTTATGACTATATTCTCGAAGATAATCGCAGGCGAGATACCCTGCTACAAGATAGCCGAAGACGATAACTTCTTCGCCTTCATGGACATCAATCCCGTCAACTGGGGCCATACGCTCGTGGTGCCCAAGCGCGAGATTGACTACATCTTCGACCTCTCCGAGGAGGAGATCGGCGAGATGATGAAGTTCGCCCGCAAGGTGGCCCGCGCCATCAAGGCCGCGGTGCCCTGCACCAAGGTGGGAATGGCCGTGATCGGCCTTGAGGTGCCCCACGCCCACATCCACCTCATCCCCATCTCGCGCGAAGGCGACATGGACTTCAACAACAAGATATCCAACCCCGACCCCGAGCGCATGGAGGCTATCCGAGTAGCCATCACAGCCATGATGCCCAAGGACTAAACACCGCACTCCAGGCATGACAATCAACGAGACACAGGACGAAATCGTCGACGAGTTCTCCGAACTCTCCGACTGGATGGACCGCTACGCCTACATCATCGACTTAGGCAACACGCTCCCCCCCTTCCCCGAGGCCGACAAGACGCCGGCCCACCTCATCGAGGGGTGCCAGAGCCGGGTATGGATCAAGGCCGACCGGAAGGAGGACGGGAAGATNGACTTCGAGGCCGACTCCGACGCCATGATCGTGAAAGGGATCGTGACGCTGCTGCTGAAGGTGTTCAACGGCCATACCCCCGACGAGATCCTTGACACGGACCTTTATTTCGTAGACAAGATCGGACTCAGCTCCCACCTTTCCCCGACCCGCTCCAACGGCCTTGTGGCCATGGTGCGCCAGATAAAGAACTACGCCCGCGCGTTCAAGGCCCTCGAAAGCGCGGGATAAAAAGGCTCCGATGAGGACGCCCCTTACATAAACCGCCTAAATAATCCCGCCGGCGCGCATGCCGGCGGGATTATTTTTTGTCACTTTGCGAAAATTATATTAAATTTGCCACTAAGGACGCGCCTCCACTTTTCCGGAGGGGGCGGCGCGCCCGGACCGACATATCCAGGATTACTAACCAACCAATCATAATCCATGTTTAAAGACCAACCCAAAGGACTCATCCCGGCCGCGTTGAGCAACATGGGCGAGCGCTTCGGCTACTACATCATGAATGCCGTGCTCGTGCTGTTCCTATGCTCAAAATTCGGCCTTAAGGAAGAGACAAGTACCCTGATCTACTCCTTCTTCTACGCGGGCATCTACGTGCTCAGCCTCGTGGGCGGCATCATCGCCGACCGCACGCAGAACTACAANGGCACCATCATCACCGGCCTCATCATCATGACGCTCGGCTACATCGTGCTCTCAATCCCCATCTTCGCCACCGCCGAGAACACTACCTGGCTGCTTACNCTCACCTGTGTGGCCCTGTTCCTGATAGCCTTCGGCAACGGCCTCTTCAAAGGAAACCTCCAGGCCATCGTGGGCCAGCTCTACGACGACCCCCGCTATGCCTCCAAGCGTGACTCAGGCTTCCAGATCTTCTACGTATTCATCAACGTGGGCGGCCTCATCGCTCCGTTCGTGGCACCGATGCTGCGCTCGTGGTGGCTCGGCGTGCACGATATGGTCTACAACGCCGACCTGCCCGCCCTCTGCCACCAGTACCTGAGCGTGACCACCGACATGGTGCAGGGCGGAATGCAGAACATCGACAANCTCTACGCCCTCGCTACCGCCTCCACCAACGGTCATTTCGACGCCGCAGTGGCAAGCCCGGAGGCCGTCAGCGAGTTCTGCACACGTTACCTCCAGGTCTTCAACGAAGGCATCCACTATTCCTTCATCGCCTCCGTGGCGGCCATGATAATCTCCCTGGTGATCTTCCTCTTCACCAAGAAGGGTCTCCCCTCCCCGGCCCGCAAGGAGGCCGCCGAGACAGTCAGCTACACGGCCGAGGAGAAACGCGCCATGGCCACAGAGATCAAGCAGCGCATGGGCGCCCTCTTCGCAGTGCTCGGCATCGCCATATTCTTCTGGTTNTCCTTCCATCAGAACGGCACCTCGCTCTCACTCTTCGCCCGCGACTTCGTGAAGACCGACTCAATCGCGCCTGAGATCTGGCAGGCCCTCAACCCCTGCTTCGTAATCCTGCTGACGCCGGTCATCATGTGGTACTTCAATATGCTGGCGCGCCGTGGCAAGGTCATCTCCACTCCGCGCAAGATCGCCATCGGCATGGGTCTGGCCGCAGTGGCCTATATCTTCCTGACAGTGGTGTGCGCCATCGACGGCTATCCCTCGGGCGAGGAATTCCGCAATCTCTCCGTAGGCGTCAGAGAGGGAATGAAGACCGGCCCCTGGGTGCTCATCCTGCTCTATTTCTTCCTTACCGTAGCGGAGCTCTTCATCTCGCCGCTCGGCCTGTCGTTCGTGTCGAAAGTGGCCCCGAAGCATCTTCAGGGTCTCTGCCAGGGCCTGTGGCTCGGCGCCACGGCCGTAGGCAACCTCCTGCTCTGGATCGGCCCGCTGATCTACAACGCCTGCCCCATCTGGGAGGCATGGGTCATCTTCGCCGGAGTATGCTTCATCTCCATGGGAGCCATGCTCGGAATGGTGAAATGGCTCGAACGCGTCACCGAGGAAAAACAGTGATATCTTTGCAGTGAACACAAGTAACGCTCTCCGCCGCCGGACCGCACCGGCCGCGGGGAGCGTCATAATAGATATGGGAATAAAGTCAGTCTTTCCTTCTCTGTTGCTGTCGCTGGCACTGCCGGCGGCACTCGCCTCATGTTCGGGTACGGGCGCTTCCGACCGGTCGGATTCATCCCGCGCCGAGGAGGCCTATGCGGCCGACGACCATGCCGACAACGACATAGCCATGACGGTGCGCTCAATACTCGACGCCATCCGCGTCGACCAGCCTCTCGACTCGGCCGAGTACAATTACGAGGGGATTCTCACCGACGGCGGCGGACGCCCGCTCTACACCGACATCCAGGGCGCGCCGGGACAATGGCGGGTGCGCGTGCTCTCTCCCACAAGCGCCGTGGTGCGCAACGAATATCTGGGCGACCTTCTGCCCGACGACCTCATAGCCTATCTGCTCGAAAGCATAGGCGTCACACAGGACAGTTACGTCACCTCCGGNCAGGCCTCGACCGACTCCGACTCACAGGTGACCGTCTATGACACGGACCACAGCGAAATCGTATTCGAGACNCTCACGGGCAAGACNGCATCCGGCGCCACAGGACCGATGATCAACATCGTGCTGCGGAAGAAGCAGTCCGACGCCGACGACACCGGCCACGGCGCATCAGGGCCTGAACACGAACCATCGTGAGGCCTCGAAGCGCGGGAGCGCCTGAAGCTGCACGTCGGCCTGCCGGTCGGCCAGAGTNTCCTCCCCCTTTCCGACCCTGAGTCCGCGCGACTCCAGAGCCTCGCGCACGGCGCCGAGCGCCTTGGCGGGGGTGTTGTTNTCCTTCGAGAGATGGCANAGGAAAATGTATTTCAACTGATCAGTATAGTTTTCACGCAGGAACGCGGCTGTGTCGACATTGTCGAGGTGGCCNCGCTCGGTGCGTATGCGCCCCTTAAGGTACTCCGGGTACGGGCCGTACAGCAGCATCTGCAGGTCATAGTTGGCCTCGATCACGAGGTAGTTGGCCTGGCTCATGTAATGGTGGGCCCGCTCGGTGATGCGGCCCAGGTCGGTGGCTATGACGAAGTTGCGGTTGTCGTAATTGACGGAGAAACCCATGTTGTCGGTGCCGTCNTGGGGCACGTCGAAGGCCGTGACCTCAGTCTCGGCGAGCTTGAAGGGGATTTCCTTGAAGATGGGCACATGATAGTCCTTGATGCGCTTCGACACGCCGTGGCGNCGCAGCAGGCCGTTGAGCACGCGGTTGGTGCAGAACAGGTGCATGTGCTTGTGGTTGCGCAGGATGTTGTAGGCATACTTCACATGGTCGGAATGGTCGTGGGTGAGAAGGATACCCATCACGCGGTCCATCGACACGCCGTTGGCGCGGAGGGTGTCGACCACCTGGTCGGCAGGCACGCCGGCGTCGATGAGGAATCCTCCGTGCTTCGTGCCCACATAGCAGGAGTTGCCGCTTGAGCCGGAGCCGAAGGATATGTAGTTGATCACCCGCGTGGCGGGATTATCGGCTCTCCGCGACTGGGAGTCGGCGGCAACGGGATAGAGCGGGGACGGCTTTCCGGGGTCGGACAGTCCCTCGAAAGGGATCTCCATCTGGCCTACGAAGCTTATTACGGTGCGTTTTTTTGTCATTTCAAAGGTTTCCTGTGTTTTTCAGAGTTCTTATGCTTGGTCTGGTGTACGCCGGCCATATCTGCGGCGTAGATCANGAATATCGCCGGACGCCTGTCGAGGTCGGGGGCCTCGCCCGAAGCGATGAGGCGTTTCCATTCGCCGGCCTTCAGGGTGCGGATATATTCGCGGGAAGGTGAAGTGATGTCGCAGGCCACGCATACGCCGGTGTCCTGGCGGAGTGTCTCCGCAAGGGTGCGCAGCATCCGCGAATTGCGGTAAGGGGTCTCGATGAATATCTGGGTCATCTCGCGGGAGGCCGATTCGTCTTCAAGGCGGCGGAGCGTGCGGGCGCGTTCACCGGCCTCGACCGGCAGATATCCCCGGAAGGCGAAGCCCTGTCCGTTGAATCCGCTTGCCATCAGCGACATAAGTATGCTCGAAGGGCCCACCAACGGACGCACTTTCAGTCCCTCCCTCTGGGCCAGCCCCACCACCACCGCGCCGGGATCGGCTATGGCCGGACATCCGGCGTCGCTGAGCACCCCCACGGGATGTCCCTCGCGCAGGGGGNCGAGGAAAGCCGATGCCTCCGAAGGATCGGTGTGGCGGTTGAGCTCGCAGAATGTGAGAGAGTCGATGTCGATGGCCGGATCGCATCGCTTGAGAAAGCGCCGCGCCTCGCGCACATTCTCCACCACGAAGTGGCGTATGGCGCGGACGACACGCATATTTCCCGCCGGGAGAACGTCGGCAAGCGCGGCATCCGACATTCCCGAGGGAATAAGGTAAAGCGCCGCTTCCAGAGGCTCGCCGCGGCTGCCTGCGGTGTCTGCGCTTCCGTTTTCGATATTATCGCTGAGTCGCCGGTTGTCCATAATAATGCAAAGATAACAATTTTCCCGCCGGAATACAAAAAAAGTCACGGCTCCCCGTGCGCGGTACCCCGTTTTTATGATTACACGCTATATGGAGCGCGTTGACAATATTGTTTTCGCACCGGGCGTTATCAATTCAGGCAAGCTCCCTGCTTTAATCCTTACCCGGCGCCCACCGTACCGCATGAAAGGATTCAACACCCGCTTACCCTGATGCCACCCGCTTTAATCCGGACATACTTACTCTATGGAAATACCTGTACCTGAATCTTTCGCGGCATATGCGCGCACGCTGCCCGGCCTGGACGCCGACGCGCTGCTCGGCGCGCTCGACACTCCTCCCTCGGCCGCGATACGCCTGAATCCGGCCAAGCACGACGCCCTGACCGAGGATGAGCCCTATCCCGGAAGCCAACCTGTGGAATGGTGCCCGGAAGGGCGCCGGCTTGCGGAGCGCCCGGTGTTCACGCTCAATCCGCTGCTTCATGCGGGGGTGTTCTATGTGCAGGATCCCTCGTCGATGGTGCATGGCGCCATCGTGGCCCGTCTCGTAGAGCGGATTGGCGACGGCCGGCCCGGCGCACACCCCCTTGCTCTGCTCGACTTCTGCGCCGCCCCGGGAGGAAAGACCACCGCCATGATCGCGGTTTTGCCCCGTGGCTCAGTGGTGGTGGCCAACGAATATGTGCCCGCCCGCGGCAAGATACTGCGCGAGAATCTGGAGAAATGGGGCTATCCGGCTGTCATAGCCACCGGAGCCGACTCCGCGGCTTACACCGGAATGGCCGGAAAGTTCGACATCGTGGCCGTCGATGCCCCTTGTTCCGGCGAAGGGATGATGCGCAAGGACGCCGACGCCCGGCGGCAGTGGTCGGAAAGGCTTGTGGGGGAATGCGCGGCGCTCCAACGCTCGATTCTTCAGGATGTGGCGCGGTGCGTGCGTCCGGGGGGCTACCTCATATATTCCACCTGCACCTTCAATCTCGCCGAGGACGAAGAGATGTCGCGCTTTATCGCAGGATCGCTCGGATTTGAGCCCGTCGGCATAGATGAGCTGGGCCTGCCGGGGGTCGACCGGGCGTCGCGGGCGCTCCTNCCCGATGTGGAGGCCCTGAGGTTCATGCCACACCTCACTCAGGGGGAAGGACTCTACGTCAGTGTATTCCGGCGCCCGGAGGAGGGCGCCGGGGCGTCGGAAGAGGCCGAAGGGAGGGAAGCGGCCGAAGGGAGACGGGCTTCCGGATTCCGCAAGGGGNGAAAACCGGACAAGGGGAAGGCACCAGTCCTCACACGCGCCCAGGAGGCTGAGGTCAGGNGCTGGTTCGATGATGAATGGGATATGGTGCCTGAGTCCACGGGCGAGATGGTCACCGCCCTGCCGTCGGGCGCCCTGCCNGTGCTTGACGCCCTGCGGCGCGCCGGGGTGAGGGTGACCGGAGCCGGACTCCCTGTAGCCANTGTCAAGGGGACCTCCGTAATACCCGATTCGCGGGCGGCGCTCTCCCAGGCGCTGGCCCGAGGAGCTTTTCCGAAGGTGGAGCTGACGGAAGAGGAAGCCCTGTCATATCTCCGGCGCGAGTCACTGCGGCTCGACGAGGGCGCCCCGCGCGGATTCGTGGCCGTATGCCATAAGGGGCATCCGCTCGGACTTGTGAAAAACCTCGGCACACGTGCCAACAATCTATATCCCGCAGCATGGAAGATACATATCTGAATGATACGGNGGCAGGCCCCGGCACGGACGCCTNGACGCNGGCCGCCCCGGCGGAGGACTGGGACGACCGCACCCTGACGCTGCTCGGTGAGGCCAACGTGCGGCGGCTCGCCTCGGCNCGCGTGCTGGTGGTGGGGGTCGGCGGCGTAGGAGGTTATGCGGCCGAGATGCTGGCGCGCTCCGGCGTGGGGCACCTCACGATCATCGATGCCGATGATGTGGCCCTCTCCAACATCAACCGCCAGCTCATAGCCCTCCACTCCACCGTAGGGGAATCAAAAACGCTTCTTTTCGCCCGGCGTTTCCGCGACATCAACCCCGGCATTTCGGTCGATGCCCGAGACGAATACCTCACGCCTGAGAATGTGCCTGAGGTGCTCGACGGAGGCTATGACTACGTGATCGACGCCATCGACACGGTGGCCCCAAAGACGGCCCTTCTCGCGGAATGCCTGCGCAGACACATTCGCGTCATATCCTCGATGGGGGCAGGCGGACGCATCGACCCCACGAAGGTAGGCTATGCCGACATATGGGAGACCGTCGAGGACGGACTGGCACGCGCCGTGCGCCGCAATCTCAGGAAGCTCGGCCTGCGCCGGCCGCTGAAGGTGGTGGCGAGCAGTGAGGCGCCACGCCGCCACTCGCTGATNGGCCTTGACCTGCCCAACAAAAGGTCGTCGTTCGGAACACTGGCGCAGATACCCTCCCTGTTCGGTATATTTCTGGCCTCANATGTAATCAACAGCTTAATTTCAGAGAGATGATAGAGATTCGTAATATATGCAAGTCCTACGGCAGTCTTGAGGTACTGCGGGATGTATCGCTGGAGGTTGGCCGCGGGGAGATCGTGGCCATAGTCGGCCCGTCGGGGGCGGGAAAGACGACACTGCTCCAGATAGTGGGGTCGCTCGACCGTCCGGACTCCGGGGAGGTGACGTATGACGGCGAGCCCATCACATCGATGTCAGACAAGGCGCTGGCGCGGTTCCGCAACGTCAACATCGGCTTCATATTCCAGTTCCACGAGCTTCTGCCCGAATTCACGGCGCTGGAGAACGCCGCCCTTCCCGCCATGATCGCGGGCAAGAGCCGCCGCAAGGCGATGGACGCGGCGCGTGAACTGCTGGAGACACTCGGCCTCGGCGAGCGCCTCCGGCACCGTCCGTCCGAGCTGTCGGGTGGCGAGAAACAGCGTGTGGCCATAGCGCGCGCCCTCGTCAACGCCCCCCGCATCGTGCTGGCCGACGAGCCCACCGGCTCCCTCGACTCCCACAACCGCCGCGAGATCCACGAAATAATCTCGCGCCTCTGCGCCACCCGCGGGCAGACCTTCCTTATCGTGACCCACGACGACTCCCTCGCCTCGATAGCCCACCGTGTGGTACGCATGGAGGACGGCCGCATCACCTCCATCACCGTCCCGCGGCAGGGACCCGTAGTCGAGAATGAATCAGAAGATTCGCTGCCGTAAATATTTTACCGCACAGGGAGTTCGGACCGTGCGACGGCGAACGGGGGGGACACCATGGCCATCATGAAAGGTGCCGTATGCCGCGTGCCCGCATGCACCGGCAGCCGTGCGAATTTCTTTCCTTCTTTATACATTCCATACAATTACCTGAGATGAAATCCGCAGAATTGTTGCGGATGTCGGGAAAAATGATTATCTTCGCGTTACCGCAACCACGCGTGCCCGGACAAAAGGGATAAATACCTCTGCCGACGCACGCCGAATGAGCGAGAAANACATTAAATCCAGATAACAATGGCAAACCAGAATCCCAACGAAAACAAGAACCAGCTGCAGATCCAGCTGCGTCCCGAAACAGCCGACGGCAAGTACTCCAACCTCGCAATGATCGGCCACGGCCCCAACGAGTTCCTCATCGACTTCATCTTCGCCGCTCCCGGCATGCCCCAGGCTCCGGTCGTAAGCCGCATCATCATGAGCCCCGAGAACGCGAAGCAGCTCATGTTCGCCCTCACTGACAACGTGAAGAAGTACGAGGCTCAGTTCGGCGAAATCATGCCCCGCACTCCCAAAGGCGCATCCAACAACTGATCCCTCAACCCATATCCGCCCGGCATGAGTCACGACAGCGACCCGCGCCGGGCGGAATCGTTTTAAATGACGAGCATNCCATGGACCATACACTCTACATCTACAACACGCTGGCCCGCACGAAACAGCCGTTCCATCCACTGCATGANGGACACGTCGGCATGTATGTCTGCGGGCCGACCGTATATGGCGACGCCCATCTCGGCCATGCCCGCCCGGCCATCACCTTCGACATCCTCTACCGCTATCTCCGGCATCTGGGCTACAAGGTGCGCTACGTGCGCAACATCACCGATGTAGGCCATCTTGAGCACGACGCCGACGAGGGAGAGGACAAGATAGCCAAGAAGGCACGCCTTGAGGCGCTGGAGCCGATGGAGGTGGTGCAGCACTACCTCAACCGCTACCACCATGACATGGAGGCCCTCAACGTGCTCCCCCCCAGCATCGAGCCCCACGCCTCGGGCCACATCATCGAGCAGATCGAATACATCAAGAAGATCCTCGATGCCGGCTATGCCTACGAAAGCGAAGGCTCCGTCTATTTCGACGTCGAGAAATACAACCGCGACCACCACTACGGAAAGCTCTCCGGACGCAACATCGAGGACCTCAACTCCAATACCCGCGCCCTCGACGGACAGCACGAGAAACGCAATCCGCTCGACTTCGCCCTCTGGAAGAAGGCCGCCCCGGAGCATATAATGCACTGGCCTTCGCCCTGGAGCGAGGGTTTCCCCGGCTGGCATCTGGAGTGCTCCACGATGGGCACGAAGTATCTGGGCGAGACGTTTGACATACACGGCGGCGGAATGGACCTCATGTTCCCCCACCACGAGTGCGAAATCGCGCAGAGCGTGGCCGCCCAGGGCCACGAGGCGGTAAGGTACTGGATGCACAACAANATGATCACCATCGAGGGTAAGAAGATGGGCAAGTCGTACGGCAACTTCATCACCCTTGAGGAGTTCTTCAACGGCACCCACCCCAAGCTGCAGCAGCCATATCCGCCGATGGTGATACGCTTCTTCATCCTCCAGGCGCAGTACCGCTCGACGGTGGACTTCTCCAACGCCGCCCTGCAGGCCGCCGAAAAGGCCCTGGAGAAGATGCTCGACATCTACCGCCGCCTGTGCAGCCTCAAGGCCGCTCCGGAATCCTCCGTGGAGCTCCCCGACTTCGAGGCCCGCGCTTATGAGGCGATGGACGACGACCTCAACACGCCCCAGGTGATCGCCGTGCTCTTCGACGCCGGCAAGTACATCAACCAGGCCACCGACGGCGCCATCACCCTCTCTCAGGCCGACATCGACAGGCTGCGCGCCCTTTTCGACACATTCCTCATCGACATCCTCGGCATCCGCGCCGAAGGCAAAGGCGAGGGCGCCGACAATTCCGGCCGCGCCGCTTTCGAAGGAGCCGTCGACCTGCTGATGGACATCCGCAAGAACGCCAAAGCCGCAAAGGACTGGACCACCTCCGACCTCATCCGCGACCGTCTGGCCGCCCTCGGATTCGATGTCAAGGACACCAAGAACGGCGTCGAGTGGAAGCTTCTCTGAACGCNCGCCGAGGCCGTGTTCAGAAAAATCATCCGGCAGGCCGTTAAAAGTTTGGAATGTCGGGGAGTTTTATTAACTTTGCGGACGCAACGGAATAGGGAATGCCGTGGAAATCGGCAACAGTACCCGCTGCTGTGAGTCACCGCCGNCCATGCNTCCGCTTCAGGAGCGGGTCGGACGGGAGTCCCCCCTCAAGATGGTCACTGGCGTCGATGAGTCGCCGGGAAGGCCGGGGGACATATACCGGGTGACAAGTCAGAAGACCTGCCGTCAACGCATTTTTGCTGATGTCTTTACGTAAGATTGACTTCGGGAGTTAAGTGAGATTTACGTCTGCCATAGGTCGGCCACGGCCATGCGGCGACACCCCGATGCAACATCTTTTAGTAAAATTTTCATAAGCAATTTGACATTGACGCCTCCGTTGTGACAACGGAGGTGTTTTTCATACCCTCCGCCGCTACACCTATGGCGGCACCTCCGGGTGCTCCGACATAACACCACGAGAGGAGAAGTCATACTCAAATTGCTTATGAACTAAGATAAAAGAATGATGTGATCAATCAGCGGGACGCCGAATCGTGATGATTCCGCGTCCCGCTTCCGTCTACGCCGCCCCTACGGGGCAATCCATGCCGGNTATGTATGTCACTCGGGGTCGTGCCAGTCGCCGTTGNCCTTTATGAGGTCGATAAGGGCGGGGAGGGCCTCGGAGGTCGGGATGTTCTTTATCCGGAGCTCCTTCCCTTTGTAGAGGCTTACTCGGCCTACGCCGGCGCCTACGTAGCCGTAGTCGGCGTCGGCCATCTCGCCGGGGCCGTTGACTATACAGCCCATGACACCTATCTTGAGGCCCTTCAGGTGGGATGTGGCCTTACGCACTTCGGCCAGAGTGCCNGGAAGGTCGAAGAGTGTGCGGCCACAGCTCGGACAGGCGATGTACTCTGTCTTGGAAAAGCGCAGGCGGGCGGCCTGCAGTATGCCGAGGGCGAGGGAGGTCTGTTCTTCGCCTGACAAGGCCGGGGCATCGATTTCAAGGGCGTTGCCGTAGCCGTTGAGCAGGAGGGCTCCGAGGTCGGCGGCCGCCTTGAGGCGTACCATAGAGGGGTCGGCATCGGGATAGGAGGCGCTGAGCACTATGGGGTTGCGCCCTCCCGAGGCCATGTAACGCTCTATCCACGACGCCATCTCCCCTACGGGATTACGGTGAGAGGAACGCAGGCGTACCACANGCCCCTCCGAAATGCCGTCGACACTGCCTGAGGCGTCGGCATCCACCGTCGAGGCGGAATCAAGCGCAAGGTCATGCCCTACGACCAAAGGCCAGCGGGTCTGCCCNACTCCCCCGACGGCCCGGGCGGCCGCACGCGCCGGATAAGGCGCCTCAGCCTGCGGTTCGGCTATCGCGGGATGACCTTCGCGGGCGGCGATATAGTCGCGCAGGGCTTTGGCAACGGGTATCTCCGCTTCGGGCGCCTCGGAGAGCGACACACGGATCGTGTCGCCGAGGCCTTCGGCCAGCAGCGTCCCTATCCCCACGGCGCTCTTGACGCGGCCGTCCTCGCCGTCGCCGGCTTCGGTGACTCCGAGATGCAGCGGATAGTCCATCCCCTCGCCGGCCATGCCGGCGGCAAGCAGACGCACCGTCTCCACCATCACCACCACATTCGACGCCTTGATGGAAATGACGATGTCATGGAAATCCTCCTCTCCGCATATGCGCAGGAACTCCATCACCGACTCCACCATGCCGGCCGGAGTGTCGCCGTAGCGCGACATGATGCGGTCGGAAAGCGAACCGTGGTTCACGCCAAGACGTACGGCGGTGCCGTGCTCGCGGCAGAGGGCGAGGAAGGGGCGGAGCGCCCTGCGGATGCGGTCGATTTCCTCGGCGTATTCGCTGTCGGTGAACGTGAGCTTGCGGAAGGTGCGGGCCGCGTCGACGAAGTTGCCGGGATTTATGCGCACCTTGTCGCATGTGGCGGCGGCCGTATAGGCTGCCTTGGGATTGAAGTGGACGTCGGCCACGAGGGGCACCCCGCATCCGGCCTCACGGACGCCACGTGTGATGGCGGCCATATTGGAGGCCTCGGCCACACCCTGGGTGGTGAGGCGCACGATGTCTGCGCCCGCGTCGGCGATGCGCAGTATCTGGGCCACGCTGGCGGCGGTGTCGAGCGTGTCGGTGTTGGTCATGGACTGAAGGCGCACCGGCTCGTCGCCGCCGATGGCCGTTGCGCCCACCGGCACACGGCGTGACGGGCGGCGCTTATAGTTGTACTTGCTCATGATGGGAAAGTGATGGGAAAGTTTTTTTTGACGGAGGGAGAAGGCATACGGCGCCCGGAACCACCCCACGGCGCGCTCCGGCTAATAGGAACCGCCGAAAAGCAGCTCCATCGAGATAACCCCGAGGAAGCCCACGATCTCGCCGCACACGGTCTGCATCGGAGTGTGGCGGCCGAGCCATACCCGGGCGGTGCCGAGCAGGCCCCCGAGAAGCACCGCCGCGAGACACCATACCCAAAGGTTATAGGGNGGAAGGCCGTAACGGTTAAGCACGAGGAACATGGCTATCAGGCCGCCGATGCCGGCGCCGTGGGCGGATATCTTCCACCAGAGGTTGATGATGAGGTTGACTCCTACGGCCAGGCCGGCCCCGACGTAGAAATAGCCCACCCACAGCGGGAGTCCGGTGGTGGTGAGGTAATAGCCGCAGCCAAGCATGGCGCATCCGGTGATCAGGTACGGGATGGCCCGGTCGGTACGCTGTGTCAGCGCCACGTCGCTGATGCCGCCGAAGCGCACCATAAGCCACACCGCCGCGCCGGGGAGCAGGCAGGTGATGGCGAACACCATGCCCGTGATGATGGCCTTCGTGCCAAGGGGCGCGAAGGAAAGCATGGAGAGGGAAAATACCAGAATTATGGCATAGGTGGGAATCAGAAGGGGGGANAGCACCACTGAAGCCACGTGGGCCAGAACCGTGGCCGCGCCATGCGGAGCCACATAAGGATCTGATTGCATCGCATCTGATTGCATAACGGTATGTCACTTATTGGAGTTAGCGGGAGTGTCTTGCCCGGCGCCCCCCATGCCGCCGACCATCTTCAGGAACCTGGCCGGGACGGGGGTCTCGAAGCGCATGTCGCGCCGCGTGAGGGGATGGGCGAAGCGGAGCGTACGGGCATGGAGGGCGAGACGGTTGATCGGACTTGCCTTCGCTCCGTATTTACGGTCGCCCACGATGGGATGGCCGAGTTCCTTGGCGTGGACACGTATCTGGTTCTTACGCCCGGTGTCGAGCGAGAACTCCACGAGCGTGTAGCCGTGACCGCGGGCCAGCACCTTGTAGCGGGTCGTGGCGAGGCGGAGCCCTTCGCCAGGTTCGGGGCTGGAATAGACCTCATATCTGGATGTCTCGCCGAGATANGAACGTATCTCCCCCCGGTCCTGNCGGAGATTACCCTCAAGCACGGCCACGTACTTGCGCTCAAGCACCATATTGTTCCAGTTATGCTGCATGGAGTCCTGCGCCTCGAACGACTTGGCGAACATCATCAGCCCCGATGTCGACCTGTCGAGCCGATGCACCACGAATATCTTGTTGNCCGGATTGATGTCCTTCACGTACTGTTTCAGTATATTGTAGGCCGTCTCCTCCTTCTTCTGCGATCCGGTGCCGACGCTCAGGAGGCCGTAACCCTTGTTGACCACGATTATGTCCTCGTCTTCATACACGAGCTGCAGTCTCGGATTGCGGAACACCACGAACGGCCTCGTAAGATTCAGCGCGATGCCGTTTCCCGGCTCCACGGGGGCGTCGAAGGCCGATGTGACCGTGCCTCCGAGGGAGACATGGTTGTACTTCAGCCATTTCTTTATNTCGTTGCGCGGGGCGTCGGGGAAGCATCGGGTCAGGAATTCCATGAGGCCGAGGGTCTCGGTGCCTTTGTTCTGACGCTGGATTATTCGGTCCGGGCCATGATGGGCGCGGGGATTTCTACGGATTGCCATTTTTCGATTCGGGTAGTGGCGGAGCTTCGTGGACGGGAATCCATCCGAGGAGCCCCGGAATATATTGGGGTGATATTAATTACAACAATTCTGACCTGTGTTTTGGTCGCAGGCACCCGGCCGCAGGGGCTGTTTCGCTTTCCATCCGCCGGCGGAGCAGTGAGTGTCCCCACCTGCAGCTCAGGCAGCGCCCCGCATCGCAGTAGGCGGTGCGCAGCATGAGGAGGGCCTGGGATCGGAGGGCCGACCCCGCCTCGATGCCGATGTCTTCCCATTCGCGTATGCAGGCGTTGCGCTCGGGCGGGAGGGCGGCCAGCAGGTCGTAGCCGGCTTCGGCGGCGTCACAGTCACCGCAACAGACTCCCCGCGCGTAGTGGAAAGGGGCTGCGAGATTGACCATGAGCAGCCGGCGGCTCGTCATGGAGAGGGCCACGGGCTGCGGCTTGGACGCTGGCAGGCCGAAGGCCGCGTTGCCGCGCCANTAGGCATCGAGCTTCCAGCCGAAAAGGGAGGCGAGGGCTTCGGGATCCGCTCCGGCGTCAACGAGCGAATCGCTCAGGCCCCTGCCGTCGTAAAGGGCTCGGGCCAGAACGGCTATGCGCCGGTGGGGAAAGTTCTGAGGGCGTGTGCGGGCGTATTTCCAGAGGGAAGGGTCGATGGGCTTAAGTCCGTATTTGGCGCGCAGGAACCGGTATTCCCTCCGCAGATGCACGTAGCGCGCATCTGCTTCAAGCGCTTCCCCCGATGCGTCGAGCATCCCCGCNTGGCCGAAGAGGAGGGCCTCGATCTGAAGAGGGTCGTCGGCATGGCGGCCGACGTATTTCAGGGGCAGGCTTTTGGCGAGCAGTTCGAAGGGGACTCCGTTGAGTCCGAATCCGAGGGCGCGGGCCATTGCTACGAACACGGCCTGCTCCCAGGAGTATCCAAGCGTCCGGTAATAGGACGTCATGCGGGCGGCCTTTTCATGCAGGCGCTCCACGGCGAGGGTCTCCAGCCAGTCGTCGACGGCCAGGGGGGGCAGCGAGGNCAGCTGTGTGGCGCAGCGTATGCCGCGCAGGTCGCGCCGCAGAAACTCATAGGTGGAGGTGAATCCATCCGGGACACTGATCACGACCTGCGGCACTTCTCCGCCGCCGGGCGCGGGGATGCGTGCGTCGTCACGGGCCACGACGTGGAGGATTACATTGTCATACGCCCGGTCGCGGTCGTGGTGATGGCGGTACCAGTCGGAGGCATTGACATGGATCTCGACGTTGCCCCCCCACGTGCGTCCGGCTATGCGCAGCCGGGCCGATGTNAAGTCGGGGCCGGCATCGTCGTTGTGGCGTCCGGGGGAAAGGATGTCGAGAGGGTCGCCCTGGCAGGTGACGTGGTGCCGTCCTGCCATGGCGTGCTTCCATATGTAATGATAGATNAGCTCCACGGTAAGAAGGGGTGGAAGGATGGTTTTCAAGTATAAAGTTAATAAAAACCCGGTGTACTGAGTGGATTTTCGGAGTGAAATTGTTAAAATCCCGGTGTTTTTTGCTGTTTGGGCGGATTTCGCTTTGAGGTATACTCAATTCTTACTAACTTTACCGAGTGTTTTTCATAGTATTAAATNAAGATTAAGGTTTCGGTCTATCCCTTTGTGAAAAGGGATAGATTTTTTTGTACCCCGGGCATGGTCACCACGGTGCCGTGATCCGGAAGGAACCGCCCATGAAAACGGCGCCATGACCCGGAAGGAGCCGGACATGGGAAAAGGAGCCGCGGCCATGCCGGCCGGCAGCTCCTTTCATCAGGTCTGTAGGTGTAAATAGTGTTTTCAATAACTGGTATCAGATGTTGTCTTCAGCACGCATGAAGTGCTGGTAGGGGTGGAAGCATGCGGGACACTTCTCGGGAGGCGTCGTGCCTTCGTAGATGTAGCCGCATACAAGGCACTGCCACTTGACNGGGGTGTCGCTCTTCCATACGGTGCCGTTCTCGATGCGCTCGCGCATCTTGTCGAAGCGGGCTTCGTGGTGGGCCTCGATAGTGGCGATGGCGGCGAAGCGGGCCGAAATCTCATCGAAGCCTTCCTCCTTGGCCACCTTTGAGGCGGCAGTGTAGAAGTCGACGCCTTCGGTACGCTCTTCGGCGGCGGCTACCTTGAGGTTGTTGACTGTATTGGAGAGCACTCCGGTATCTACCGACGCGGAACCGAGCGACTCGCCGCCGTCGACGAGATATTTCAGGAAGATCTTGCCGTGATGGAGCTCATTGTCGGCAGTCTCGTTGATTACGTTGGCATACTGGTAGTACTGGTCTTTCTGAGCCTGCTGGGCATAGTACGTATAACGTGTCACCGCCATTGACTCAGCCACATAGGCCGATGCCAGATACTGCGCTGTCTTGGTGCCTTTAAGGCTTTTCTGTGTGTCTGCCATAATATTTTTATAAAGTTGAGGGGTTATACTTCCGTAATTTCTACCTGAATCCCGCATCGCCGCGCATACGCCCGGCAGCGCCGGATTCACTGTTATAACATTGGGAGAGGAAAGAAGGTTTACCCATTATATCATATAAGAGAGAATCCGTAATATTTTTCGATTCCCTTACAATTTTCTTGCACTTACCNATTATTTCCCTTACCTTTGCCTATGAGAGACGTGGTCGTCCATCCGGTACCTTTGCCCTAACCGGATTATCCCTACTAACCGGATTATCTCTAATTGAATTATTATGGAGAAGAGAATACGCATATATGGAATCCTGGTCCTTCTGGCGTTAGTATGGAGTTGTGCGCATAAAGTGACAACTTCGGCCTTAAATCCCCCCCATGCCGGCTCAGAGAGTNCCGGAACTATGGAGATGGCGGTTCATTCTCCCGACTCCATGAATCCGGCACATGATCAAGAAACGCTTATACGCGACTATGCGTCTCGGCGTGATCTTTCCGGCATCTTCCGCTTGCCCGCCGATTCCACTCTCACATACGACCAGATTGAAGACATGGACGATAGGTTTATGACATTTGGTGCCATGCGGTTTGCTTGGCGAGTTTACAATAAGGCCTGTCCTGATACGGTAAATGTAATGATTCCTGAGTCCTGCAATCCATTTCCGATTGCGTGGACAGGCNCAGATATAATCCTCGAACCTGAGGATGAGAACTGGAACTTTAGATTTGTAAAATTCCTATATTCAATCAGGGGAGATAGAGTGTATTCTTCTAATCCTCGTGATGTTGGATTGCTGATTGTGAATACCATCCCTAATCGAGCTTCGATTAAATTTCCTCCGAATAATTCTGAAGAAATCCGGTGTTGGGTTGTCGGACTCGATATGGAGAATCCCTCTTCCCGACATCGGGGTCCCTATCAAGNANANTTGTTTTTCGTACAACCCTCTTCTCAAGAATACAATCCAGCTAAGATTCCCGAAAAAAGTGATCCACTGCTTAATGCGCTGTTTTCCCCTTCACTTTATCTTGATTAACCACCCAATCTCATATTATGAAACAGTTACTTTATCTAACTGGAACCTATTCTATATGAAATCGAGACCACGACCAGTTCCGGTATTCCCGTAGCAATAGATACTAAGCTTAGGACAGATTGGGAATATAAAAATTGGAAAATTTTCGGTGGGCTCTATCCTAATAGAAAAAAATAATACTTTTCACGGGATACCGGCAAACACCTCTCTACAGTATAGCGCTCTACATCCGTCGGCACATATCAGGCAGAAGACTTGGCTATGTGCCGGGCTTTTTGTATCTTTATGCGTAAAACAGACTGATATGAGAGAGAAGGTAAGAGGCATACTGCTGCACACAATCCGCCATAACGAGCGGTCGAACATACTGACGTTCTTCACCGAGGGGCGCGGGAGGATGGCGTTCGTCTCGCCGGCGGGCAGCTCGAAGACAGCGCGGATGCGCAACGCGCGCCTGGCCCCGCTGGCCATCGTGGAGTCGGAAATCAACTTCCGCGACAACCGGGAGCTCCAGATGCTCGGCGCCGTGGAGACTCCCCACCCCTGGCGCAACATATATTTCGACCCGATGAAGGGGGCCATGGCGATGTTTCTNGCGGAGTTCCTCAACCGCCTTCTGCGGGNCTCCGACGCCGACCCGGCGATGTGGCGCTTCCTGGTGCAGGCCATCGGGGCGCTCGACTCCATGAAGCGCGGAGTGGCCAACTACCATCTGGCGTTCCTGATACGCCTGCTGCGCTTCGCCGGCATAGAGCCGGACGCCGGTTCATGGCACCCGGGACGCTACTTCGACATGCGCGCCGGCGAATTCACCGACTCCATGCCCCCGCATCCCGACTACCTCTCCCCTGCCGAATCGGCCCTGCTGCCGCTCATGACACGCATGACTTTCCGCAATCTGCATCTCTTCCGATTCAACGTCAACGAGCGGCGCCGTCTGCTGCGGGTGCTGATGCAGTACTATGCCCTGCATCTGCCGGTGAACACCGACATGCCGTCGCTCGACGTGCTCCGCGAACTGTTCTGAACCCCTCCGACGGAAATAAATCAGCCTCAAAGCGTAATTTATCAAAATGAAAGGAAGCGATATGGTCATTATCACAGCCTTATGCCCCTTAATGACATATCTTCATACTCCCGCGCGAGTTGCTTCGCTTGCAGGGGGACGGGAATGACAGGTTGCAATNTAAAAATTCCTTAATTTCCTCCTAATTCCTTATCAGTTAGCCAATTTGTGTGAAAAAAATTTGGTGGGTCTGATTTTTCTTATTACCTTTGCACGTGTTTTTCATGGTATTAGATTTAAGGTTAGAGGATTAGTTGTCGAGAGACAATTAATCTTTTTTTATTCCCTGATACCGTTGCTTATCATGATGTGGCGTCGGCGCCACGCATTCCGCAGGCCAAAAGCCTGACATATCTGAGTTTAATCCATTATAGGCTGACTTTATGAAAGTTCTTAAATTCGGCGGTACGTCTGTAGGTACGCCGGGGCGCATCCNCGATGTAGCCCGTCTGATACAGGGTCCTGAACCGTGCATTGTCGTGCTTTCGGCCATGTCCGGCACCACCAACACGCTTCTTGAGATTTCCGATTACCTTTACCGGCGCAATCCCGAAGGAGCCTCCGAACTCATCAACCGNCTGGAGGCAAAATACATGGAGCACGCCGATGCGCTCTACTCCACCGAGGAGGGCCGCGAGAAGACGCGTGACGCGCTCCGCGCCACGTTCGACTACCTGCGCTCCTTCACCAAGGATGTCTTCACTCCCCATGAGGAAAAGGCCGTGGTGGCGCAGGGGGAGCTGCTCTCGACACGAATGATGCTCAACCTGCTTCACGAACAGGGGGTCAATGCCCGGATGCTCCCGGCACTCGACTTCATGCGGCTCGACACCGACGGCGAGCCTGACCCCAACGGCATACGCGACGGACTGCGCCGCCTCATGGACGGGTTCCCCCCGGCCGACATCTACATCACCCAGGGTTTCATATGCCGCAACGCATACGGCGAGGTCGACAACCTCAAGCGCGGTGGGAGCGACTACACCGCCTCGCTGATCGGAGCGGCCGTAAACGCCGATGAAATCCAGATCTGGACCGACATCGACGGAATGCACAACAATGACCCGCGTGAAGTGGAGGGCACCGCGCCGGTGCGCGCCCTACATTTCGAAGAGGCCGCCGAACTTGCATACTTCGGCGCGAAGATCCTGCATCCGACCTGCATCCAGCCGGCGCGATTCGCCAACATACCCGTGCGCCTGCTCAACACCATGGAGCCCGACGCTCCCGGCACACTCATATCCAACGCCCTCGACCGCAAGGCCATCAAGGCCGTGGCGGCCAAGGACGGCATCACGGCCATCGGCATCAAGTCGAGCCGGATGCTGCTCGCCCACGGATTCCTGCGCAAGGTGTTCGAGATTTTCGAGAGCTACCGTACCTCCATCGACATGATATGCACCTCGGAGGTGGGAGTGTCGCTCAGCATCGACAACACTGACCATCTGGCCTCCATCGTGGCCGACCTCAAGAAGTACGGCACGGTGACGGTCGACAGGTCGATGTGCATCATCTGCGTAGTGGGCGACATGGACTGGACCCGCACCGGATTCGAGGCGGCGGCCCTCGACGCCATGCGCGACATCCCCACGAGGATGATTTCATACGGGGGCAGCGACTACAACATTTCATTNCTTATCCGCTCCGAAGACAAGCGCCGAGCCTTGCGCAGCCTGAGCGAGCACCTTTTTTCCTGACCTTATCCCGATCCAATGGAGACACGCGACATACTTGAACCCAACGGGGCNGCACTCCGGGCACACCTGCCCGTGGAGCGTTTCGCGGAAGTGCAGACCCCTTTCTACTATTATGANTTCGACCTGCTCCGGACCACCCTCGCGGCCATAGCCAATGCCACGCGCGAGGATCCCTTCGAGGTGCATTACGCCGTAAAGGCCAACGCGAATCCGGCCCTGCTGCGCGTCATAGCCGCCGCGGGGCTGGGCGCCGACTGCGTGAGCGGCTGGGAAATCGAAGCCGCCCTGAAGGCCGGATTTCCGGCCTCGAAAATCGTATATGCCGGCGTCGGCAAGACCGACCGTGAGATACGCCTCGCCCTTACGGAGGGGATTTTCTGCTTCAATGTGGAGTCGGTCGACGAGCTTGAGGTGATCGACGCGCTGGCGGCCGAGNCGGGACACGAANCCCGTGTGGCGGTGCGCGTCAATCCCGATGTGGGCGCCCATACCCACGCCAACATCACCACGGGGCTGGCAGAGAACAAGTTCGGCATAGCGATGTCCGACCTCGACCGCGTGGTCGACCTGGCGCGCGGGATGGAGCACGTGCGGCTCGTGGGGCTGCACTTCCACATCGGATCGCAGATTCTGGTAATGGATGATTTCGTGGCGCTGTGCAACCGCGTCAACGCCCTGACGGAGCGTCTGCAGGAACGCGGCGTGGAGCTGCCGGAAATAAACGTGGGNGGAGGTCTGGGAATCGACTACCGCCATCCCGACCGGCATCCGGTGCCGGATTTCGAGGCGTATTTCGACACTTACCGCCGCCATCTGCGCCTGCGGCACGGCCAGCGGCTCCACTTCGAGCTGGGCCGGGCGGTCGTAGGCCAATGCGGGTCGCTGATAAGCCGTGTGACCTATGTGAAGCAGGGCACGAAGAAGAGGTTCGTGATCCTNGACGCCGGAATGACCGACCTCATACGCCCGGCCCTGTATCAGGCTTACCACCGGATACAGAACATCACCTCACCCTCCGGCGTGACAGAACGCTATGATGTGGTGGGGCCGGTGTGCGAGTCGTCGGATGTATTCGGCAAGGAGGTGGAGCTGCCGCTCACCCTCCGTGGCGACCTTGTGGCCATCCGCTCGGCCGGAGCCTACGGCGAGATCATGGCCTCGGGCTACAACTGCCGCCCCCTCCCCCCCGGCCTCAACTCCGACACGCTCTGAAAGGCGCGCCCACCCCGCATCCCGGCTCCGGGAGGAAGTTTCGGGGTGGGCGCTAATTTTTCAGGGAGGTGGGACGTTATCTACATACCTACGCATTATAATAAGTGACGATAAAGCATAGACGACAATGGCTCAGGAAGATTTTCAGGTAAGAGAGCGGTCAGAGGCACGGACAAGGGTGCCCCGGCGCTACAGCGTGATGTTTCACAATGACGATTTCACTACGATGGATTTTGTGATCGAGGTGCTTCGGCGCGTGTTCAATAAGGTGGAGACAGAAGCGTTCNTGATCATGATGGACGTGCATAAGAAAGGGAAAGGGATTGCCGGCACATACAGCTATGACATGGCCGTGTCGAAGCGCGACCGCGCCATCGGAATGGCCCGCGAAGAGGGTTTTCCGCTGCGCATCACCGTGGAGGAGGCCTGACTTCATGCCCCCTGCCCCGCCCTCTGCCGAGAGCACGGCACCGGCGTCCGCCTTGTCGTGAGCCGGCATGTCACCCGGATTTTCCTTCATGCTTTAAATACAGGATTCAATGGCAAAGATTACATATTCCCGACAGCTGCAGAAGCTTCTGAACATGGCCGCCAATATGGCCGCGGCGATGCGGCATGACTTCGTGACGCCGGAGCATCTGCTGCGCGTGCTGCTCAACGACAGCCGCTTCCTCACCGTGCTCGGCCGGATGGACATCGACCCGGAAGCGCTGAAAGAGGAAATGGACGGTTACCTCGGCACGCTCGACCGTTTTTCCGACGACGAAGACCGCATGCAGCTGGAGATTTCCAATCAGCTGCACGAAATACTCGCCGAGGCCCACGCACATCTTGAGGCCTCCGAACGCTCCGAAATGGATATACCCCACATCATCGCGCGCCTACTCGACCTGGAGGACTCCACAGCCTCCTACGCCCTGCACGACGGCATCAACGGGCGCGAGGGTGAGTTCATGAGTGAGGTCATCGAGGCATACGGCCCCGACGGCGCGGTCTCCCCCGCACCCGGCGCCGCTGAGGAGGGAACAGGAAGCCGCCGCACGGCAACGAATGACGACACTGAAGANTGGCACGGACTCGTGACCTGCGTCAACGACTCTCTCGACGGGCGCAATCCCCTCATCGGGCGCGAGGAGGAACTGGCCCGCACCATCCGCGTGCTCTGCCGCAAGGATAAGAACAATCCGCTGCACATCGGGGAACCGGGTGTGGGCAAGACGGCGCTCGTCTACGGCCTGGCGCGCATGATCAACGAAGGACGTGTGCCCGAACGTCTGCGCGGCGCCCGCATCTACAGTCTGGAGCTCGGCGGAGTGCTGGCCGGCACGCAGTACCGGGGAGAGTTCGAAAAACGCCTTAAGGCGATAATGGACGGAGCCTCACGCGAGGAGAACGCCATAATCTACATAGANGAGATTCACAATCTCGTAGGAGCCGGCGCCACCGGCCAGGGATCGATGGACGCCTCCAATATGCTGAAGCCTTATCTCGAAGGGGGACGCATACGNTTCATCGGCTCCACTACCTACGACGAATACAAGCGTCATTTCGAACGCAGCAAGGGGCTCGTGCGCCGGTTCAGTCCCATAGAGGTAGCGGAGCCGTCAATCGAAGAGGCCATAAAGATCCTCGACCGGCTCAGGCCCTCCTATGAGAGCTATCACGGAGTGACCTATCTGCCCGAGGCGATAGAGTACGCCGTCACAGGAAGCGCGCGCCATATCGCCGACCGCTGTCTCCCCGACAAGGCCATCGACCTCATCGACGAGGCCGGAGCGACCCTCCAGGCGAACGGCGCGGCCGAAGGAGCAAAGACCGTCGACAGGGAGATGATAGCCGAGACGCTGGCGAAGGCGTGCAAGGTCGACGCAGTGTCGATGCGCAAGGATTCCATNGAGGCGCTGGCCACCCTGCAGGAGCGCGTCGAGGCGCGGCTGTACGGTCAGGACGAGGCCGTGCGCGCCGTNGTGGAGGCGGTGCAGATGTCGAAGGCCGGTCTATCGGATCCCGACAAGCCGCTGGCCTCGCTGCTCTTCGTAGGTCCTACGGGGGTCGGGAAGACGGAGCTGGCCAAGTCGCTGGCCGACGAGCTGGGCATCGGGCTGGTGCGTTTCGACATGAGCGAGTATGCCGAGAAGCATTCCGTGGCGAAGCTCATCGGGTCGCCGGCGGGATATGTGGGGTATGACGACGGCGGACTCCTTACCGACGCCATCCGCAAGACCCCCGACTGCGTGCTTCTGCTCGATGAAATCGAAAAGGCCCATCCCGACATCTACAATATCCTGCTGCAGGTGATGGACTACGGGAAACTGACCGACAACAAGGGACGCCGGGCCGATTTCCGCAANGTGGTGCTGATAATGACCTCCAATGCCGGCGCGCGTTACGCCGCGCAGGCATCCGTGGGATTCGCAAGCACTGTTACGGCGGGAAGCGCGATGCTGAAGCAGGTGAAGAAGACGTTCCAGCCGGAATTCCTCAACCGCCTCTCGGCAACGGTGGTGTTCAACGACATGGACCGCCACATGGCCTCCCTCATACTCGACCGCAAGCTCGGAGAGCTGGAGGCGTCGCTGCGCGCCCGGAACGTTACGCTCCACCTTTCCCCCGAAGGTAGGGAGTACCTGCTCTCCGAGGGGTATTCCCGCGAATAC
Source organism: Bacteroides sp. (assembly GCA_014802425.1). Lineage (GTDB taxonomy): Bacteria > Bacteroidota > Bacteroidia > Bacteroidales > Muribaculaceae > Lepagella. The sequence continues at coordinate 86,104 of JAAVCH010000004.1, forward strand.
GGCGCCCGGGAGATGGACCGCGTGATAGCCGCCTCGCTCAAGCCCCTGCTCATGCGCGAGCTCCTGTTCGGCCGCCTCCGCGACGGNGGCCACGCCACTGTAGGCCTTGCCGACGGCAAGCTCCTGCTTGACCCNCNACCCTCCTGAAGTGCTTCCGGNAATCACCGGCCGACACTGCCATCGGGGCGAATTTCGACACAGCCACGCGCCGCCTTTCGGATTTCCTCATAGAAGTGGCAGGTGACTCCTGAACAAAAGCGTTCCCTACGGCTATGACAATATAAACCGACACATAATGAATTTAATGCTGTTTCCAATATCAGAAGAAGAACTGGCGTTTCCCGATCCGCGCTACGGCGAGGAGAGCGGACTCTTTGCCTTCGGGGGGGATCTCTCCCCCGAGCGGCTGATGCTGGCCTATAGCCTCGGGATTTTCCCGTGGTTTTCATTTAAAGACAATTCGATGCCGCTGTGGTTCTGTCCGATGGAGCGGTTCGTGATTTTCCCGGATGAGATCCANGTATCCCACTCCGTGCGCAATATCCTCAACCGGGGCATCTACCGCATGTCGGTCAACGAGGACTTCCGCGGCGTCATAGCCGGTTGCGCCGAGGGACGCATCGACCTCGACGGAGCATGGCTCGGGGAGGATATGACCGAGGCCTACACCCGCCTCCACGACATGGGGTTCGCCGCCAGCGTAGAGGTGTGGCACGGCGACAAACTNGCCGGAGGCCTCTATGGAGTGACCATCGGCAACTCTTTTTTCGGCGAGAGCATGTTCTCCCGCGAACCCGGCGCCAGCAAGCTCGCCCTCGTTCATCTCGCCCGTACCATGCAGGCCCGAGGTGCCGGCGGCCTGATCGACTGCCAGTTCGAGACCCCGCATCTCCGCTCCATGGGAGGGCGCCATATCCCCTACTCCGAATATCTCCGCATCATCCGCCGCCCCGGTTGGATATGAGGGGAAGCACAGTCTATCCTTGACACCTCTACCGGCAATCCCACATAAATCACTTGATTATTTGGCCACCAACAAAAATTTTGAGTATATTTGCCNAAAANAAAGACTTTCAGAGACAATCACTGACTCGAACGACATAAATTGTCTGCCTCCCCCTCCGACAAGGCGTAACCTCAACGATTCCCAATGAAACNACCATCCCACACCACCGGACTCATCTCAATACTGATTGTCGTCCTGATTTTTCTGTTCATGACATTAAACGANACCTATGGAGTGATTCCTATAATGGCTATTTTGGCATTGACCGGATTACTCCTGCTCTATACGCTGGCCGTCCAGTTAAAGCGTGTCCGCAGACATCCGGGAAACCAGATGTATCTTAAGGATTTTTCCCTTAAGATTACTGCCACNTGCATGGGACTCTGCCTCGTCATAGGTACAATCCTGTATTTTTATGTATTCCGGACTATTTCAGAAAGCGACAGCGTCACCTATACGTTAATAAATGACGGAGAGCCCCGTCACGTCAAGTTCAACAATACTGAATTGTTTCTACGGTCACTGATCTGCTCCCTTGACCTATTCATGCTTGACGTAGACAGCAACATTCTGGACAGGCTTGACGATAAACCATTAATTAAGGCACTGATTTCCTTTCANGCAGTACTGTCCTTCTCATGTACGGTAGTCATGCTCGTCAGTCTGGGGTATTCGCGCCTCAATGCCTATTTCAAGTTATCCTACCGCACCAAGATAGACCGCATACATAACCACCTCTACATTTTCTTCGGAGCAAACGAGCCGTCCGAAAATTTAATCAATGACATACTTAAGGCTGAGCATGATCCGTATGCGGTGGTCATCCTCATAGATGAAGCTAATGTAAAGGATGACGAAATCAATGGCTGGGAAGGGGTGGTGAACCTTGTGACACACAGACACAAACCATTCGAAATATCCGGAAAGCACTCTTCCGTCAGAGTGGNGATCGCAGGCAAGCCTTTGTGTGAAATCGGGGATGACATCACGTCTATGCCTGATTTCGATGTTTTCGAATATATGGGTCTCGAACGTATCAAGCGCCTGATTGAGAAACTAAAGGACATCGACGATGCCCAACTGCATATATTCTTCCTGAATGAAAATGAAGATAGGAATATCCGTGACATCCTCACACTCGCCAAAGACAGGACAATACTGTCGATTGCCGATGCAAACATATTCCACCGAATATATTGTCACGCACGCTATAACGGCCCGAACCGAGTGATCCAGGACGTAGCGGTCAGGAAAAAACTCAACATCCGGATCATCGACTCCTCTCACCTCGCTGTCGAACGCCTAAAGCTCCTTCCGGAATTCCATCCGGTCAATACACTGGAAATGGATTCCGGGAATCCTGGGACAGTCTCCGAATCCTTTGACGCCCTGATAATCGGTTTTGGCGAGGTAGGCCGCGATGCNTTCCGGTTCCTTTATGAATTCGGTGCGTTTGTCAATAACGACGCGACGGCGACGGAGGCACATAGAAGCCCGTTCAACTGCACTATCGTAGACAAGGCCATAAATGAAATCAAAGGGACGTTCAAGGCCGCAATGCCTGGGATATTCAAAGACACCCCGTCGAATACCCATATTGAGTTCGAAGACTTAGACTATAATCATGAACGGTTCTACACTGAAGTCCTGAAAGAGGACCGTATAGTCAGACTTAATTATGTGGTCATTTCCATCGGTGAGAATGATGAAGCCATAGCCCTGGCCACCCGAATCTTCAACCGGTTCAGGAGATATGGAGGAGACATGAAGAAACTGAGGATTCTCGTAAGATGTACGGATGATTCGAAAGTGGAGTCCGTAAAGAAAATCGCCGACCATTATAACTTCGGTTACGGGGAAGGTCTCGGAAACAATCCGGTGATACACATTTTCGGCCAACCGGAGGAGACCTATACGTATGATCTGGTGATAAGCGACCGTATTATCGGGCTCGGAAAGGAATTTCATGAAAACTACCGGCTCATAAACCAGGAAGAAGAGTCATGGAATGACAGGCATGACAACCTTACCAATACGCCTGTCCCGAAAATCGACAAGCTGCGCAGGCTAAGACGCAAGGAGTCACAGGATATCGCCAATGCACTCCATATTCCCACAAAGATGGCCTTCTTTGAAAAATCTCTTCCCGCAGCTTTAGACCGGATGGACTTCATGGCGCGTTATTTTAAATATAAGCACATTCCGAATCGATGCGGATGTAAGAGCGCGATCACTTATCCATACCTCACGGAGCTTGAAAACCTCATCATCCTACGGCTTGCCATGCTTGAGCATCTGAGATGGAACGCGGCCCACGAATTACTCGGCTACGTGCGTCGCACCGACGGAAAGACAGGGTGTGACGAGGAAAGCCTGTGCCACAACTGTCTGAGGGATTGGAATCAACTCGATGCGGAAAGCAATAAGACCGAGGCTACTGAGTCTCCATGCGACTACAAGGAGTTTGATTTCACGGTTGTGGAGACCACCATTGCATTGGCCGTCAATCCGAATCCGGTGTGCGCTAACGTTAAATCCAGAGAACAGAGACATGAATAGAAAATACAACCCGGCCCCGGAGGACACATCCGGAATAACCCTCCCCGATGAGCTGCTTCCGTTAATTGAAAAGATGGCCCGCAACGTGCATGAAGTATGGTCGGAAAACCGGTTGGCCGACGGATGGAGCTACGGTCCGGTACGTGATGATGCGAAGAAACAGACACCTTGTCTTGTGCCATATGACTCCCTTCCCGAGAGTGAGAAGGAGTATGACCGTGCCACTTCCCAGGAAACCCTGAAGTTGATTTTGAAATCAGGCTTTGTAATATTGAAAAAATAGGTTATCTTTACGGCCGAAACAAATATAGCAATTCACTGATTACAATGCGACTGACCTGATGGAAACAAATCTTGAAACCTTATGCAGAGCCAAGGAGCAGGCTTTGCTCGCTGAATATTTTCCCAAATCGCCCGGCTACGCCGACGCGGAAACCATCGGTGAATTTACTCCCGACCTGCCCCATAGGATAGAAGCTGAGTTTGAGGAGTACCTCAAAGGATTATGGAAAGAGTATTCCGACACTCCTTTGGTGCTGGAGGAACAGAAGCTTCGCCGTCTCATGACGGAGACTGACCGCCAGGCTATTGAGACAGCCTACAGGGATGCCAAGAGGATCACCCTGCTGGAACGCATCACGCACTCCAATCATGAGGACGTGAACCGCTATAAAGGACTTTTAGAGGAATATACAAAGCGTCTTCTTTCCATAATGCGCATCGACTTTCTGGAAGAGATCACAGGCAACCACATAAACTGCAAGGCCTTTGAGGAATAGGAGCAGAGAACCCTCTCCACGGAATTGAATCACTTCAGCAAGAGACCGGCGCGTGACCCTAATCCCGCCGAACCATCACTAACTTCACACACGACTTATAAAATGCCATTAAAACCCAAAGACACAATCCGGAAACCGGAAAGACGTAAGGTGACTTTTGAAGAGGCCTCCTTCTTCAACGGTATAATCAATGACGAATATATTCTGGTGCTTGGGTCAGGGATAATACTTGATCGACAGAAATATCCCGAAACAAACGGCGACATCAACACCTTTTTACTGAACGCGATTAATGAAGACAGGCATTCGCATTTTGAATCACTATCGGAAGCGGTGAGTGCTTTTCCCTTGCAGGTCTCCCCCCTCTACTCACTGCTGATTGACGAAATCGACTATGATATCGAGGATATGTCGCCGGAGTTGATAGAACTGCTGGGCACACAGTATTTTAAATTTGTGTTCACGACTACTCCGGACCATTATGTCGAGACCCTTATGCGCGGAATCTGGGACAACGAACTGAGGGTAGTGAATTTCTCAGACGAGAACTCCATAAGGAACTTTTACGACGCGATTAAAAAAGCCAAAGGGAAGTACAGCCAGCCGACACTATTCTATGTCTTCGGCCGAGCGGTGACAGGTCAGAAAAATCCTACGAAATTCCTAGAGACCGACAGTGATGCCATATCCTACATAGAAGAATGGATCAAATTGGACAAGGACACACCTTTAGTCTCATTTTTAAAGGAAAAAAGGATATTCAGCTTAGGATGCAATTTCGATGACTGGTACCATCGATTCTTCTGGCATATCCTGACATATAATTTTGCAAGGGATGACTTCCGATACAATGACAATGCCGTACTGAGCGACCACACAGGTAAACTTGAGGAATACCTCAGTCAGAAAAATGTCTGCGTCCACTCGGATCCATGGGCCGTGCTCCACTACATCAACCATATGCTCAGAGCCACGAACGGAGATACAAGATTTACTGATTTACTGAAAAACAAGACATTCAGGGGTAAGGTGTTCCTATCTTACAAGAGCGTTCCGGATAGCGGATTAGCCCGGAAGATACATAATTGCCTGACCTCCCGGCCATCCTTAAAGATATGGTTGGACACCACAAGCCTATTGGGTGGGCAGCAGTATAACAGACGCATCCCCGAGGCCATAAAGTTTTCACATGTATTTCTGCCTATACTGACTCCGGCCATAGCGGACGTCATTAACGGAATGGACCTTGACTACATAAATGGCCATGATGCGGAGAACGGTCTTCCCTACTTCATCCAGGAATGGAAATGGGCCGCAGAAGTCAAGGGACTCACCATAATACCTCTGGCCGCTGATGGATATGATTTAAGAGGTCCGGAACATCTGAAATTCCAATCCATCGTCACTAAAGACAATAACCTTGCGCAGGTTTCCGGAATTGAAATCGGCTCTACTGATAACATTGACATGAAGGCAGTCGAGAAACTAATGGAATCAATCAACAATGCTTTGGGAATTCATGAATAAGATATTCAACATAATAACCGGCCTTATAAAGTTGAGGTGGGGGACTAATTCCAAAAAAGCGGATACAAGGAATCCCTGGGCGGGATTATCTTCGTATGAGGATCCCTCGCGCACAAGCCATCCCCTGAAATTCCGCGGACGCGAGGAAGATACTGAAGCGCTGTTCCGACAGGTGGACGACAACATTACGGTGTCGCTTTACGGAAAAAGCGGTATCGGAAAAACCTCCTTACTCAACGCCGGAGTGTTTCCTTTGCTGCGCGAAAACGGCTACTTCNCCCTTTATATACGCTTCAATCAGTCTTCCACCCAACCCTTCGCATACCGGATAGTCGAAACACTGACGTCCCGTTTCGAAGACGCATATGGACGTGAATCCATCGAAATCATTGATGTCATACCCGAAAATACAAATCCGGAAAGCGAGGACTTCCTATGGTCATATTTCGCACGGAGGCGATTTTATGACACTAAAGGCAATATCCTGTTTCCGGTAATCATACTTGATCAATTTGAGGAAAACATCAGAAACAGCAAAGAGGCCTCCACACTTCTTCTGAAGCAAATCGCATATATGTCAAACCGGCATAATATGCTTAATGATACAATCGTAGACGAGACACTTTATGTGTACGATTATAACTTCCGGTTCATAATCTCAATCCGGGAAGACGACCTATACCGGCTGGAAGACCTCATCAACACCAACTACCTTTCCATACTTAAGACAGGACGCTACAGGCTTCAGAACATTTCCGCCGGAAATGCCGCCCGGATTATCAGCGACGTCGGAGACGGCTTCCTGAATGAGAGCGAACTCGACAGCATCACCGAGCGCATCATAACCGCATCCATCGGCAAGGAAGATGGACTTATCGAGACAAACACTATTTCTCTGATATGCTCCCGTCTTTTTGATTTAACCATAAAGGAGGGAAAGGATAGGATATCCCTATCGGATGTCGAGAGCTACACAGCAGATTCCCCCTTCGAGGAATACTACGATGCCGCGACAAAAAGGCTCTCCGAAAGGGAGAAAAGATTCATTGAGACCAATATGGTGTCACCGGACGGGCGACGTAATTCCATACCTGAAGAAAAGATAAAGGGGGCGGTAAAATCATATGAGGCCCTCATTTCAGGAGAGACCCCGATTCTCCGCAGGAATCCTGCCTCATCCGGAGATGATTCGATAGAGCTGATTCATGACGGACTTTGCAATACGGTCCTGAAGAATCAGACCGTCAGGCTAGAACGTAAGAACCGGACCATACTTTCCCTCTGGCTTTTCATTTTCAGCATAGCGGCACTGTGGATGATCAATACATCCATAGTTGCTGATTTCGCATACCTGGTAGCGGATATCTTTTTCCATAGCAGAACGGCCAGCCCGCAGCTCCCGGATATCTTTTCAATTTTTGAATTAGCGCTTATTCTCATCTATCCGTTAGCAACAGGGGCTCTGATCTATGACTATAAGAAAAAGACCGGGATAGCCTATTGCCTCCTGTCATTATTATTGATTCCCTGCTGTCTCTTTCCGGGACAATGCCTTACCTACCTCCATAATGCCGTAAATTCCGTGTCCTACAGATGGAACCACGAAGGTCTGGACGGAATGATGGCCATCACCGATAAAATATCCGGATCGTTGGCAGTCTTCATCACCTACGCTCTGACATCCCTAATCCTTTGCCTATTAAACGGCTTTGGAAGACCGGGTATAAGGGGGACCGGCGCATTATTGAAGATACTGTGGAAATCATTCTCAGTCAGACTATACCTGACCGTGATAGCGGCTTTTCTATTCTGGAGTTCCCTATCGTTGCCGGTCGCTACCCTACAGAGTGAAACCTCAGACACCAGCTGGGGCATCACGGTGATTCCGATGCTCGTGCTTGCTTTATTTGGCACCGGGCGTCTGAATAACAGGGCAAAATATGCCCTGTACTCCTATTTGGCCATATTGATCACCCTCACAATATGCGCCATATGTGAGGTTATAATGCCTGTTGACATAAGGGTCATAAGTCTGATCGCAGCCTTCATTGTACTAATTGCATATTTTCATAATTTCAATTTACTTAACGCCTGCATCAAGTCTGCCTGCTGCATCACAATCCTCGCCATAGTCATGCTGATGCAGATGGGGTATAATCCTTTTGCACTGGATGGCACACGCATATTCAAGGTATATCCTTGGAAAACCGTAATAGCCAAGGATTCCACCGGATTTGGGGTTTATGATGCCAGATATGGAGACACTCTTCTGATTCCTAGATTCGGCATAGACTCCACCTACATTTTTTTTACCGTACTGCCTGAGAACGGTTATACTGACACCTTGACTACCTCGAGGGAAGCGTATCCTGAACATTCCTTCCCTCTCAGAATAACGAAGACATCGGACGGTAAATGGAAACTCTCTTTGCTTAATCATTACAGAATCGAACATAATATAAGCCATCTTGCCCATTCAAACGCCACGGATTCGATTGAACTATCCAATATTGAAGGAGCACGCTTATTCATCCGACTCAGGAATGACATATGCGATTTCTGCATTTCCGGCAATGATTCAATCTTAATGGCCGACATTCCGTATATTTATTCCTATGAGACCATCCTTCACCATAACTTGAAGCATTCCCTGAAAAGTCTTTCCGCCAATGCATCCGCAATGACTGAATCGGAAATCATACCGTTCATAAGAGCACTGACACGTTCATTCTATATGAACATGCTCAAGGAGGCTATCCTAAGATGTCACTACAATAAATACATCAGCTCCTTTTCTTGCTATTATGTGCCGACAGTATTAACCGAATTGCATGTAAATTGGGGAATGAGATTCATCAGTAAATATAATATTTCCCTTACTACTGCTAAAGGCGTTGCCAGTGAAAACACATATACTGACATCCTTCTTTCCGGTTACGACCTTTATGAGAATCTTCTGTTTGCATGGAACAGGCTATTTACAGCTCTATACATGCAGGAGTTTGCGTCCTATGCCCCAACCTTAGCCTCCTCAATAAACAATGTATGGAAAGAAAATAACCTGCTGATTGATAATCTTACAAAAAATATGGGCGAGATGCGTGAGAAGCTATATGAGACATCTGCAGCCTTAGAGATTGCAAATCATAAAGCCGATACCATCTCTTCCATCCTGAAATCAGTAGAACCAGATAAAAATGATCTGAATAACATGGTCAATGTCATCAGAGCTTATCTTGAAACCCAGACTCTGACCAATAACATCACCAGGGAGTTTCCGAATGAAATGAAGCAATCTGTCGCTGAAATTGACAGTCTTTCCTCTTCTTTTCTTACCATAGCCCTACATCAGGCAGATGCTCAGTTTAAGATTTTAATCACAGATACTTTCCGCCATTTGCTTGACATCATCATGAGCAATGATACCAATCCTTATAACGGAGCGCTGATTTCCATTTGTCAAGGACTATATCTCACTGGAGCTGTGCGTGAATACGATATGGCATCATTCGAAGAAAAGCTGGATAGCGCTGAAAACAGACTTAGCGCACCGGGCTATAAATTCGTCAGACAGGCAATGACTGAACATAAAAATCTTTCACATAGAATGGATTCTATTTCTATAATTGAGAAATCCTTCAATGGTCAAGTCACCAAGCTTCTGGACATAATAGGAGATACATCCAAGCATCGAAAATAAGGATTCCTACAGAGTCCTATTTCCGATCCGCATCGTCTTAATTCAAATTCCTGCAATTATGGGCGGGAGCTCAATTATTGAGGAAGTCAGGGCGCTATCAGCAGAATGAAGTCCGGCCCGTGCCGACGGCCCGCTATACGGGCGTGTCGGTACGGGCCGGACGATCTGTTCATACCATGTGTTGCATCGGCGTCGGAAACCGGCGGAATACGTCAGTAACCGCAACGGTGGAACACCTCACTACCGGGGCCGGAGCCATCAGTAACGGAACCGGCGGAATCGGGGCGTCAGCGGAGGATGAGCATGGCGTCGCCGTAGGCGCCGAACTGATAGCCTTCCTCTACGGCTACCTTATAGGCGCGCATGACATTGTCGTAGCCGCCGAAGGCCGCCACCATCATGAGCATCGTGGAGAGGGGAAGGTGGAAGTTGGTGACGAGGGCGTCGCAGACGGTGAAATCGTAGGGAGGGAAGATGAATTTGTTGGTCCAGCCGGTGGTGGGCATGATGTGACCGTTCATGCATACGCTCGACGATACGGCACGGAGCACCGACGCACCCACGGCGCATACCCTGTGGGCTGCGTCCTTGGCATCGTTGACCATATCCACAAGGTCGCCGTCCACGATCATCTCCTCGGAGTCCATGCGGTGCTTCGTGAGGTCTTCGACATCAATGTCCTTGAAGTTGCCTTTGCCGCAGTGAAGGGTGAGGAAGCCTCGCTCCACGCCTTTGATCTCAAGGCGCTTCATCAGTTCGCGGCTGAAGTGAAGGCCGGCCGCGGGGGCCATGACGGCACCCTCGACTTCGGCATAGATCGACTGATAGCGTTCGGCGTCTTCCGGTTCCACAGGGCGTGTGATGTACTCCGGAAGGGGTGTCTCGCCCAGGGCGTAGAGGGCTTCCTTGAATTCGTCGTGCGGGCCGTCGTAAAGGAAGCGCAGCGTGCGGCCCCGGGATGTGGTGTTGTCGATCACCTCGGCCACCATGCTGTCGTCCTCGCCGAAGTATAGCTTGTTGCCGATGCGGATCTTGCGGGCGGGCTCCACGAGCACGTCCCAGAACTTATTGTCGACGTTGAGTTCACGCAGAAGGAAGACTTCGATGCAGGCTCCGGTCTTCTCCTTGTTGCCGTAGAGGCGGGCCGGGAAGACCTTGGTGTTGTTGAATACCATGACATCACCCTCGTCGAAGTAATCGATGATTTCCTTGAAGATGCGGTGGGTGATCTCACCGGTGCGGGAGTCGAGCACCATGAGGCGACATTCGTCGCGGTTTTCCGAAGGATACTGCGCAATCTGCGCGTCGGGGAGTTTGAATTTAAACTGAGAGAGCTTCATATTCCTGTTAGTCCTGCCTAATTACAATTAGAGTTGGCTAAGTGTTTCTCTTAATACTATATGATATTATATTTTGTCTTTGTTCTCTTGATGGATGGCTTCGAGGGAAGCCTCCGCCGGGCCCTGTGCGGGGAGCCGGAGGGCGCTACTTGGCCGGCTCCGGCATCACCACATCGCACTCGGCGATGGTGCGCAAGGCCTCGTCGATGCTTACGCATTGCTCCACACGCACAGGCCCTACGGCCGTGCGGCGAAGCGCCGTCAGGTGGGCGCCGCTGCCGAGGGCCTCGCCGAGGTCGCGGGCGAGGGCACGGATATAGGTGCCTTTGCTGCATACGATGCGCAGCGTCATGTCGCGGCCGTCGGAGAAGTCGAGCAATTCCATCTCGCGGATGAGCAGCGGCTTGGCGGCGAGCTCCACCTCGTGGCCCTTGCGGGCATGGAGATAGGCGCGCTTGCCGTCGACCTTTACGGCCGAGAACACCGGGGGCACCTGAAGGATCTCGCCCGTGAACTTCGGCAGCGTCTCCTCAATCATTTCACGGGTGATGTGTTCGTAAGGGTACGTGGCATCGATTTCCTTCTCCAGGTCGTAGCTGGGGGTGGTGGCGCCCAGGCGCATTGTGGCGATATATTCCTTCTCGCCGCTCTGAAGCTGCTCCACGAGGCGTGTGGCCCGGCCGGTGCATACGAGAAGCACTCCGGTGGCCAGGGGGTCAAGGGTGCCGGCATGGCCCACCTTGAACTTCTTCAGCCCGAGCCGGCGCTGTATGGCGCCCCGGATTCGCTTCACCGCATCAAACGAGGTCCAGCCCAGAGGCTTGTCGAGGGCGATGATTTCTCCTGATATAAAATCCATTGTATTCTTGAAAATGCTTTAGAGCGTGCCGGGCTCATGACTGCCACAGCAGGCAGATCACACCCATCAGCACGCAGTAGATGGCAAACCACACGAGTTTTCCTTTCTTCACCAGTTCAAGCATCCACTTGCACGCCGCGCAACCCACTACGAAGGCCGTGATGAAGCCCGTGAGCAGCACTGTCCAGGGGAGGACGGCCTCGGAGCCTGCCGGGGCGGTAAGCATATCCTTAGTGTCGAGGAGTGCCTCGCCCAAGATCGGGATTATCACCATAAGGAAGGAGAACGAGGCCACTTTGTCGCGCTTGTCGCCGAGCATTATGCCGGTGGCGATGGTGGTGCCGCTGCGGCTGAGGCCGGGGAGCACGGCCAGCGCCTGGGCGCAGCCTATCACTATGGCGTCGATCCACCGGATATCGTGGCCGCGCTCGGGAGAGGCCATTCGCCCGGTGGCGGCGATACGGTCGCTGAAGTGGGCGAACGTCAGCAGCGCGGCGGTAATCATGAGGCATATGCCCACCACCCTCAGCCCGTCGCCGAAGAATGACTCAACGTAGTCCTTGAAGAATACGCCGACTATGCCGATCGGGATGCAGGATACGAGTATCTTGCAGACGTAGATGAATTCCGGATTGACCTTGAAGCGGAAGAAATTGGCCACAAGGCGGGAGAACATCGGCCAAAGCACCACAATCGTGGAGCATACAGTGGCCGCGTGGACCATTATGTCGAACTGCAGGAGGTTGTCTTTCGGGATATCCACTCCGAGTATTTCACGGAATATCTCAAGATGGCCGCTCGAAGAGATGGGCAGATACTCGGCCAGGCCTTGTACGAGGCCGAGGATAAGGGCGTCAATCCAATCCATTATTTCTTATGTCTGGGGGTGTAGATGATGGCGAAAGCCATGAGCAGGAAGCCGAGGAAGGCTATGGCCGGGCCTACCACGATGCGTCGCGTGGAGAAGATGTCGGGGTTGAATCCGGTCTCGATGCTTGAGGAGGAGCCTCCCATCAGGATGAAACCGAGGATTATGAGGCACAGGCATCCGGCCATCATCAGGAGGTTGGTTTTTGAGAAGATCATGTCGGGTGGGGAAAATAAGGGGTTAGGGGGAGATGGAGGACTGCCGTCCTCAACGCAGTAAGGGAGAGGCGACGCGGGAAGTCAGCTGCGGGAGAGGGTCAGCGGAAGAGGGCGTCGTAGTCTTTGCGGAGATAGCGGGTGGTGGCTATCGAGGCGGCCAGGGCGCAGAGTACGGCGCCCAGGATGGTTATGCCTGCAGCCGTCACGCCCACGGTCTCCCAGCCGATGGCGGCCTGGATGTCGGAGAAGCCCATCTCGGGGGCGAGGGCCATCACCACCACGAGGAGACCCGAGGCTATGAGGCCCGCGAGAAGGCCCGCAAGAAGATTGCGGAGCACCACGGGACGGCGTATGAAGCCGTTGGTGGCTCCGACGAGCTGCATCGTATGTATTATGAAACGGCGGGCATAGACGGTGAGATGGACCGTGTTGTTGATGAGCACGAATGAGATCACGAGCATCACTACGGCTATGGCGCCCAGTATGAGGCTCAGGCGGGAGATGTTGTCGTTCATCTTCATCACCATTTCCCCTTCGGGCATGGCGATGTCCTCGATGCCTCCGAGCCTGCGTATGGCGGCCTCCACTTTCTTGAGCGAGTCGGGGGCGGAGTAGGCGGCCGGCATCGTGAACGTCAGTTCGGGCGACAGGGGATTCACGCCGAAGAGGGCCTCAAGGTCCTCCCCCGTCTCTTTCTTCCATTCCTCAAGGGCCTGCGCGGAGGTTATCACACGTACGTCGCGGCAGAACGGCTCCTTCCGCAGCAGGGCCGCCGTCGCGGCGGCACCCTCGTCGGAGATGCTGTCGGCCATTATGACGCTTATCTCAAGACTCTCGCGCAGACGCACTGTCTCGCGACGGGCCGACGTGGTGATGATGGCTATTATGCCGATTATCAGAAGCACCATGGTCACGCTGACTATCGTAGTGGCGTGGGCGGCCCAATAGGATATTTTTACTTCCTTTCCTTTCTTCATTTCATGGATTTTCGGGGTTGGAAGCCGAAGCTCCGCCTTAACAATCTCATTTCGAACCTAAATAATCTCATTTAGAGTCTACAAAGTTAATACTTCGCGGCGCCATTGTCAATACTTTCAGCTATTTTTTATATATTTGTAACTTGATTTTTAGCGCGTGGGGCGTATTAATGACCTCCCATGCCCCTGTCACGGACGTGGCTGGGCTCCGTAAAGGCCCTCCCATCGCCCGGCCGCAGGCCAAGTACGGACCAATCACGGACCAATTATGACTCCTGACCTTTCGCCGCGCAAGGCGGCCTACTATACACTCGGATGCAAGCTCAACTTCGCCGAATCATCCACGATAGGAAAGATACTCGGCGACCGCGGATTCCGGCGCGCGCTCCCGGACGAAGCGCCCGACATATGCGTCATCAACACATGTTCCGTCACGGAGACGGCCGACAAGAAGGGGCGTTCCCTCATCCGCCGCCTGTCGAGGCAGTGGCCCGGGGCCACGCTGGTGGTCACCGGCTGCTACGCGCAGCTGAAGCCCGGCGAAGTGGCGTCGATCGAGGGTGTCGACATCGTGCTCGGCTCCAAGGAAAAGCTGCGCATCGCCGAATACCTCGACCGCTGGGAAGCCTCCCGGAAGCCCATCGTGGAATCCACCCGCCACAACGACATACGCACCTTCGACCCATCGTGCGAACGCGGCGAGCGGACCCGCTGGTGGCTCAAGGTGCAGGACGGCTGCGACTATTACTGCACCTACTGCACCATCCCCTTCGCCCGGGGGCGTTCACGCTCGGGGCTCATCCCCGACCTGGTGGAGCAAGCCCGGCGGGCAGCGGCGAGCGGAGCGAAGGAGATCGTGCTCACTGGAGTCAACGTGGGTGAGTTCGGGTCGGACAACGGCCAGGACTTCCTCTCCCTGCTCCGTGCCCTCGACGCAGTGGAGGGAATCGAGCGCTACCGCATATCAAGCATCGAGCCCAACCTGCTGACCGAGGAGATCATCCGCTGGGTGGCAACCGAGGCCCGGGCCTTCATGCCCCATTTCCACATCCCGCTCCAGAGTGGATCGGACCGTGTGCTCAGACTCATGAACCGGCGTTACGACACCGCCCTCTTCGCATCGCGCATCGCCCTGATCCGCGACCTGATACCGGACGCCTTCATCGGAGTCGACGTCATAGCCGGCTCCCGTGGGGAGACGCCCGAGGAATGGGAGCGGGGGCTGCGTTTCATCGAGGGCCTTGACGTGACACGGCTGCACGTGTTCCCCTACTCGGAGCGCCCCGGCACTGCCGCCCTCATGATGAATGCGCCGGAGGTGGAGCCCGGCGAGCGCCACCGCCGCGCGGCCGCCCTGCAGCGTGTCTCCGACGCCAGGATCTCCGCCCTGCTCCGCCGCTCGGAGGGTGAGGTGAGGACCGTGCTCTGGGAGCATGTGCTCCACGACGATCCCACACTGATGACCGGCCTGACCGACAACTACATCCGCGTCGTGGCCCCGGCCCGCGAGGAGCTGCTCAACACCACCACCCCTACCCTCCTCTCCACCCCCGACCCCGACCGGGAGGAGACCATCCGGGGGAGCATCATGGAAATACCCGTCGACCCGGCGCCCCTCAGCGCCGGAGACATCTCCACCAAATCACAGTGACAGCCATGAAGAGACTCGCAGTAATAATCCTCAACTGGAACGGAATCGACCTGCTGCGCCGGCTTCTGCCAACAGTGGCCGCCAACACCATATCCGACGAAGCCGACCTCATAGTGGCCGACAACGGCCCGACCGACGGCTCGGCCGAATACGTCGCACGGGAGTTTCCGCAGGTGCGCCTGATACGGTTTACCGAAAACCTCGGATTTGCCGAAGGCTACAACCGCGCCATCGCCGAGACCGGCTACCCCTACACGGTGCTGCTCAATTCCGATGTCGAGACCCCCGCCGGGTGGTGGCGCCCGCTGCTCGACTTCATGGAGGGGAACCCCGACGTCGGCGCCGCGCAGCCGAAGATAAAGTCATTCGCCCGGCGCGACAGCTTCGAATACGCCGGCGCGGCCGGCGGCTACCTCGACCGGCTCGGCTATCCCTACTGCCGCGGGCGCTTCTTCGACGTGGTGGAAAAAGACGAGGGGCAGTACGACGGCGCTCCGGCCGACGTGACATGGGCTTCGGGCGCGGCACTGACAGTGCGCACCGACATCTATCTCAAAGTCGGCGGCCTCGACCGCGACTTCTTCGCCCATATGGAGGAAATCGACCTCTGCTGCCGGATCCTCCGGGCCGGCTACCGCGTCTGCTGCGTGCCCTCCTCGGAGGTCTACCATATCGGCGGGGCCTCACTGCCGCAGGGGAACCCGAAAAAGGTCTACCTCAATTTCCGCAACAACCTCCTGCTCCTCCACAAGAACCTTCCACCCCGGCGCGGACGCCGCATCCTCTTCTGGCGCCGGCTGGCCGACTCGCTGGCCTTCTTCATGTTTCTGGCCAAGCTTGACTTTCCGTCGGCCCGCGCCATAATCCGCGCCCACAACGATTTCCGCCGCATGCGCGGCAACTATACCGACCTCCCGGAGGCCGACATACTGAGCCGGCAGCCCGGCTCGCGCCGCATGGCCGTACTCGACCGCTATCTCCTGCGGCGCAGAAAATAACAATACCACACAACCCCAACACCACACAACAGCAATACCCCCATCACCATGACCCGGAATCCAGAATCCATAAATACCGAAAACGTCCGCCCGCTGATACTCGTAAGCAACGACGACGGCTACCGCGCACGCGGAGTGCATCACCTCACACGCCTTCTGTCGGAATTCGCCGACGTGGTGGCGGTATGCCCCGAGGGGCCGCAGAGCGGCAAGTCGATGGCCATAACCGTCAACGAACCCCTCCGCATAACGCGCCTCCACGACTACGACGCCTCGGAGCCGGGAGTGGAGTGGCACTGCGTCAACGGTACTCCCACCGACTGCATAAAGGTGGCCATGCACGCGATTCTCAAAGGACGCCGCCCCGACATGGTGTGCACCGGTATCAACCACGGCTCCAACGCCGCCATCAACGTGCTTTATTCGGGCACGATGGGGGCGGCCTTCGAAGGGTGCGCCTTCGGCATACCGTCCGTGGGATTCTCGCTCGACTCCCACGCCGCCGACGCCGACTTCGGACCGATGCTCCCCTACGTGCGCCGGGTGGTGTGCGCGGTGCTCGACCACGGTCTGCCGCAGGGGGTGTGCCTCAACGTCAACGCCCCGGCCGTGGCCGACATCAAGGGGATGGGAGTGACGGTGGAATGCAGGGGCCATTGGGACGACGAGTACCGTCAGTACCTCGACCCCTCGGGCCATCCGTTCTACTGGATGAGCGGCGACTTCATCAACGACGAGCCCGACAACCCCGACACCGACCACGCATTCATGGCCCGAGGCATCGTAAGCGTCGTGCCTTGCGCCCTGCTGCGCACCTCCTCTCCCCTGCCGGCCGCTACGGAGGCGGCGCTCCGGGCGGGGAAGATGTAAGTTTTTTACATTTATTGCGCTTTTTTCTTTGCAAAACTCCCCGCGTGTAGCTATATTTGCGAATCTGCCGACGAAGGCCCTTTCAGTATCCGGCCCCTATGCTCCGGAGCGCCCGCCGGCCTGACGCATATAATCCGCATTAGACTTAATGAAGATATTCTCACCAGCAGTGCTGCAGGAGATTGAAGCCGCTACCTGCGAGGCACAAAATATAGATTCACTCGAACTCATGGAGCGCACGGCCAATGCCGTCTGCTACGAGATAATGTCACGCTTCCTGCCGAGCCAGCGCATAGTGGTCATCGCCGGCCCGGGCAACAACGGCGGCGTGGCCCTGGCCTGCGCGCGCATACTGCTCGAACGCGGCTACCGCAACCTGGAGATCTTCCTTTTCAACACCGGTCCGCGCCTCAGCCACGACTGCGACGAGGAACGGAAGAAGCTAATCGTCATCGACGGCATCGACTTCACAGAGGTGAAGCGAGAGTTTACCCCGCCGTTCCTCAGCAAGAACGATGTGGTGATCGACGCCCTCTTCGACTCCACCATCACGGAGCCCATCTCGGGCGGATTCAAGATTCTGGCCCAGTACATCAACGAATCCGAATCGTACGTCATCTCCCTCGACGTGCCCTCCGGCCTCTTCGCTGAATCAAACGCCAACGCCATCCACCGCGATATGGTGCATGCCTCGCTGACCCTCACGTTCCATCTGCCGAAGCTCGCCTTCTTCATCGAAGACAACGCCGAGGTACTCGGTGAGTGGAAGCTGCTCGACCTGGAATACGACAAGGCCAAGATCAAGGAGACCGAATCCAAGTACATGCTCGTCGAGGCCCGCACGGTGCGCCCCCTGCTCCATCCGAGGCGCCCGTTCTCCTATAAGCGCGACTACGGCTCGGCGCTGATCTTTTCCGGCTCCGTGGGCATGATGGGCGCCGCCGTGCTGTGCTCGCGCGCAGTGCTGAAGTCAGGCGCCGGTCTGGCCACGGTCCACGGCCCCTGGGGAGGGATGGACATCATCCAGACAGCCAATCCGGAGGTGATGTTCGAACCTGACCGCAACGAACACGTAATAACCGACATGTCGGTACACCATCCCCATCAGGCCATAGCCGTAGGCCCGGGCATCGGCACACGCGACGTCACCATCGACGCCCTCGAATCGCTGCTCAAGAACTGCAAGAGCCCCATCCTGCTCGACGCCGACGCGCTCAACTGCATCTCACGCCGCCCGGCGCTGCTGACGATGCTGCCCGCAGGCACCGTCATCACTCCCCACATGGGAGAGTTCGACCGCCTCTTCGGCAAGCACAATTCAGGCGAGGAACGCCTGCTGAAAGCCCTCGAAATGGCGCGCCACTATAATATAGTCATCGTGCTGAAAGGGCATTTCACCGCCATCGTAAGCCCCACAGGCAAGATCTACTTCAACTCCACGGGAAATCCGGGCATGGCCACGGCCGGCTCCGGCGACGTGCTCACGGGAGTCATAGCCGCTTTCCTCGCACAGGGCTACACTCCGGAGCGGGCCTCGATCCTCGGAGTGTTCATGCACGGCCTGGCCGGGGACCTGGCCGCCGAAGAGGTCGGTGAGATAGGAATGACAGCCGGCGACATCGCCGACCGCATAGGCCGCGCGGTGCGGCTCGTGCAGACCCGTGGCGAACTTCCGAGCCCGCTCGCCTGATCCATCAACCCCATCATCCCGGCCCCGCGCCTCCGGCTCCCGGCCCTTTACCGATACCAAAGCCCATTATGAGAATCCTACCAATACTCGCGTCGCTCACCCTGCTTTCAGCCTCCCTGAACGCCTCCGCCCAACAGACGCGCCTGCTCACGGCCGACAAGCACAATGAGTACGGCCTGGTGTACTCGCTCCCGGTCACCGCCATCGAGGTGCGCGTCACCGCCACCCGCACCACCCTCATCGCCGGCCCCTACGCGAAGTACGCCAAGAAGTACCTGGCCTCTGACAAGCCCATCATCCAGAGCGGCGAGAGCTGGGAAATCGAGTCGCTGACGGTAAGGCCCTACGGCGCCGTGGAGCCGGACGCACAGTATCTGATGCAGCTCAAGCCCGGCGCCACGACCTATATGGCCGTAGCGCAGGACGGCATGCTGCTGTCCATCAACGCCGCGCCCCCCGCTACCGACGACATAATGGTGGCGGAGCGTCCCGCCGCGCCCGTCAACAGGCTTACCGGAAAGGAGTACCTCAAATATGTCAACGAGGATTTCATCGCCTCGCAGTCCACGGCCAAACAGGCCGAGATGCTGGCGGAAAGCATAATGGAAGTGCGCGACGCCTATCTCTCCCTGACACGGGGCACCGCCGACAACATGCCCACCGACGGCCGCCAGCTCGAACTGATGCTCAACTCCCTGCGCGAGCAGGAAGAGGCCATGACGGCGGCGTTTCTGGGTTCGTCATACACTGAGACCCTGACCCGCACCTACACCTATATCCCCGAATCGGACGAGGATGACTTCTCCGACACGCTGCTGAGATTCTCCGACTTCAAGGGATTCTGCGCGCCGGGCGACTACGCCGGCGCACCGGTGACGGTGCGCGTCAATGTCACCGCTCGCGGACAGCTCCCCGTCGACGACAAGGGGATGGAGAAACAGCTCCCCAAGGACGCCGTACGCTACTGCATCCCCGGCGAGGCCCAGATCACCATAGCCTACGAGGGGGAGACGCTGTTCAACAAGGAGATGGAGTTCGCCCAGTTCGGCGTGGTGTTCGGACTGGCCCCGAACCTTTTCTCCGACCGCAAGGCATCCTCCTACGCCATTTTCAACCCTGTCACCGGAGGCCTGAGCTCGCTCGGCATTGTGCAGCAGTAACGGGTGCAGCCCTATGGACAACGAACTCAACGGGACAATACCTCCGGCGGCCGCCGGATCCCACATAACCCTCTCTGAATTCACGCGCCGCATCTCGGAGCGCATCAACGCGCAGCCGGGGCTGACGGATGTGATGGTGGTGGCAGAGCTCAGCGATTTCGCCTACAAGGGGGCGCACGCCTACGGCCAGCTGCTCGAAAAGGATCCGGCCACGGGCAAGACAATAGCGTCCATCCGCGCCACCATCTGGAACTCCGACCTGCGGCGCATCACGGCCAATTTCCTCGCCGCCACCGGGCGCAACATCGAGACCGGAATGAAGGTGCTGCTCAGGCTTACGGCCAACCATTCCCCGCAATTCGGACTTTCGGCCAACATACGCGACATCGACCCCTCCTATACCCTCGGCGACATGGAGCGCATACGCCGGGAAATACTCGGCAAGCTCGCCGCCGAAGGAATATATGACGCCAACAAGCGGCTTCAGCTCCCTCCGGCTCCGCAGCGCATCGCGGTGATCTCATCCGCCGGGGCGGCAGGATACGGCGATTTCGTCAATCAGCTCGATGGCTCCGGCTTCAAGTTCTATCCGCTGCTGTATCCCGCGTCGATGCAGGGTGAGAGGACGGTGCCGACGGTGCTTGACGCGCTCGACCGCATAGAGATGGCCACTGATTTCTGGGATTGCGTCGTGATAATCCGTGGCGGAGGAGCGTCGGCCGACCTCAACTGGTTTGACAACATCAACCTGGCCCGGCGCGTGGCCACATTCCCGCTGCCTATCATCGTAGGCATCGGGCATGAGCGCGACAATACGGTGCTCGACTATATAGCCAACACGCGGTGCAAGACGCCGACAGCCGTGGCGGCCTTCCTCGCCGACCGGCTCGCGACGGCGGAGACATATGCCGAAGACCTTACGCGCCGCATACTCGAACATACCCAATCGGCCCTGAACGGCGAAAGCCAGCGGCTGGCCCATCTCGCCGCGATGGTGCCTATCGTCGGCCCGAGGCGCCTGGAGGCGGAGGCGGCGCGGCTCGACCGCCTGCAGGCGCAGGTCGGACAGACCGCATCGGCGGGACTCGTGCGCGCCGAGCGACGGCTGACCGAGTTCACGTCGGCCATCGGCCGGGGCGCCGGCGTGACCCTCACCCGGGCGGCCTCACGGCTAGACACCATTCTCCCCATGCTCCGCCAGGGAGCCGCCACACGGTTCATGCGCGAGGCCGACAGGCTGAACTCCATAAAATCCCTCATCGACGTCCTCAATCCCCAAGCCACTCTGCGCCGGGGCTATTCCATCACCCGTGTCGGAGGCCGCGCCGTGCGCTCCGCCGCCCAGCTCCCTTCCGGCACCGAAATCCAGACAGTGCTGCCCGACGGCACCGTCACCTCCACCGTAAAATAACACGACACTATGGAAATAAAAGACATGACCTACAGCCAGGCCGTCCAGGCCCTTGAGCAGATAGTGGGCCGCATGCAGCAGCCCGACTGCGACATCGACCATCTGGCCGAATACACCTCCCGAGCCCTTGAGCTCATGAACCACTGCCGCGCCAAACTCCACAAGACAGAGGAGGAGGTGCGCCGCTGCCTCGAATCCATCGCCCCGACGGCCCAGTGACGCGCCAATCCGCCCGGCGCCCTGCGACGTCCTCCCCCCTGCCACCCCTTACCGACCAACCCTCATGAAAAAAATCCCGCTTCTTCTCCCCTTGCTCCTGGCACTCCCCTTTCTGGCCACATTCGCCGAAGAAGAGACCGGCCAGCCTGACCCGCCTCCGGAACTGCCCACCCCTGTGCTGCTCGAATTGATCAAGGAACACATCCCGGACAGCCATGTGGCCGAACCGCGGAATCTTGAGATTTTAGAATCCTTCGCAGAGGCCGTACACGACAATGGAGACAGTGACATCGCCGTCACCCTGAGCAGGAAGGCATTTGACCAGGCAATGGGGCTTGACTCGATTGAGGCGGCCGTGAGAAACGCCACGAATACATGCTATTACCTCTTTGACAGCTCCAGACCAAAGGAAATCCTGTCGTATTGCGAC
Organism: Bacteroides sp.; assembly: GCA_014802425.1. Taxonomy (GTDB): domain Bacteria; phylum Bacteroidota; class Bacteroidia; order Bacteroidales; family Muribaculaceae; genus Lepagella. Next base: position 108,366 of record JAAVCH010000004.1, read on the forward strand.
TCGGCGATGAAGGTCATCGGCCACCGATTGCCATCGGCCGACAGACAGCTCTTGTTGAGATGGAAGACACGGGCCGCCTACTATCTTCAACTTGCCGATGAGGCCATTTTCACTCAAGAGGAGGTGGTAAGACTCACTGAAGAACTGTTCGGTGAGGATTCGGAAGAGTACTGCACCGAGAAATTGCAATATGCGGTAGCGCTGTCTCTCAGGGATCCCATAGCCGCGCTACGTCTGCAGGAAGAATACATCGAGAAGCTCGCACGTCACACTGATCCCACTGATCCGGCCTATATAAATGAATTGCTCAACTTATCCCAGTCCCTGCTGGAGTATGCGGATTACGCGGGGGCTGAGAAATACCTTCGAAAGGCAAATGAATGTCTTGAGGCATCGGATAATCCCGAAATCAGGAATTATCAGTATGAAGTACATGCCAAGTTAGGCGGAATAGCTTTCTTTCAGGGTGACTTCATTAAGGCAGAAAATGAAATCGAGACCGCCACACGGCTGTTCCTGGACACCTTCACCACGCCTCCCCCCGTCATCCATGCCACGCTTCTGCACAATCATGCCGTCTTCATTCAGACACTGAATCCGGAGAAATCCCTTGCCCTTGAGCTGAAAGCCGCTGAAATCCGTAAAGACACCCCTGGCGAATTCTCCAAGGACTATATCAGTTCAATCAACAACATACAGCAGTTGCATTTCAATAAAAATGACTATGACACTGCGTATAGATATGCCCGTCAGGCGGTGACCCTCACCGCCGCGGTCATGGGGAAAAGATCGCAGGAGTACGTAGCGGTGGCGGGAAACCTTTTCAACATCGCCGGATACAGGCCCGATTTAGTGAAGGGCGACACTGTATTCAGCGAGGCCCTCGGATTCTTCATTCCTTCATATAAATCGAATGTCAGGAATAATTTCCAGTTACTGTCATCTCAGGAACGCAGCAAGTATTGGGCGAAGACCGGTGAGACCCTCGATAACCTATACTGGCTTTCAGACTGTCTGGATATGCCCCAGGCGCGCCGGGCGGCCTATGACGGGGTGCTATTCCAGAAAGGCATCCTTTTATCCACCGACATTGAATTCCAGAAGCTTCTGAATCAGAGCGGAGATCCGGAGGTGAGGGAGCTGGTCGCAGAGCTGACGGCCAACAACTCGGTGCTGCGGAACGCTTCGGATCTGCCGATGGAGTCGCGGGAAGAGACCTGCGACTCCTTGCTCGCCGCCAATAAAAAGATTGAACTTGAGTTACAGGCGCATATCCTGCAATACGATGACTTCACTCGGACTTTCGACATCTCTTCCCGTGACGTGCAGCGGGCCCTACGGCCCGGCGAAGCGGCGGTGGAGTTCATTTCGGTGCCCGCTCCGAAAGGGGAAGCCATGATGGGGGCGCTGGTGCTTGACTCCGGCGACCGCGACCCGGCCTACGTCCGGCTCCGGCATGAATCTGAAATGGAGCCGGAGGATTACCTCGGAATGCTGATGCCGCACCTGGAGGGGAAGACTAATGTCTACTTCTCGCCCACGGGAGCCATGCACTCGCTCCCCCTTGAATCGCTTACGTTGCCGGGCGATACCGTCATGGCCTGCGAGCGGTGGAACCTCTACCGGCTATCCTCCACCCGCGAACTGGCACTTGACAGGAGGAAGGGCGCCGGAGGCGCGGCAGGAGTGTTCGGAGGAATGGATTTCGATACGGCGGATACGTCCGGAACCATGCCGGAGGAGTCAGAAACCATGGCGGCATATGATGAAGACGACTTCTACTCTTCGCGCCGCGACCGCTCGCTGGCCGATGTACTCAACATGCGGTCGGGCGCCGCTCCGTTGCCGCAGACCCGCATCGAGGCAGAGACCGTGGCGGGAATCCTGGAACGCGGAGGATACCTTCCGGCTGTGTTTACGGGTACACATGCCACAGAGGACGCCATAAAGCGGCGTTCGGGAGCCGGCGACCGCCTGCTACATATCGCCACCCACGGCTTCTATTACGAACCGGGCGAGAAGGCCCCTGTCGATGCCGGAGGCGCTCCCCTGCCGGAGGAAGAGATCGTACTTATGCGCTCCGGCCTCCTTTTCGCCGGAGCCAACAAGGTGCTGAAAGGGGAAGACCTGCCCGAGGGGATTGACGACGGCATACTCACTGCCGCCGAAATCGCACGCCTGAACTTCTCGGAAACCGACCTCGTGGCGCTCTCTGCCTGTGAGACAGGGCTTGGCGACACCGCTCCGGAGGGAGTCTTCGGCCTGCAGCGCGCCTTCAAGAAAGCCGGAGCCGGAGCATTGCTGATGAGCCTCTGGGAAGTCGACGACCGCGCCACAATGATGCTGATGTCGAAATTCTACGAAGAATACCTTGCGGGAAAGACAAAGCGCGAGGCCCTTCTTGAGGCCCAGCGCCATGTGCGCGACTTTACCGAAGAGACACAACCTCCCGGCCGCGCGCCTGCACCACGGCGTCCGTTCGCCGCCCCCGATTTCTGGAGTGCGTTCATCCTGCTCGACGCCCTCGACTGAACGTCTGCCGTAAGGAGGTCTCCCCTCAGTCGTAGCGCAGCATGGAGTCAGGGTCGAAGGTGACGGTGCGGGTGCTTACGGGAGCGGCGAGGAAGTAGCCGAGGCAGAGTGGGCCGGTGAAGAGTCGCGGGCCGTTGCTGTTGCCTTGGGCAAGGGCTTCGAGGTAGTCGTGCATCCGTCGGGAAACGGGAGCCACGGTGGCCGTGACGACATCGCCGGCTTCAAGGCGGTCGGCCTCATCCTCCTCGTCGAGGTCGCGGCGTGAGGTCATCATCACCTCGTTGATCACACCATTGTCCGACAGGAGGTCGTTGACCTCGGCCCAGCGGTAGGCCTCTCCGTTGCGGTAGAGGCGCAGCCAGTAGCACTCATCGGCCACAGAGGAGTCGTCGAGCCACGACACCTGCAGCACCGCCACATCATCATAGGGCATCTTTATCCACCCGAATTCCATGCCGACGATCTCCACCTCGCCGCCCATCACGCACTCAGCGGCGTACACCCCTTCCGTACGCTCCACCGTCAGGCGGTAGCCATGCCCGGGCACTCCCCCTTCAGCAGCACGGAATACCCCGTCGGCATCCGCGGTCAGGGCAATTGTCGCTCCGGAGGCAAGGTCCTCGATCGTCACCTCCGCGTCGGTGACATGGCGGCGGTCCATAGGCTCGTCCATCGGAGTGGTGAAGGTCAGCGCCACCTCGGCGCCCTCCATCGTCAGGGCTCCCTCGATGACCAGGATCGGGTCGATGTCGGTGTATTCGAAGTCGATTTCCTTCTTGCACGCCCCCGTCATCAACGCGGGCAGAATAAGAATCACGGGATATATCTTGCGCATGATCAAGTGCGGTTTTAGTGGCAACGGATGGGAAGGCTCCACAGAGGCATACTTCACGCCGGTTCAGAACCTCAGGGTGTAGGAGACTGACGGCACAATGCCGAACATGGCCTGGAGCACGGCCCGCGTCCCGGAGGGGCTGCCGGGGTCGTCCTCGAAATACACCACATAGGGGTTATAGCGGCAATAGAGGTTGTAGATTCCGAAACTCCATTCGTAGGTCAGTTTCTTTCCGGCATGGGTGTATGTGGCCGAGAGGTCGAGGCGGTGGGTGTCCGGTGTGCGGTAGCCGTTGCGGCGGCTGTAGTAATAGATGGTGGTGCCGGAGAGCTCGTACTTCACGTCAGGGGCCGTAAGTGGGGTACCGGAGGAGAAGGTCCACGTACCCGAGAGGTTCCAGCGGTCGTTGAAGCGGTACATGGCCACGACGGAGAGGTCGTTCCGGCGGTCGTTGGAGGCGGCGTACCAGCGTCCGTCGTTGATGCCGGGTATGCGCGACTGCGTGCGCGTGAGCGCATAGGAGATCCAGCCGGTAAGGTGGCCGGTGTTCTTGCGCGCCATCAGCTCCATGCCGTAGCTGCGTCCCCGGCCGGGCAGGATGATGCTCTCCAGGTCAAGACGCGAGAACATCCCGGAGCCGTCGCGGTAGTCGTAGACATCGTGCATATCCTTATAGTAGACTTCGGCCGACCAGTCGAAGGCGCCGTCGTCCGTCATACCGGCGTATCCCGCGGCATACTGCCATACCCGCTCCGGACGGATGCCGGCCGACGAGAGGGCGAAACGGTCAAACGGGAAGCTCGTGGAGTTCTCCCTCAGCGAGTGGATCGACTGCGATGTGAGCGACACCCCCGCCTTGACGTTATGGCATCCGTTGATTTCCCATTTCAGGCTCACACGCGGCTCGGGAGTGAAGTAGGATGCGCCGCTCATGTCGGGCAGGCTCTCCTGCAGGGTGATGAATTTACGGAACCGGGACCCGTCCAATGCCGAGAACAGCGACAGCCGCACCCCTCCCGAGGCCCGGAAGGGCCCGGCAAGCACCCCTTCGTAACCCGCCCAGACGGCATTCACCCAGCCGCTCTTCACGTCGCGCTGCCGGTGGCCGGCGATGGTGAAGTCGGCCGACATCACACGCAGGAACTCCGACCGCAGGCCGAATTCCAGCCGTCGGTCGTCGTCGATGGCGTAGGTGACGCTTTCGTTGACCGAGGCGTTGCGTATGTACTCCCTCAGCAGCTGCGAGCTCTGCATGATGTCCATGGTCATGCGGGTGGAGTAAGAGGTATAGGCGCCCGTGGTGCGGAAGTTCCAGTCGTCGTTGCGCCGGGCGTTCCATGTCAGCGATCCGCCGATGTTGCCCCAGTACATTCCCATTATGCCGCCGATGGCCATGTTGTCGTGGCTGGCGATGAAGGAGGCGTCGATGTAGTCGTCACGGCGGGCGCGGTAATGGAGCTTGGCCGTGACGTCGTAGAAGTTCATCACTATGTCGCGGTATTCGGGGAGCATCTTCAGGAATGCGTCGACATATGAGCGGCGTGCGGTGACGGCAAACGAAAGGCGGTCGCGCACGACCGGACCGCTCGCCATCAGCTTGGCCGCCAACAGCCCTACCGTGCCCCCCGCATGGTACTTCTCCATGTCGCCGGAGGCGAGCGAAGTCTCCAGCACGGATGAGGAGGCCTCGCCGAATGAAGCGGGGACAGGCCCTTTGTAGAGGGTGGCTCCGCCGATGGCCCGGTCGTTGAATGTGGAGAAGATTCCCATCACGTGGGTGGGGGAATAGAGTGAAATGCCGTCGAGCATCACGAGGTTCTGGCCCGATGTGCCGCCGCGCACTTCGAATCCGCCGGCGCCGTCCCCCTCGCTGTGTACTCCGGGCAGGAATGTTATGGATTTCAGGATGTCGTTCTCACCGAAAAGCACAGGCATGAGGGCCATCCTGGAGAGTTCGACGCTTTCCGCTCCGAGCCTCAGCGAGGATATGCGCCGCGAGGCCGACTGGCCTGTCACCACTACCTCCTGCAGTTCATCGACCGCAATGCCGTCGGCCGAAATGCTGTCGGCCGGTGCCACAGGGGCCATTTCCGCAGGCGGAGCACCGACGGACAGATCCGCGGCCACTGCCACCTGGCTGCCGGCCGCCAGCACTGCCGCTACAGCCGCCACTGCCTGAATCCTCATCTTCACTCTCATCATCTGATTTCTTAACCTGATGCAAAGTTATGAATAAAATCCCGCTTCCACCCGAAAATCCGACCGAAATCCTACGAGGAACCGTATCTCGCCACTCTCTCCGGTGACACACCCCGACGCTCCAACGTCCCTTTTCAGCCCGATTTATCGGGGAAAATTTGCCGACCCGAAAAATTTTGTTAATTTCGTAAGCAAATTTCTTTTTAAACATATCTGACGTTATGGACAACAAGTACAACCAGTACGGGCCGCAGGGAGAGTACGGACAGCAGCCCTACGGACAGCAGCCGCCGTACACCCCGCAGGGACAGCAGCCCTACGGACCGCAACAGCCTTACGGGCCTCAGGGCCCCCAGATGCCGCCGAACAGCAATATGGTGTGGGCCATCCTCACCACGCTGCTCTGCTGCCTGCCTTTCGGCATTGTGGCAATCGTGTATGCGTCAAAAGTCGACGGACTCTGGGCAAGAGGCTTCTACGACGCGGCATATCAGGCAGCCAACAAGGCCAAGACCTGGTCGATAGTGGCCGCCGTATGCGGACTGGTGGGCAGCGTGATCTATGGCGTGCTCATAGCCTGCGGAGTCTTTGCCGACCTCATGACGAATGTGCAGTAACCACCGGATGGAGGCATACTCCGAAACTGAGCCGGAATGATGTCGCCGGATAAAGTGAAAGGGATCGCAGCGGCCGCCGGGTGTCTGGCGGCCGTGGCGATTCTCGCGTTCATTTACTCGCATGTGGATCCGGCGTCGGGCGAGTGGGGACGCTTCTTCCCTAAGTGCCCCGTGAAGATGCTCACCGGCCTTGACTGTCCCTCATGCGGCATACAGCGCGCCATCCACGCCATGCTCACCGGAGATTTCGCCGGGGCACTGCGGCTCAATTTCTTCATTCCCTTCTCACTGGCCTACCTGCTGGGGATGCTTCTGACCCGGTGTTTCTGCCCCCCGACTTCGGAATGGCGCAGGTTTTTCTGGGGCGTGAAGGGCGGAGCCGTGTACATAGGCGTTTATATGATATGGTTTGTGGTGCGCAATATCCTCGGCATCTGAAGCTCCCGGCGCACATACCCGGCATCTTAGGCCCCCGGCGCACCGCCGACCCGTCTTATATACCGCACTACTTATGGAATTACGTAAAGAAACCCTTACACGCTACATCCTGCCTATGCGCGAAGGAGGCTCCCTGCCCGCGCTCGGAGAGGCATCGGACGGCTTCCGCTATGTGGTGAAGCTGCGCGGAGCCGGCCACGGCGCCAAGGCACTCATATCGGAACTGGTAGGGGGGCTCGTGGCAAAGGCATTCAAGTTCAAGACCCCGGAACTGGTGCTGCTCGACCTCGACGGAGCATTCGGCATCACGGAGCCTGACGAGGAGGTGCAGGAACTGCTGCGCAAGTCGGAAGGCCTGAACCTTGGGATGCACTTCCTCGACGGCGCGGCCACGTTTGACCCGGCCGTCAACAAGGTCGATCCGCTGACGGCATCGAAACTCGTATGGATGGATGCGTTCCTGACCAACGTGGACCGCACCCGCCTCAACCCCAACATGATGATATGGCACGGTGAGCTCTGGCTCATCGACCATGGAGCGTCGCTCTATTTCCATCATTCCTGGCGCGACCCGCAACAGGCCGCCCTCGATCCGTTCCCGTTCATATCGCGCCATGCGCTTCTCCCGTTCGCCGACCGTCTGGAGGAGGCGGACCGCCTTATGCGGCAGGCCATCACGCCGCGTACGCTCTCGGCAATAGCCGACCTCATACCCGACGAATGGCTCACCGAGGAAGAGAGCGGCCTCACCCCGAAGGAGCGACGCGAGGCGTACCGTACATTCCTGACACGGCGCCTGGCGGAAAGCCGTATATTCACCTCCGAGGCCATACGGCAGCGGGAAAAACTTTTGAAGGGATGAGCGCGGAGAGCCACGGACCGGTCAGTGAGAAACTGATCTACGAATACTGCCTGCTGCGGTATGTGCCCGACATCGAGCGCGGGGAATTCATCAACGTGGGGCTCATGATGATGTGCAAGCGGCGCCGCTGGCTGCGCACCGCCCTGCGGATTGACGAGGAGCGCGCCCTGGCGCTTGCTCCGGAGTGCGACCTCGTGCGGCTCCGCACGCAGCTCGGTGTGTTCACGCGCAGCGACGTGCCGGAGGCGGGACTCCCCGTAGAGGAACGCTACCGCTGGATGGGCGCCGTGAAAAGCGCCATAATCCAGACCTCCCCCTCGCATCCGGGCCTGCTACTCCTCAGCGACGGCGATGACGTCCGGAAGCGGCTCGACGCGGAATTCGACCGCCTGTTCGCCCGATTGGTATGACGCCTCCCCACCGCCGCCCCCGGGTTGACCGTTCGGCATCCGGCGGCGACACACGACGGAACGGCCATCGAAAAAGATAAAGCCACCTGCCGGCGCAAATGCACGGCGGGTGGCTTTTAAGTTCATGTCGGTTTCTATGATCAGTCGGGAAATGACGGTCAGTTGTTGATCAGAAGGTCGATGTCGTTCTCGACGGTGGATATGGTCCCGATGTTGAATTTCTCCTGAAGCACCTTCAGGATGTCGGGGGTGAAGAAGGCGGGAAGTGTCGGGCCGGTATGGATGTTCTGCACTCCGAGGTACAGGAGGGCAAGGAGGACGATGACGGCTTTCTGCTCGTACCAGGCGATGTTGAACACGAGCGGGAGGTCGTTGATGCTCTCTACTCCGAAGGCGTCCTTAAGCGCCATGGCTATGCGCACGAGCGAATAAGAGTCGTTGCACTGTCCGGCGTCAAGCACACGGGGCACACCCTCGATGTCGCCCAGCGGAAGCTTGTTGTAGCGGTACTTGGCGCAGCCGGCCGTGAGGATCACGCAGTCCTCGGGAAGGGCCTCGGCGAACTTGGTGTAGTAGTCGCGCTGCGGGAAGCGGCCGTCGCATCCGGCCATCACGACGAACTTGCGTATCTTTCCGCGCTTCACGAGGTCCACGATCTTCGGCGCGAGTTCGATCACCTGATGATGCGCGAAGCCGCCTACGATCTCGCCGTGCTCGATGGCTACGGGAGGAGCGCAGGTCTTGGCGCGCTCGATCACTTCGGAGAAGTCGTGGTGCCCTTCGGCGTCCGCCTCGATGTGGTGGGTGCCCGGCATGTCGACTACGCCGAGTGTATATACACGGTCGGTATATGTGGTGGTCTTACGCGGCGGCACGATACAGTTGGACGTGAATACGAAGCATCCGTTGAACTTCTCGAACTCATCGAGCTGCTTCCACCAGGCATTGCCGTAGTTGCCGGCGAAATGGGGATATTTCTTGAAATAGGGATAGTACTGCCCCGGAAGCATCTCGGAGTGGGTGTAGACGTCGACTCCGGTGCCGATGGTCTGTTCGAGGAGTTCCTCAAGGTCGTGGAGGTCGTGGCCCGAGATGAGGATTCCCGGATTGATGCGGGTGCCTATGTCCACCTTCGTGATTTCGGGGTTGCCGTATCGGCCGGTATTGGCGGAGTCGAGCAGGGCCATGGCCTTAACTCCCCCTTCGCCCATGTAGAGCACTGTCTTGAGGAGTTCGTCGACGGTGATGTCGGTGCGGCTCACCTCCTTGAGCACTTTTTCGATATAGGCGTAGACCTCGTCGTCCTCGTACTTGAGGTTGGCCGCATGGCGCGCATAGGCGGCGGCTCCCTTGGCGCCGTAGATGGCCAGCTGCTTGAGGCCGCGCTTGTCGGGGTCGGGCTCGGCAAGCACGCCGGTGACCTCCTCAAGCGCCTTGTAGTCCTCCGGGCCGGCTTCGAGCGCCACTTCCGGAGCATCCGGTACGGCTATGCCCAGTTCCGCGCACTTGGCCTTGAGTTCATCCTTCACCTGGAACGCACGGCGGATGAATCCGTCGAGGGAATCGTTGGAGAAGTTGGCGTTGGTGATGGTGGTGAAGAGGGCGTCGATTACCTGATGGTCGGCCTCACGGCTGGAGGCTCCATGCTCGCGCAGGAGGTCGTTGAGGATCGCCACTCCTCGTGTGGCGTAGAGCAGAAGGTCCATGCGGCCGGAAGTCTCCGGGAGTTTGCCGCACACTCCGCGCAAGGTGCATCCTGTGCCCTTGGCGGTTTCCTGACACTGATAGCAGAACATTTCGGGGCGTGTCTCCATATCTCGGCGTTTTATCAGGGTTTTACCTTTACAAGCATTACTTTCGAATCGGCCTTTGCCTCGACGCTGTGGGGCACATCGGCTCCCATGAGCAGGAACTCGCCGCCGCAAAGGGTATGGGGCATGCCGTTGAGCACGAACTCTACTTCACCTTCGAGCACATTGACCATCACTTCGGCGGGAGCCACGTGGGTGTCGAGCTTCTGTCCTGCCTTGAATGCCAGAAGGGCCACTCCGCCGTTGTCATTGGAGAAAAGGTTCTTTACATGCACCCGGTCTTCGCCGGCTTCGATCTGGGAGGCCAGTACATGGACCTCGCCGAACTTGTAATCTGTCTTCAACATAGCGATATTGTGTTTTTCAGAATTAAATTAAATGTGTCGGTTGTATTTCATTAGTTCCAACACCTCCGGCCGAAGGATTGTTCGAGGCGCGCACTCCTCCGGACCGGATGAACGCGCGGAAGCTATGGGTTGACATACGTATCATACGTATTCGGACGTTCCGGTTTGCAAGTCAGGGATTTTTACCGTAACTTTATGCCATTGTTACGCGCCTGGCGGCGCGGATTAAATCTTACGATTCATGAGACTTGTGATACAGCGTGTGACCGAGGCCTCAGTGGCCGTCGGCGAGGAAGTGACAGGGCGCATCGGCCGGGGGCTGATGGTGCTTGTGGGGGTTGCCACGGGAGATACGGAGGAGGATGCCGACTGGCTTGCCGCCAAGACGGCGGCGATGCGCATATTTCCCGACGAGGCAGACGTGATGAACCGCTCGCTGACCGACACCGGCGGCGAGGCACTCGCCGTCAGCCAGTTCACGCTGATGGCATCGACGCGCAAGGGGAACCGGCCGAGCTACATACGGGCGGCCGGCCACGACCTGGCCGTGCCGCTCTACGAACGCTACTGCCGGCGCCTCTCCGAGCTTCTCGGACGCCCGGTGGCCCGGGGCCGGTTCGGCGCCGACATGCAGGTGAGCCTCGTCAACGACGGGCCCGTCACCATCGTGATCGACTCCCGTCTACGGGAATAGGAAGGGGCCGAGGGCCACTCGGCGTTCTGCTTCAAATGCGCGGCGGTAAATTCGGATAGCCAAGACGCTTCATATCATCTGATGCCGCAAGCCACGGGCCGGAGGCCCATGCGGTTTGATTTCACGTAGACCATAACAAAAACCACACATACGACATGGAGGATTCAGTAAGGAAGCCCGTAGCGGCGTCCGAGATAGAGGAATTGCTAAAGGCAGAGGCTGACGCCACGCAACGCGACCATCTCATGCGGTTTTTCAAAACCGGCAAGGGGGAATACGGGGAGGGGGACCGTTTCTTAGGGCTCAGAGTGCCTCAGACGAGAGCCGTCGTAAAGGAGGCCCGTCTGCTTGTGGGGATGGAGGATATCGGGAAGCTGCTGTATTCCCCCTGGCACGAAGTGAGGCTCTGCGGGCTGCTTCTGCTCGTGGAGGAAATGAGGGGCGCCCTTCCAAAAAGGAAAGACAGCGAAGAGGCCCTTATGCTGAAAGCCGGAAGAAGGAAGGAAATCGCGGAGTTCTATCTGCTCCATGCGCGGCAGGCCAACAACTGGGACCTCGTGGACCTTTCCTGCCAGTATATCCTCGGGCCGTACATACGGTTGTCGGAGGAAGCCGGCTACGGCATCCTCCGCCGGCTGGCCGTAAGCGACAATCTATGGGAACAGCGCATCTCAATCGTAACGACCCTCGACTTCATCCGCAACGGCATCTTCTCCCCTACCCTGGAAATATGCGGTATGCTTATCGGCCATCCCCATGACCTGATACATAAGGCAATAGGCTGGACATTGCGTGAAATCGGGAAAAAGGACAGCGGAACCTTGACGCGCTATCTCGAAACCAACCATTCAAGGCTCGCGCGCACTTCGCTGCGCTACGCCATCGAACGCCTGCCGGGGCCCGAACGCCTCTACTGGCTCAACCGCTGACTACCGTCCCCTCCTTGCCCGGCCTCACCGCCCCCTTTCCGGCGGCACCGCCACGCCGGAGACGCTCATGGCTCCATGGATTGAAGCCACTCCATCGCCTTTTCCGCCTGAGAGTGCTGCGACTTTCGGGGCACACTATATGATACGGTGTACCTCATCGGACGGACGCGCCACACCCCGCAGTGCATCGCCACGGAACATATAGCAATGCCGGCACCCGGCGCTTATCCTGTGGCACCCGTGCCAGGGATTCCATATCACCATTTCAATTCCATTTTAAGTGTACCTTACTTTGATAACCCTTAGCTTGATAATGAATATCGGCGCCCATCGGTTTGAGGCGCTTAGTCTGAAGAGTCGAAACGAAACGATTAAAAGAGCAGGTCAAACGAAATATCAATCGCTTCCCTGACGATTTTATGTTTGAATTGACCAAACTCTCGTATTCCATTCTTTTTCCCCTTTAAGTTTTAAGTCACCAAACAAAACACCCAATCTCACGCCCATAACTGGGTGTAAAATTGGGTGTTAATACAACAAAAGCCTGATAAATCAGGCTTTATTGGCGGAGAGAGAGGGATTCGAACCCCCGGAGGTGTGACCCTCAACGGTTTTCAAGACCGCCGCAATCGACCACTCTGCCATCTCTCCTCGGATGGATGACGCATCTGCGCTGAGGCGCCCGATATGAGGCCGCTATGCGGGATGCGCATGCAAAGTTACGGATTATTTTTCACTTCCGCAAGTGTTTTCGCATTTTTGATGCTCCGGCCGGCTCGCGTCAGCGCCTCTGCAATCCTCATGATTACGGAGGCTCATACGGAACGGAAGGAGGCAATGCATCGTCGGGGTGAAAGGATTCGAACCTTCGACCCCCTGCTCCCAAAGCAGGTGCGCTAACCGGACTGCGCTACGCCCCGATATTTGTGCAAAGTTACGTTTTTTTTTCGGGTTTCACAACCTAATCTCCGCTTTTTCATCTTTTTTCACCCCTCTAATCCATTTATGGCGCTTTTCTTTCACATTCATGGCACTTTCACCCCGCTTTTTTGTTATCCTATAAGTAAGGGTTCGGCTTTTTTGAGTACCTTTGTAAGTTGAGCGGCAACCTCCGCCGGGCTTTCATGCACCCCGGCGGAAGGCTCCCCGCCGCTCCCCGCCGTTCCCTCACGAATGACCGGACGGATTCACCGACCGCACAGGACATGGATCCGCATAGATTATAATCTCCATGAGTAATCCCTAAACTTCAAGACATATGAAGAGACATTTTGCCATACTCCTTTCCATCATGGCCCTCGTGGCTGTCTGCGCGCTCCCCGCAGCCGCAAAGAAGAAAGCATCGGCCGACGGCCTTTCACGCATCGAATTCGCCGAGAAGGTATATGACTTCGGCGTAATCACCGACACGGGGGGACCCGTGACGCATGAGTTCGAGTTCACCAACGCCGGCGACGGCAACCTCCTTATCCTCAAGGCCACGGCCGAGTGCGGATGCACCCGCCCCGAGTATCCCGAAAAGCCGGTCGCTCCCGGCAAGAGCGGCAAGATAAAGGTGACGTTCAATCCCGCAGGCCGCTCCGGAGGCTTCGAAAAGGTGGTGACGGTCACCACCAACGGCAAGCCCCGCAAGACGCCCATCAAGATACGCGGCACGATCCGCACCAAGTGATTCCACTGCCCCGGCAGAATTTCCGAAAAGCCTATCCCCTTCACTGAAGAAAGATGCGCATATACAAGCAATTAGCGGGCGCGGCCATGATGACGGCCATCGTGGCCGCCGGCGTGGCGGCCGACAAGAAGACGCAGCTCGTGGAGAGCGTCTATGACTTCGGCGTAATCCGCGAGACCGACGGCAAGATCACCGGCCACGCGCACATCGTCAACATCTCCGACGCCCCGACCTACATACGCGACGTGCGCCCGAGCTGCGGCTGCACCGGCGCCGAGTACTCCACGGAGCCGATCGCTCCGGGCGACACCGCCGAGATAAGCTTCACCTACGACCCCGTGGGACGCCCCGGCACCATCAACAAGACCGTAAAGGTCTACATCGGCGACTCCGACGAGCGCCACATCGTACACCTCGCCGGCCGCGTCGTGGGATCGCCGGCCACCCTGGCATGGAAATACCCCGTGGAGTGCGGTCCGCTCCTGCTCACCGACTCCGTCATCGACCTCGGCCGCATCAACGCCGGCTCCGGACGCCATACCTTCCTGCGCATGATCAACGCCTCGATGGACACGCTGCGCCCCGAAGTGCTCACCCAGTATCCGGCGCTGAGCGTCGACATCACCCCGGCCGTGATCGAGCCGGGCGACATGGCCACGCTCGGCATCTATTTCAACACCAAGTTCGAGCAGGCCCGGGGCCCGGTGAGCTACACCATCCCCATCGCCCTGCAGGGGGACACAGCCTCGGCCGCCCGCGTGACCCTGCGCGCCGACATACTCACCCAGCCCGCCGACACTACGGCCTCGCCGGCCGCCGGCGCCTGACACACCGAACCTTAAACACACCCGATACCATGGAACATCCTGAAAACGACAGCACATACAAAGGCCTGACAGTCAACAGCGGCGTAACGTCGCAGCCGACCGTCAACCCCTACCGCCGGGCCGTGCGCCGCGGCTCCCTCAGCGTCAACGACTACGTGGAGGGGATACTCAAAGGGAACATGCGCATCCTCGGACGCGCCGTGACTCTGGTGGAATCCACCGTCGAGTCCCATCAGAAGATCGCCCAGGAGGTGATCGAGAAATGCCTCCCCTATTCGGGCAAGAGCCGGCGCATCGGCATCACCGGCGTCCCGGGAGCCGGCAAGTCGACGTCGATCGACGTCTTCGGACTCCACGTGCTCCGTCAGGGGCACAAGCTGGCCGTGCTGGCCATCGACCCCAGCTCGGAGCGCACCCACGGCTCCATCCTGGGCGACAAGACACGCATGGAGAAACTCAGCGTCCAGCCCGACGCCTTCATCCGCCCCAGCCCGTCGGCCGGAAGCCTCGGCGGAGTGGCCCGCAAGACACGCGAGACGATCGTGCTCTGCGAGGCCGCCGGCTATGACCGCATCTTCGTCGAGACCGTCGGCGTGGGCCAGAGCGAGACCGCCGTACACAGCATGGTCGACTTCTTCCTGCTCATCCAGCTCGCCGGCACCGGCGACGAGCTCCAGGGCATCAAGCGCGGCATCATGGAGATGGCCGACGGGATCGCCATCAACAAATGCGACGGCGACAATGTGGACCGCGCACGCCTGGCGGCCGCGCAGTTCCGCAACGCCCTCCACCTCTTTCCGCCCACACCGTCGCGCTGGCGTCCGGAGGTGGTGACCTACAGCGGCTATTACGAGTACGACATCGACAAGGTCTGGGACATGATCGACCGCTACTTCGAATATGTCGACCAAAACGGATACTTCGAGCGCAAGCGCCAGGAACAGGAAAAGTACTGGATGTTCGAAACCATCGACGAGCACCTGCGTTCAAGCTTTTACAATACTCCCGAAGTCGCCGCCCTTCTTGAGCAGAAGGAGCTGCGGGTGCTCAACAACGAACAAAGCTCCTTCATGGCCGCCAAGGACGTGCTCGACTTCTATTTCTCACGTCTCGGACGCCATTGACCCCCTCGGGGAAAGCACTGCCGGCGGGTGCGGCCACGGCCGCCCGGCCCCGGCGCCTCCGGCAAGAACAAAACGCAAGCATATGTATAAACTCCTGAGCAGAATGGCCCTTCAGGCCGAAAGACACCCCCTGCGCGAAGCCTACCGCTTCTGCTGGCGCAAGGAAGGAGAATGGCTCTCCACATCACGCGAGGAATTCCTCGCCCAGACCAACGTGGCCGCACGCGCCCTCGAACGCCTCGGCCTAATCGAAAAAGACACAGTGGCCATCTGCTCGCCCAACACTCCCCAGATACTCATCTCGGAGCTGGGTGCGTTCATGAACCGCATCACCGTCATCCCGATCTACAGTTCAAGCTCGCAGCAGCAGTATGACTTCATCGTGACCGACGGAGCGCCGAAGGTGCTCTTCGTGGGCGACAGGCATCAGTACCCGCTGGCCTACAACTACTGGAAGAAACACCCTGAGCAGATCCGCAAGATCGTGATATTCAAGAACGCCGGCATCACCCTCCTGCCCGACGACACCGTCTCCATCGGCTGGGACGACTTCGTGCTGCTCGGCATGTCGGCTCCCGAAGAGAGCCGCATCGAGGTGGCCCGGCGCTCATCGCGCGCCCTGCCGGAAGACGTGGCGACGCTCATCTACACCTCCGGCACCACCGGCGAGCCGAAGGGGGTCTGCATCTCCCACTCCAACTACGACGCGGCCATGGAGATGCACGAGACGATGCTCACCCAGATCCGCGACCACGACATAAGCATGGCCTTCCTCCCCATGAGCCATATCCTGGAGAAGGCCTGGTGCTTCTTCTGCATCTACAGGGGGATACCCATAGCCGTCAACTACGACCCGCGCGTGATCCAGGACACCATCAAGCAGGTGAGGCCCAACCTGATGTGCTGCGTGCCCCGCTTCTGGGAGAAGGTCTACGCGGGCGTCAAGGAGAAGATCGCGGCGATGCCGAAGATGCAGAAGATGATGGTGCTCCGCGCAGTGCGCGTGGGCTACCGGCGCAACCTCAAGTACCGGCGCCTCGGCCTGCGCGTGCCCCCGCTGCTGGAAAAGGAGTACCGGTTCTGGGACCGCCGCGTGTTCGACAAGCTCCGCCGGGCGATCGGCATACCCGACCCCAACTTCTTCCCCACGGCCGGCGCTCCCCTCTCGGACCGCATCTGCGAGTTCATGCGCTCCGTAGGCATCGACGTGATAATCGGCTACGGCCTGTCGGAGACCACCGCCACGGTGAGCTGCTTCCGCAGCGTCGACTATGAGATAGGCACCGTAGGGCGTCCGCTCCCCGGCATCGACGTCCGAATCTCCGACGAGGGGGAGATTCTGGTGAAGGGTGACACCGTCACCGCCGGATACTACAACAACCCCGACGCCAACGCGGCCGCCTTCACCGACGACGGCTACTTCCGCACCGGCGACGCCGGCTACCTCACCCCCGCCGGCGCCATCGTGCTCACCGAGCGCGTCAAGGACCTCTTCAAGACCTCCAACGGCAAGTACATCGCCCCGCAGATGCTCGAAAGCCGTCTGGCCGAGAACAAGTTCATCGACGAGTCGGCCGTCATCGGCGACCAGCGGAAATACGTCACGGCCCTCGTGGTGCCCAACTTCTCGCAGCTCCGCGCATGGTGTGACAAGCACGGGGTCGACGCTTCCGACACAGCCGCCATGCTCCGCGACCCCCGCGTCTACAGGCTCATGATGGAGCAGGTCGACGAAGTGCAGAAAGACCTTGCCGAATACGAGAAAATCAAGAAAATCGCCCTCCTTCCCAATCACTTCGCCATAATGCACGGCGAGGTGACGAACACGATGAAGGTGCGCCGCCCGGTTGTGGCCAAGCGCTACGCGAGGGAAATAGAGGCCATGTACGAGGAGGACGCCGACAAGAAATGAGCCGCATCAACACTTCCGCAGGCGCGGGAGAGGGCCCCGCTCCCGACCCGCGCCACATCATCGCCGCCGACGCGCCGCTGCGCAAGGCCTTCGAGATGCTCAACGCCCTCTCGGGAGGCAACATGACCCTATTCGCCGTCGATGCCTCAGGACACCTCGCCGGCTCGCTGACCGACGGCGACCTGCGGCGCGCCGTCATAGCCGGGCTGCCGCTCGACGCTCCGGTGGACCGCGCGTGCCATAAGGAATGCCTCGCACTCCCGCCCGGCGCCGACCGCTACGAGGTGATACGCCGTGCGCGCCGCCTGGGGATATCGATGCTCCCCGCCACCGACCGGGAAGGGCGCGTGGCCTCACTCATCGACCTGCGGCGCGTGCGCAACGCCCTCCCCATCGACGCCGTACTCATGGCCGGAGGCCGGGGCGAACGCCTCCGCCCGCTCACCGACACATGCCCCAAGCCCCTGCTCGAAGTAGGGGGAAAGGCCATCATCGACTACAATGTCGACGAGCTTCTGGCCAACGGCGTACGCCACATCTACGTCACCGTCAACTACCTCCACGAGCAGATCGAGCGCCACTTCGCCGACCCGCGTTTCGAAGGGAGGGTCAGCTGCGTGCTTGAGCCCCGCAGGCTCGGCACGATGGGAAGCCTCTCCCTCATCCCCGGGCTTACGGAGGAGACGGTGCTCGTCATGAACTCCGACCTCCTCACCACGCTCGACTTCGAAAAGATGTTTCTGGCCCATGCCGCGGCCGGCGCGGAGCTTACGATGGCCGCCGTGCCCTACACGGTCAGCGTCCCCTTCGCCATCATCGAGGCCGAGGGGCGGCGCATCACGGGCCTTACCGAGAAGCCGACCTACAACTATTTCGCCAACGCCGGCGTTTATATGATGCGGCGCGAAGTGGCCCGGAGCATCCCGGCCGGCGAGTATCTGGACGCCCCCGACCTGGTCGACTCCCTCATCCGCCGGGGCCGGCGGGTGGACTATTTTCCGGTCGAGGGCACGTGGGTCGACATCGGCTCGCCCGACGACTTCCGCTACGCCAACGAGCTTATGACAGCCGGAGCGCGCCGCCGCTGAAAAACAATAAAGACTATGGCAGACTCGAATTTCATTGACTACGTAAAGATACTTTGCCGCTCCGGAAAAGGGGGCGCGGGAAGCCGTCATTTCCACAGGGCCAAATATGTGCCCAAGGGTGGCCCCGACGGAGGCGACGGCGGCCGCGGAGGGCATATCATACTTCGTGGCAACCGCAACATGTGGACCCTGCTCCACCTGCGCTACCAGCGCCATATCTTCGCCACCGACGGCGAGTCGGGCGGAGCCGGCCGCTCCTTCGGCAGGGACGGCGAGGACCGCGTCATCGAAGTGCCCGTCGGCACCACGGTCTTCGACGCCGAGACTGGAGGGTTCCTCTGCGAGATCACCCGCGACGGCGAGGAGATAAAGCTCCTGCGCGGCGGCAAGGGGGGACTTGGCAACTGGCACTTCGCCACATCCACCAACCGCGCCCCGCGCTACGCCCAGCCCGGGCAGCCGGCCATCGAGAAGTCGGTCGTGCTGGAGCTCAAGCTCCTCGGCGACGTCGGCCTGGTCGGATTCCCCAACGCCGGCAAGTCGACCCTGCTGTCGGCCCTCTCGGCCGCCAAGCCCAAGATAGCCGACTATCCCTTCACCACGATGGAGCCGCAGCTCGGCATCGTCAGCTACCGCGACGGCAAGTCGTTCGTAATGGCCGACATCCCCGGCATCATCGAGGGGGCCAGCGAGGGAAAGGGTCTCGGGCTCCGGTTCCTGCGTCATATCGAGCGCAATGCCGTGCTGCTCTTCATGGTGCCGGCCGACAGCGCCGACATCCGGCGCGATTATGAAATCCTGCTCAAGGAGGTGCGCGAGTTCAATCCCGAACTCGCCGACAAGAGCCGCGTGCTGGCCATATCGAAGTCGGACATGCTCGACGACGAACTGCGCGACGAGCTCTCCCGCGAGCTTCCGGAAGGGGTGCCGACGGTGTTCATCTCCGCCGTCACCGGCCAGGGGCTCACCGAACTCAAGGATCTCCTCTGGCGCGAGATCAATTCGGAAGAGAACCTCGCCGCCACGACCATCACCCATCGCCCCCTTGACCGCCGCCACCGCGTGGAAGAGGAGGACGCCTTCATCTTCGAGCAGGAGGATACGACTGACGACGACGGAATGCCGATGACCGACGAGGAATGGAACGAAGAGTTCTGGGACGAGGAGGACAGGGTCAACGGATGATGGACCTCATTCAACTCGACATAGTAGGAATAATAAAGCAAAGGCTCGGAAGGCGCTCGAAGTGGCTTCCGGCCTTTGCTTTACGTCCGCTGGAGCGTATCATCCGCCAGCGGGAGCTCAACGCCATGCTGCGCGCCGCGTATCCCGAGGAAGGGAGCGGCTTCTCGCGCCGCATCCTGGAGCATCTGGAAATCCGTGTGGAGGTGGAGGGGCTGGATTGCGTCCCCGGCGGGGAGCCGCTGGTGTTCGCGTCCAACCATCCCCTGGGGGGGCTGGACGGCATAGCGCTCGTCAGCGTGCTGGGGGAACGCTACGGCGACGATAGGGTGCGCGTCGTGGTCAACGACATGCTGATGCACGTCGTCCCGCTGGCCGGCGTGTTCCTGCCTGTCAACAAGTACGGCGCCCAGGGACGGCGCGCCGCCGCGCTGCTGAATGAGTCGCTTGCGGCCGGAAGGCATGTCGTGATGTTTCCCGCCGGGCTGGTGTCACGTCTCGGCGACGACGGCCGCGTGGCCGACCTGGAATGGCAGAAGGCCTTCGTGCAGAAAGCCCTCGACTACGGACGCCGCATCGTGCCCGTGCGGTTCGAGGCCGCCAACCGCCCGCGCTTCTATCGCCTGGCGCGCCTGCGCAAGCGTCTGGGAATACGTGTCAACCTCGAACAGGCCACCCTCCCGGCCGAACTCTGCGCCACACGCGGCAAGACATTCCGCATCACGTTCCTCCCTGCCGTGGACCCCTCCGGGCTGCGCGACGCCGGTGAGTCCACCCGCGACATCGCGGCCCGCATACGCCGCCTCGTCTGCGGCTGACGCTCATTTCAGCTCATTGAACTTACTGCGGATGAAGGACTCGAAGACTTACTCCGCCGTTACTCCGGCACTTCGCCGGAGTAAACGGTTTCGTGTGTGTTTCATGTAAAAAGTTCAGGTATCGGGAGCATATCTTTTGCTTTATCCGGTTTTTTACTTACCTTTGTAAAGTATGAGGATTCTTAGGCTGATATTGACTGCGGCTGCGTTGACGCTGCTCTTTCTTTCGGGATGCGGCGGAGATGCCGACCGGGAGAGGATGGACCGTGCCGAGTCACTTATGCTGCAAGCCCCCGACTCGGCTTTGGCCTTGCTCACGGAGGTCGATTCGGCGGCGCTGCGCGGGCGTGCCGACCAGGCACGCTTCGCCCTCCTCCGCTCCCAGGCCATCGACAAGACAGGGACTGACCTTGAGACTCTCGATTACCTGCGCCCCGCCATGGACTATTATTACACCCACGGCACCCCTGACCAACGCCTGCGCACCTACTACTACGAGGGACGCATCCACCAGAACGCCGGCGATAAGGACGCTGCCATGCAGGCATTCCTGCACGCAGAAGACCTCCATGAGCAGATAACCGACTCTCTGACGCTGGGAAACCTTTACTTTGCCACAGCCTACCTACAACTAACTCTTACCAATGTGGATTATGCGAGAGGAGCATATTTGTCTGCCTCTAAGATTTACAGTGACATCGGAATGCGTGACAGGGCTATAGGCAGCCTCTCAAATGCCCTCAATTCCGCCATAGTATCGGGCAGTAAAGCAGCATCCGACAGCATACTGGCAATCGTTGATTCATTGAATCTGACCGATGTAGAATATAGAAACCATATACTGTCTCCGATGACGGCATATTACGACATCTTCAATGACAAGGATGGGCTTAAGAGGCTACTTCGGGATGCGGGGCCACAAGATTCAACACAGAATGCCCTGAAAATCAACATGATTCAGGGGTACCTCCACTTGGGAATGGTCGAGGAGGCTTCCAACGAGTTCGCCACTCTGCCGAATCCGTCTACACCGAAAGACTCGTCGACATACCTAGCGGTTAAGTCAGAATTACTTGAGGCTAAAGGGAATTATAAAGAGGCCCTTGAGGTGTATAAGGAATTTTCAGATCTGCTACTGTATGAGGACCAGACTGACCTTCAACAGAAACTGACCTTCAGCACACAACAGCATCTCCTTGAAAAGCAAAGATTGAGAACCATCGAGCAGCAGCGCCAACACAACCTTATCCTCATTGCCACATCAATTATCCTTGTTCTGCTGCTAACCGGAGTCTGCTTGACATACAGGAATTATAAGAAACGTAAAGAACTTGAGGATGAGGTGGTGCAGTTCAGGATGCATGAACTGGAACAGGAAAAAAGCACTCTCGAACAATTGGTTGAGAGCTCCACCCTCAGCACGATGATGAGGACGACAATAACCGACCGCTTGAAGTTGGTGGACGCATTCCTGATAATGAAATTAAACTACTCAAAGACAAGGGAACGTAACGCCGACAAGCTGTTCAATAACCTTGTACACAACAGGTAGAACTTCATTACCTCCACACGAACGGCCTTTCAACTGTCGCACCCTCATTTCATTGAATACCTTCACGCCCATGAGCTTAACGAAGAGGAAATAGACCATGTCTGTCTTATGGCATTGGGAATGACCGTAGAGGAACTCGGGTATTTCCTTGACCGGAAATCCATATATCACTACAGCATGGCCCTACGTGCAAAGCTATCGATTCCGGATAATAAAAACATCAACACCACTATCCGAAAGCTGTTGGATGAAACCGACTCACATACCTCAGCATAGGCAATAAAATCTATAATATTCAACAGGGAGTGCCTTCCGGCACTCCCTGTTTTTTCTCGCTCACAATCCCTTTCACATACCTGTCAATAGAATTAAGAGATTTTGGCCTCATTAAGAAACTTGGAAATTAATGTAATAATAACCCACTGATTATAAGCAAAATAAATTTCACATTTAAGACTTTTCGACTTGACTAAGAAATTTCATCACACTAATTTTGCAACCAAAAACCAATAATACAACATGAAAAAGCTCATCTTTTTACTATCAGTCCTATTAAGTATCTGCTTCAATGTGGACGCGGCAAAACAAGTTGTCAGGACAACTCTGCAAAAGCGTCCTAATTCTGATTCTACAGCTAATCGTGTCCCTGCCGAATGTCCCATCCATGTGACCTATGATCCCGACACGCGGGAAATCGAGGTGACTGGAAAGGATGACGACATAATGGAGATTCAGATTTTCGATAACTGGGGCAACTGGTATTCCTCCACAGCAAGTACACCCTGGACCTATAAGGTCACCGTCAGCTCTTCCAAAATACTGTACGTGCATATCTACGCCTACGAGTGGGAGGCCGTATCAGACGGCATCGCAATCTCCGGGCAGTAATCCCTGATACATACGCATCAATACATACGCATCATGAAACTAAACCGCTATGTGCATATAATAGGCCAGAATGATCAGTCGTACCGGTACAACGGCCTTAATGCGAAATTCTTCCGTATTCCGGCGGAAATCGGCGAGTTCTAATTCCAATCTCTTAACAGGGATATTATTCAATAATCTTTAATCCCAACATTATGAAAAAAATACTCAATGCCGTATTCCTGATGCTAGTGGGGATACAGATAAGCATGGCGGGAGCTCCCGCTCAGCCTGAAAACCTTGAGCTTGGCCTTAAATACCTGATGGTCAACCGACAGGCCTTTACGGGTGCGACTTCCATATTCGAGATGGAGATAACCGGAATGGAGAATGTCGGCGGCTACGAGGCCTTGGTGGTCAGCGACCTCACTCCGGATGGAGAAATCAAAGCCACGGCCGCCTGTCTGCGGACGGAAGGCTCCAAGGTGTACGAGTGGCAGGATGGAGAATGGTTCCTCATCTATGATTTCGGACTTCAGCCCGGTGAGGTCATGGAAGGATTCTATCTTCCCCAAAAAGACAGGGTCTCATACCGATGCGTATCCATTCAGGAGAATCCCAGATATAACGGACTGAAGACAATTACCCTTGAGGTCAAGGGTCCGAACGACGAAGACTTCATCGGCAATGATGAATGGATTATAGGAATCGGCTCCGTCGGAGGAATCCTTTCTCCTGTCTGGGACGACATCCAGTCGAGCGGAATGACTTTTGTAGAGTGCGTTTCAATTGACGGAGAAGAATTCTTCAATCTGAACACCCTCTCCGTCTGCAACCCGGCCATTGACCGCAACAGCCTCATGACAGAGACTGTCATATACGACCTACAGGGGCAGAGAATACATAATTCCACATCCGGTCTTCTACCCGGCATATACATAAAGCAATCGGAAAACGGACTTGAAAAGATTCGCATCCATCACTAAGTCTACATGTATGTCATTTAAGTCACATTCCCACAACATATGATAAGTAGTTGATATTGTCAGGATCCTGCCGCCATACAAAGCGGCAGGACTCCTCTGGCCCATATTTCCTTTCCAGACTCTCATTTTCATGAGGGTCTTATACAAAAGTGTTATACTTACAATATCAACCTACGGACAACCTATAATCAGTCATAATCCATGAACCATCTGTCACCCATAGTCATATTCTTATCCTCGGGAGCGTTTATTCCGGGGTTCGCCCAGTCCGAGCCGACTGACACCATCAAGTCCAAGAACCTCGATGAAGTCGTGGTGGAGGCCAGACAGCAGTCTACTTCCGCCAAAGTATCGAGGTATATTCCGGACAAGCGGGTGAAGAACGCCGCAACCAACGCCATCGACCTGCTGAAGCGTATGGCCATTCCTCAGCTCAGCACAGCCGTAGGAAGCGACGCGGTCACTACCGCCGCCGGGGAGGAGGTGAGCTTATTCATCAACTACCTCCCCGCGGCGCAACAGGATATCTACGGCCTGCGCACCACCGATGTGAAAAGCATCGAATACATGGATTTCCCCGACGACCCACGGTTCAACGGAGCTCAGCATGTGGTGAACATCATCGTGCAGGAATACGAATTCGGCGGATACACCAAGATTTCCGACGCCCAGTTCGTACTGTCGTCCACGGGCAACACCGCCGAGGTGTTCTCAAAGTTCGCATACAGGAAGATGGTCTACGACCTCTATGTGAGGTCCCAGACCTACGCCTCCGTCAAGGCCGGAAACGAATCATACTCCACCTTCAAGCTGCCGCAGGGGGACGCCCGCCGCGACCAGACCTTGGACGGCGATTACAAGTCGTACTATCTCCCGGTAACCTTCCGGGCGGTCTACAATACACAGAAGATGACCGTCGCGAACACCCTGGGATTCACATTCTCCGACATCTATCAGGCGAAATATGACGGTTCGCTTTCCATAACCCCGGCCCACGCCGGCGACAGCTACCGGTCGTACCTGACGCAGCCCGCCGTCTCCCGCAGTCTGGTATGGAACGGAGACTATTTCTTCATCCTGCCCCACGCCTGGAGCCTCAAGGTGGCACCGCGCCTATCCTACGACCGCAACAGCCGTTACAGCGACTACCGTACCGACATCCCAGGCTCAGCCCCCATCATCAACAATGCGTATGAGGACATCCTGTCGGGATCGCTGCAGCTCTCCTCCAACAAAAAGTTCGGCTCCAGGCACGGCATCGGAATCACGATGAACACCAGCCTCATGCGTAACGACATCGATTACAGGGGGAACGCGCCGTATGACTCCAAGTTCGACTCATTCCGCCTGAACCTCCTCCCCTCCTATACCTTTTCACTGCAGAACCTGTACTGGCACATAGGAGCCGGATTCGACTGGTTCCACAACACGTCCAACGGCATCACGGAGGACAGGGTCAATCCGTGGGTCAGCACGTCATTGTCCTACTCCCCCAGCAACAGGCATCAGATAGCCTTCATCCTCAACTACTTCTCCGACGGAGTGGGAGGAGCCGACCGCTCGACCAACATCCTTCAGACCAACGAGTTCCTGTACCGTACGGGTAATCCCGGCCTTTATCCCGGCAACGGCATCGTGTCCAGGCTGACCTACACCTTCCTCCCGAGCCGGGCCTTCAACATGAGTGTCTACGGATCCTACAACCTGCAGGAGCATCCCAT
Organism: Bacteroides sp.; assembly: GCA_014802425.1. Taxonomy (GTDB): domain Bacteria; phylum Bacteroidota; class Bacteroidia; order Bacteroidales; family Muribaculaceae; genus Lepagella. The sequence goes on from JAAVCH010000004.1 coordinate 133,789, forward strand.
CACCACGCTGTACCGACTCACTGATGACGGGCAGGCGATACTCACCGTCCCCGAAAACAACGGAAACGCATCCACCGTGACCGTCGGCGTCAACCTCACATGGCGTCTCCTGAACGGCAGCCTCATCCTCCAGGGCTCTCCCAAGCTGGACTACTACCACCGCACCGGGGAGTACCGCTACTCCCATCCGGTGGCTTCGGCCGTCGTACAGGCCTCCTATTACCTCCGCTCGTTCTATTTCGGGGCCTATTACGCCACGCGCAACCGCCTCTACCACTTAATGAATGGAGCCGGGAGCTTTTATCCCCAGCAGTACGGGGTTGCCGCAGGATGGGCCAACGAGTCCTGGAACGTGTCGGTGAACGCCTCAAACTTCGCCCGAACCTCCTACCTCGCCACCAAGACCCACATGTCAACTCCACTTTTCGAAAGCCTCGACCTTAACTACAGCGGAAACATCCATGCCGGAATCACCTTCAACGTGATATACACGATCGGCTACGGAAAGAAGATCCAGCGCGGCAACGAGGTCGGTGCCCAGACGGGTGGAGCATCGGCAATCCTCTGATGTACGCGGGACGCGTCAGGATGACCTGTACTCCTGCATGATGCCTACGTATGTCACACCGTCCTACCGACTCAATACCGTCAGGTACATAACTAAATGACACCCAACACAATCAAATTCATGCTTATGCGAAAACTACTTTTCTGTGCCATCGCGTTGGCAGGCACCCTCACGATGGGGGCATAGAGCATCTACTCGGTGGATCAGCTCAAGAAAACCGTTCCCTTAAAGGTACCTACCATGGGAGAGATGACCGAAGTCATCCCGCCGACAGGCGTCATCAATATTAGATTCTGTTTCGGTGACATGCGTCAGTCCGAATTCAACACCTTCAAGGAGAACGCCACCATCTTGAAGTACGCGCAGATGTTCGCCATAGCGATCAAGGGGGAGACAATCTTCACATCTTCCCTACTGGCCTATAATGCCGGCCTCGGTCTGGACTGGGTATTCTTTACCGATTCGGATTTAGAAGGTGTGACTCTGCACTTCACCAATGAGGATCTGAAAGTCGCCTTGACTGGCAACTCTCAACTCATAAAGGATTACGTTGAGAAAACATATGGATTCCATGACTGGGATATCATAGGCTAATCCAATTTAATCGTCCTAATATTTATTTGAATTATCTTATCTTCGCATATCCGTAGTTACCAATAGCTATCAATGTTAATATTAAATATTACACATTGCAATTTTGTCAAAATTGGTGAGATAATCAAAAAATATCACAGGAGTAGATAATTGCCCGATTGTATTTGCGTGAACTCGGAATAGAAGAATAATGACATAATATTCTCCATCATAAATTCCTGACTGAAATGAGGGTATAACTACGGGTGACATCCTCCGACAATGTGGAGAAGCGTCCTCTTCTATTATAATTGCCCCTCTATTATAATTTTGTAATTAACCTTTGTGTTTCTCATGAGGATGGCAGGTTTGATCGACCGGCTGAAGGAGCGGCTGAGGCTGTTTCCGTGGATCCGCCAACGGGATTCGATGCAGTGCGGCGTGACGGCGCTGGCCATCGTCATGCGCCATTACGGCGGAAGGCTGCCGCTGTTCACGCTTGAGGAGAAAGTCGGAGCAGGGAAGACGGGGGTGTCCATGCTCGCCTTATCCGAGGCGGCCAGGGAGATAGGGTTCGAGACGATGAGCGTGCGCACTTCGGTGGAGCGTCTGCGAGAGGCTCCGCTCCCGGCCATACTGCACTGGAACCAGAACCACTATACGGTGCTCTACCGCATATCGCGGGGCGGAACAAGGTTCCATATATCCGACCCGGCGAAGGGTAGGGTGACGCTTACGGAGGAGGAATTCCGAAAGGGATGGTGCTCCACTACTGTTGAAGGCACTCCCAAGGGAGTGGCCCTCCTGCTGCAGCCCGGCGAGGAGTTCGACGCCCTCGCACGCCCTGAAGGGCAACCCGAAGGGGGGTCGCTGCGCCGCGATTTCCGCCTCATCACCTCCTACCTGCACGCTTACCGCGGCTATTTCCTCCAGATAGGGTTCGGCCTGATACTGGGGTGCCTCCTGCAGCTCTGCATGCCTTTCCTGACTCAGGGCATCGTGGACGTGGGCATACGTCAGGCGAGGATGTCGGTGATATGGCTCATCGTCATCGGGGAAATCGTGATCATTACCGGGCGCACGGCCTCCGACTTCATCCGCCGGTGGCTCGTGCTCCACATATCGATGCGCATCAACATCTCGCTCGTCAGCGACTTCATCATACGCCTGCTATCGCTGCCGATGGTATTCTTCGACGGGCGCCTCATGGGGGACCTCCAGCGGCGCATCGCCGACCATTCGCGCATTCAGTCGTTCCTTACGGGGCAGACGCTCAACATCACGTTCGCCGCCATGACGCTTGTGGTGTTCACTTTCGTACTGGCGTGGTACGACGCCACGATACTGCTCGTGTTCCTCGCCTTCGCCGTGGCCTACACGGCATGGATAATGGCGTTCCTTTCAAGGAGGAGGGTGCTGGACTACGATGTCTTCGCCGCCCAGGGGGCCGAGAGCAGCAATACCTATCAGCTGCTCTCGGCCATGCAGGAGATAAAGCTCCAGGACGCCGAGCGGCGCCACCGCTGGAAATGGGAAGACACGCAGGCCGACCTCTTCGAGACAAGCCTCAAGGCCCAGAAGCTGCAGCAGACCCAGGAGGCCGGCGCCATATTCATCAACGAGATGAAGAACGTGGTGATAACCGTCATAGCCGCCTCGGCAGTGATCAAGGGCACGATGACGCTCGGCCAGATGATGGCCATGCAGTTCATAGTCGGGCAGCTCAACGGGCCGGTGGAGCAGCTGATGGCGTTCGTGATGTCGTTCCAGGACCTGCGCCTCTCCCTGGAGCGCATCAACGAGATCCATGACGCCCGCCCCGAGGAGGACGCCTCGCGCGGTCCCCTCCCCTGCCGGGGAGCCGGAAGCATCAGGGTGAGGGACCTGACATTCCGCTACGTGAAGCATTCGCCCCACCCGGTGCTCGACGGAATCGACGCCGTCTTCCCCGCCGGAAAGACCACCGCCGTAGTCGGCTCGTCGGGAAGCGGGAAGACCACGCTGCTGAAGCTCCTGCTGGGTTACTATGAGCCGGAGCGGGGCGCGGTGGAGGTGGACGGCGTGCCGCTTGACGGAATCTCGCTGAGGGAGTGGCGCCGCGCCTGCGGGACGGTGATGCAGGACGGCTACATCTTCTCGGAGTCGATAGCCGACAACATCGCCGCCGACGACGCCCCCAACGACATGGAGCGCATACGCGAGGCGGCGCGGGTGGCCTGCATCCTCGACCACGTGGAGCGTCTGCCGCTCGGATTCGACACCGTCATCGGGCGTGAGGGGAACGGCCTCAGCCAGGGGCAGAAGCAGCGCATCCTCATCGCCAGGGCCGTCTACCGCAATCCCAGGTTCTTCTTCCTCGACGAGGCCACCAACTCGCTCGACGCCACGACAGAAAGGTGCATCGTGGAGAATCTCCGGGAGTTCCTGCGCGACCGCACGTCGGTCATCATAGCCCATCGGCTCTCGACAGCCCGCGACGCCGACAACATAATCGTCATGGACGGAGGCCGCATAGTGGAACAGGGCACCCATGAACAGCTCACCGCACTGCGCGGCCATTATTACCGCCTCGTCAGAAACCAGCTTGAACTCGGATCATGAAACACTCCCCCACCACGGGCGCCTCCCGCCACGGCGCCACAGCCTCCGCCGGAAACACACCGCCCCCTCCGGAACGCTCTCCGAAAATGCGCCGGCTGCTCGACTCGCGCCCGTCATGGGCGATACGCCACGGAAGCCTCGCGCTGCTGCTGCTCTTCGCAGCCATCGCCGCCATCACCGCCATCGCCGCCGGTGGAGCGTCTGCAATCCTCTGATGCGGGCGGATTTTAAGCGGGATGCGATTTTTTCGCGCCGGGCAGACGGGGAGTCTAAGATTTTTTGAGTAATTTTGCCGAATGTGGTTCTCCGCTGCCTCAGCCGGCGCTTTCGGCCGCGCCCGGACGGCGGAACCCACCGACTTAACTCAATTGAATCGAAACACAGTGGAGACCAAGTACATTTTCGTCACCGGCGGCGTCGTCTCATCGCTCGGCAAAGGCATCATCTCATCCTCACTGGCACGCCTGCTCCTCTCGCGCGGCTACAGGGTGACGATCCAGAAGTTCGACCCGTACATCAACATCGATCCCGGAACCCTCAACCCCTACGAGCACGGCGAGTGCTACGTCACAGTCGACGGCCATGAGGCCGACCTTGACCTCGGCCACTACGAACGATTCACCGACATCCGCACCACCCGCGCCAACAACATCACCACCGGGCGCATCTATCAGAACGTGATCGACAAGGAGCGCCGGGGCGACTACCTCGGCAAGACAGTGCAGATCATCCCCCACATCACCGACGAGATAAAGCGGAGCGTGAAGGCCCTCGGCAAGACCGGCAACTACGACTTCATCATCACCGAGATCGGAGGCACCGTGGGCGACATCGAGTCGACGCCGTTCCTCGAGGCGGTGCGCCAGCTGAAATGGGAGCTCGGACGCGACGCCCTCTGCATCCACCTCACCTACGTGCCCTACCTCCACGCAGCCAAGGAGCTCAAGACAAAGCCCACGCAGCACAGCGTCAAGATGCTCCAGCAGGCCGGCATACAGCCCGACGTGCTCGTGCTCCGCACCGAAAAGGAGCTGCACGCCGGAATGCTGCGCAAGGTGGCCCAGTTCTGCAACGTCACTCCCGAGGCAGTGACGCAGAGCCTCGACGCGCCGACAATCTACCGGGTGCCCCTGCTGATGCACGAGCAGCGCCTCGACCGCATAGTGCTCGACAAGATGGGGCTCCCCTCCGAGGACGAACCGGACCTCACGGAATGGAACCGATTCCTGCACCACCTCGAAAACGCCGAGAAGGAAGTGCGCATCGGCCTGGTGGGTAAATACGTGGAGCTTCAGGACGCCTACAAGTCGATCAACGAGGCCCTCTTCCAGGCCGCCACTTACTGCGACCGCAAGCTGCGCCTGGAGTACATACACTCCGAGAAAGTGACCGAGGAGAATGTGGCCGAAAGGCTCCGGGGACTTGACGGAGTGATCATCGCCCCGGGATTCGGCCAGCGCGGCATCGAAGGGAAGTTCGTGGCGCTCAGATACTGCCGCGAACAGGACATACCCACTTTCGGCATATGCCTCGGCATGCAGTGCATGGTCATCGAATTCGCCCGCAACGTGCTCGGACTCACCGACGCCAACTCCACCGAGATGGACACCAAGACGCCCCATAACGTGATCGACCTCATGGAGGAGCAGAAATCGATCTCCAGCATGGGGGGCACAATGCGTCTGGGAGCGTACCGCTGCTCGCTGCGCCCCGGCTCACGCGCGGCCGAGGCCTACGGCTCGACCGAAATATCCGAACGCCACCGCCACCGCTTCGAATTCAACAACGACTACCGCGAAGCCTTCGAGAAGGCCGGAATGCAGTGTACCGGCACCAATCCCGACGCCAGCCTCGTGGAAGTGGTGGAGATTCCCGGAAAGCGATGGTACATCGGCACGCAGTACCATCCCGAATACCAGAGCACCGTGCTCTCCCCCAACCCGATCTTCCTCTCATTCGTGAAGGCCGCCATATCCTACGGCGATGAGAGGGGGACGAACGGCAACGACGAAACAACAACAACCGCATAACTCAAACGCATCACCCTGTAAATGGATAAAAACACTATCTACGGCCTCATACTCATGGCCCTGGTATTCTTAGGGTTCATGTGGCTTCAGCCCAAGCCCGAGCAGAACGCCGACGCCGACACCCCGGCCGAGACGAGCGCCAAGACCGCCGCACCCGATTCCTACGACATCCTTTCCGACCAGGAGATGACCTGGCTGAAATCCAACATCGCCGCCAACGGCTCGGCCCGCGTGCTCGACGACGGCTCAACCGTGGTGACCCACTCGGAGGCCGGCATGGACCTCTCCGTGAAGGGTGACTCGGTATTCGGCACGGTCAGCGTCAACGGCCATGCCTACCCGCTCGCGCAAGTGCTGGCCAAGTCGACCGCCATCCCCGTGGCCGACCAGCGCGCCGCCGTCGAGGCCGTGCGTAACGCCTCAACCGCCATGGGACGCTTCGGCAAATTCGCCCGCTTCCTTAGCGGCGAATCGAAGAGCGTGACGCTTGAGAACGACGTGCTCGCCCTCCGCCTCGATTCAAAGGGAGGCTCGATCATCCGCGCCGAGCTCAAGGACTACGACACCGAATACTCGGCCGACGAGACCAAGAAGGTGCGCAACAAGGTGGTGGTCTTCGAAGGGGACACCAACTCCTTCAACTTCACGCTGCCCCTCTCCAACAGCGTCGAGACGGCCGACCTGTACTTCACCCCCTCGCAGCCCAACGACTCGACGGTGGTGATGACCCTTCCCGTGGCCGACAACGCATGGTGGGGGATCCGCTATACGCTTCCCAAGGGGGACTCGTACGTGGTGAAAGTGGACATCGTGCAGAAGAACATGGACACCCAGGTGGCCACCAACAACCGCATCCTGACCCTCGACTGGCGCCAGAGCATCAAGCGCCAGGAGAAGGGACGCATGTTCGAGGAGCGCAACTCGGGCGTATTCTATAAGTTTGCCGGAGGCTCCGTGGAGAACCTTTCCGAAAACAAGAACGATTCCGAGGACCGCCAGGCCAAGGTGAAATGGATCGCGTTCAAGAACCAGTTCTTCTCCTCCGTGATGATAGCCGACAAGAACTTCAACACCGCCGACCTCAGCTCGGAGGTGCTCAAGAACTCCGACTACCTGAAGAACGTCAGCGCCCGCGCCGAAGTCAACGACTACGACTGGCGCTCGGAGCGCCCGGTGGGCTTCGAGCTATACATCGGCCCGAACCTCTACCCGCTCCTCTCCCACCTCGACCACACGCTCCAGCCGCACGACGACCTGAACATGACGCGCCTCGTGCCCCTGGGATGGGCGCTCTTCCGCTGGATCAACGTGGGCATCGTGATTCCGGTGTTCAGCTTCCTGGGCAAGTACATCTCCAACTACGGCATCATCATCCTGCTGCTGACCATCTTCATCAAGATAATCCTCTTCCCACTGACCTACAAGAGCTATGCCTCGCAGGCCAAGATGCGCGCCCTGGCCCCCGACATAAAGGCCATCAACGACAAATATCCCGGCACGGAGAACGCCATGAAGCGCCAGCAGAAGACCATGGAGCTCTACAGCAAGGCCGGAGCCAACCCGATGTCGGGCTGCCTGCCGATGCTGCTGCAGATGCCCATCCTGTTCGCGATGTTCACGTTCTTCCCCTCGGCCATCGAGCTGCGCGGCCAGAGCTTCCTCTGGGCCCACGACCTCTCGGCGCCTGACGCCATCGTGTCGTGGAGCGGACATATCCCGCTGGTGACCGACTACTTCGGCAACCATATCTCCCTCTTCTGCCTGCTGATGACGGTGACCAACATCATCTACACCCACATCAACATGCAGAACAGTCCCGGCGGTATGCCCGGCATGAAGTGGATGATGTATCTTATGCCGGTCTTCTTCCTCGTATTCTTCAACAACTACGCCGCCGGCCTGAGCTACTACTACTTCCTCTCGCTGCTCATCACCATCGCGCAGACTTACGCATTCCGCTATTTCTATCCCGAGGAGAAGGTGCGCAAGGCCATGGCCGAGAACGCCAAGAAGCCCCGCAAGAAGAGCGGCCTGATGGCGCGCATGGAGGAGCTGCAGCGTCAGCAGCAGCAGATGCTCAAGGAGCAGCAGGCGCGTCAGGGCAAGGGACGCCGCTGACCGGCTCCCCTTTCAGGACACCCCCAAACCCGCCTCCCTCCGGGGAGGAACCGACATGAAGGACTTAAGGACCATACGCATCTTCCTGGCCGTGCTCTTCTTCGCGGCCTCGGTGACCTGGCTTTTCATAGGCCGGGGCGTGAGTCCCATGGCCGCCGCCGCGGCCAAAGTGCAGATCATTCCCTCTGCGCTCGCGGCCACGGCAGGCGCCACGGCCGTATGGCTCGTGGCGACCTTCTTTTTCGGGCGTGTGTATTGCTCGACGGTATGCCCGGTCGGCACCCTCCAGGACTCGGCCACATGGGCGCGCCGCAAGCTCGGGCGCACGCGCCGGGGCCGCGCGATGCGCAACCCTTTCGGCAAGGGGAGGCTTTTCGGCGCCTATCGTCCGCAACGTCCGTCGCGTCTGCGCGGACTGGTGCTTTTCGCCTACATCGGCTGCCTGGTGCTCGGCCTGCTCGGAGTGGCTACGCTGCTTGAGCCGTGGAATCTGATGCGGTCGGCCGCGCGGCTCACCAATCCGGAGGCTTCGGCGCGCTGGCTGCTGTTTGCCGGCAATGCCGCCCTCGGCGGTGCGGTTGCGCTCGTGATCCTGGCCCTGATATGGGTGTGGGCGCTTTTCAAGGGGCGCGCGTTCTGCAATTCTATCTGCCCTATCGGCACCTGCCTCTCGCTCGTCGGAGCAAGAGCCGTATGGCACATCGAGATTGACCCGGACCGCTGCACCTCGTGCATGCGCTGTCAGGACGTATGCAAGGCGGGGTGCATCAACGTAGCGGCCCGCGAAGTGACCGACCCGGAATGCGTGCGGTGCTTCGACTGCCTGAAGGTCTGCGCCGACGACGCGATACACTTCCAGGCCTCGCGCAACCGCCCGGCCTCACCGATAATGACCAAGTAAGCTAAACCCCAACCATATCCAAAGGGCAATATGAAGCAATACACAGACTTACTCCGCCATGTGCTGGAAAAGGGAGTGCGCAAGGACGACCGCACCGGCACCGGCACCATATCCACCTTCGGCTATCAGATGAGGTTCGACCTCAGCGAGGGATTCCCTCTGCTGACCACCAAGAAAGTACACCTCAAGAGCATCATCCACGAGCTGCTGTGGTTTCTGGCCGGCGACACCAACGTGAAGTATCTTCAGGACAACGGCGTGCGCATCTGGAACGAGTGGGCCTCCCCCGACGGCGACCTCGGCCATATCTACGGATATCAGTGGCGCTCTTGGCCCGCGCCCGACGGCCGGCACATCGACCAGATTTCCGAAGTGATCGATACCATCAGGAACAATCCCGACTCGCGCCGCATAATAGTCAGCGCATGGAATGTCGGTGACCTCGACAGGATGAATCTCCCCCCCTGCCATGCTTTCTTCCAGTTTTATGTGGCCGACGGCAAACTCTCGCTGCAACTTTATCAGCGGAGTGCCGACAGTTTTCTTGGAGTGCCGTTCAACATCGCTTCCTATGCGTTGCTGACAATGATGGTAGCCCAGGTCTGCGGTCTGCAACCCGGTGAATTCATCCATACTTTCGGCGACCTTCATATCTACCGCAATCATCTCGACCAGGTGCATGAACAGCTTTCGCGCACCCCGCGTAAGCTCCCGAAGATGATTCTCAATCCGGAGGTGAAGGATATCTTCTCTTTCAAGTATGAGGATTTCAGGCTGGAGGGGTATGACCCCTATCCGGCCATTAAAGCGGAGGTAAGCGTATGATGACGATAATCGCAGCCGTGGCAGCCGACAGAGCCATCGGGCGCGCCGGCGACCTGCTCTGGCACCTCCCTGCCGACCTGAAGCATTTCAAGGCCCTGACGATGGGTAAATGTGTCGTGATGGGGCGCGCCACATGGGAGTCCCTGCCCCGCCGTCCGTTGCCCGGACGACGTAACATAGTCATAACATCCAATCCGGGTTATATCGCTGAGGGGGCGGAGACCTTCACCACTCCCGAGGCTGCTTTTGAAAGCGCCCGCGCCGGCGGCGATGATTTTTTCGTCATCGGCGGTGGCCGTATCTATGCCCGCGCCCTGACTGAGGCGGACGCACTCGAACTGACCGAGATACACGCCGAGGCGCCTGACGCCGACACGTGGTTCCCCGCCCTCAATCCCTCGGGATGGGTGAAGGTTTCATCCGAAGATTTCCCGGATGCGGAACCCCCTTACAGTTTTGTGCGCTACGAACGCCGGGGACAGTAACAACATTTCATCATACCATGGCTGAACGAGTTGAAAACACTGCGCAGAAAGTGGTGATAATAAATAAATCGGATTCCACGGGAGGAGCTGCGGTGGTTTCGTTCCGCCTTATGGAGGCGATGCGCGAGCGAGGTGTGGACGCACGTATGCTCGTGGCCGAGAAACTGACGGATTCCCCTTATGTGCAGCTCATCGCTTCCCCCCTGAGACTGAAGGCGGCTTTCGCGGCTGACCGTCTGCGGATCGCTCTGGCAAACGGCGCCCAACGCTCGACGCTATTTAAGCTCGATGCCGCTGCGTTCGGCATCGATGTGGCCGATTTGCCGGCGGTAAAGGAAGCGGATATCGTAATAATCAACTGGATAAATCAGGGGGTGCTTTCGCTGAAAGGGATACGCCGTCTTACGGAGAGCGGCAAGCGGGTGGTCTGGACGATGCACGATATGTGGAACATGACGGGGCTATGTCACCACGCCGGAGATTGCGGGCGTTTTCTGCAAGGGGCGGAATGTGGCGAGTGTCCGTTGCTCGGGAAGCACGGTTCGCCCAATGACCTTTCCCACCGGACCTGGCTTGAGAAGCGCCGTCTTTACGCCGATGCCGTCGCGGCCGGAAACGGCATGGAGTTTGTGGCGGTCAGCACATGGCTCCGCGACAAGGCGCTTGCAAGCGGTCTGCTTCATGACGCCTGTCTGCGCGTGATACCCAATCTTTTCCGGCTCCCGGAGGAAACCGAGCTGAAGCGCACGGAGGCACCCGGACGTCTCCGGCTTATCTTCGGAGCGGCCCGGCTGGATGACGACATCAAGGACCTGCCGCTGCTTATCGGCACACTCAGTCAGTTGTCGGCCCGCCATCCGGAACTTGCGAGCCGCACTTCGCTCACACTTTACGGCGGCATACGCGATGCCTCGATTCTGGAACGCCTGCGCATCCCCTACCAATACCACGGCCTCATCCGCGACCCGGCCAAAATCCGTGACCTCTACCTCAACTCCGACATAGTACTCTCCACCTCGCGCTACGAGACCCTCCCAGGCACTCTTGTCGAGGGTCAGGCCTACGGCTGTCTGCCGGTCGCTGCCGGACTTGGCGGGCAACCCGACATCATCCACGACGGTCTGGGTATCCACCTGCCTCCTGTCGAGGGAGAGACCCGTGCCGACTACGCCGCGCGTCTTGCCGACGCCATCGCCGACGCCGCCCGGATGCTCCGTGCCGACGCTCCCTCACTCCGCCACCGCATGCGCCGCTCCCTCGAAGACCGTTTCTCTCCCGACGCCGTCGTCGCCGCCTACCTCTCCCCCTGATTCGACCCTCCACCATACTGCCTATACGCTATTAACTATACCCTGCCGACAAATCTAAGGTATGATAGGCTTTAACCTTCAAAATAGAGAAATAATTCTGTTCTACCTTTGCAAGCCCGCATAATTATATTACCTTTGCAATCGAACAGCCTAATATAACCCACATCATGAAAACTCTCCTCAGATTTGCTCTTTCAGCAGTAGTATTACTAATCCCCACCTTATCGTCCGGCAAAACCGTCGAATTCCTTTACGATGCCTCCGGCAACCGCATCACTCGCCAGATTGTAATACAGACCAGAAGCCTTCCAATGGAGGAAGATAACGGTGAAAGCAAACCGGACGAAATGTTTCAGGACCAGGTGGCCGAGAAGACCATCCGCATATATCCCAACCCGACAAAAGGAGACCTGAAAGTGGAGATTTCCGGATATGAGGAACGTGATTCAGGAACCCTCATGCTCTTCAGCATGTCAGGTCAACTTTTGATGACAGCCGACATAACCGCAGAAATCAACGATCTCAATCTGAGCAATCTCCCTGACGGGATGTACATCCTGCGTATCTCCCTTAACGGCGATGACTCCGTGTGGCGCATAATCAAGGACTGACCAAATCTCCTCTCATATGAAAACCACCCTTTTTTCATTGATTGCCACGACGCTACTTCTGGCATCCTTTCCGTACTTGACCTTTGCGGGAACTCAGGAATTTCAGACACCCTCCATCGATTATCCTGAAACAGAGGAAGCTACTTCCGATTCAATTTCATGGCCGGAAATACACTGGCCGGAAATAGTCCATGGCGATGCTTCGGAAGCCGGGAATCCGCAAACGGAATCCTCCACCCTAACCGCCACAACATCATCCGCAGAGGAGTCGCTTCCGCCGCCGGCTCCCCGTTCAATCAGTAAGTCTGCCGTTGTAGGGGAGATTCCATATACCTCGGGAGTATCCCAGACCGGAGCCAGGACATACAATGTGCCCATTGAAGTCTACCCCGGAATCGATGGGATGCAGCCTGCCGTCTCCCTGGCTTACGACAGTCAGAGAGGCAACTCGATGACCGGAATCGGATGGGCATTGGCCGGACTCCCCGTCATAACCAGAGGCACCAAGTCCGTATATTATGACAGGGAGCCAAGAGGGATCCAGATGGATATCACGGATGCCTTCTTTCTCGACGGGGTGAGGCTGATCCAGAGCGGCCGTGACCCGGACCGCTGGCCGTTCAGGTCCGAGACCGGCGACATCATAGTCCACGGGATGACACCCGACGGCGACCTCGCCTGTTTCGAAGTATTCTATCCCGACGGGAAAAAGGGAATATTCGGATTCCCGGACAATTCCACCCCGCAGCTCTCGTATCCCCTGACATCCCTCATAGACCTCCACGGCAATAGGATTGAGTACGATTACATTCAGGATAACGGAGTCTACTATCCGGTCGCCATCCGTTACAATGGCGCATCCGTAGAGTTCCTGTATGCCGACCGCGACGATGTCCTGTCCTCTTACCTCAGCGGTAGCAGGACTGTCATGTATAGGCTGCTTGAGTCAATCACCTGCAGACTGAGCGATCAGGAACTGAGGACATATAGCCTGAGCTACAGTGACATGTCGGGAGCCTCTCTACTGAACAGCATCAGGTGTTCCTCAGGAATTCATGCGCTTAATCCGCTATGTTTCAGTTACGGAGCGGAAACGGGAGTGAAAGCCTTCTCAGTAAATGACATCAGCCTCGGCTCACATTTCATATTTGACAGTCAGACCGACATCAACTCCTTCCAGATCGTTCCCGGACGCTTTGACCATGACCGTGGAACGGAGGGACTCATAGTCTATCCTTCCGTATTCCCCTACCTTCATGACACAAGAAACGGCCGGAACTGGATAATTAATCCGTTTAACAGCGGGCAGAAGATACTGGTCTATACCTGCCTTGACCCAGGCACACCGGAAGAATCCGTTGCAATCACCGCCGGAGACGGCTTCATCTCGATGCTGTCCGCCGACCTTACGGGGAGAAGGGAGGATAACGTGATAAAGGTCAACAACAGCTGTTCCATAAACAAGGAGTGGGTGACCTTCACCGTCTACGCAAGGAACCTTTACGGAGGGCTGAGCCAGCGATACACCAGGACTTATAAATCAGCCGAACGTGTCTATATGGATAAGGAAAGTAATCCGAGCGTGCACCCTAAATTCTGGTATACGGGTGACTTCAACGGTGACGGCAAGGATGAGGTTATGGGAATCTCCCTTCACCAACCGACCGGAGACTCCCAGTTCCCCTCGGAAATTTTCCTTTACGATCTTGAAAATGACAATCTCCTTTTCCATGGACATGTCATGGATTTCAAGGTGATGCTGCCCGGGACGGCCAACAGCGACGCTGACTTCATAGCCCTCAATTCCGACAGGATCATCATCATCGACTGTGACGGCGACGGGAAATCCGACATATGCCATATCCATGAAAAGGGGACTACGGTATATACCTTCAGCGGATTCGATACCGGCAGTCCTCAGGTGAGGGTTCTCAGTTCAACCATTATCCCTGACAGGAAATATCTGGAGAAGCGCGACCTCATGGCGGGTGAGTTCGACGGCGACGGACTCCCGGATCTGCTCGTCACGCCCACGAGCAAATACAATACAGCCGACTACAAGGAAACGCTGTGGCATATATTCCATTTTACAGGGCAGGGGAACCTCTATCATGAGAATCTGCTTACCTCCGTACACCGCACCGGCAGGTCCGACAACGGTTTCATGGTGCAGGACATCGACAGGGACGGACGCTGTGAGGTGATAAGCTACGACGGCTATTCATTCAGGGTCTACGCTGTATCGCGTGATGGTCTTACGCAGACAGGCAGCGAACAGCGGTATTCCAATCCGAAGTCCATCCTGGCACCTTTCGACATCAACAACCGACGTGAGCGGACGTGCCTGCTCGCGCTTTCCGACGGGAAGGTCAGCAAATACGACTGGAAGTTTGACAGGCAGAGACAGTCGTTGCTTACGGAAATGACCAACAGTCTCGGAGTTGTGGAGCGAACCTCCTACTCGAACATTTCCCGGGAGGGTATGGAGACCGGTTACTATCAGAAGGGGAATAACGCCGTTTATCCATATGTCGATATCGACACGCCTCTTGATGTCGTCGGGACAGCAGAGACATGGGTGGATGAAAAAAGGATGTCCCTCGACAGATATTCGTATTATAATGCCCTGTTTCACCGGCAGGGACTCGGTTTCCGAGGATTCGAAGGGATAGCCATCACCGATTTGAAGAACCGCAGGACAGAACGTACATACGACCCCTACAATTTCTGTGTGCTGACCGGTGAGCGGACGCCGGCCTCGGAGATTTCCCTGAGCTACGACTTCAGCAAGGCCCGTGAGAGAACGGGACGTGTCCTGCTGACAGGGAAGACCGAGAAGGATTTCCTGCGAAACACCACAACGACATATTCCTACGAGTACGACTCATACGGCTTCCCGACAAAGGAGACGATCAGCTATTCGGGTGAGGCAACCGTGGTGAACTCGGTGAGCTACGTCCATTCCCCCGAGGAGAAGGACGGCTATTATCTCGGATTCCCGTATGACCGCCTCACCACTACCCGCTATAACGGAGACGTCTTTACGGAACGTGAGTACATTCCGGCATATTCCAGACTGAAGCCCAATGTAATACAGCGTTACAGGAACGGCAAGTCCGTAAGTTCCGAATCCTTTACCTACGACTCCAGAGGAAGCGTGCTGAGACACAGTACAAAAAGGTTCTCCGGGAAATCGCTGACCACCTCGTATAAGCGTGACGGCCTCGGCAGGATTACAGAGGAGACCGACCCGAGGGGGCATGTCACCCGCTACCGTTACGACTCTTACGGACGTCCCGACTCGATAACCGATGCCCGGGGCAACCTGACGGCATACGGCTACGACGCTTTCGGAAGAAAGACCTGGACACGCCTTCCTGACGGTACTTCCGAGCTATGCAACGTGACATGGGACAAGTCCGGAAAAGGACTATATGTAGAATATACCGGTTCAGAAGGCCGACCGGATGTAAGGACATATCACGATGCGCTCGGTCGCACCGTAAGGGAATCGACCGCCCTGTTCGACGGTACTTTCAGCAACGTAGACAGAGGTTATGACCCGGACGGCAACCTCATCGCGGAGTCGCTGCCGTTCACGGGAGCCGGTGCCACGTATTGGAACACCTTCACCTACGATCTATATGGCCGACCACTGACAGCCTCCTCCGCATCAGGAGCCTCCAGATCATGGACGTATAGCGGTCGGACCGTGACGGAGACCGAAAACGGCCGTACCTCCAAAAGCACCTCCGATGTTTTCGGGAACCTCATATCACGTACCGACCCGACCGGGACGGCGACCTACTCCCTTGCCGCCGACGGGCAGGTCAACACGATAACCCTGACCGGAGGCCACGTCACAAGATATACATACGACGTCTACCGCAGGCAATCGTCTGTGACCGACCCGAGCTCCGGAACAATCTCGCAGACTTATGATGCGGGGGGCAATATAGCCGTCGTGACAGATGCAAGGGGCAAGACAATCAGTCATGAGTACGATAGCTTCGGACTGTTGACAAAGACGGTGTGTCCGGAGATGACAACCGTATATACATATGATGACTACGGGCAGCTCACCTCAGCCGTTTCCTCCAACAGTTCATCACGTTCCTACCTCTACGACAGTAAGGGACGTCTGAGCAAGGACCGTGAGGAAGCTCCCGACGGAATCTGGCTTGAGAGGGAGTATACGTATGATACCGGAAGCGGCCTTGTGACTTCAATTGCATACCGGACATCGAGGGGGATGTCCCTGACGGAGGACAGAACCTATGCTCAGGGTGTCCGCACGGAGGTGAAGGTCAACGGCACAAGTTCGGTCTACAGTCTTGAGAAGGTCAATGAATATGGTCAGCCGACCGAGATAAAGACCGGGGACGTGACCCGGAAGTATCAGTTCTCGCCTTACGGCCTGCCGGCGCGGAGAGTCGCCTCCACGGACAAGGGCACCATACAGCATCATGCCTACGGCTTCGACCAGGCCACGGGACAACTTGTCGAGCGGCGCGACATAACACGCAAGCTCATGGAGGCCTTTTCATATGACGCCCTTGACCGGCTGACGGCACATGGACTTAAGCGCACGACCTACGATGCAAAAGGGAACATAACGTCGCACAGTGACGTGGGTTCATTCACATACGGCTCGGACACCTCGCCGTATGCCATCACCGGTGCCGAGACCGATGACGAGTCACTCTTCCCGTCACGCCAGTCGATCCGCTATGGCTCTTTCTCCCGTCCGGTCAACCTTACCGAAAAGTCATTTACCGCATCGTTCCAGTACAATGACGCCTACGACAGGGTGCGCATGAGCGTGATGAATGGGATTGACGAAGTAAGGACAAA
>JAAVCH010000005.1 GCA_014802425.1 Bacteroides sp.
CCAAGATGATCTCGCTCGACGATTACTTCGTGGACCGTGAGCACAACCCGCGCGATGAAAACGGCGATTACGACTACGAATCCCTTTACGCCCTCGACCTCGACCGCCTGAACTCCGACCTCCGCCACCTGCTCGACGGCGAGGAAATCAACCTCCCCACCTACAGCTTCGAGCTTGGACGCCGCATAGAGCGCCACAGGCCCCTTAGGCTCGACCCCGACGACGTGCTGCTCATCGAGGGAATCCACGGTCTGAATCCCGAGCTGACACGCGAGCTTCCGGGCGAGGAGGTGTTCAAGGTCTACGTGTCGGCCCTCACCTCGCTGAGCATCGACGACCACAACTGGATCTCCACCACCGACAACAGGCTGCTGCGCCGCATCGTGCGCGACCACAAGTACCGTCATACCTCGGCACTCGAAACCATCCGCCGCTGGCCGAGCGTGCGCCGCGGGGAGGAGAAGTGGATATTCCCTTTCCAGGAGAACGCCGACGCCACATTCAACTCCTCGCTCATATTCGAGCTCGGAGTGATGAAGGCATACGCCGAGCCGCTGCTGCGGCAGGTGCCGCACGTCGATCCCCTTTACGCCGAGGCCTCGCGCCTACTCAAATTCCTCTCCTACTTCGAGCCGATACCGGCCGAACAGGTGCCCTTCACTTCGCTCCTGCGGGAGTTCCTGGGCGGGTCATCGTTTCATTATTGAGAATGCCGACAAAAGACTATGAAGGAAATCAACGACGAATCAATCGAACTTATAGAGCGCCTGGCCGAAGAACACGACGACCACGCCGCGCGCCGCGAAATACGTGAGCTGCACCCGGCCGATATAGCCGAACTGCTCGACCGTCTCAACATCAAGGAGGCCGAATGGCTCTTCAACCTCATCGACGACCGGGAGAAGAAGGCCGACGTGCTGGTGGAACTCGACGAGGAGGACCGCCGGAAACTCCTCGAACACATGGAGCCCGAGCAGATAGGCCATTTCATCGATCTCCTCGACACCGACGATGCCGTGGACCTTATCCAGGAACTCGACGAAGAGGACCGCGACGAAGTCATCCGCCATATCGACGACATGGAGCAGGCCGGCGACATCGTCGACCTGCTGCAGTATGACGAAGACACGGCCGGCGGCCTGATGGGCACCGAGATGATCGAGGTCAACGAGAATATGTCGATGCCCGAATGCATAAAGGAGATGCGCCGCCAGGCCGAGGACCTCGACGACATCTACTACGTGTATGTAGTCGACGACGACCAGCGCCTGAAGGGGATACTGCCGCTGAAGAAGATGGTGACCCATCCGTCGGTGAGCAAGATCAAGCACGTCATGGAGAGCGACCCTGTGTCGGTGCGCACCGACACGCCGATAGAGGACGTGGCCATCGACTTCGAGAAGTATGACCTCGTGGCCATGCCCGTGGTGGACAGTATCGGGCGCCTCGTGGGCCAGATAACGGTCGACGACGTGATGGACGAGGTGCGCGAGCAGAGCGAGCGCGACTATCAGCTGGCTTCCGGCATATCGAGCGACATCGACGCCGCCGACTCCATCTTCGCCCAGACCAAGGCCCGCCTCCCCTGGCTCCTCATAGGCATCATCGGCGGCCTCATCAATTCGGTCATACTCACCGGCTTCGAGGCCAAGATAGCAGCCGTCACGGTGCTCGCGATCTTCATCCCGCTTATCGGCGGCACGGGCGGTAACGTCGGCGTGCAGGCATCGGCCATAGTGGTGCAGGGCCTGGCCAACGGCAAGCTCGAGCTCAAGAACGCCGGGCGTCAGATAGGACGCGAGGTCATTGTGGCGCTCCTTAACGCCATAGTCATCTCCACGACGGTGCTGATCTATGTGCTTCTCACTCAGCCGCGCTCCTATGCGGTGGCGCTGGCCGTGGCCGCGTCGCTCTTCTGCGTGGTGATCTTTGCCACGGTGTTCGGCACACTGGTGCCCCTTACCCTTGAGCGGCTGAAAATCAACCCGGCGCTCGCCACCGGCCCCTTCATCCAGATCACCAATGACGTAGTGGGCCTGCTCATCTACGTGGGGATGGCTACGTGGATGCTGAGCCTCATCCCCATGAATCAATAACCCCCTCCACCCGCTTATATCCATAATGGCCAAGTCACAGGACACCCCGCTGATGAAGCAGTACGCCGAGATGAAGAAAAAGCATCCCGACGCGATACTCCTCTTCCGTGTGGGCGACTTCTACGAAACTTTCTCACAGGATGCCATCGACGCCAGTCAGATACTCGGCATCACGCTCACGCGCCGGGGCAACGGCGCGGCCACGTATGTGGAACTCGCCGGATTCCCCCACCATGCGCTCGACACATACCTGCCGAAGCTCGTGAGGGCCGGACGCCGGGTGGCGATATGCGAACAGCTCGAAGACCCGAAACTGGCCAAAAAACTCGTGAAGCGGGGCATAACGGAGCTTGTCACTCCCGGTCTGAACCTCAACGACACCACCCTGTCCCCCCGCGAGAACAACTTCCTGGCGGCCCTGCATTTCGGAAAGGCCGACAAGCAGGGGCGCCCCGTAGTCGGGGCGGCCTTCCTCGACCTCACCACCGGCGAATTCCTATGCTCGCAGGGGTCGGCCGAATTTGTCGACAAGCTGCTGGCCGGAATCTCCCCGAAGGAGACACTGCGCATGCGCGGCACACGCCCAATGTGCGAACAGTTCATCACGGTCAGGACCATCTTCAACGAGCAGGACGACTGGATCTACACCCTCGACGCCGCCCGCGAACGCCTCACCCGGCAGTTCGCCACAAAGACCCTCAAGGGATTCGGGGTCGACGACCTCCACGAGGCCGTGATAGCCGCCGGCAGCATCCTCCACTACCTCGACTTCACACAGCACACCCATACACGCCACATAACCTCGCTGGGACGCATTGACTCGGGGATACACATGTACCTCGACCGCTTCACAATGCGCAATCTCGAAATACTCTCCACTCCCTCCGAAGAGGGGATGGCCCTCATCGACGTGCTCGACCATACGGTCACCCCGATGGGAGCGCGCATGCTGCGCCGGTGGGTGGCCATGCCGCTGCTCGACCTCAAGGCCATCACCTCGCGCCAGGACTGCGTGGAGTATTTCTTCCGCGACCCGGAGCTGCGCTCCGACATCCACGACCGTCTCTCGCGTGTGGGCGACCTCATCCGCCTCTGCGGACGCCTCTCCTCGACGCGCATCACTCCCCGCGAACTCATCACCCTCGCCTCATCGCTTGAGGAGACCCTCGCGCTCCGCCCGCTCCTCACGCAGGCCGGATGCCCTCCCCTCGTAAGGCTCGGCGAGGGGCTGCGCGACACTTCCGAAGTGTCGGCCGACATACGGCGCACCATCTCGCCCGAAGCCCCCGCCTCCCTCCAGAAAGGGGGCGTGATAGCCTCAGGCGTGGATGCCGCCCTCGACGAACTCCGGCGCCTCGTACACCACAGCAAGGAGGCCCTCGACGAAATACTCCGCCGCGAGACGGAGCGCACCTCCATCCCCTCGCTCAAGCTGAGTTTCAACAATGTACACGGCTATTACATAGAGGTGCGCAATACGCACAAGGACAAGGTGCCCGCCGACTGGATCCGCCGCCAGACCCTCGTGGGGGCCGAACGCTACATCACCCCCGAGCTCAAGGAATACGAACAGCGCATCCTCGGCGCCGACGAGAAAATCGACGCCCTTGAGCGCACTCTCTACGCCGCGCTTATCGAAAGATGCATGAAAAAGGTGGAGGACATAGCCGACAACGCGCGCGCCGCCTCGGAACTCGACGCCCTGCTCTCGCTGGCCCTCGCCGCCGAAGAGTACGGCTACGTGCGTCCGCGTGTCGACGACTCGCTGCGCCTCGAAATCAAGGGGGGGCGCCATCCCGTCATCGAACGCCGTCTCCCCCCCGGGGAGACCTATGTGGCCAACGATGTGGAGCTTGACGCCGACTCACGCCAGATAATGATGATCACCGGTCCGAACATGAGCGGTAAGTCGGCCCTGCTCCGCCAGACGGCCCTCATCGCCCTTATGGCGCAGACCGGTAGCTTCGTGCCCGCCGAATCGGCTTCCATCGGCCTGGTGGACAAGATTATGACACGTGTCGGCGCGTCGGACAACATCTCTTCCGGCGAATCCACATTCATGGTAGAGATGAACGAGGCCGCCGCCATCCTCAACAACATGACCACCCGCTCCCTGATACTCTTCGACGAACTCGGGCGCGGCACCTCGACTTACGACGGCATATCCATAGCCTGGGCCATCGTGGAGCATATCCACGAGAACGGACAGGTCAGACCCAAGACCCTCTTCGCCACCCACTACCATGAGCTCAACGAGATGGAGAGGCTCTTCGGCCGCATCGTCAACTACAACGTGTCGGTCAAGGAGATAGAGGGGCGCATAGTGTTCCTGCGCCGCCTGGAGCGCGGAGGCTCGGAGCACAGCTTCGGCATCCATGTGGCCAAGCTGGCCGGAATGCCGCAGGGGATAGTGAAACGCGCCTCGGAGGTGCTGAAGACCCTTGAGGCCAACGCCGCGGCCCCCGACGCCCGGAGCGCCGGCGGGACCAGCCCCAAGGGGAAGCAGGGCGCCCGGGCACGGCGTGCCGCCACGGAAGCCATCCCGGCTCCGACCGTCGACGGCATACAGCTCTCGCTTTTCCAGCTCGACGACCCCCTGCTGGGGCAGATGCGCGACGCCCTGCTCGACCTGCAGATCGACAACCTCACTCCCCTGCAGGCCCTGACGAAACTTCACGAGCTCCAGAGCATGCTTACCGGGAAGTAGGCGCCTGCGCTCAGAGGCCGAGCACCCGTGCGGAATTGGCCGATATCAGCGCCTCATCGATTTCCGGACGGCATTCAGCCAGCAGACCTATGACTTCGCGGATGTCGTACTCCGCCTCGTCGGTCTCGGCGAGGATGGCCTCCGGGGGCACGCACAGCAGCGCCTCGGCGTTGAACCTGTCGCCGAAGCTGAGCACGCACCCTGCCTTGAGGAGGATGTCGGCTATGGAGGGCTTCCCCCGGAAACCGTGGATAATCCACGGTTGCGTCGGATTAAGCTCCCTGCGGGTCTGGGCGATGATGTCGTGGCCGCGCACGCAGTGGAGTATCAGCGGTTTGCCGAGACTTTCGCTGAGGTCGATGTGGGCGCGCATGGCGTTGATCTGTCCTGCGAGCGGAGCGCATCCCTCGCGCACGAGGTCGATGCCTGTCTCGCCGATGGCCACGACGTCGGAGCGCGACGCGGCCGCGGTCAGCGCGGCTGTCTGCGCCGCGCTGAGGCCGATTCCCTTCACATTCCAGGGATGGATGCCTGCCGAGTACAGCTGGGCTCCCGGCAGAACGGGCAATTCCTCCGGCGCCGCCGAAATCACTCCGAGAGGCTGAGGGGCCGGATGATGGGTGTGGATATCGAGTACTGTCATGTCCGAAAAACACTTGAAATACCCCTGAAAGCATTAAAATATGTTTTATAACATAAATAATTCGTCCAAACCGAGGTATTTCTTAAGATAAATATTAATTTTGCGCTTGTTATATAAAAAGGGGGCGGACTATGTCCGCCGGCAAATGGCTCTTTTTGTACCTAAGAGCCGGAGCATCGTGACTGATACTCCGGTGCGGAGGTCGTGAGATATAACCCGTATAAACAACTTAAAACATAATCAAAAACAATCAGAAAATGAAGAAATTCCTCTTCCTTGCCGCCCTTCCCCTGATGCTTGCGGCATGCGGTGACGACAACGACGAACCCAAGTCGGTCACACTTGAGTATCCTGAAATCAGCGTTGACTACAAGGCTACCGTAAAGAACAAAGCCTCCGAAAAGAACTGCACATGGACTTCAGCCAATGACTTCATCGCCACAGTCGACGGCGACGGCAACATCTCCGGCGAACACGTGGGCACGACAGTGATTACTGTGACTTCGAAGGACGGCGCAGTTGCCAAGTGCACCGTGACGGTTAAGCCCACCAACACCAACTTCACCCTCCCCTACCTCAGCTGGGGCGCCACACGCCAGCAGGTGAAAGACGAGATGGCCACTTGGACAGGATTCCGCGAGGAGTATGACGACGAGGACGGACTCGGCTTCGTGTCGACCGCCAACAGCGGCCTGCCCGGCTATAGCTACGGCTTCAACTCCAACGAGCGCCTCAATGCCGCCGGCATGACCGTAAGCGAGGAGCAGGACGACGAGGACAACTGGGACTTCTACGGATTCCTCCTGCAGTACTACAAGAAAGGTGGCGAGCAGGGCAACGACTTCGTGCTCTACAACTCGGCCAATCCCGCTGACGCCACAATGACGGTGGTGTATGGTCCGCAGGTGACAGGCAACACCATCTACTACCGCGCCATCTGGGGCGAAAGCACCGGCACCCGCGGTGTCGACGAGGCTTCCGTAGCCAAGGTGGAGGCAGGTCTGGCACGTCTCGTAAACGCTTCCAAGTAAAACAGTCAAGGGTGACAATCCCCAAATTCAACATACAGTTATGAAGAAAGTATTTTCTATCCTCGGCGCCGGCTCACTCGTTCTGCTGGCTGCTTCCTGCGGCGGCAACAAGGCTGCTGACCAGGACACCGTAGCTGCCGACACGGCTGTCGGCGTGGTGATGGAGTTTGATTCCGTAGCCCCCGACACCACCGCAGTGCTCACTGAAGTGGTGGAGGAAGTGGTGCCCGAAGCCGCCGAGGCCACTCAGGCCGCAGCCCAGGGTGCGGCTACAAAGGCCGCTTCCACTGTCTCCAAGGGTACTTCCGCTGTAAAGGATGCCGCTGACAAGGCGGAGTCGACAGCCACTAAGGCCGCCACAGCCGTCAAGGAAACCGCCGACAAGGGTGTCTCCGCCGCCAAGACCGCTTCCGAGAAGGCAGCTGCCGCAGTACGCGCAACAGGTCAGGAAGTGAGCACAGCAGCCAAGGAAGGCATCAACGATGCCGAAGCCAAGGCAAAGGTCCTTATGGAAAAGAAGAAAAACAGAGAGTAATCCCCTCAAGGGAAAGCTCCCGCCCGCATGACAAAGACTCCCGCCGGCCGAAGCCGTGCGGGAGCCTTCTTTTATGCCTCTACCTTGTGTGGACTGTGCGAGAGTTAACAACATGAATTATTCAGAAAGAAAACTACTCTGAAACCTATATACCTAAAAATGATGGATTGAAGCCGCCCTCGGAAGATTCCGGCCGACAGGGCTGCCGGCTTCAATCGATTCCTGATGAAAAAACGATTAAGGAGCGGAGGAAGAGGCGGACGGAATCAGTGGGTGAGATGTGCGGGAAGCTGGGGCATGGCGCCCTGCTGGGTGCAGACGTAGGCCGAGGTCTCCACGGCGAGACGATGGGCCTCCTCTACGCTGCGTCCCTTGAGGATGTTGGCGATGAAGGCGGCGGTGAAGCTGTCGCCGGCGCCAACCGTGTCGGCCACCTCCACAGTGGGAGTGGGCTGGAACGACACGCGTCCGGGAGTGAAGACATAGCTGCCGTTGACGCCGCAGGTGAGGATGAGCATCTTGAGGTTGTACTTACCGAGAAGAATCCAGCACTTGTCCTGGAGGTCGATGCCCGGATAGCCGAACATCCGGCTTACCGTCACGAGTTCCTCGTCGTTGATCTTTAGGATGTTGCAGCGCTCCATGGAGCCGGTGAGGATCTCTTTGTTGTAGAAGCCCTGGCGGAGGTTGACGTCGAATACCACCAGAGTGTCCTCGTCCCTGGGCATTGTGTCAAGGAATCGGTCTATCGTTTCGCGGCTCACCACATTACGCTGGGCGAGTGAGCCGAAGCATACGGCGCGTGTGTTTTTCGCAAGTTCTTCGAGTTCCGGAGTGAAGGGGATATTGTCCCATGCCACGTTTTCCTTGATGTCGTACTGGGGGATGCCGGCCTGGTCAATCTCCACCTGTACGGTGCCGGTGGGGTAAGGCACTGTCGCGATGTTGTAGTTGAGCTCCTTGCTGTCGAAGTTCTCGAGTATCTCGGCGCCGAGCGCGTCGGCGCCTATTGCGCTGACCACGCAGCTGTCGAGACCGAACTGCTTCACATGATAGGCGAAATTCGCGGGAGCTCCGCCTATCTTCTTGCCCTCGGGGAGCACGTCCCAGAGTGCTTCGCCCATGCCTACTACTACTTTATCTTTATTCATGATTTTAAGATTTTATCGTAATTAACAGGATTGTCGGGAATGTCGGCGGCGACCGGCACCGGCCGGAGCCGCCAGATATCGGCCGGAATCGGTCCGGAGTGTTCCCGTCCACTCCGGATCAGCCATAAGGATTCACCTTCAGGCTTTTTTCATCTTGAAGATGTAGAAGAAGAGATAGAGCACGCCTACCGTCATCACGGCCACGGCTCCGGCCACACCTGCGGCGTCCTGGGCGAAGCCCATGCAGAGGGGGAAGATGGTGCCGCCGAAGAGGCCCATGATCATGAGGCCGGACACTTCGTTTTTCTCCTCGGGGCTATGGTTGAGCGCCTGGGCGAAGACCACAGAGAAGATGTTGGAGTTGCCGAAGCCGATGAGGGCTATTGCGGTGAGCACCATGGTCTGGCTCGTGGCCAGGAAGAGGCCCAGCATTCCGCCCAGCATGCAGCATACGCTGAATGCGAAGAATCCTCTGACCGGGAGCTTGGCCAGCGCCCATGAGCCGAGCAGGCAGCCGCCGGTGCGGAAGTAGAAGTATATCTGGGTGCCGATCACGGCTTCCTCCACCGTCAGGCCGAAGCGTTCGCGGAGGATCTGGGGGGCGAAGGTGTTGGTGCCCACGTCGATACCCACATGGCACATGATGCCGATGAAGCAGAGCAGCACGAAAGGCACTCCGAGCAGACGCACGCACTCCATGAAGCCCGTCACCTTGTCGGCTTTCTCCTCACGTATGGGGGTGCCGGCCAGCATTGCTATCGAAAGGAGGCAGACGATGGCGAAGATGGGGAACAGCACTCTCCATCCGAGGCCGAATGTGGGGAGCAGGGCCGCTGCGCCCCATGCCATGAGGTAGGGGGCCAGAAGGGATGCCAGCGCCTTCACGAACTGGCCGAAGGTCAGCGTCGAGGCGAGGCGGGCGGGATTGATGAGGCCCGACACGAGGGGGTTGAGCGAGGTCTGCATCACGGCGTTGCCGATGCCGAGGAGGGAGAATGCTATGAGCATCGTGTAGTAGCCGGCATGGAATATCGGGATGATCAGCGACACGAGAGTCAGCAGCAGCGAGAAGAGCACCGTCTTCTTGCGTCCGATCTTATTCATCAGGATGCCTGTGGGCACCGAGAAGATGAGAAACCAGAAGAACACCAGCGAGGGGATGAATCCGGCCTGGGCCGAGGAGAGGTGGAGGTCCTCCTTGACGAAGTTGGTGGCGGATCCCACGAGGTCGACGAAGCCCATTGCGAAGAAGCAGAGCATCACGGGCACAAGCTGCAGCAGGATGTTGCCGGGCTTCGTATTGTCGGTCACGACTTTTGAGTCCATATTGTGTTTTTTTAAGGGATTAGAGTTTAAGGTTCCATATCACGGCTTTCTCAAGTCTGGCTCCCTTTGTCGGGGAGCTGAAGGAGATGTGGGTGTAGGGATTTTCGGGGAATACGAGGTTGGTCATCGCGAAGTGGCCGTCGGCGGCGAAGGCTTCGACGCTGGAGCGGTCGATGAAGAGGCGCACGGAGTAGTGTCCTGTGCCGTTGTGTGCGGGAGCCACCGTCACAGCTGGGAACTGCTGGCTGAAGTCCACCTTACCCGACTCGCGGCGGTCCATCGAGAAAGTGTCCTTGTCGGCGTCGAGCGTCATCGCCACCTTCTCGCCCTGGGCGTTGTAGAGGGTCACTTCGGCCGTAGCCCCTTTCTTGAGCTCTACTTCGAAGCTGATCTCGCAAATGCCGTCGTTGGCTGTGGGAAGGGCGAATTTTCGGGCGCTTGCGGAGAGCTGTCCCCCTTTCAGGGCAGTCCCCTTGCCCCGGAGGGCGTCGACTTCGGGAGAGGGTACCGAGGCCACGTAGTATTCACCGTCGGTGCCCTTGAACACGGCGAGTTCGCGGGGGAGCGAGTTGGCCGAGCGGAACTGTCGGGTGGGCACGTCGTTGGCGTATTCCCAGTTGCTCATCCATCCGAGGAGGGTCTTGCGGTCGGCCGGAGCGTTGGAGAAGCTGACGGCGGCGTAGTAGTCCTTGCCGTAGTCGATCCATTTGGTGACGGAGGCTTCGGAATCGCACTTGAAAGTGGTGCCGTCGAAATCGCCGACGAAGTACTGTGTGCCGGAGCCGCCGGCCGGGCCGCCGGGGTTGATGTTACAGATGAGCACCCATTTATGGTCGTCGGTGCCTATGACGGGGAGATACATCAGGTCCGGGCATTCCCAGACGCCGTCCTGCGCGCCGTAGCCGTGGCCGAACTTGCTTGTCAGGGACCATTCCTTGAGGTCGGGCGAGGTGAAGATGAGCATCTCATGGTCGAGGGCGGAGGCCAGAAGCAGCACCCAACGGTGGTTTTCGGCGTCCCAGAACATATTGGGGTCGCGGCTTTCGCGCTCGTAGGCTATCACGGGGTTCCCCTCATAGCGGCGGAAGGTCATGCCGTCGTCCTCGCTGTGTGCCATGCTCTGCACCTGGGATGCGCCGGCCGAAGTGAAGAGGGCGATTACGGCGTCATTGCCGAATCCGGCCGTATTGTCGTGGTCCACAACGGAGCTTCCGCTGAACACGGCCCCCAGGGCGTCGCCGTAAAGCACCGGTTCCTGGGCGTCCCAGTGTATGAGGTCTTTCGATGTGGAGTGGCCCCAGCTCATGTTCTCCCATTTGGAGCCATAGGGGTTCCACTGGTAGTAGAGATGCCAGAGGCCGTCCTTGTAGAACATGCCGTTCGGGTCGTTCATCCAGCCGTAGAGCGGGGTGTGGTGGTAGGCGGGGCGGTATTTCTCGGTGTTGGAGGTGTCGAACGTATCGGAGAGCTTCAGCCCCGAGCTCCACGCGGCGTCATTGGCATCGCGGTGGTTGGAGCGGGTGTTGTCGGTACGCACATCGAGCAGGATGTCCTTTCCGTCACGTCCCGTGAGGCGCAGAGGCACATAGAAGTCGATGTTCGACTGGGCGAGGGTGATGTTGAGCGTTTCGTCGAGGCGGCCGTCGCTCAGCACGCGGATATGGGCCATGGGGGCGTTCTCCTGCACGGGCAGAAGCAGGTATTTCTCCTGCGGGTCCGTGATGCGGACCAGCGTGTTGGAAGGCGACAGGCAGTCCACCCGGAGGTCGGCGGCCGAAGCCGCGCCGAGGGCCGTGAGAGCTGTCATGGCGGTTAAGATGGTCTTCTTCATATAAGGTAAAATCATTTGATGCGCTGTTGCGGTT
This sequence comes from Bacteroides sp., assembly GCA_014802425.1. Classification (GTDB taxonomy): domain Bacteria; phylum Bacteroidota; class Bacteroidia; order Bacteroidales; family Muribaculaceae; genus Lepagella. Next base: position 11,355 of record JAAVCH010000005.1, read on the forward strand.
AAGTATTTTCAGTGGTATTGTCGGATGTGTGGGCCGGGAGGGAGGTGGAAGCGTCGGCTTCCTTTGGCGGTGCAAAGATATGCAGCAATCCTTTTTTGTTGATGATGATTCTGTTGCATCGGGTATAAAGGATGTTGCGGTGTAACGTGCGTTACATCCTATGTAACAATTCTTGCACCCGACGGTTTAGTTTCCCCGCTCCCGATGACCCTTACGGGTCAAGTACGCCATTGGGGTGGTGAAACTTGAAGAGTCACTGGATTTTGCACATTCATCTGCCGCAAATCCGGATTTTTTTATTACCTTTGCCCCACACACCGGCTTATTGCCGCAACACCTGCCTGACATGACACGCACCTTGACGTTCCTATGCTTTTCCCTTGTCCTCATCATATCCCTGCTATTGCCCGCGGGCTGTTCCGACGACGGCAGCCGCTACCGGATAGGTGTCTCCCAATGCAGCTACGACGACTGGCGCCTCAAGCTCAACGATGAGCTGCGCCGGCAGAGCGTGATGTATCCCGAGATAGAGCTCGACATCACCAGCGCCTACGACGACCCGGACCGTCAGGTGGAGGATATCCGCAGGATGATCGCCGACAAGGTGGACGTGATCATGGCCTCGCCGGTCAACTCCGACAACCTCAACGGCGTGCTCCGTGAGGCGCGGGCCAAGGGGATAAAGGTCATAACCTTCGACCGTCAGCCATCAGCCGATGTGTCCGACATATTCGTATCGGCCGACAATCCCAAGCTCGGGCGCTCCGCCGCCGAATATCTCGTGGCGCACGTCGGCCCCGAGGTCAAGATCATCGAGATACGCGGCCTCGACAACTCCTCCCCTTCCACCGGACGCCATGAGGGTATGCTTCAGGCTCTTGCCGAGCATCCCGGGGCGGAATGCGTGGCCTCGGCCGACGGACAATGGAACCAGGCCCGTGCCGAGGTCCTGGCCGATTCCATGCTCCGCGCCCATCCCGAGGCGCAGGCCATACTCGCCCACAACGACCGTATGGCCATCGGCGCGCGTCAGGCCGCACGCCGGCTCGGACGCGACGTGCGGATAGCCGGCATCGACGCCGTGGCTGAAATCGGCATCAACGCCGTGGCCAAGGGTGACATCGACGCCACATTCATTTATCCCACCGGTGGAGCCGAGCTCATCGACCTCGCCGTAATGGCGGCCCGGGGCGAGGAGCTTCAGGAAAAAGTACTCATATCCACGGCCGCGCCCGTCGATACCTCCAACGCCGACATCATGCTCGACCTTAACCGCAGCGTAGTCAGTGAGCAGGAGCGTGTGGAATTCCTGAAGGACCGCGTCAACCTGTTCCGTACCCGTGAGAACGAGCAGCGGGTGGCCATCGTGGCCATCGTGATGGTGGTGGTGCTCCTCGCTGTGGTCATATTCCTGATCCTCAAGGCTTACTGGAACCGCCGCCGCTCCCAGGAGCAGCTTGCCCGCCAGAACGCACAGCTCATCACACAGCGCGACGAGCTCACCGACCTCAACGCGCGCCTCAACGAAGCCACCAGCGCCAAACTCACCTTCTTCACCAACGTCAGCCACGACCTGCGCACTCCCCTCACCCTCATAGCCGCCCCCCTCCATCAGCTCCGTGCCGCATCCAACCTTACCGCCGAACAGCACGCAATGGTGAATCTGGCCGACAAGAATGTAGGCATCCTCAAGCGCCTTATAAATCAGATACTTGATTTCCGTAAGTATGAGAACGGCCGGCTTCGGCTGCATTCTGTCGAGGCCGACGTGCGCCGCTGCTTCACGGAATGGGGAGAATCTTTCCGTCCGCTTGCCCGGCAGCACCACATACGCATAAATCTCGAAATAGGAGAGCTTGCCGGACCCACCATGGCGTTCGACATCGAAAAGCTCGAACGCATCTACTTCAACCTCATGTCGAACGCCTTTAAATTCACTCCTCCCAACGGCACCGTCACCTCGCGTGTCAGCATGGACGGCACCTGCCTGCGTCTGGAGGTCATCGACACCGGCGTCGGGATGGATGCCGAGACCGCGGCCCGGGTCTTCGAGCGCTTCTACCAGGCCGACGGCACCAATGTCCAGGGCTCCGGCATAGGCCTTGCGGTAGCCAAGGCCTTCACCGAGCTCCACGGCGGCACCGTCGCCGTAGAATCCGACCCCGGCCATGGATCCCGCTTCATAGTCGAAATCCCCGTCAGCCATGTGCCGGAAGCCTCCGCCTCCCCTGCCTCCTCCGCCTCCCCTGCCTCCTCCGCCTCCCCTGCCTCCTCTGACTCCACTGCCTCTTCCTCCCCGAGCGAGGCCTCTCCCTCCGCCGGCCAGCGCGAAGCTGTTGCCGCAGGCGGCTCTNCCGTCATCCCGTCCGAGCCGGAAAGCATGGATGAATCCAAGCCCTCAGTCCTCGTCATTGATGATACGGCGGATATCCGCGCCTTAGTCCGCATGCTCCTGAAGGCCGACTATAATATCCTCGAAGCCCCCACCGGCGCCCAGGGCATAAAAATAGCCTCCAAGTACATCCCCGACCTAATCATATGCGACGTGATGATGCCCGGCCTCGACGGCATGGAGACCACACGCCGCCTTAAACAGGAAGTCTCCACCAGCCATATCCCGGTAATGATGCTCACCGCATGCAGCCTCGACGAGCAGCGCGCTCAGGGATATGACAGCGGTGCCGACGGCTACCTCTCCAAGCCCTTCAACGCCGACGTGCTCCTGGCCCGTTGCCGCTCGCTCATAGCCAACCGCCGCCTGCTCTTCGCCGCCAAAGAGGCCCTTGACTCCCCCACATCCCCGGTCATCCCCNCCTCTACCGCCGAGCCTGCATCCGCCTCTTCCTCCTCCTCCGAGCCCCGTAAGACCCCCTCCGCCTCTTCCAAAGCGACGGCTCCGGGNCGCCCCAAGTCAGGAATCGGTCCTGCCATAGAAAGCGAATTCTATCAGCGCTTCCTGCGCATTGTCGACGAAGAGCTCGGCAATCCCGACATCACAGTAGAGGAGATCGGTTCCCGCCTCGGCCTGAGCCGCGTGCAGTTCTACCGTAAGATAAAGGCCCTCACCAACTACAGCCCCAACGAAATCCTCCGTATCCGTCGTCTTAAGACTGCCCACGGCCTGCTCACCTCCACCGAAAGCACCGTCTCCGAGATAGCCTACAAAGTAGGCTTCTCCTCCCCCAGCTACTTCACCAAATGCTTCCGCGAATACTTCGGCGAGCTCCCCGCCGACCTCCAGAAGCGCACCTCCAAAATCGTATAATCCTCCCCTTTCTCCCCTCTCCTCCTTTCCCATCCTCCTCCTTACCTTCTTCCTCTCCCACAAACCATCCCTCCGGCTCCCCGTCAGCCGGGGGGATTTTCCTTCAGCAGGAGGGATGCTTCATATGTACAAGGCTGTAAATTCCGTTTCCTATCCCCCTAAATTTGATACATTGACTCAAAAATATCACTCGGCGCAACAAGATTATTATACTATTTCACACTCGTTTAGATAATTTTGCCCCGGTCAAAGCCCCGACCGCGCCCCCTTTCGTGCGCCCCCGCATCTTTTACCGGTCGATGGCTTCAGCCGTCGCCTCCCTCGTCCCTCCCGCGCGAAGCCCCCTCCCTCCCGCGCGAAGCCCCCGAAAAACTCAAACACCAAATTAACCATACACACCTTATGAAAAAATCACTCCTGAGTCTCGCGTTGCTCCTCATCGGCACGCTCGTCTCCCTGGCCCAGAACATAACGGTCCAGGGAACGGTCTTCTCTCAGTCAGACGGCGATCCGCTCATAGGCGCCACCGTCATCTGCGAAGGCACGACCATCGGTACCGCCACCGACCTTGACGGTATGTTCACACTCAATGTCCCCGAGGGCTCTATCCTGAAGTTCACATACGTCGGATACCAGCCCACTACCTCCCCGGCACAGGCTGAAATGGTGGTCTACATGAACGAGGAAGACAATTCGCTTGACGAACTTGTCGTAGTCGGCTACCAGACCGTCCGTAAGGCCGACCTCACCGGCTCCGTGTCGGTCGTATCGACCAAGGACCTTGAGACATCTTCCGACAATGACCCGATGCGCTCACTGCAGGGCAAGGTGCCCGGCATGACGGTGACCGCCAACGGCTCCCCCTCCGGCACAGGCACGGTGCGCATCCGAGGCATCGGATCATTCAACGCCGACCAGAACCCCCTCTTCATCATCGACGGAGTGCCCACGACAGCCTCCCTCAACTCCCTTAACATGAACGACATCGAGTCGATGCAGGTGCTCAAGGACGCCGCATCGGCCTCCATCTACGGTTCGCGTGCAGCCAACGGCGTGATTATCATCACCACAAAGAGCGGCAAGGCCTATCAGAACAAGACCAACGTCTCCTTCTCCGCCAACTGGACCGCGCAGATGTACAACAGCCAGTCGAAGATGAAGCTGATGAACACCCGGCAGTACGCCACCGCCATGGCCCAGGCCGCCCTCAACGACGGCATCGACCCCGCCTCCTACGCCTCCAACTACGGCATCGACCTCAACGCCGCCACCGGCTACCCCGTACGGGTCTACGACATCGNCACCGGCGAATACCGCTCCTACACGGCCAACGGCCTCTATGACGGCTACATCAACCGCAACCAGACCATGCTCTTCTCCGACACCGACTGGCTCGACGAAATCTCCCGCACAGGCTTCTCGCAGAGCTACGACGCCGCCGTCTCCACCGCAGGCGAGAAAGGCACCGCCTTCTTCTCCCTGGGCTACCGCAAGAGCACCGGTATCCTCAAGTACACCGACTTCGAGAACTTCTCCGCCCGCGTCAACACATCGTTCAACATCTGCCCGATAGTGACAGTCGGCGAGAACTTCACCCTCACCTACACCGACCAGGTCGACTGCCAGCCCCTTGAGAACGCCCTCAAGATGCCCTCGATCGTGCCTGTGTTCGAGACTGACGGCACCACGTACGGCGGTCCCGTCGGCAGCATGTCCGACCGTCAGAACCCCCTCCGCGAACTCGCCTTCAATAAAGACAACGCCCTTAAGTTCTGGCGCTTCTTCGGCAACGCCTTCATCGACATCAAACCCGTCAAGGGACTCCTCCTCCGATCCAACTTCGGTCTTGACTACACCGGGTCTTTCATCCACTCTTACAACTACACATTCCACTCCGACATCGTCAACAACGACACTAACTCCACCACACTGGCCCAGACCAACAACTCGCAGTGGACATGGTCGAACACGGCCAACTACAACATCTCCTTCAACGACCAGCATCACTTCACCGCCCTGCTCGGTATGGAAATGTTCCGCCAGAGCCTCATCGACTTCCGCGGCATCAACCAGCAGTATGACGTGGAATCGACCGACTACATGTATCCCGACGCCTCCTCCGGGGTGGAACGCTCCGAAGGCAACCGCTCGCAGTACGCCCTCATCTCCTTCTTCGGCAAGCTCGACTACAACTGGAAGGACCTCCTCCTGGCATCGTTCACAATCCGCCGCGACGGCTCCTCACGCTTCGGCCGCAACAACCGCTACGGTACCTTCCCCGCCGCCACCCTCGGCTACCGCATCTCCGAGCATCTCCGCGAGAAGGCACACTGGCTCAACGAACTCAAGCTTCGCCTCTCATGGGGTGTGACCGGTAACCAGGCCATCTCCAACACCGCCCGCTACGCCCTCTACATAGCCGACTACGGCTCCGACCGCGTCACATCCACGGCCTACGACCTCTGGCTCGCNGGCTCCGGCATCTTCCCCTCGGGATACTACGCCACCCAGACCGAGAACCCCAACCTGAAATGGGAATCCACCACGCAGTATAACGCCGGCCTCGACTACGGCTTCCTCGACAACCGCCTTACCGGCTCGCTCGACTTCTACATCAAGGACGTGAAGGACATGCTCATCAACCCCGCCTACCTCGGCGCCATGGGTGAGGGCGGAAGCAGCTGGATCAACGGTCCCTCCCTCCGCAACTGGGGTATGGAATTCCTCGTCGGCTGGCGTGACCAGCTCGCCTGCGGATTCGGCTACAAGGCAAGCCTCAACCTCGACTTCTTCCGTAACCGCGTCACCTACCTCCCCGAAACCACGACAGGCGCCTACGTCCACACCCCGACCCAGAACCTCGTGGAGGCTCGTAAGCCTTACGGCTCGATCGTCGGCTACGTATTCGACGGCATCTTCCAGAACGAACAGGAAGTGCTGGCCTACGGTCAGGACAACGCCCGGGTCGGCGGCATGAAATACGCCGACCTCAACGGCGACGGACGCATCACCCTTGACGACCAGACCTGGATCTACAACCCGGTCCCCGACCTCTCGTTCGGCCTCAACGTGGAGCTCTCCTATAAGAACTTCGACTTCCAGATGTTCTGGCAGGGCGTACTCGGACAGGACGTCTACAACTACCAGAAATTCCAGAACGACTTCTGGAGCGTCACCGACGCCGGCTCCAACAAGGGGGTGCGTGTGCTCGACGCCTGGCTCCCCGGCGTGAACACCTCCTCCACCATCCCGATGCTCTCCACTGTCAACACCGGCGATGAAGGCCGCACCTCCTCCTACTTCGTGGAGAACGGCTCCTACGCCAAGCTCCGCACCCTCCAGGTGGGCTACACCCTCCCTGTGAAGGTAATGCGCAAGCTCCGCATGGAAAAGGCCCGCTTCTACGTATCGGCCAACAACATCTGCACCATCAAGAGCTCCGGCCTGACCTGCACCGATCCCGAGAACCCGGCCTTCGCCTACCCGCTGGCCACTTCGCTCACCTTCGGCCTCCAGCTCGACTTCTAAAAGCCCCCTCCGGAAGCCCTCTCCTCCTCCCGGATGGCTCCCTTTCTTACCGGTTTCGGCTTTAGCCGAATATAATGTAAGCACAATGGCTACAGCCGCAAATTAAAATCAAAACCAAAATGAAATCCTTAAAGATATTCTCCATAGCGCTCGCGGCCCTCTCCCTTACCGCCTGCAACGACTTCATCGATGTCCCCCCGACAGGCGTAGTCGACGGTGACACCGCCTTCGACCAGCCCGACAAGATGGTCAACGCAGCCTACGCCTCCCTCGGCGACTGCTGGTACTCCTACCCCTTCAACCTCTGGCCCTACGGCGACCTCGGCTCCGACGACTGCCTCAAGGGCGGCTCCGGACCGACCGACACCGGCTACCACCCGATGGAAATATGGTCGACCCTCACCTCCACCCCCGGTGAGCTCGACGAACTCTGGTACCGCCTCTACTGCAACATCTCCCGCTGCAACCGCGCCCTCGTGGCCCTTCAGCAGAACGGCGAGCGCGTGCTCGGCAAGGACGTCGCCGCCCAGCGCACGGCCGAAGTGCATTTCCTCCGAGGCCACAGCTACTTCAAGCTCCTCACCATGTTCCGCCAGATTCCCTGGGTCGACGAGAAAGTATATTCCGAAAACACCTTCGAACAGACCCGCAACGACCAGTTCACCTATGAAGAACTCTGGCAGAAAGTGATCGGCGAATTCGAAGCCGCCTACGCCGGCCTCCCTGAGGTGCCGGAAGACGGAGGCGGACGTGCCAACAAATACGCCGCCGCAGCCTACCTCGCCAAATGCTACCTCACCATCGCCTGGGGCGACGGCTACGAGGCCACCGACGGCCCCGGCTACCTCAACACCGACTATATGAAGAAAGTGGAGGAATACACCCGCATGTTCCAGAGCGGCCCCTACGGCTACCTTGAGGACTTCGGCGACATCTTCCTCCCCGAGTACAAGAACAGCAAGGAATCCGTCTTCGCCGTCCAGACCTCGCAGTACACCGAGGACAACACCGTCTACGGCCGCGCCAACTGGTCGAACATGCTCAACGGCTGCTGGGGTATGTGGTCGTGCGGCTGGGACTTCCACAAGCCCTCCCAGGACCTCGTCAACGCCTACAAGACCCGCAACGGCCTTCCCCTCTTCGACGACTACGACGCCACCGACGCCTACCCCGTGGCAGGCGTGGAGAGCGAATTCGGCTGGGACCCGCGCCTGTTCCACACCGTCGGCATGCCCTCCTTCCCCTACAAATACGAGGCCGAATACATGATGACCATGGACAACTCCCGCGACCCGAACAGCTACGGCTACTTCACATCCCTCAAGGAAGTGCCCCAGCGCAGCCAGGGCGAGACATTCAACGGCTCCTGGCAGGCTTTCGCCATGAACGACTACGTATTCCGCTACACCGACGTAATGCTCATGCGCGCCGAGGCCCTCATCGAGCTTGACCGCATGACCGACGCGATGCAGATCATCAACGATATCCGCACCCGTGCCAAGAACTCCGTGGCCAAGCACATCCCCTACGCCGCCCAGTTCTGCGACATAGCCCTCTACACCGCCTCCGACTTCGCAAACAAGGACATGGCCCGCACGCGCCTCCGTTGGGAGCGCCGTCTTGAGATGGCCATGGAATCGAGCCGCTACTTCGACCTCCGTCGCTGGGGCATAGCCTCCTCCACACTCAACGCCTACTTCGAAAAGGCCCAGAACTTCGAATACGAAGGCAAGAAATACGGCTCCTTCTACCGCGACGCCCACTACACCGCCGGCAAGAACGAGTTCTACCCCATCCCCTACAACCAGCTCTACTACATCCCCGGCCTCTACAAGCAGAACAAGAACTACAACTAATCCCCCGGAGAGGCGCACCGGAATGGCCGCGCCTCTTCCCCTCTCTCCCTCCTTCTCTCCCGCCCCCATTTCAGTCTTTTACCGGAGCCGGCTTTAGCCGGCTCCCCAATCCCCTGAATTTCATGAAATACCTACTCTTCCCCGCAGCCGCTCTCATCCTCCTTGCCGGCTGCCAGAAAAGCGATATCGAGATAGCCGCCCCAAAGCTCGCCCCCATCGACGCGGCTGAAATCACAGGCCGGCTCGACGGCAACGACTTCATCTGGACCTGGCCCGCACAGGGCGACCTGCAGATGCAGGTCCTCACCATGGCCAACGGCCAGACCATAGCCAACGAGACAGTGTCCGGCAACACCTACACCCAGCACATGGTGGCCACCAACGTCCCCTTCACCTATGTCTTCAAGCTCACTGACGGCGAAGCATGGTCGCTCGGAGTCATCAAGGAATACACCCGCCCCGGCGCATCGGCCGTGAGCGGCGTACAGATGGCCCAGGTGGAGGCCGGCGCAGGCTACGACATCAAGGTCGAATGGACCCCCTCGGCCGACGCCACATCGACCCTGCTGACCGCCACCTGCGGCACCCGCACCGTCAACGCCACCCTCTCCGGCACCGCCGACTCCTACATCATCCCCGGCGTGACGATCGGCGAGGAATGGACAACCGAAATCACTGCCGAGAACGTCTCCGGCAAATCCCTCCCCGCCACAGCCTCGCTGCGCATCGGCTCCACAGCCGTGGGCTACCTCAGCGCCTATCCCACTGAGGCCGACCTCCTCGCCGACGGCGACGACGACGAAGCCTCCGCATGGCTCTGGATGAAGGAAGCCTACCCCGCCGCCCGCTACGTATACTTCGGCGACATCACCTCGGCAGCCGACATCGCCCCCTTCCGTGTGCTCTTCTGGCTCCGTGACCTCGAAGACAACCGTCCTTCCTGCGACGTCACCGGCGACGGCGTCGTCAACGAAGACGATGTATTCAAAGTGCCCGCAGTCGTGGAGGCAGCCACACCCTACATCCGCCAGTGGTACGCCGACGGCGGCTCCCTCCTCCTCTGGAGCCACGCCACCGCCTACATCGGCAACCTCGGCCGTCTGGAAACCGACATGCTCCGCTCCAACGACCGCTCCATAGGCCTCGGAGCCGGCGGCGACAACGGCGACTCCTGGAGCATGGCCGTACAACTCAACCCCGGCGGAGCATTCGTAAAGGACGCCTCCACACACCCCATCTTCAAGGGAATGGAAGTGACCTCCACCGACCGCACCAAACTCATCCCCTTCAAGGGCCCCGGATGGACCGAGGACCACAACTGCCTCTACTTCAACATCCCCTCCGCCCTCACCGGCCTCGGCAACCAGGATGAAGCCTGCTACAACACCCTCGTAAGCGTCTACGGCATCACTCCCCTCGGCACCTGGGACTCCCAGATTGACTATGTGTCCCAGCTCAACGTATGGGAAGCCGGTCCCGGCAACACCGACTTCAAAGGCACCATCCTCTGCATAGGCAACGGCGGCTGCGAATTCTCGATGAAGAACCCCGACGGCACCCCCGACATCTCCGCCCACCCGAAGAACAACATCCATCAGGCCAACGTCCTCCGCTTAGCCGCCAACGCCATCGAATACCTGAAGACCCGCTGATCCCCCCTCCTCCCCAT
>JAAVCH010000006.1 GCA_014802425.1 Bacteroides sp.
CGGTCAAGCTCTGTATTGATTGGAACAGAGCAGGGTACCGCTTGCTTCTCAGCAATTTTTCTGCGGTTAAAGACAAAATGGCTTATGCCTCCGATCTTCTTAATGTCCGAATACCGAAGAGCGATTGCATCACATGCAGACTGACCGGTATAGAGTATGAAAAGACAGAAATCCCGGTACAACTCATTGAGAGGCGATTTTGATATTGAGGATAAGTCCAGCGTAGCGAACTTCTGACACTGCTCTTCAGTGAGGGTGTGAAATTTCTGAGAGCTGGAGTTTGGTTTCTTAAACCAGTTGCATTTTTTGAAATCCTCTGCTTTCAGATATCCCTCCTTATCAGCTTTCATAATCAACGAGTGCAGTATCTTTGAGACATAGCACATTCCTGTGCCTTTACGCGCGCGCTCGACCCATTCAAAGACACTGTTCACGAAAGCGGCATTAATCTCAGTGATCAGAAGTTTGGAGTATTTGATCTTCTTTGCCTTGCAGAACTCCTGAAGTCTTTTGTCGCACTTCAGGTAGTTCTCAAAACTACCCTTTCCTGAGCCGTCTGCGTGCTTGTTTTTGTTGAGCTGGTCAACTACATACTGGATGAACTCTGAGACCGTGAGAGCCTTTCTGACGGGCTCTGTGGCCGTTTCCATTGCAGCGACCATACCAAAGACACTGCCGGTCCAGTTGATAGCCATTTCATCGAACTTCTGCCGGAACTGAACAAGTATGGCATTGTTCTCATCACTGAAGGGGCAGCTGGGTATGAAGAGCTGCTTTTTCTGATTCCAGTGCTTTTTCTGGATGGCTCCTTTCAGCATTTTGGTGACGTTGATAAACTTCGTCTCGCCGTCCTGATAGAGCCTCAATCTGAGTTGGAACCCTTTGGTTCCGAACATCTGATAGTTGATTGTAATCATTACGTTGCTTTAATCAGTTAGTGAAGGTGCTTTGTCTGTCACAAAATATGCACATCACTGACTGGATCAAGCCACAAACTGCGAAAAACACCCCAAACTATACAGGGTATTGACAGAACTTAGGGTGGGCTAACCCTAAGATAATCAGCTATTAAAAGAGAAAGTCAGTTAACCCAAACTATACAGGGTAAACTGACTTTCATCATTTAGGTGGTGCCACCAGGAATCGAACCGGGGACACAAGGATTTTCAGTCCTTTGCTCTACCAACTGAGCTATGGCACCATTTTATGTTTGCAGGTGGGATTNGTTCCCTTTTGCNAGTGCAAAGTTACTACTTTTTTTTTGAGATGTGCAATAGGTATGGCGAATTTTTTTAATAATTTTTTGAGAATAGTGAAGATTGGAGCTATATGGGGTAATGAGGGTCGGAGGAGATTAGGCTGTGAATAGAGGGAGATTGGTCGGAAGCATGGGTAGTTTGGAATTGTAATGGAACGAGGGTGCTCGGAAGCGAGGGTATATTGGAGTAGAAGGAGGGCGGAAGGAGGGCAGACGTAGGGCGGAAGGAGGGCAGACGTAGGGCGGAAGGAGGGCGGAAGGAGGGTGTGTGGCGCTATAATGTAATAGGGGAGGTGGGGTAGAGGCAGGATGAAGGCCGGGTTAGCGGCGGCGGAAGCGGCCGAGGAGGTAGGAGAGGGCTTCGGGGAGTTCGGGGACGCGGAAAAGGCGCAGTAGGAGAAGGTACAGGAGGAGGGCTGTGAGGCTGAGGAGAAGAAGGCGAATCAGGGAGGCGAGGAAGAGGGATAGGCCGGCTGTGACGGTGGCGAAGAGGGGATTGAGGAGGTAGGCGCCTCCGGCGGCCGATGCGGTCAGGGCTACGAAAGGGAGTATGGGGCGCAGAAGGGTCAGGATGCTCACTGTGGAGGGTATGGCAGTACCGGGCTGAGCGGTGGCGGAGTCGGTGGTAGTGGAATCGAAGTTAGCGGTGGCGGATTCGGATCGGGATGCAGTGGAATGGGGTATGGCGGTGCCGGGCTGCGCCGAGGTGGAGTCGGATGTGGAAGGGGAGCTGGCGGCTTGGGTCGGTCGGGGGGCGGAGAAGTGGTGGCGGAGGGAACGGGATGTGAGTGGGAGGAGGATGAGCCAGGTGAGGAGGGCGGCGGCCATCTGGCCGAGAATGAGGGTGGTGATGGAGCGGGAGAAGATGGTGGTGAGGATGGCTACGAAGATCAGTGCGTCCTTGATGATTTCGGAGGCGAACAGGGCCCGGGCCTTGCCGAGGGCAAGGAGGTAGTTGGAGTAGAGGGAGATGAGCACGATGAATATGCCGCGGATGGCCAGGATCCGGAAGAGGGGGATGGCATCGTCCCATTTGTGGGCGAAGAGGAGGTGGAAGAGGGGAGTTGCCACCAGGGCCATGCCCGTCATGGCGGGGAAGAGGATGAAGGCAGTGAAGCGCGTGGTCTTCGTGACGTAGCGCACGAAGTCTGACGGCGAATCCTGGGCCTCGGAAAGCATCGGCACGAAACTCGACGTCAGTGTCTGGGAGATGGAGGTGTAGCCCATTTTGCTCCATTTGTCGGCCTGATTGTAAAGGCCCAGGTCGGAGATGCTGTAGAATACGCCGATGACGAAGTTGTAGATGTTGAGCGAGATGGTGTTGAGCAGCGCCGAGGAGAATACGCTGGCTCCCACGCGGTGAATCTTGCGCAGTGTGGCTATGCTGAACGTGAGGGCCGGCATCCAGTGCCCCGTGCCCCAGAGGATAAGGGCCTTCACGGCGGCCATTACCACGGAATACCACACCATCGCCCATGCGCCGTAGCCGCGTATGGCGAGCCATACCCCTACGGCGCCCGATACGATTAGCGCCACCGTGTTGGATACGGCTATCATCTTGACTTCCATGCGTTTCATCAGGCGGTTGGTCTGCACGATGGCCAGCCCGTTGATGACGAATGTCAGGAACATCACCCGCGACATGGGTATCAGCGCCTCCGATTTGTCGAACATCATGGCGATTCCGGGGGCGGCTATGAACAGCGCCGCGTAGACCGTCAGGCTGACGCCGGTGTTGAACCAGAAGACCGTCGAGTAGTCCGTCTGCGAGGGTGTGTGTTTCTCACGCAAAAGCGCCGCACCGAATCCGGAGTCGATGAATATCGTGGCGAACGACTGGAATATGGCGAGCGCCCCCACCAGGCCGAACTCCTCGCGTGAGAGTATGTTGGCCAGCACCACGCCCACTACGGCATATATCAGCTGTGATGAAATGCGGTCGATGGCATTCCATTTCAGCGTGCGCGCCGTGGTTAGTTTCAGGTTGGCCAAGGTCAGAAGGGGGTATTGGGAATCATTGCATGCTGTCGGCCGGAATGAAGCGGCCGCCTCCCGTGTGCTTGAGCACGGGATTGCCTGTATAGTACACTTTTGTCGAGCCGAGCCCCATGAGCTTTATGCGCTGCGTGGGACCGCACTCAATGGCGCCCCCTCCGAAAACTCGGCAGTCGATGCTTTCCGACTTCAGGGACGTGCCGTTGATGTTGCCGGCTCCCGTCATGCGGTACGAGGCCTTGACGCATTTGCCCCGCAGGGTTATGACGCCGTTGCCAGCCGTGACGCGCGCCGAGAGTTTGGCGGCATCGAGACGGTTTACTTCCAGCGCTCCGTTGCCTATCACTACCGCGGTGAAATCGTGGCCCGGAGTGGGGTCCTCGATTCTGGTGTTGAAGTCAGAGCCGTTCTCGACCTTATATAATGCGTTGGAATACACGTGGAGCGTCGGTAATCCCGGCTTCCCCACATCCTCGGTGTTGACCTGCACGCGCAGTGTGTTGCCCGAGGAGGTGAAGATGAAGGCGTCGTCGAAGTCGTCGGTGCCGTTGTAGGAGGCGTAGGCCTGCGCGTCGTCGGTGTGGTGGTACACCACATTTACGTTGTCCTGGATGTTGAGCGTGGTGAACTGCGCCACATCGAACCTGAAGTCCTTAAGGCCGTCGGCCTTCGCGTCCAGCCCGGGGAAGAGCAGCGCGACGCCCAGCATGAGAAGAGTGAATGTCTTGCGGGTGAATTGTGTCATATGCGTTTTCCGGAGGGATAGGGGATGATTGGAAACCCTTCATCTTTATATTACGCCTGCGGGGCGCTGAACGTTTACTCGGCGGTGAGGAAATTACGTTCTATTTCGTCAATGAGGTCAAGGAGTTCGTCGAGGTGTGTGATGCGCAGCATCCGTATCCGCGTCTGGCGGAAGTCGGGTATCCCCTTGAAGAGGGGGGAGGCGGCGAGATGGCGGCGTATGTGGAGTATGCCACGGTATTCGTCGATGCGGTCTACGCTTTCGCGTATCTGGCGGCGCAGCAGGTCGAGGCGCTCCTTCATGCCTACTTCGTCCGCCGTTCCCGAATCGAGGTAGGAGCGCACCTCGCGGAAAATCCAGGGCTGTCCGAATGAGGCGCGCCCTATCATGATGCCGTCCACTCCGTACTCGTCGAAGGCGCGGCGCGCCTCTTCGGGCGACGTTATGTCGCCGTTGCCGATTACGGGTATCTCCATCCGCGGGTCGGCCTTGAGCTCTCCGATGAGGGTCCAGTCGGCCTGGCCGGTGTACATCTGTGAGCGCGTGCGCCCATGTACGGTCAGGGCCTTTATGCCGCAGTCCTGGAGCATTGGCCCGAGGTCGGTGATTATCTTGTTGTCGGCGTCCCATCCGAGGCGCGTCTTGACGGTGACGGGGATATTCACGGCCTTCACCACCTCGCGGGTGATGTGGAGCATCTTGGGTATGTCGCGCAGCATTCCGGCTCCCGCTCCCTTATGGGCCACTTTCTTCACCGGGCATCCGAAATTGATGTCGAGCACATCGGGACCGGCCTCCTCCACTATCCTGGCTGCCTCCACCATGGCGTCGGCCTCGCGTCCGTAGATCTGGATGGCCACGGGGCGCTCGCGGTCGTCGACATGGAGCTTGCGGGTCGTCGACTTGATGTCGCGTATGAGGGCCTCGGCCGACACGAATTCCGTATAGACCATCGCGGCTCCCTGCTCGCGGCAGATGAGGCGGAAGCTTTCGTCGGTGACGTCTTCCATCGGGGCGAGCATCACCGGACGCTCGCCGAGTTCTATGTCTGCTATCTTCATTGGTTGCGTGTTGTTAAGTGTGGTGTGTGTGCCTCCTCCGGCGCCCTCAGCATATCGTCAGGCATCCGAGGGGCGACGAGGCGATTTCGGCCGCCAGGTCGCGCAGCTGCTCCGGCGTCACGTCGCGCAGGGCGCGGTCCACCTCCTGCATCTCCACCACATGGCCGAAAAACTGTAGGCTCTTTCCCATGGACATGGCCATGTTCTCACGGTTGTCGGAGCTTACGATCATCTGGCCGCAGTATTGGTTGACTATCGAGCGGAAGGCGCGGTCCGACAGCCGGTCGGAGGCCAGCCGCTCCAGCTCGCGCCCTATGAGGCGGCGGCAACGGGGGATGTCCTTGCGGTCGCAGCCGAAGTATATCTGGAGCAGTCCGGTGTCGCTCATCAGGGCCACGGAGCTGTCGACCGTGTATACCAGTCCGCGCTTGTCGCGCAGTTCCTGGTTGAGCCTTGAATTCATGCAGGGGCCGCCGAGGTGGTTGTTGAGGAGGAAGAGGGGGAACCGGCGCGGGTCGCGGCGTCCGAAGACGCGGTAGCCCATGACGGTATGTGCCTGATGGCCGTCGCGGGAGACGGTGTCGTCAAACGCCTGCATCGGCGGGGGAGTGGCTCGCTGCGGCGTGCCTCCCGGAAATCCGAGTGCGCCGAAATGCTTCTCCAGCAGGGTGGCCAGGCGTGCGGGGTCCCCCGGGTCGGATATGTAGGCCACCATGTTGGCCGGCGTGTAATGGCGGTCGAGGAATCCACGGCAGTCGGTCGAGGAGAGTGACCTGACACTCTCCGGAGTGCCCAGGATATTGTGAGCCAGTGCCGAGCCGGCGTATGCGCGCTCCTCAAACTCATCGTAGACCGACTCCGAGGGGGAGTCGAGGTAGGAGTTGATCTCGTCGATCACCACCTCGCGCTCCATGTCGAGTTCGCGGGAGGGGAAGCGTGAGTCGGCTATGATGTCGCTCAGTAGCTCGATGGCCCGTTCGGCATGGCCTGCGGGGGCATTGGTGTAGAGCATAGTCTCCTCTTTGGAGGTGTAGGCGTTAAGCTCTCCGCCGATGCACTCCATGCGGTTGGAGATGTGCCAGGACTTGCGCGATGACGTGCCCTTGAAAATCGTGTGCTCCACGAAGTGGGCCAGCCCCTGGCGGTCGGCCGGTTCGTCGCGGCTTCCGGCATTGATGACCACGCCGATGTACGACACCGGCGAATCCGTCTGCCGCACCACGGCGCGCATGCCGTTGGAGAGGGTGAATGTTTCGTATG
Organism: Bacteroides sp.; assembly: GCA_014802425.1. Lineage (GTDB taxonomy): Bacteria > Bacteroidota > Bacteroidia > Bacteroidales > Muribaculaceae > Lepagella. The sequence goes on from JAAVCH010000006.1 coordinate 6,320, forward strand.
GCTTTCCAAGTGTGCCCATGTTCTTCATTACTTCGGTTGGTAAGCTTGAGGCTCCCCCGGGGAGCGCGGTCGGATTATCGCGCCCGTGAGGGGCCCGGATTAAAACGCGACTGCAAAATTAGCCATAATCGGCGGGAAAATATCCAATTGTGCGTTAAAACCTTTCCTGAAAAGTGCCTGCACCCAAAATTTTTACTAATTTTGTGCATCCAAGTGGAAAGTCTACATAAGTTTCCAACCCGAGGCCCTACATTATGGACATCAAAAAAGTGGGCGACAAGCTCCTTCATAACGATAATCTTCTCTTCACGTTTCTGCGCAGCGCGGTATCCTCGCAGACCTCCGGCTGGACTGATTTCGCAGTCAGCTTCGTGTTCTTCGCCTGGGTCCACCTCTCGGCCTGGGTCGCCACGGCCATAGGCGCCCTGGCGGGAGGCATAGTCAACTGCGTCATCAACTACCGCTTCACCTTCCATGCCGACGGAGTCGACTGGAAGGCCGTGGTGGTGAAGTATGTGATGGTGTGGATAGGGAGCCTTCTGCTCAACTCCTTCGGCACCGAGCTGCTCTTCTGGCTCATTCAGGACTGGGACTGGCTTGAGACCATCGGCTTCAAGCACGACGGCTACTTCGCCGCCGCGCGCCTCTTTGTGGCGCTGATAGTGTCATGGGGCTGGAATTTCATTATGCAGCGTTACTTCGTCTACCGCGTGACGCGCTTCGACCCCTACGCCATCCGCTTCGTCGACTTAATCCTGCCGCGCCTCAAGAAAGTGCAGCCTTCCGATGAGTCGGCTTCCTGAGCCCCCGCGTACCGGTCACATATGGAATACATTTTTAACGGCGGCGCGCGCTTCATCCGGAGCGTGCGCCGCCGTCGTTATCGTGGACTGCGCGGCATTGTGCGGACCGGCCGCCCTATTTCTTGGGCTGGAAAAGGTTGTAGACTTTGAATCGGAGGTCGCGCATGGTGAGCACGATAGGGGAGATGATGGGGATTTCCGGAGCCATGAGGGCGCGCATCCTGCTCTTCCGGGCCGTGGAGAAGAGGCGGAGGCACCCCGGATGGCACTCCACATTGATTTCCCTGGGCAGGCTCGCGGGCTCGCCGTCGAAATGCACGGCTCCCTCCACATTACGTATTATCTTCAGCTGACTGGCGCGGAAAGTCGTCGTGTCGGGCGACTTGTCGGTCAGGCCGGTGAGCATGTCGAGCATCGTCAGCGAGTCGGTGATGAGGTTGCCGTGATGGAGGATGGTGATGTCGAGCATTCCGTCCTTGATTGATGCGTGGGGGGCTATGTAGGCGTTGTTGCCGTATTGCGATGCGTTGCATACGGCCACGAGCAGCGCGCGCTCCGTCAGCATCCGGCCGTTGGCTATGATGGTGTACGTCTCCGACTTATAGCTGAAGTATTCCTCCATCACGGTGCGGATGTAGTTGTTGAGTCCGCGCCCGGGACGGTTGTTGAACTTCTCGGTCACCTCGGCGTCGAATCCCACTCCGAAAGTACAGAAGAAAGGACGTCCGTTGGCCGTTGCGTAGTCGGCGTTGAGTATGCGGTCCTCGCCGATCACCTTCATCGCTCCGCGCACCGTCATCGGCACGCCCAGATGGCGTGCCAGCCCGTTGCCCGAGCCGAGGGGTATGACGCCGAGCGCCGTCTTCGAGCCGCAGACGCCTGAGGCCGCTTCATTGACCGTGCCGTCGCCGCCGCAGGCCACCACTCCGTAGTATCCCTTCTCCACGGCCTCCCTCGCGAGTTCGGCCGCATGGCCTGCGCGTTCGGTCAGCCGCAGGTCGATGTCGTAGGCATGCTTCCATTGCGGCTCCCCCGGATTGCAGTATACGAGCTTGTGGGCTTCTTCGGCTATGAGCTTGTCGGCGCCCTGGGTGGCCACCACTCCCGCATGGGGATTTATTATGATCATCAGCTTTCTCGGGGATTCCATATCGTGAAGTGTAAGATAAGGAGAGTATTCTCGTGAAATGCAAAGTTACTATAAAATCGCGAGTCGGCAAAGGGTGGCGCGCGCCGGTAGGGTGGCGCGGTGGGCCGCAGACGCTTTGGGCGGCAAAATTAGTATAAACGCAAATAATTTGCTAATTTTGCACTCGGAAAATCACTTCAATCTGACTCGTCACCATGAAATTCTCTGTTAGGTTTATATGCGTCAGGCTTATCGTGACGATAGGCCTTCTGTGTCCGGGGGCCGCGCTGCGCCTCATGGCCTCGGCGTCCGAGCAGCATGCGCCTCTTCCCAAAGAGGCCCTCGCCAAGCTCAACCGCGCCATGAAGGCCTCCGACCTGTACATGCGCGACAGGACCTCCCGCCTCGACTCCCTTACGCGGTGTCTGGCCCATCTACCCGCCTCCGATTCGCGCGGCCGCTGGGAAATGATGCTGCGCCTCTCGGCCGACTATCTTCCGATGCGCGCCGACTCGGCGCTGCGCTATTCCGAGATGGCGCTTCTGCTCGCGCCCTCCACCGGAGTGCCGGAAGCCGGGGTGCGCAGCCGCATAGCGCGCATCAACGCGCTTACCACCTGCGGCATATTCACCCGTGCGCTTGAGGAATTCACCTCGATAGATTCGCATACCCTTCCGGAGGGTATGAGGCTCGACTACTGGTCGGCCGGCCGCAAGCTCTTCGGCTATATGCGCGCCTATGTGGAGGGGGACGTGCAGTTCTTCAACGATTATTCGGAGCGCTACATCCAGTACGACGACTCCCTGATAAAGCACCTTCCCGCCGACGACCCCACGCGCACCTTCTATATGGCCGAGCGTCTGGTGAACCACGGGCGTTTCAGCGAGGCCAAGGGTATGCTCGACCGCCTCTGCACCACCCTCCCCGAGGAAGCCAACCTCTACGGCATGGCGGCATTCCAGCTTGCCCTGGTGAGCAAAAGCGAAGGGGACCAGACTTCATATGCCGCCTATCTGGCCGATGCGGCCACGGCCGACATCAAGGGGTGCATAAAGGACGGCCTCGCGTTGCCCACCCTTGCGGAATGGCTCTACCGCCAGGGAGAGCTCAGCGATGCCTTCCGCTATATAAACTTCGCTCTTGAGGACGCCATGGAGGGTAACGTAAGGATGCGTACCGTCACCATAGCCTCCCTCCTGCCGGTGATCGACGAGGCATACCGTGAGAAAATCAATGCCTCGCGCGATGAACTGATGGTGTATTTCCTCCTTGTGACGTTCCTGCTTATCGTCACGGTGACCCTTGTCGTGGTGCTGATGCGCAATATTAAGCGCAGCCGTCTTACTGCGGCAAAACTGGAGCGCACATCCGAGATACAGGAAAGCTACATAGGCCACTTCATAGGCCTCTGCTCAAGCTATGCGAGCCGACTGCAGTCGCTTCAGCAGCTTGTGGGGCGTAAGCTGGCCTCCGGTCAGGGCGACGAGCTGTTGAAGCTCGTAAAGAGCGGAAAGTTCAGCTCCGACCAAAGCGATGACTTCTATAGAATCTTCGATTCGGCATTCTTCGACATCTACCCCGACTTCCTTGAAAACATGAATGCGCTCCTTCGTCCCGAAGAGGCAATTGAGCTCAAGAGTGAGAATGAGCTTACTCCCGAACTGCGCATATACGCGCTCGTGCGTCTTGGCGTCGACGAGTCGACACGCATAGCCCAGATGCTCAACTACAGCGTGAGCACCGTCTACGCCTACCGCAACCGCATGCGCAACCGCGCCATCGACCGCGACAACTTCGACCGCAACGTGATGCGCATCGGCAAGAGAAAAAAGGCCGACGATGACGCCGAGTAGGGGTGTCCGGCAGGGCTGTGACGGGTATGTCTGACTTGGATGCGGCTTATATGAGGATTACGGATATTACTTATAGGTTGAATATCGACTTATATTTCAAAAATGTAATCCTTATATAATCAATGACTTAAAATTAGATTAACTTATATCGCACCTCATATGTGGATTGTAAAATTTTGTAAACGCCGAGATTCGATGTAAATTTGCAGTGTGAAAGATGAGATGATTTCATACTCTTTCTTAACTAAGTAAATTCTCATAAGGCAAAAAAGATTACAAGGTTAGTAAAGGTGTAAAAATTAGTATTGACGACTAAATCGTTTATGTTAGGTTTGTAGAAATAAATTTGATTCGCACTGTGGCAGGTATCTTGGGAAAGAGGCCTGCTTTTTTTATGTCCCGGCGCGTCGCGGCGCCCCGGCCAGACGCCTATCGGCGCGATACGCCGCGCCCGCCTCGCCGAGGGGGTGTCCGCAAGTAATGGAAAGCTATGGGAAATCAGAGGTGCTTGCCTAGATAGTATCCCAGGGCGCACCCGAAGAGGCCTACGAAGAGCGTCATCGTGGCGAATATCACCCACACCAGGAATTGTCCGGCCTCGTAGTATTTGACGCTGTCTAGGGTAAAGCTGGAGAAGGTGGAGAATCCCCCGCAGAAGCCCGTCATGGTGAGCAGGGCGAATGCAGTGCGCATATCCTGACTCCAGTGGCAGTCGGCATTGATGAGCCAGCCTCCGAACAATCCTATCAGGAAGCATCCTACGGAGTTGATTACCCATGTGGCGAAGCCCATGGGGGAGTTCTTAAGCCAAAGTTCTATCAGGTAGCGGCATACTGCGCCTCCGCCTCCGGCGACTGCTACGAGCAGCATTCTCAGCCAGATGTTCATATTCCTATATCGTTATGTGGTAGAGGGGGGATGGATACGTGGAGATGGATGTGAGACTTTGCCTATGTGCCTTCATGCGGGCAGAGGATGCCTGTAAAAGGAAAGGGCTGTGGCTCGAAAGCCACAACCCTTTACATAAAATAAGCAAAGTGTTTTATTATTTTATGGATGAAATTGTCGTGGGGGGATTTATTTCTGGCCGATGCGGGCCTCTTCACGGGCGATGTATGCGTCGACTGACATGCCGTTGCCGAAGCGGAAATTGGGGAAGGCCTGCTTGATCTGCTTGAAGCATCCGAGGGCCTCTTTGTATTTTTTCTGGGCGTCATAGACGTTGGCCTGCTTCCAGAGGATTGCAGGGGCGATCTGCTCGTTGCCCGAAGAGATGCGGAGGGCGGAGTTGTAGGCTGCGATGGCCTCGTCATACTTCTTGAGGTTGACGTAAGCGTCGCCCATGAGCATGTCGGCGTGGGCCTGCATCACATCCTCCTTTGTGGAGAACTTCTTGAGGTACTTGATCGTTTCGTCGTACTTCTTGAGGTTGTAGTAGGAGAGGGCTGCCTGAAGGGCGGCGAGGTTGCCGGCGTCGGAGCGGCCGTACTTGTCGGCTACCTTGGCATATTCTGCCGAGGCGATGGAGTCGTTGGCAGCCTGGACCTCTACCTGATTGTAGGCCTTCCAGGAGTTCTTGTTGGTGGGCAGGATATAGCCCCAGTACCATGCGGCGCCTGCGGCGGCGCAGATGACTACGATGGCTATGCACCAGTAGATGATTTTCTTATTGCTTGCCACGCGCTGGCCTGCGGCTGTGAGCTGGAAGTCAAGCGCGTCGATGGCGTTTTGCTCTTGATTGTTTTCGTTGGTTGCCATTTGATAGGTAGCGTATTACGATTCTTATCAGATTTTTAGTATTGCTTCGTGCCTGCGGCGGATCATGCTTTCGGCGTCCGACCCTGTTATGGCACTCTGAATTGCAAAATTACTAATTCTTTGCGGATTACCCAAGTGTTTAGGGCATTATTTCGATTGTGGCCGAGTTTTTTTTGAGATTCATGATTTTTCAGTAACTTTGAACCGGGGTTTGGCTTGATTTTTGCCCTGTCCGGGCAGGGGAGCCTCATTTATCATTTATCCCCGGGCGCTATGCCGTGCGCCGTGTACCGCGCCGCCCCCGACTCCGCCCGGGACCCTTACCGCAAGACACCCCGTAAAGCATATGGCTCAGGAACTCAGCATAAACCAGCGTCTCGGTCAGTATCTCACTCAGCAGCAGCTGCGCTTCGTGAAGATGCTGGAGCTAAACGCGCCTGAGCTCGACGAGGCCGTAAGCAGTGAGCTGGAAGCCAATCCGGCCCTCGATGTGGCTGATCCCGAAGCCGAGCGCGAACGCCGTGACCGTGAGGAGGTGCCCCGCGAGGCGCGTTACGCGGCAGCGCGCAGGAGCGCCGACACGGCCGACCTGCCTGTTTTCACCCCGAGGGACGACACGGAATCACTCTACGATCTCCTCTACGCCCAGATCGCCGAGCGCAGCGTGGCGCCGCGTGTGGCGGAAATGGCGCGGTACATCGTAGGCAACCTCGACTCCAACGGCTATCTTCGCCGTTCGCTTCCACAGATGGTGGACGACTTCGTGATAGGCGGGGAAGGGGAAATAGGTATGGACGATGCACGGGAGGCGTTCGATCTCGTGCGCGGGCTTGATCCCGCCGGAGTCGGAGCCGAGGGACTGCGTGACTGTCTGCTGCTGCAGCTGCGGCGCCTTCCCGGGTCGCAGGAGCGTGATGACGCCATCGCCATTCTTGAAGAGCAGTTCGAGGCCTATACGATGCGCCACAGCCATAGGATAATATCGGCCCTTCATCTCACCCAGGAGCGTGTCGACGCTGCGAATGCCCTGATCCTCACGCTCAATCCGAAACCCGGAGCCCCCTACGGCGGGGCCCAGTCCACCGCCATGGGTGTCATATCGCCCGATGTGGTGGTGAGCCGTGAAGGGAATGAATTCTATGTCTCACTCCCCAACCGCATTCCGGAGTTGCGCATCGAAGAGGGGTTTGCGGAAGCAATGCGCGGAATGGAGCGACGTCGCGGCCGCCCGCGGAAGGGGACCGAGTTCGTGGCCTCCCGCTATAACGACGCGCGCGACTTCATCCAGGTGCTCCGACAGCGGCAGCAGACCATGACCGATGTCATGACCGCCATCCTCTCGCTCCAGAAACCCTATTTCGAGACGGGCGACATATATGCCTTGCGCCCGATGATACTCAAGGATATAACCCGGCTCACCGGCCTTGACGCCTCGACAGTCTCCCGCGCCACGGCCAATAAATACGTTGAAACTCCCTGGGGCAACGTCGTGCCGCTGAAATCCTTCTTCAGCGACACTGTCAATGCGTCGGTGCGCACTCAGGAGGCCAAAGCCTCCGATTCGCCGGAGGCCTCCGGCTCCGACCATCTCACCAACCGTCAGATAGAAGCCATACTACGCCGCCTCGTCGACGGCGAGGACAAGCGCCACCCGCTGAGCGACGAAAGGCTGCGTCAGGAGCTGCTTGACCTCGGCTACGATGTGTCGCGGCGCACTGTGGCCAAGTACCGCGACCGCGCGGGGATACTTGTGGCGCGTCTGCGGCGCCGTCTCTGACGCGCGCCTCTCCGGTCAGGACACGGTGGGAAGCTCGATGCGGAAAGTCGTGCCGTGGCCCAGTTCCGACGACTTTACGAAGATCCGTCCGCCGTGGTACTCCTCGATGATGCGCTTCACGAGTGTGAGCCCCAGTCCCCAGCCGCGTTTCTTGGTGGTGTAGCCGGGCTTGAACACATTGTTGAAGTTCTTGCGTGCGATTCCCTTTCCCGTGTCCCGTATCTCGATGTAGGCCGTGTTGCGGTCGGCGCCGGTGGTGATGTCGATCGAGCGTTCCCCCTCCATGGCGTCGTCGGCGTTTTTGGTGAGGTTCTCCATCACCCACTCGAACAGCGGACGCGAAAGGCGCACGCCGTGGTCGTCGTGGTCGAGGTGCATCGAGATCTTCACCTTGCCCGAGACCCGGTTCTTCATATAGTCGAGCGAGGAGCCCACCACATCGTTGAGGTATTCAAGATGAAGCTCCGGAGCGGACCCGATTTTGGAGAAGCGGTCGGCGATGACCGACAGCCGGCGCACATCCTTGTCGATTTCCCTTGTCACCTCCGGATCCGCTCCCGTGGCCTCCAGGTACTGGCTCCATGCCATGAGCGACGAAATCGGGGTGCCGAGCTGGTGGGCCGTCTCCTTCGACAGTCCCACCCACACGCGGTTCTGCTCGGCGCGCTTCGTATAGAGCACCGCCCAGTAGATTATGGCCAGCAGCACCACCATCACTCCGAGCTGTACGTAGGGATACCAGCTGAGCCTTCTCAGCAGGATTGAATCCTCGTAATAGATGTATTGGAATGTGTCTTCGTATACCTTGACCTCGATGAAATGGTCGTTACGGGCGGCCATTATGTGGAGCGGTATGTCGCCGCCTGTCGATTTCAGGCGGCTTATGAGGTAAAGGCGGTTTTTCTCGCTCAGTTGCTCGAAGCCCGGCGAGGCGTCGTCGTCGCGGTCGGGGAGCCGGAAATTACGGTATTCGAGGATGTTGAAGTCCTGATCGGCCACAAGCACCGGTATCGAGTTGTTCTGCTCGATGATAGAGAGCAGAAACTCGAAATCGGCATTGGCGTCGGCCTGGGCGAGGCGTTCTGTGGCCTGCGCCCAGATGTTCATGCGCTCGCGTTCCTGCTGGGCGAGGGCCTTGACGAGGTTGTTGGAGATGAGCATCACGGCCACCACCGCAGTCAGCGATATGGCCAGGAATATCAGCTTTCCGGTGCGCTGATTGTCGTAGATCGAGATTTTCCTCATTTTTTCAGAGGGAGAAAAGGCGGGTCTGTACCGGCGGGCGCGACTCCATGAAATCGGTGAGGATGAACTCCGCCACGGCGTCTGTGTCGTGATGGCCGATGACTATGTCCGCGGCCTCGCGCACCTCGGGAATGGCGTTGCCCACGGCTACGGCCACATCCGCCTCATGCAGCATCGGGAGGTCGTTGAAGTTGTCGCCGAATGCCACGATTCTCTCCGCTCCGGTCTCATGGGCCAGCCTGCGTATGGCCTTGGCTTTTGTGGCTCCGGCCGGAAACGCCTCTATCATGGCTATCTCGGGGTGGTTGGCGTCGTTGTAGAACATCGGGTTTATACCCTCCAGGCCCTTCAGCGCCTCGAATGCGGGATGCCCCTTTTCCGAAGGCTGCATGGCGAAGAAGAGCACCCCGTCCTCCGGATAGGGAGGTATGTCGCTGTGCTCGTCATAGTCCACCATTATTTTTTTGTATGGATTGTGGCGGCGTTCGGCGATGAAGTCGCGCTCCATGTCGGAGAGCGGACCCTGATGGTAGACCTTTATCATGTCGTCGGACAGCGTGTACATGAACGACGACATCCCGTACTCCCTGTATATCCGGCGGATTTCCTCCACCTGGCCGGGGAGGAAGTAATGGGTGTTGAGGTAGTGTCCGGTGGAGCGGTCCCACATGGTGGCGCCGGTCATGACGATGGCCGGGAGCCGCAGGTGTACGTCGCGCAGCAGCATCCCGAGTGTGGCCGGCGTGCGGGCCGTGGCCACTGTGAATAGCGCCCCGCAGTCGATGGCGCGGTTGAGCATGTCGGCCGAACGCTCCGAAATCCGAATCTCGGAGCTGAAAAGCGTGCCGTCCAGATCACTTACATAAAGAGTCTTCATTCCTTGATTTCGATATATTCGGCGTCCGACACCTGACTCTCCACCTTTACACGGGTGTTGCCGCCTGCCTCCCGGGCGGCAGTTATATCGATGGTTTCGGAATATTCGCGGTATTCGGTGTATTCCACATCCTCGGCGTATTCCGGAGGTATGATATGGCCCGTGGGAGCGGAATATGCCGCCGAGGCCGAGCCTGACGGAGAGGCGCCTGCGGTGTGCTTGCGGGCCTCCTTCTCGGCACGGCGGCGGGCTTTCTCCTCCTCCTTGCGGGAAGGCATGCCCATTCCCTTGCGGATGCTGTCCTCCATGCGGCGGATCATCATCCCCTGAAGCCAGGCCTTGATTTTCGTGCCGAAAATATACCAGCCAAGCACAAGGACTATAAGTACGATAAGGAAAGTCATGGTATCAAGCCTTGTGGAAACAAGCCGACAGCAGCAGGTAGAGCACGATGACCCATACCAACCCCGGCACTCCGAGGAAGCATACGAGCGCCGCCGAGCCGAAAATCAGGAGCCATCGGGGCTCGTTGCCGCGTATGCGGTAATTCTTGAACTTTAAAGAGAAAAGGTTGATCGGGAGCACCATCAGCAGCGATTCGAGCACTATGGCTGGAATCGCGACCGCCGGGGTGAGCATGGCCGGATATCCTGCCGAAGCCATGGCCACGTAGCCTATCCAGAAAATAGCGTTCGCGGGAATAGGCAGTCCGATGAAGCTCGACGTCTGCCGTGTGTCGACATTGAATCTGGCGAGGCGGATGGCGCCCAGCACCGGAATCAGCAGTGCGGTCCATGCTGTCCATGAGGCGTCCGAGGTGTGGAGCAGATGGAATATGAGCATCGCGGGCGCCACACCGAAGCTGACGAGGTCGGAAAGGGAGTCGAGCTCTTTGCCCACGGGAGAGTAGGCGTGGAGCAGCCGGGCCATGAAGCCGTCGAGGAAGTCGGCCACTGCCGCCACTCCGATGGCGATGCAGGCCCAGCGCCATGCCTGAAGGCCGTCGATGAGCTCTGAGGCGCGTGAGGCAAGGATGATGGCGACGCATCCGGCTGTCAGGTTGACGCAGGTGACGAGATTGGGTATGTTACGTCGTAGTTGATTCATTATATGCGGGTTTTAATCGTGCGACGGGGGTCAGGCCCCCGCGGGTGGTCTGCTCCATACTTACGAGTATTTCGGCATCGAGCGGGAGATAGATGTCGACTCTGGAGCCGAACTTGATGAAGCCCAGATGGGCGTCGATTTGCGCGCGCTCGCCCTCATAGGCGTAGGTGACGATGCGCCGGGCCATCGCTCCGGCTATCTGGCGGATTGTAAGGCGTGCGCCGCAGTCGGCTGTCATGCCGATGGTGCTCCGCTCGTTCTCGGTGCTGCTTTTGGGAAGGTAGGCCCCGAGGAAGCGTCCGTTGTGATGGCGTACATAATTTACAACGCCTGAGGTGGGGAACCAGTTGGCATGCACATTGAGCGGCGACATGAACACCGACAGCATTATGGCCTCAGCCTTGAGGAACTCCGGCTCGTAGACACGCTCAATGGCCACTACACGGCCGTCGACCGAACTTACCACCAGGTCGGTGGAGTCGCCGTGATAGACACGGTTGGGGCACCGGAAGAAGTTGAATACGAACGAATACACCAGCAGCGAGAACGCCGAGCACAGCGCAGGCAGAATCCATGGGGGCAGGAAGAGCCATACCAGCGCGTTGATCGCCAGCAGCACTATAAACAGGAGTATGAGTATGTTGGTGCCTTCGTGGTGGATTTTCATATCGGATGAGTGATGGGCATAATGCCTCTGAGTGCAAATTTAAGAAAAATTATCCGTGCTTACAACTAATATTTTTTATTGCGGCGGAAATTCATTAATTTTGTCGGTCAGTCAGTGAGCCGGCGTCGTCGCGCCCGGCCTTTGGCCGATATGCGCCCTTTGTCAACACGCGAAATTTTATTAATTTTGCAGAATCGGGCGTATGGAAGCTCCCGTAGTCCCCGCTTCGGGGAGCCCATGGAGCGCATGACCCCTCCGACTACAACAAACTTTTCATATGAATATTTCATACAAGTGGCTCAAACGCTACATTGAATTTCCATACTCGCCGCGCGAGCTGGCGGCTGTGTTCACCTCGCTTGGCCTGGAATGCGACAATGTCGAGGAAGTGGAAAGCATCCGCGGCGGCCTGCGCGGCATCGTCGTGGGCAAGGTGCTTACCTGCGTCGACCATCCCGACTCCGACCATCTCCACATCACTACAGTCGACCTCGGTCAGGACGCTCCGGTGCAGATAGTGTGCGGCGCGCCCAACGTGGCCGCCGGACAGACGGTGGTCGTGGCCACGGTCGGCACCACCCTATATGACGGCGACAAGGAATTCCAGATCCGCAAGTCGAAGATCCGCGGCGTCGAGTCGTTCGGCATGATCTGCGCCGAAGACGAAATCGGAGTAGGGGAGAGCCACGACGGAATAATGGTGCTCCCCGACACGGTGGCCCCCGGCACCCCTGCCGCTGAATACTTCAATGTCGAGAGCGATTACTGCCTCGAAGTGGAGCTGACCCCCAACCGTGTCGACGCCGCAAGCCACTACGGGTGCGCCCGCGACCTCAAGGCCCATCTCTGGAGGGTGCTCTTCGAGAACGACGACAAGTCGGTGCTCCCCGAAGTGCATCTCCCCGATGAGAACGCCTTCGCCATCGACCGCCCTGACTGCGGAGTCGCCGTAGAGGTGCTCGACAAGGAAGGATGCGGCCGCTACTCCGGCATCACCATCCGCGGCGTGAAGGTGGCCGAATCACCCGAATGGCTTAAAAACCTGCTGACCGCCACCGGCCAGCGTCCCATCAACAATATAGTCGACATCACCAACTTCATCCTGCTCGGCCTCGGGCAGCCCCTGCATTGCTTCGACCTTGACCGCATCCGGGGTGGGAAGGTAGTGGTGCGCACATGCCCGGACGGCACGCCGTTCACCACTCTCGACGGAGTCGAGCGCAAGCTAAGCGACGCCGACATGATGATATGCGACGCCGAAGGCCCGATGTGCATCGCCGGAGTCTTCGGAGGCCTTGACTCGGGTGTGACCGAGAACACCACCTCCATCTTCATCGAGAGCGCATGGTTCAATCCCACCCGCGTGCGCCGCACTGCGCGCCGCCACGGCCTCAGCACCGACGCCAGCTTCCGCTACGAACGCGGCACCGATCCCAACATCACCCTCTATGCCGCCCGTCTGGCCGCCATCCTCGTGCAGCAGCTCGCCGGGGGCGAGGTCTGCGGGCCGGTCGTGGACTACTATCCCGATCCCGTGGAGCCGGTGCAGATCGATTTCTCGCTCGACTATTGCGCGCGTCTCGTAGGCAAGCGCATCCCGGACGCCCTCCTCATGTGCATCCTGAAGGCGCTTGAATTCAGTGTGGCTCCCACGGAAAACCCCGATGTGCTCCGTCTCCGCGTGCCCACCTACCGGGTGGACGTCACACGTCCCTGCGACGTGGTGGAGGAAATCCTCCGCATCTATGGCTACAATAATGTGGAGTTCGGCACCGAAATGCACGCCAACCTCTCCCGCCGGGGCGACACCGATTTCAGCTACTCCCTCCAGCAGAACGTCAGTGACTCCCTTACGGCGCAGGGATTCATGGAAATCCTCAACAACTCCCTGACCGCCGCCTCCTATTATGAAAACAACGAGGTCTATCCCGAAACCTCGGCCGTGAAGATAATGAATCCGCTCAGCGGCGACCTCTCGCTTATGCGCCAGACCCTGCTCTACGGCGGATTGGAGACCATCGCCCATAACGTCAACCGCAAGGAGGCCGACCTCCGGCTCTACGAGTTCGGCAACGTCTATGCCTGCGACCCCTCGAAGACGGGCACCAATCCAGAGCGTCCGCTCGCCGGCTACAGCGAGCACATGCACCTCGGCCTCTGGCTCACCGGACGCTTCACTGTGCCCGGCTGGAACGCCACCGCGGCAAAGGCCACTGTCTTCGACCTCAAGGGTGTGGTGGAGAATATGCTCCGCCGTCTCGGCATTCCTGCGTCGGCCCTGAAATACACCCAGGATTCCAACGCCATCTTCTCGGCGCGCCTCGTTGTGGCCACCCGCTCGGGCAAGACCCTCGGAGAACTCGGACTCGTGGCCCGCACCCAGCTCAAGCGCTTTGACCTTGAGGATGAGGTGGCCTACGCGGAATTCGACTGGGACGAGCTCTACAGGCTTGCCGCAAAGGCGGAGACCCTCTACGCGCCCCTGCCAAAGACCCAGCCCGTGCGCCGCGACCTCGCCCTGCTTCTCGACTCCTCCGTGAGCTTTGCCGCAGTGGAGGAGGCCATCCGCCGCGCCGACCGCAAGCTGCTGCGCAAGGTATGGCTCTTTGACGTCTATGAAGGCAGGAACCTCCCCGCAGGCAAGAAATCCTATGCTGTGGCCATGACCCTTCAGGACGATGAGAAGACCCTCAACGACAAGCAGATCGACGCCGTAATGGCCAAGATCATCGACTCAGTTAAAAAGAACACCGGTGCCGAGCTCCGCTGAGCCGTGCGGCACGCACTACTGAAATCAACATAACAGAAAAGAAACAATATATTCCTATGGGAAGAGCATTTGAATTCCGTAAAGCCCGCAAGCTCAAGCGCTGGGGCAATATGAGCCGTACATTCACCCGCATAGGTAAGGAAATCACCATCGCCGCCAAGGCCGGTGGTCCGGATCCCGCGATGAACCCCCGCCTGCGAGTGCTTATCCACAACGCCAAGGCAGCCAACATGCCTAAGGATACGATTGAGCGCGCCATCAAGAAGGCCACCGACAAGGACGCTTCCGACTACAAGGAAATCGTCTACGAAGGATACGGTCCCTTCGGCATAGCCATCGTGGTGGAGACCGCCACCGACAACAACCAGCGCACCGTGGCCAACGTCCGCTCCTACTTCACGAAGCATGGCGGCTCGCTCGGCACTCAGGGCTCGCTCTCTTTCCTCTTCGACCACAAGAGCGTATTCCACATCAAGCCCGCCGCCGGCATGGACCAGGAGGAATTCGAGCTGTCGCTCATGGACTTCGAGGCTGAACTCGAGGCCGATGAGGAGGAATGGGTAATCTACGGCGCGTTCGACCAGTTCTCCAATCTTCAGAAATTCCTGGAGGACAACAATGTGGAAATCGTGTCCGCCGAGTTCGAGCGTATCCCGACCGACTATAAGGAAGTGACTCCCGAACAGCGCGAGACCATCGAGAAGCTTCTCGAACGCTTTGAGGACGACGACGACGTGCAGAACGTATTCCACAACATGAAGGAAGAGGAGGAGTGATCCCTCCCCGTAAGTCAACATATCCCTGCAAGGCAATCACTTTCTGAAACCTATATCAAGCAAAATCGAAAACCGAACTCATAGATATATGACTATACGTCACACTTTCAAGGGTGTGGCGCTCATGGTGGCCGCGCTCCTTGGGAGCGTGGCCTTCACCGCTGAGGGCGTCACCCAAAAAGAGATGGAACAGGCCCGCACGATTACGGCCCTGTGGTATCTCCGCTATGCCAACGACGGCTCCGGCTATCTTGAGGAGGGTACCGTCCCCACCACCATGGCCCAGCTGGAGAAAAAAATCAAGACCGACACTGAGCGCAACAACCTCAAGACGTTCAAGAATGTCGCCGTGCCGTCCGATTATGCCGGCTGGGACAAGGCGAAACTCGTGGAGTACTGGGGCACCACGTTCTTTAACTCCCCCGGCCTTGTCGCCAAGGGCAAGGTAGCCCGTAAGCGTGTGCAGAGCAAGCTCTCCGCCATGAACGTGTCCGCGCCCGCACCTGCGGCCGAAGCCAAGCCGGAGGCCGCTCCCGCCGTTCCTGCCGGCGCCGAGGCTGCTCCCGCCGCTCCGGCTGAGCCCGCGCCCGCGTCGGCGCCTGCCGCCGCCGCTCCTGCCGCTGCGGAAGTCGCCCCCACCGGAGCCAATCCGCTCCCCGACGCGCAGGAAATCAGCTCCGAACTGGCTGCCGCCGAGTCGGCGATCGCCGAGGAAACCGCCCTCACGGCTCCGCGCGAGCATAAGGGGAGCGGAGGCACGTGGATCTATATCGTGGCCCTGGTGATACTGGTGGGTATCGTGGTGTGGCTCGTGATCTTCGCCTCCAAGACCATGCAGCAGTCAGAACGCTCCGGAGCGGATGAAGATAACGTCGACGATGAGCCCGAAGTGCTCTCCGCCGCGGCGGTACGCCGCAAGGAGCGCCCCTCCGCTCCGGCGTCGCTCCCGGCTCCGGTCAGGGATAAGACTACCGTGAATCGCGAGATGGCGGAGCTTCGTGAGGAATGCCTGCGCCTGGGTGAAGAGAACGGGCGTCTGGAATCCGACCTCGCCCAGGCCCGCCGTGAGATAGAGGCTCTCAAGGGGAGACTGCGCGCCGCGTCGGCCGCCGCAGCTTCCGCCGCATCGGCCTCTGTGTCCGCGCCCGCATCCCGGCCTGCGGAGAGCGCTTTGGCGCCTGCCCCCCCGGCATCGGCTTCCGAAGGGGAACGTGAGATATATCTGGGCCGTGTGAATCAGAAAGGACTGTTCGTGCGTGCCGACCGTCAGCCTGTGGCTGACAAGACCGTCTTCGTACTCCGTACCTCCGACGGCTATGTAGGCTCCTTCAAGGTGCTTCAGGACGCCGAAGTCATAGGGCGTTGCCTTGACAATCCCGAGCACTTCCTCGCCGGGGGTTGTACGGCCGCCGATATCCTCGCTACCGACGACGCCTCATCCATCCGTACCCTCCAGGCCGGCACGGCCTCCTTTCAGGACGGTTGCTGGCATATCGTGCGCAAGACGAAGATATCCTACGAGTAAAGCCTCCCGCCCCTCCTCTGCGGCGGCAAGTAATTTAAGGCCGGATTTGCAAAGCCCGCAAAAAATAGCTAACTTTGCATCCGCAAGCCCTGATGGCGGAATCGGTAGACGCGCTGGTCTCAAACACCAGTGGAGCAATCCGTGCCGGTTCGATCCCGGCTCAGGGTACGTCAGACCCCGCGATGACCGTTTACGGTCATCGCGGGGTCTATTGCTTAATTTCCTTTAATTTCGGGGGGAGGGTTTAGGTTTTCTCAGGGATATGTATTATTTTTGCGGTTTAATTATGGTGTCGGACTTATGTGTCCGGCGCGTCACGGTGTTTCGGTCAGCGTCACTGAAGCGCCGGCCTATCGAAACTGTATACTGACCCTGTAAGAAATGAAAGACAGCAAAACTCCTGCCGGAACCCCGGCGGATTCCAAGACCCGCATAGGCCGCATCCTCTACTGGGTGCTCCTCGCGGTAGTGTTCTTCCCGTTTAAGGCTGTGTTCGGCGTCAACCTCGTCACCGCGCCTGTCGGACTGGCGCTCGGTCTGGTGTTCGCCCTCATCTTCGGCACTCCGTATCCGAAGGTCAACAAAGTGCTCTCCAAGACGCTGCTTCAGGCGTCGGTCGTGGGCCTTGGCTTCGGCATGAACCTCATAAAGAGCCTGCAGAGCGGGGCCGACGGCATGGTCTTCACCGTGGTCAGTGTCATCGCCGTGATGGTGATCGGTGTATTGCTGGGACGCTACATGCGTATCAACGACAAGACCTCATACCTCATATCGGCCGGCACGGCCATCTGCGGCGGCAGCGCCATAGCCGCAGTAGGCCCGGTGGTGAAGGCCGACCAGAACGAGATGGCCGTATCGCTCGGCGTCATCTTCATCCTCAACGCCATAGCCCTCTTCATCTTCCCTCCGCTGGGCCATCTTTTCGGACTGAGCCAGACTCAGTTCGGCACATGGGCCGCCATAGCGATCCATGACACCAGCAGCGTCGTGGGCGCCGGCGCCGCCTACGGTCCCGAGGCATGCGACCTGGCCACACTCATCAAGTGTACCCGCGCCCTGTGGATCATCCCGCTGGCGCTCTTCACCATGTGGTACTATCCCCGCATGGCCGCACGCCGTCAGGGCGGATCCGTCAGCGAGGGTAAGGCGAAAATCAATATACCCTGGTTTATCCTTTACTTCGTGCTGGCGATGGTCATTTTCACCTATACCCCGCAGGCCTGGATGCCCGTCATGGGACCGGTCTATGACTTCCTCTACGCCGTCGCCAGACAGTGCCTTATCGCCGTGCTCTTCGCCATCGGCGCCGGCCTCAGCATGAAGGTCATCCGCTCGGTCGGCGTGCGTCCGCTGGTGCAGGCCCTCACTCTCTGGATGTTCATCGGCGCTAGCAGCCTCTTCGTCGTGATGTACACGATAAAGTAAGCCTGTGCCGTAAATCCTCCCCTCAAAACTCCCGTTACTATGGATATCGTAAAGTTCGTCAGACAAAAGGGCAGCTTTGAGTTGCTGCCGCTCGGAGCCGGTTCGGTACTGGCCGGTACCGGCGCGGCCGTGCTGCGCGGCAACATGGAATGGCCCATCGCCGTCATGTGCCTCCTGTTCGCCGTGTCCTGCCAGCTGGGCTTCAGCTACTTCTTCCATTATAATCAGGCGCTTCGGGCGCAGAAGTCAGGTCAGAAACCATCGATACTTGCCAACAGCCTTGACGAGTATCCGGTGCAGACCCGGGTGTTGAGCGAGGCGAGCACGGCCTGTCTGCTGTTCTCGGTCATGATAGGTCTGGTCATAGCGTTGGGATCCAACACGCGCCTGTATGCGTTGCTCGCCGGCGTGGGGGTCTACGGTATAGTGTATCTCATGATACTCGGCCCTAGGCTTTACCGGACTCCGGTCTCGATACTGTTCTCGTTTCTTACGTTCGGTCCCGTCGGTGTGATAGGAACCTGCATGGTGCAGGCCCAGCATGAGGCCATGACCTGGGCGTTCTACGATATGGCTCCGGCCCTCTTCCTGAGTGTGGCGATGGGTCTGCTGGTCATGACATCCCACTGGATTTCCGGTCTCGAGGCATATCTGGCGTCGGAGGGGCGGATTCGCAACACGGCCGGCCGCATCGGCAAGAAGGGCGTTGCGGCGCTTGTGATAATAGGGGGTGCCCTGGCGGTCGGCATCATAGTGTGGATGACGATGGCGCTTCATATCCAGCGTCCGTTCAAGTGCATGCTGCCGTTTGTGTTCGCGTTCGCGCTCAATACATTCATCGGCGCCTCGATCCCCGGAGCGCGTATCGGCAAGCTTCGGTATCTCGGCACCCTCAGCCGGTTCAACTTCCTGCTCGCCGGCCTGCTTACCCTTATCTTCTGGGCCATGATCGGAGCTCCTGACGACTCTATGAAAATCATTCTCCCCCTGTAATGCATCCGGGAGGGATTTTAATGTAATATCAAATCTTTTTATGAACTATCTATTCACGTCTGAATCGGTGTCCGAAGGGCACCCCGACAAAGTGTCAGACCAGATTTCTGACGCACTCCTCGACGAGTTCCTGGCGCGTGATCCGCAGAGCCATGTGGCTGTGGAGACGCTCTGCACCACCGGACAGGTGGTCGTGGCCGGCGAGGTGACCAGCGAAGCATATGTAGATGTGCCTGGCGTGACGCGCGACGTTATCAACCGTATCGGGTACAACCGTGGCGCGTATCGGTTTGACGCCGACTCCCTCGGCCTTCTTTCGGCCATCCATGAGCAGAGTCCCGACATCAACCGCGGTGTAAGCCGTAAGGATGAGGCGGCTGACCTCAATGAGCTTCAGGGCGCCGGCGACCAGGGCATGATGTTCGGCTATGCCGTCGATGAGACGGCCAACTATATGCCTCTCACCCTTGAGCTTTCCCACCTGCTGCTCCAGGAGCTCGCCGACATCCGCCGCGAAGGAAAGGAAATGAGCTACGAGCGTAAAGGAAAGACTGTGTCCTACCTCCGGCCTGACGCCAAGAGCCAGGTCACCGTGGAGTATGATTCCGAGACCCGCCGCCCGGTGCGCATACACACCATCGTGGTCTCCACGCAGCACGATGAGTTTGTGCGTCCGGCCGATGACTCCGCCGAGGCCCGGGCCAAGGCCGATAAGGAGATGCTCTCCATAATCCGCCGCGATGTAGAGGAGGTGCTGCTTCCACGCGTGAAGGCCAAGCTCCCCGAGGATGTGCAGGCGCTCTTTGACGGCGATCTTGTGCTCCACGTCAATCCCACGGGCAAGTTCGTGCTCGGAGGTCCTCATGCCGACACAGGCCTCACGGGCCGCAAGATAATAGTCGACACCTACGGCGGACGCGGCGCCCACGGCGGCGGAGCGTTCTCCGGCAAGGACCCTTCCAAAGTCGACCGCTCGGCGGCTTACGCATGCCGCCATATCGCCAAGAACCTTGTGGCTGCGGGTGTGGCCCGCGAGGTTCTCGTGCAGGTGGCCTACGCCATCGGTGTGGCCCGTCCCGTAAGCCTCTTCATCGATACCTACGGCACCGCCAACGTGCCCCTCACCGACGCCGAAATAGCCGAGAAGGTGAGCCGTATATTCGACATGCGGCCCAAAGCCATCGAGGAACGCCTCCGGCTCCGCAATCCCATCTATCTTGAGACGGCCGCCTACGGCCATATGGGACGTCGCCCCGAGAAGATGACTAAGACCTTCAAGTCAGGCTATGACCCCGAGCCCATCACCCGTGAGGTGGAGCTCTTCACTTGGGAGAAGACCGACTACGTCGATGCCATCCGCAAGGAGTTCGGCCTCTGAGGCCGTGCCCCCTCTGATGCGATGACTCCTATGATACTGTGACAGGGCCCCGTGGCATACATTAGAAGATATGCCACGGGGCCCTGAAGCTTTAAAGCGAATTTCTTGAAGCTTTAAGCGAATTCTCGGAATATCAAAAATCACCTGAAGCTTTAAAACGAAGCAGGGCGGAATCCGAAAGGATTCCGCCCTGATTGCTGTCGGGGTGAGGCGACTCGAACGCCC
>JAAVCH010000007.1 GCA_014802425.1 Bacteroides sp.
CTCCTTTTTGGCGAGGAATATGCCGTCACTATGGGACTGAATATCCGGCGCTCCCGTGGACTTCTGTTCCTGTCAACTACATTGCTTGCAGGAACGGTAACAGCCTTCTGTGGCCCCATTGGCTTTATCGGTCTCGCCATGCCACACGTCACGAGGATGCTCTTTGACAACAGCGACCATCGTATCCTCATTCCCGGTACGGTTCTTACCGGCGCGTCAGTCCTGCTGCTCTGCGACCTCGTTTCCAAGTTATTCACACTGCCTGTCAATGCTATTACCGCACTGCTCGGTATCCCCGTGGTAGTATGGGTGGTGCTTCGCAACAAATCCGTTACCGCATGATACATCTCAAGGATTTCTCAATAGGCTTCGGCTTCCGTACCCTGCTCGACAAGGTGAATACATCTTTCGGAAAAGGACAACTGACTGCTCTTATCGGACGCAACGGTTCAGGCAAATCGACCCTTCTGAGAGCCATTGCCGGATTGAACAGACAATATTCGGGAGATATAATACTAGAGGGCAAGGATATACGTTCACTCTCTCCCGGAGGACTCGCCAAGTCTCTCGCGTTTGTTACCACAAAACTCACACGGATTCCCAATCTGCGCTGTGAGGATGTCGTAGCCATCGGTCGCGCCCCGTACACCAACTGGATAGGCAGGATGCAGGACATCGACAGACACATTGTGATGGATGCCATTCACTCTGTAGGTATGGAGAGTTATGCCGGGCGTACAATGGACACCATGAGCGACGGAGAATGTCAGCGTATNATGATNGCACGGGCTTTGGCNCAGGACACACCNNNAATGCTNCTTGACGAACCCACCTCCTTCCTCGATATGCCCAACCGCTATGAACTCGTCTCGCTTCTCCGCATCCTTGCACACGTCAACGGCAAATGTATTCTGTTCTCCACACATGAGCTGGATGTGGCACTTCGTATGTGTGACAGTATCGCTCTGGTAGACGATGGTGCGCTTCATCATCTTTCAGTAACAGAAATGGTGAATAGCGGGCATATACAAAGATTATTCTCGTCTCCGGATTTGAGCTTTGAAGAATTGCTATGGCAGAACAGGAAATGAAATTTACATATCAGGTACAGGATTTTACAGTTACCGTCTCCACAGAGGAATACATCCGGAGATTCAGTAATTCCGAGTGTTTTATAAAGTATTGCAAAGAATGCCGGAATTATGGCAAGGTATGGGTCTGTCCTCCGTTTTCTCATGATACGATGTCGGAACTGCGGCAGTACGCCCGGGTACTTTTAGTAGCTACCAAGATTATACCCGATGAAAAGGAAATCCCTTTCTCGGAAGTAAACCAATTCTTTCGTCCGGAACGCCTGCGTATCGAAAAGCGACTGAGGGAGATGGAAATGGCATACGGGGGAAAGGCATTTGCTTACGCCGGAAGTTGCACATCGGGCAGACGCTTGCGCGCCTGCCCGACCATATGCTGCTGCGGTGACTACTTAAAATAATACCTTCACACGGCGCCAGAGGCAATTGGGTATGCACTGCCACATGGCGCAAAGCGCATGCCAGCGCCAGTCGATATAGGATATCCTGCGTCCGCGTATGATGTCCTTGACTATTTTCGCGGCGGCGTACTCCACGCCCATCATCATCGGGAGGTCGGCGCTTTTCGGGTCCTGGGCAAGCAGGGCGGTATCCATGAAACCGGGACGGAGGTCGGTAAACCTCACATTGTGCCCGCACGAATGCGCCAGCTGGTCGAGGGCTTCAAGATAATTCCATTGGTAGCGTTTCGAGGCGCTGTAGGCCGGACTCACGGCGAGGGCCTTTGTGCCGGCCACCGATGTGATCGCCGCTATTCGGCCGGGGGTATTGGTATCGACGAAATAATGATACGCTGTATCTATGATCTGGGTGAAGCCGCGCACGTTGACGGCCACTGTCTGCTGTTCGACGGTAGGGTACAGGCGGGGATTGTACCATCCGGTACCGGCGGCGTAGAGAATCACATCCATTCCGCCGAGCGAGTCGATGAGGTTATGCAGGCGTGCCGGGGCGTCGGGAGCCTCCACATCAAGCGCCTCGACTTCCATAAGGCGGGGAAACTCATCGCGCAGTTCCTCAAGGCGGTTCTTCCGGCGCGCGGCTATGCCGACACGCCATCCTAATTCGGCGAATTCCCGGGCTATCTCCATTCCCAGTCCTGATGATGCGCCGATAATGATGATTCTCTTCATAACGATATATGATATGATTGAGGCGCTAAGTATCGCTTTAAAACCAGACGCTATCCATGGCTTTTAAAACCAGACGCCATCAGGCGCCTCTGCGGTCGGGCCATGCGGCCATGTATATGCCCGTCGATTTCNAAGAGCACTTAGGCGGAAACACCCCTTTACATCCGTATATCCTTTCCGACTTCAAATATCGGAAAAAAATCCCGGATTCCGGCATCTTTTTGTGAAAAAATGACTTAGGGNGTAGATTTCGGACCATTTACCGGGAGCTGACGCTTATCCGGCAAGGCGGTAGGCGTTGCAGCCGAGATAGTTGCCCAGCACGATGGAGGGGTAGAAGGCCAGGATGGCCGGAAGGTTCTCCANCAGGAAGGAGGGGCGGCATGTGAAGAGGTAGAAGGCATCGGCGATGCAGTGGGGGAAGCCGCACATTATGAATACCGGGACGCCGAAAAGCAGGGGCCACCAGTTCCCCTGCTCCTTGGCGCGGGTCACTGCGGTGGTCATTATGATGCCGCACCCGATTGAGAGCAGGCCGCACTTCAGGGCCCCCTGTCCCAGACGGGTGGCGATTATCCCCTCGGCTGTGGAGCCTATCTCAGGGTTCCATACGGCGAGTGCGGTAAGGAGGCATCCCACGAGATTGAAGAAAAGACATCCGGCAAGGAGAAGGTGCCCCTTGCGCCACACCATGTATGAGCGGCCGGTGAACAGCCATAGCTGCCAGCTCACCACAGCCAGCAGTCCGAAAGCGAAAAGAACGGCGCCGGCCATTCCGCCGACGCGAAGATAGACCATCCCGGCGATGGATATGAAAACCCCCGCCAGGATGCACTTGAAGATTTCTTTGGTTGTCATCGATGATGGTTATGCGTTACCGTGATAGTAATGCCCCTCCGGGGCAATGGATAGAAAGGGGCGTCAGCACGCTGAAAGGAGAGAAGGGGAGTCGTCAGCGCACCGTGGACGTCACGTGACAGGTCAGAGGGAGATGAAGCCGTCGCGCACAAGGTCGGCCGCTACGCGGTCGCGTCCGGTGAGGTCGACGGGCTTTCCGCAGTCCTTGGCGTTGCGCCCGAACAGGTCGCTGTATTTTAGGCGCTTCAGCTCATCGATCACGTCATAGCGGTAGCTTACCTGCTGGGTATTGAACAGCCGTTCGCCTCCCTGGCGCATTCCGCCCGTCTGGCATAGGCCGGCCGGATAGTCGGCGCGTATGAATATATTCCCCTTCTTATTGTCGGAGATGGTCATGAGAGCCTCCGAGTCGCTGAGTATGTCGGCGAATATGAGCTGCGCGTCGGTGAAGCGCTTGCCGGCCTGATAGTCCTCCTTGTCGAAAAGGAGTTTCATAGGCACGGCGGCCACGGTGCCGTCGGCGTATCCGAGCACAAGGTACTTGCGCTCGTCCTCTTCGGTGAGCGGAAGGGTCAGCAGGGTTTCCTTGTCGTCGTCGCTGTAGCCGTAGAATTCCGGAATCATCATGAATTCCTCGCGGAGCAGCTGCAGGTACCTTATCACGGAGGGATCCGCCTCGAAGGAGGCCGGACATACCGGGCGGGTATGGCGTGTGGCTATCTTCTCGGGATTGAAGGCCGGAGCCGGCGCTGTCCTGGCGGGAGTGGATTTAGCGGGAGCGGTAGCGGAGGTAGTGGCGGGTGTCGCGGGAGCAGTCTCCTCAGCCGCTGCCCGGGCCTGGGCGGTGGCTGAGGAGTGTGCCAGACGCTCCTCGTTGCGGCGCTCCTTGAAGCGGCGGATGTCCTCCGGGTCATGGAAGGGGAGCTTCGACGATCCGTGGCGCTCGTAGATGATGCCGTCCACCATAACGGGAGCCGCGTAGTAAGGCTTCACTTCCACGGTATAGATGCGCTTTCCCCCCTTGGTCTCGAACCTGCCGTTGACATAAGCGTCGACATCGCGGCCCAGTATGGTACATACGGCCTTGTGGAAATAGAGGTCGTACTTGTCCTCGCTACCGTTGAAATCCTTGTATGACAGGTCGTTCTCTATGCCCACGCCCATACCGTAGTCGTTGACGCCGAGATAGAGGGTGCCTCCGTCGGCATTGAGCAGGGCGCAGAGCTCCTTCATTATTTCCTTTGACTGCACCTCCGGATTGGGGCGCATATGGTTGTTGGGCGGGAAGATGAGGGAGGTCTTGAACTCATGCGTCTTGTCTTCGGCTCCGAAATGATGCAGGGTCGACTTGCGTCCCTGCACGTGCAGCAGATTGTTGATACGGTCGTCGATCTCGCCGAGTGCGGATGCCGAGGCGGTGTTGGCCATGATGTTGTAGGCCAGGACATAGCTTGCCAGGCCGCGCGCATCGGCGTCGCCGTCCGACATATACCTCCATAGCTCCTCCTCCTTGCCGCTCAATCCCTTGTAGCTCACTATCTTGAGCTGCAGATAGCGGCGGTAAAGCTCCGAGCGGGTGTCGAAGCGCGAGCGGTCGTTGGCCTCGAATTCGGCAAGCATCGTGTCGTCGATGCGCCCGTTGACGGCGAAGAAATGGAGTATGGAGATGAGACGCATCCAGGTCTCATAGAATTCCCTACGCTTGTCGTCGCGTGTCATGCGCGCCAGCAGCCGGGCGAAGGCGATGTGGTTGTAGGCTTTGGTGTAGTTCGACTCAAGGGCCGCGCGGCGCTCCACGAGCACCATCATTTCCGTCAGGCGGTTGTCGGAGAGCATGTCCTCGCCGGTGAGGATTTCGTTGGATTCCCTCGTGTCGGCCGGTTCCTCATAGACTTCATGGCAGCTGTAATCGGCCAGAAGGGTGCGGAAGGCCGCTTCGGTGTCGAAATAGGGTGCGGATTCGATTACCTCCGTGATGGCTCCGTCGATATAGGGAGACTCCAGTTTGTCGGGCAGCGTCCAGTAGCTGGCGTGGACCTGCGCGCCGGTCTTGAGGGTGGCGCCTATCCCTTCACGCTTGAAGCGCACGGAGTCTCCGCGCTCGCTGACCCCCACAAGGCCGTACTGGTTGGAGCTCTTGATGATGCAGCGCAGCACGTCGTTGTTGCGTATCTCCTCGTGGGTATAGTCCACGAAGTACTCGAAAGTGGAGAAATGCAGCACACCGTCCTCTACTTTCTTTACCTTTGCGAGGAATACGTAGGGAGCGCCGTCCTTATTGCAGAAGTGGCTGACGTCGAGGCGGGGGAGCTTATACTTCACCATATCGTCGGCGGCGATTACGCCGTGGCCCTCAAACTGGTCGTCGTTGGTGATTTCGGCGGCGAAGAGCCCGTCGTCAAGCATACGTGTGACGCGGATGAAGCATTCGTCGTCTTTTTCGGGAGTGAGCTTCCGGGCGGCGGATGAGCCGACAGGGGCGACGCGCTCTTCTGAGAAGAGCTGCTTCTCGATGGCGTTCCACATGTCGCCGATGCGCCGGAGGTCGGATTCGTGGGTCGAGATTTTTTCAGGAGTAAGGATGCGCAGGTTCGGCCACACGCCCACGTCTTTCAGTTCGAGGGACTTCAGTGTGTCGCGGTTCACATCGTTGCGCATCAGGGTCAGGCCTGAATCGGTGAGGTTGAGCGAGGCCTTACGGAAATTGTACCATTTGTCGAACCCTTCGAGCCCTACACCCGAAGCCGTCAGCTTGGAGGCCAGAAGGTCGTGGGCGTTGGTTTCGTTCCAGAGGTATATGCCGTTGAGGTTGCGGGTGACGTCCATCAGCGCCAGGAAGGAGTTGCGTATGCCGTTGGCGGGCACGGCAGTGGGGAGCAGCGAGGCGTAGCGGTAGAGGGTGGAGAGGTTCAGGTTGTAGTCAAATACATCGGCATCGGCCTCGCGGTCGGCGAGCAGAAGCTGTATGGATAGGGCCTCAAGGAGGGAGCGGACGTTGGCGTCGGTGTATCCGGCGTCTCCTTCGGTGGCTTCGCGGCACTGTTCGATATAGTTCTGGAGCAGGCGTATGAACGCCTTGCGGAAGGGCTCGTTGCGCCAGAAGCTCTCGGTGCGCTCGGGATTATGGATTATCTTGAACACCTCGCACATATGTCGGTCGGTAAACTCACGCGACAGCGAGAATATGCGCATCATCATGTCGAGCTGGCGTTCGGCTTCATAGACGTAGCCGGCTGTGCTGAGGCTGTGGAGCACGCGGTTCACCTTGTCGATGGCGTCGCCTCCGGCCAGTTTCTCGGCGGCCCGGTGATAGCCGGAGACATTGTTGGCAAGCAGCGACAGACGCTGCTGCAGCGACTTGCGCCGCTGTTCCTCTTCCTTAAGCAGTATGCGCGAGCCTTCGAGCACATACATTATGTCGCGCCGGAAATCGAGGAGGCGCCTGTTGATCGAGTCCCAGTCGAGCCCGTCGGCGTTCCACTGGCGGATTATGGCGAGCAGGCGGCGGTTGACGGTCAGGTCAAAGTAATCGTCGTTGATGAAAAGAAGCGAGAGCAGTTCCCTGAGGTCGAATTCCGGAGCGGCGTCTTTGTAAAGGTCCTCGGTGATGATGGCCGCAAGGGAATCGGCGTCGAGCTCGACGCTTTGTGCGGGCGTGTAGTCCTGCTTGAGATAGGGGGCCACCTTGCGTTCGGCCGACTCGGCGCCCTCAAGCTTCAGCTGGCATCCGGCGGCATCGAGGCCGGTGACACGGCACCGCACCACCGTGCCTGTAAGGAGCCGCAGGTTCCTGGGCACCACAAGGCGGAACGGGAGCCCGCGCTCGTCAATGAGTTCGTAATAGCCGTTATAGGAGAAATCATGCTTTACTGTGAATTCATACAGCTCCCCCTGGTCATAGAACTGGCTCATCAGGGCCTTGAGGTCCTGCCTGAAGAAAAGCTGTCCGTTGGCCTGGGTGGTCATGGCCACGTCGATTTCCTGTCCGTCGTTGAAGTTTTCCTGAAATTTATAAAGCTTCACCCTATAGGGCCTTTCCTGATAACGGATTTCAAACTGCAGGGTGCCGTTGGCGCTGCATACTATTTTGGCGGGGAGTCTCATGATGGATCAGAAGTCTTTAGGAGGTTTATTGTTAAGGGTCGGATACACGCGGCTCTCGTCAATGAAAGCCGCTAATCTTAAGATAGCTACAAATTTACAAAAATTTTACGACTAATCCGACTATTACGGCCATATATATGATAAAATTCCCGTCAGAGGCCTGTGGGGAGGCTCCGGCGGGAATCGGGATTGATAGTTATGTGTGTTTTTTTTCACTGCACTCGGATGAAAGTGGCGATTGCATCATTGAAGTTGGGATTGGTCACCAGAATGCGTGTCAGCGATTGAGTGAAGTCATAGTCGGTCAGCTGCGTGATGGCCTTCAGGTGGCAGCGCACCCGATGGGTGACTGTGCCGTTGGGGTTGTTGATTACGGTGCCGTTGCTATAGGGGTCGGAGGTCTGCATGAGGTCGTTGTAGTCAGTCCATGAGATTGTCTTCAGGTACTTGATGCGGCGTCCGTCGATGCCGGAGAATCCGGAGTTGCCGTAGGTCACCACGAGAGAGCCGGCGGGATTGTTCTCCACATTCTGTCGGTCGGCCTCAAGGGTGAACGTCAGCGGAAACATCGACTCCTGCAGATTGTCGGGGATGTCGAAGAACACCGTCATCTCGGCGCCGATCTCGGGCCCGGCCCATCCTGCGCCGGAAGTCGAGGCGTCCCAGTCGGCGAGGGTTCCGGCGAACTGCCGGAGATTCGACAGGTCCCATTTCCGGTGCAGTATCAGATTGACCGTGCGTCCGAGTCCGGACTCCTTTACGATAGTGAACGACTGAGTCTTCGTCTCGGCCTCGGCGGCATGGCAGGTCAGGGTGATGCGGCGCCACCCGTCGCTGTCGTCGGACGTGGCTACGGAGTACGACTTTATGACGCTACCCTCCTTGAGCCCGATCAGCTTGACATTGTCGTTGCTGTAGGTCGGATTCGCCGATGAGAGGGAGCGGTAGCGGTAAAGGAACTCAATGGTCTGCTCCTCGGGCGAGGTAAGGACGCTTGTGGTGAAATTCACGTAGACCACCTCCGAACCGTCCGAGATATTCAGCATTCCGGATAGCTCTACGTCAAACGAGAAGTTGTTGTAGACCACGCCGTTGACGGCCTCTTCCACCGAAGAGTATCCCTTGGCCCCCACGCTGTTGAGCACCACATTGTAGCGGTAATTGCGCAGAATGTCGTAGTAGCGGAATATTCCGTCGCTGTCGTTGCGGCCGAGGTCAAGCTTGTAGTAGCTGTCGGCGGCGTCATCCTTACGGCGTCCCTTGATGAGGATGTAGGTGTGGCGTATGGAATTGAATGGCCGTTCGTACATGTATTTGGGCGCGGTGTCGTCGGCCACCTCCGGGGCCGACTCCGGATTGAAGAAGGAGAGGCCGGCGGGGATGACGCCGGAATACTTCCCGGCCACTCCGGCATAGGGGAGAGTCTCGCCTGTGTTGCCGAGAAATTCCGGAAAGGATGTGTCGGAGGTGGAGTAGGGCGCCATGGTGCCGGCTTCCGGATTGTTGATTATGGCGAAGCCGGAGAGGATGAAGTTGCCTCCGGTACGGTCCTCCATCGAGATGCAGGCGAAATTGCGCACAAGCGCCACATGGCGGAGCTGGTCGAGTTCCTTGGCCGGCGTGATGACGCCGCCCGACTCCGAGGCGTAGCCCGAAGGGAAGGCGAGACGGCGCCAGTAGGCCGGTGTGCCTGCGGAGGTGGTGAGGGAGGGGATGAGGGAGCCCTCTACACCGTAGCGCAGGTCGAGGGTCTCGCTCTTCGGAAGGGCTATGAGGTGGAGGATGCGCGGCTGGTCGCTCTGGTTGAGGGTGACGCGGTAGGCTATACGGTCGGAGGCAGGTGCCTCGCTGTCGGGCGTATAGAGGGTCTTGAAGGTATTGCGCATCGGCGATCCATTGTCGTCAAACTCCACGAGCCAGAGCCGCAGGTCACCGTAGTCAGGACTTTCGGAAAGCCCCGACCGGGTGCTCACCGCAGGCATGGCGGGGGAGTCGAGCGTGATCTCGACAGTGACCTTTCCACCTGCCACCCAGGCGAACCCGTTGCCTCCTTCATCGGCCATCGGGATCTCCTCGGCCGCACACGCTCCGAGAAAGAGGAGCGCCGCGCCAAAGATATGTTTCATCGGATTCTTCATCTTCAGTAGGTCGGATTAGGCTGGGGATTGGTCTTTTGCCTGTCTCCCCAGGTGAAAGGATAAATCAGAGAGTTGCCGTTGGGCTTTGCTGCGGATTCGGACATGTCGCCCCAGTACCATTCGTCATACACGAATCGGGCGTGGTCCTTATAGTTGTCGCCGTAGAATATGTCGGGGAAATTGTCGTTGCCGCCCCCGGATGGATTGGCCACGATTTCCACCTTCGTGGTGGTGTCGCCGCGCTTGGGCACCTTTACCGCGCCATGGGCGCACCAGTAGAACCATATTCCGTTGTCGCGGCCGAACAGGCGCGGAATCTTGTTCTGGGTGGAGAGGCCGATGATGTAGTTGACCTCTCCGAATGTCGGGAGCCTCCAGCGTCCGGCCAGATAGCCCATCTCCTGATAGGCCGCCGCACGGCGCCGTGACATCTCACGGGTAAGGTAGGCCGACGTGCCGCCGTAGCTGGAGCAGATGCGCAGTTTCGGGGCGATCATGTTGTAGGAGCTCTCACCCTCGATCGTGGGATAATAGTACTTCAGGCGTCTTTTGCCGGATTCGTTGAGGGCCGGAGCCTCAGTGAATCCCATCTCGATGGTCTTGTTGCGGTAGGTCTTGTTGCCGTTGTTCCAGACATCGGTCTGGTCCCTTCCTGCGTCGACCGACGCATTGCTCAGATTGTTGTTGATGAAATCCGAGCGGGGGTCGCCGATCTTGTATGTCCTGCCGTCCTCGGGGGAAAGCTGCGTGATGGTGATGAGGTAGAGGTTGGGATTCCAGTTGAGGAAGCTTCGGCTTAGCCCCAGCGACTGCGACCAGTTGAAGTAGGCGTTGTCGATGGTGTTGGCGTAGTTATAGCCGGTGGTCCAGTTGTCGGTGCGCCCGTTGATTATCGTATTTCCCCAGACGCCGGATGCCGTCGGCTTGCTGTCGTCGGCCAGCATGTCGGAATAGTTCTGGTAGGCGGTGATGTACATGCCGGGGAACTGATTGACCGTAACGGTCTCCTTATAGAGGCTCTTGTCGATGCCGGCCGAGCCGTCGGCCACATCCTTATGCTGCACCGTGATGTCGTAGACCACGCGCGAATACTCGCTCTCCCCCTTGCTCCGCTTGAAGTAGGCGATGGATTGGAGCACCTTGTCGAGGGCGGCCTGATTGTCGATGTAGTATCTGCCGGAGGCATCGCGCACATTGGCGATCTCACCTGAATCAAGCCCCTTTATCAGAGACACCTCCGCGCCGGAGCTATTGTAGGGGACCCACACATCGAGCGTGTGGCTGAGGTTGAGCATGTTGTCGCGGTTGTCGAATGAGCATTCATACACATGCTCCCCTCCACGCGACTTCGAAAGCTCGTTCTGGTCGGATGACACTGTCACGGCGAATTCCGAGCCCTGGTCGGAGAAGTTGTAGCGGTAGAAGCGCATGGTGACTTCGGTCACCACCGTCTCGTGCGACGTATAGAACGGGATGGCCGTGGCGTCCTCGTTATTGATGTTGAACACATTCTGGTCCACCACCAGATAGCGGTAGTCCTTGATGTCGACCTCGATATCCTCCTTGCCCCAGTCGGCCACATAATAGTCGCCCTCGATTTCCAGAGGCTCCTCGGGCACGAAACTCCCGAGCACGCCCACATGGAGATTGACATGATATGACACGTTGCGCACCAGCTCGAAACGGTTCGTAGGCACTACGGGCACATGATAATAGCACGTGCGCCATGTCCTGCCGCCGTCAGAGGTCCAGGGCACGCTGAGCATCATGAAGGTGCCGTGGCGCTCGAACAGGGAGTCCGTCCACTTGTTGGGGTAGGTGTAGAAGGGGGTCTGCTGCACCCGGTCATAGGCGGCGTACGCACCCTCCCGCTTCTGCTCCCTGAAAGGGTAGGTGAGCGTGTCGGGTGTGTCGAAGTATAGGTCGTCGGTCATTTCCGAGGGCACCGGAGCGGGGTCGAGGGTCGAAGTATGCACGCCGTTGTTGAGCACGACGCGTATCCCCTCCGGATCATGAGTCCATGTGAGGGCCTGGCCGTCGACGGTCTCCTGCACCTCGCTGTCGACATCGAGGGCGAGGGTGATCTTGGCGGCCGAACGCCGCACGTCGACCGAGCCAACGGCATAGTTGCCTGCGGGACTGTACTTCACGGTTCCGTCGCCGTCCATGGCGAAGGCTTTCTGCACATCCTTCTTATGGAACTCCGAGCCTATCACCAGCGAGCGGAGGTCGGCGATTGTGGCCGCGTCGCCCGGCTCTACGTTGACGGCCGCGAAAATGCGGCATTCGGCATCGGAGTTCTCCTGAAACAGGCGGGTGAGGAGTTCGGTGGTGAGCGGCACCCGGATTACGGCCTCCCCTTCGGCGTCAAGCCCCCGGAAAGTCTGCATGAAGACCGGGGGAAGGTCGTCGGTGCGGTCGCCGGCGGCAGGGGAGAGGCAGAGGGTCACGCTCTCGATGCGGTTTTCATTCAGGGCGTCGACACCCTCTTCGGCGGCGCGTGTGTCGAGGGCGCCGCATTTCAGGGAGAGGGTGAGGTAGCCCGGTTCACCGATGAATTCCGAGACCGGAGGCGCGGGAACGTCAAGCTCGTCAGAGCATGACAGCAGACCGCCGCACATGGCCCCGAAGCCCATCAGGGTGAGCGCAAGGGGAAGGAGGGATTTTATGTTGAGATGTCGTGACATTTATGCTTGACTTTAGGGTGTTATTTGGGATTCTGGATGAAAGTGATGAACTCGATGCCAGAGCCGTACTCGGTGTTCTTGAGCACATTGACGGGTATCGTGAGGCCGTTGTGGAGAGTGACCATCACCTGAAGCACCGCGGAGCGGGCCGATTCTCCGGCAGCCATTACGGGAGCCACGTCGAAGGTGACCTTGCGCCCGTCGATGAATCCGGTGAGATAGTCGGTATAGACAGTCTGTCCTGCGTCATCCACAGTGCGGAAGCGGATGGAGTTAAGCTCGCCGGAGGCGGCCACGAGAAACGCTGTCCAGCGTGCGCCGAGGGGAGAGGAGATGCCGAACGAGCCGCGGACAGCCTCCGGATAGTCGTTCAGCACGAGTCGGCCACGTGACTTGTCGAGGGAGGAGAAAGTGCCTTCGGCAAACGCGAGGGCGCCGTCCTCGGCCATGGCCACATTATGGGTGAAGTCAATCTCGAAATACTCCGTTGTCCAGGGCAGGGTGGAGACCTCGAAAAGGAGTACTCCGTTGTTGCCGATGGTGATGTTGACCACTGCATGCGTGTTTCGCGGCAGTCCGCCGGGCAGGTTCGGGAGCTCCACAGGCGGGAGATAGGTCTCACCGTCGAAGGAGATGGAGCAGGTCATGGGCGCTCCGTCGGAACAGCGGCTTTCGGGGAAATAGATTTCCGGGCTGAAAGGGGTGCCGGCGGAGGATGCCGAGCCGGGGGCGCGTGTGGGAAGGGCGCCGACCTTGATGGGTACCTGTGAGCGCACCTCAAACCGGCTGAAATCCGTCACCGCTTCCGAGGGAGTGGCGAAGGAGGTCACCAGCCTGCCGCTGTCCGGACTCGATGTGGCCTCCCCCTTCGCGGGAAGGTATTCCGTGGAGTTGGGGAACAGGTATTCGCGGTCGGCTATTCCGGAGATTCTGATGGAGCGCACTTCCAGGGTGTTGTCGCCCGCATAGTCCTCGCTCTTGAAGAATTTGAAGGAGAACCTGGAGGCCGCCCTGGTCACGAAGAGGTTCTCCTCCATCGTGATTGACACCGTCTGCGGTCCCTGCGGGCGGTCGACGGTGGTGATGCTGAATTTCTCGCTCATCGGAATGATGGATGATGACACCCCTGAATTGTCGATCAGGCTCTCTCCGGGAGCGGAGGCGGCGACTGTAAGTTCCTCAAGAAGGCCTGCCGGGTAAGAGTGGCCTACGGCGAGGGTGGAGCCGAACAGGCCGGAGACATCCACACCGGGTATGCCGGCCTCGTTGCCGATGAGGTAAAGGGTGTAATCGGTGGAGAAATCCACCTCGAAACGCATTCCGCCCACGATGCTGGCCGGGGTGGAGAGTGGTTCAAGATGGTTGTGGGTCACAGTGCCTGTGGCATCGTCTACGATCACCACGCGCAGTGTATGTAGCTTCTCGGTGGCGAGTGCCGGCGACTGGAAATCGTAATCGGCCGAAGCCCGGCTGAGGGTGCGGGCCTGTACTCCTCCACGGTCAGCGACTCCGACGCGCAGGAGCAGGGAAAGCCCGGTGCCGGGTCCGGAGGGTTCGGCTTCACGCGAGCAGGATGCTCCGGCGAGTGTCATGACAAGCAGCAGACACACAGGCAGTATTTTACGCGTCAGAAGATTCATAGCTGAGGTATGGTGTTGATACGTACTATCCAGTCGTTGATTATGATTGATGTCTCCGACCACTTTCCTTCGTCGGTGAGCATGAAGGTGATGTTCCATAGGCTCTGACGGTCAAGGAACTCCTGGGAGTCCATCTGGCTGAAGCGGTCGCTCTTGAGAAGGAGCAGGAGGTTGACGAGGGGTATCTTCACGGCGTCGTAGCCGTCGGAGTTGCGGGTGATGCGGAGCGTGACTCCATGTCCGTCCATGAGCCGGGAAGTGGAGATTTCGGCGAATGCCAGAGTGGCTTCATGTCCGTTGGGGAGTATGCCTGCCGGCTTGTTGCCTTTCGAGAAGGGGAGCCATGTGTGGGCTCCGGCCTGAAGGGGCTCGTTGTCGTAGCCGAGGACGGTATTGTCGGCGGTGATGCTGAATGTGAAGTCGGCCTCATCGGTGGGGAGCCCGCTCTCATTGCCGAGAAGGATGCGGATGTCGTTGGTGTCCTTCTTCATGTACACCGTGGCCTCGGTGTAGGAGTTGACGGTGCCTGCCGGGGGAATGGTCATTTCGACCGATCCGTAGTAGAGGTGGTGCAGCTTCGCGCCCTCTCCGGAGGCGGTGGCTTCGGTACGGAGCCCCACCTTGAGGTCGGTCATGGCGGTTGACTCCGGAGCGGAAAGGAACCCGAAAGAGGCGTCCCCGCACTGCATCCCTCCCCATGCCACCATCCTGTAGCGGCCGGGCGGGAGATCGATATCCATGCGCCATCCCTCGTCGGAAGTCAGGCTTCTGTCGGCAGTGAGGGTGCGGAGAAAGTGTCCGTCGGCGTCATAGACATGTAACGTAAGGCAATCGACCTGAGTGTGGAAGGCGTTGGCGAACTCCATGTTGTAGTCGTAGACGAACCGGAGCCTGGCACCCGACACGCAAGGGTCGAGGTCTTCGTAAATGGCATTGCACGAAGTGAGCGACGACATCCCGGTGAGGGTCATGGCTGCCACGGCAACGCCGGATATGATCGATTTTAAAAGTCTCATGCTGAAAAAGGGTGTTTCTTCAAGTGCTTCAATGGTGGGATGCGCGGGGTTCAGTCCGCGCATCCCTTTTTGGATTCCGGGGCGGAGCCGGAGCTCCCCGCCGGAACGTGAGGTCGGTGATATATGGTAGAATCAGAGTGTGGACTTAGAATTCTATGTCGTTGATGCGTACCACCCAGGGCACTACGTCGACGCTTACCGTCAGGTAGACTTCCGACTTCTCGTCGGGGGTTTCGGGCTTGGGATCGTCGGGGTCATTCTCCGGGATACGGGGATGGCCGAGTGTCTTGAGGCTGGTCACGGAGAGCTTGTAGACGTTGTTGCGCACTACGGCGAACTCCATGGGGCCCATCACGCCGTCCTCGCCGTTGTCGTTGTGGCGGTTCCAGTAATAGTAGTAGCAGTAGTAGCCCCACTTCTTGGTGACGGGGTCCTGGCTGGTCTGGTAGAGCGTGAAGCCGAGGGATGTCGCTTTCTTCTTGAATTCAGACTTCTTGGCGGCTGTATTGCCGAGCGAGGGATTCTTACGTGCGTCCTCCCAGAGCTGCCAGAGATAATTGGCCGATGTCAGGTCTTCAGCCATGTCGTCGGTGAAGACGGTGGAGCCTTCCTCGTCGGTCACGGTGCCCACGCCTCCGGTGCCGTATACGGTGCGATAGAGGGTGCCTGTGCGGTCAAGGCTCTGGTTCTGACCCTTGGTGGGGTTGTAGCCTGCCTCGTAGAGGGCGGCCTCGCGCACGTTCTCCCAGGTGACATAGAGGGAGTTGCCGGAGAGAGAGTAGAGGATCGGGTCCTTGTCGGGGTCGTTGTAGAGGAGCTTGCCGGCGCCCACGCTGGAGTTATCGTAGGCCAGGGCCTCGTAGAGCATGTTCTCCCACTTGTCGGAGCCTTCGTCGTTGAGCTTATCGGTCGGGAGCATGCGGGTCTTGAAGACCACACCGGTCGACTGGGCGTTGACCTGCTTGGTCATGGGGTAGGGAATCGTGTTCTCCGCGATGTAGCGCCACACGTGGTAGCTCTTGTCGGCGTAGTTGTCGGAATCACCCTGCACGATTTCGGAGCAGTATTTCCAGTCCCAGCCCTCACCCTTCTCGGCCACGATGCCTTCAGGAGAGAAGAAGGGGTAGTTGAAGTATTGGTCGAAGTCGGACTTGATTACGCTGGCCTTTGCCGCCGCATTGGTGGAGACCACGTAATTGCCACCCTGGTCGTTGAACCAGGCCTTCTCCGGGCCGCAGATTTCGAAGCCGGCGCCGGTGGGGAGGCCGTCGTTGGACACGCGGCCGAGGTAGTACTGCGTCTTGCTCATGTTGGTGAGCGCCATCGCGAGGATTTCGCAGTTGACGATGGCCTCGCCGTTGACGTTATTGACCACAGCGTAGGTGAAGGGCTTGCCCTCGATGCCGTTGCCGCCGGCCACCTGCGAGCCGTCGCGGAAGTCGAATCGGGCGGCGAGACGCTGTACGCTCACGGAGCCGCGTCCGGTGTAGTTGTCGACTGCGCCGTCGGTGCCGGGGGCGTTGGTGCCCGAGAGGTCGAATGCCTTGGATGCTGTGTTGTACTGCGCCCAGTCGGCCAGGTTCGTGGGAAGGTCGCGCTCTGCCACACGGACGTTGGTCATCAGGAAGCCACGGGTCTTGTCCCAGAGCATGTCGGCGTTGCCGGGAGCTGAGAGGTCGGCTTCGAAGTCGAGCCATGAGGTGTCGCCTGTGTTGGTGGCGTTGATTTTCGTGATGAGGTCGGCGGCGGGATTGCAGTAGACGTAAACGTTGATTTTTCCGTTGCCTCCGCCGTTGTAGTAGTCGGCGATGACGGTCTTGTCAAACTTAGCCACTGTCTGGTAGAGGGGCGTGCCTCCCACGGAGCCTGCGGTGATGGTCCCCTTGGAGTCGGCGTCGGGGATGGCGGCCGCGCCGATGAATTTGTTCTGGCGGTCGGCGAGCACTATAAGTACTGTCTTGACGGCGTTCTCCGCGTCGGAGCCTATCTCGACACCGCCGCTGCTGGAGTTGTCGCCGTCGGTGGTGCTGCGGGTCAGGCCGCGTCCGGAGGGGTCAAGGGTGACGGCCATATAGACGCCGTCGCGTCCGATGGTGTTCTCCAGGTCGCTGCCGGAGAGAGGTGTATCTTCAGTCGAGCATGCGGCGAGCAGAGGCAGGGCCGCGAGAGTCCAGAAGAATTTCTTGAAATTTGCCATAACTATCAGAGTTAGATCTATTAAAGAATAATAGTGTGTTTGTGTCTTTTTATAATTTGGAGTGTGGCTGTATGAGTGTGGGGCGAAAGAGCGGAATTATGGCATAGCAGGACTTCGGGATAAGTCTTTGCGTGGAGTGCGCCGTAGAGTGGAACCGGTGGGGTGGAGAGGAGAATATCAGCGTGAAGCGCGGAGAGTCCGTGTGCCGGGGGAATCGTGGGTAAAAGAAATGTCTATGTGGGTAAAAAATGTGTTGTGATTAGTAATTGATTGTTTTTCAATAATATAATGTTGAAGTTAGCTATATATTCAAGTGCGGTGTGATTTTTTTCAATACAAAAGTAATACATTTTGCGGCGATTTCCAAATTAAATGCCTGTCGGTTAGGCTTATTTAATAATATGCTTGCTATTTGGAAAAGAAATGTTAAGAAGGATGTCGGAATATTTATTATCTTTGTGGCGTGGCTTCCGTTAAGGCTGTACGGAGGCTTCGGCGGGTAGGGGGAAGTGATTGATATTGACTGATATATTGTGTGAGTGAAATAACGTGACGATGACGGAAAAATTATATTTCGAGGAATTGATGAGGGAGCCGGGGGCTTCCGGCGGGTGCTATGTCTACCGTGGAGAGGTGGCGGATGCGGCGGCTGTACGCGGAGTGTATTCGGATGTGGCTTTCATGGGCCGTCAGGTGCATTCCGTGGCTGTGGCGGAGATTGCGTCGGCGGAGGACCCCGTGCCGGAGGCCGACGCGCTGGTGACGTTCCGGGATGGATTGACGGTCGGGGTGCTGACGGCCGACTGTGTGCCGATACTTCTTTATGCGCCGGATCTCCGGGGTGTGGCGGCCGTGCATGCCGGATGGAAGGGGACTCTCGGAGGAATAGTCGGCGAGACGGTAAGCTACCTCATGGAGTGTGGCGCGGCCCCTGAGAAGATGGTGGCGGCCTTCGGGCCATCAATCGGTGTGGGGGTCTATGAGGTAAGTCCGGAGGTGGGGGAGATGTTCGCGGACGCCGGATTCTCCTCCTGCGTAGTGATGGCGGGGCGGCCGCATATCGATCTCCAGCGCGTCAATAGAGAGCGTATGCTGAGGCTCGGCCTTCTCCCGGACCATATCCGGCTGCATCCCGGCTGTACGTTCACTTCCCTCTCGCCCGACTGCCTCCCGCTCTATCCGAGCCACCGGCGGAGCGGCGGCGCGCCTGCGCGCCTGCTGACCGCCATCCGTCTTATCCCTTGACTTATCCGCCGGCTGTATTGCGGCAATGCCTCTCTTTTACGGGCGGCTGGACAGACCGCCTTCCCCATAAAGGGATTTTTGGTTTACGAAAGTTCACTTAAGATTTGGCGGAATGAGGCGGGAATGTTAATTTTGCATAAGGGAAACGGAGCGGCATGGGGGGAGGCCGGGACGTCAGGAATCCCGGTCAGGAAAATTTCAGTACCATTCCGGTGAAAGAAAAGACCTATATAGCCATTGACTTGAAGTCGTTCTATGCTTCGGTGGAATGCGTGGAGCGAGGGCTTGATCCGCTGGACACCTGTCTGGTGGTGGCCGATGCGTCGCGCACGGAAAAGACGATATGCCTGGCCGTGTCGCCGGCGCTGAAAGCCTACGGCACGGGGGGACGCCCGCGTCTGTTTGAAGTGACCGAGAAGGTGCGGGGCGTGAACCGCTGCCGGCGGTCGGGGCGGAAGTCATACTCCAGGAAAGTGCTTGACGCCGATCCGCAGACGGCAGTCGACTTCATAGTGGCGCCTCCGCGCATGGCGCTCTATATCGACTACAGCACACGTGCCTACAGGGTCTATCTGAAATACATCGCTCCGGAGGACATACATGTCTATTCCATCGATGAGGTGTTCATGGACGTCACCGACTATCTTGACGTCTACGGGCTTACTCCCCACGAACTGGCAATCCGCATCATACGCGACGTGCTCGCCGAAACGGGAGTGACAGCCACTGCGGGGATCGGCACCAACCTATATCTCTGCAAGGTGGCCATGGATATCCTGGCCAAGAAGATGAAGCCGGACAAGGACGGGGTGCGCATAGCCGAACTCGACGAGGCCGGCTACCGCCGTCAGCTCTGGAACCACCGACCACTCACCGACTTCTGGCGGATCGGACACGGCATCGCCGCCCGTCTCGCCCGTTACGGCATCACCACGATGGGTGACATAGCCCGGTGCTCGCTGCGCCACGAACCGATGCTCTACAGCATGTTCGGCATCAACGCCGAGCTTATCATCGACCATGCGTGGGGATGGGAGCCGGTCACGATGCGCGATATAAAATCCTACCGTCCGGCCACGAAGAGCATCTCCAGCGGCCAGGTGCTATCCTGCGCCTATCCGGCCGACAAGGCCCGCAACGTGCTGATGGAGATGGCGCAGCAGGTGGCGCTTGAGCTTGTGGAGAAACGCATCGTCACCGACCAGCTCACCGTCACTGTGGGCTACGACCACGAATCGCTCACCAATCCGGCCATCAGCGCCACATATACGGGAAGCATACATATCGACCACTACGGACGCCGAGTGCCCACCCACGCGCACGGCACCATCAATCTCGACCGCCCGACTTCATCTACGCGGATGCTGACCGATAAGACGGCCGAGCTTTACGACCGCATCATAAATCCGCAGCTGCTCGTGCGTCGGCTCACGCTTGCGCTCAACCGTCTCCAGCCGGAGGACTCCGCCCGGGGGGGAGGGGAGGAGGTGGTGCAGCTCGAACTCTTCGCCGACAATGATGCCATGCTCCGCGAGCGACGCGAAAACAGGGAGCGGCTCGAACGCGAGCGGCGCGGCCAGGAAGCGATCCTGAAGATTAAGAAGATGTTCGGCAAGAACGCCATCCTCACCGGACTCAACTACGCTGACGGCGCCACGCAGCGCGACCGCAACCGACAGATAGGAGGACACCATGAATAAAGACTATTCCGACAAATAAAGACTGCTCAGATGAATAAGGACTACTCCGATATAATAGACCTTCCCCATTACGTAAGCGGTAACCGGCCACACCTGACCATGGAGCAGCGCGCGGCCCAGTTCGCCCCGTTCGCCGCGCTGTCGGGTTTTGAGGAGGCCATCGACGGGGTGAGGAAATAGCCCCATTCAAAAATCATCAGTGATAAGGACGCTTTCAAAAATTTTGTATTAATTTTGTGTGACGGCTTCCGCCTGCCGGCATCTGCGTGAGGCGGGGCCGCAACGCAAAAACATATCAAGATGAAAGAAACCAGCAGGATGCGGGTCCGGAAAGTCTGTCTTGGCCTGACGGCGGCCGTGGCTCTCGGCTCCACAGCCACGGCATCCGATACAGTGGCCGTGGCTGAGCGGCGTCTCAAATATCCCGAGCAGATACAGCGGCAGAAGCTCCTTGACCGTCAGAAAATGTTCACGCTCGGGCAGGGCGACAGTTCCGTGACCTCGCCCGATTCCGTCCGCTCGCTGATGGACATCTTCTATACCGACCAGTTCCGTGCAGTCAGCGACCCTGAGGCGCCCTACTTCATGATGATGACCAAGGACACCCATCTGGCCATGGGTATAGGGGGACTCATCACCGTGCGTGGCTGGGAAGACTGGAACGGAGTCGTGGACTCCTATATATTCACCCCCTACAACATCCCGATTCCGAAGGTGCCCTCACAGATGAAGCGTCTGGCCGCGGCGGCCGATTTCTCGCGCGTCTACCTTACCCTTCTCGGGCGCAACACCGCCATCGGCGACTTCATGGCATATCTTGAGGCCGGTTTCCAGGGTTACAACCGCATGGACTTCAAACTGCGCCGCGCCTATATACGCCTCAGGGGATTCACGGCAGGCTATGCCCTGTCGACATTCGTGGACGTCGGAGCGCTTCCGCGCATGGTGGACGGCGGACTCCACGGAGCCACGGCCGACCGCGCCAATATCCTCGTGAGATACAGCCACGACTTCCAGTCGGGGTGGGGTGTGGCCGGAGGACTCGAATTCCCGAAGACGTACATAGCCGACCCCACGGGGGAGACCGAGGCATGCCTCCCGTACCTGCCTGACGTGGCGGCCTACGGGCAGTACGGATGGGCCGAGGGATTCAGCCACATACGCCTCACGGGCCTGNTGCGCACGCTTACCTACCGCAATATCGCCACCGGGCTCACCCACAACAAGGTGGGGTGGGCGCTGGCGCTCTCCGCCTCCGTCAAGGCGCTCCCCAACCTGACATTCTACGGCATAGGNCTGTATGGCGCGGGCCATGCCGGCTATCTCGGCGACATCAGCAGCGGCTCACACGACCTCGTGGCCATAGCNGGCCAACCCGGAAAACTCCAGCTTCCACAGGCATTCTCGTATTTCATCGGTGCGAAATATCACTTCCGGCCTGACCTGTACGCCACTGCGACCTTCACCCAGATACGCAATTACGAGAAGAACCCCGTCGACCTGTCAAGCTATAAATACGGTCTGATGGGAGGCGTCAATCTCTTCTGGGAGATTACTCCGCGCCTGACCATAGGCGGGGAGTANATAATAGGCGAGCGCAAGAATTTCGACGGAGCCCATGGCTCGTCAAACCGTGCCGAGGCTATGTTCCAGCTGTCGTTCTGACATCCGGATCTCCGATTCAGNCTATCCGCCGCCCTCTTTCCGGAGACCGCCGCTCCCATATCTCTTCCGGCGCCACTNCCTTCATGCAATCGCCCCCGAAAGTCCNGNNNCANGACTTNCGGGGGCGATTGCATGAAGGGGAGAGTGCGGGGGGTGNCGTCATTCGTAGCGNATGGCTTCGATGGGGTCGAGGTTGGAGGCCTTGGCGGCGGGATAGAAACCGAAGATGATGCCGATCACCGTGCAGACC
The DNA here is from genome assembly GCA_014802425.1 of Bacteroides sp. Classification (GTDB taxonomy): domain Bacteria; phylum Bacteroidota; class Bacteroidia; order Bacteroidales; family Muribaculaceae; genus Lepagella. The sequence goes on from JAAVCH010000007.1 coordinate 21,725, forward strand.
ACAAAGGAGAGAATGACCGAACTGCTGTCGATCTGCACCGGCCAGTGGGCGAACAGCTTGATCATCCATGTGGCCACGGCGCCGAGGATTATTCCAAGGATGCCTCCCGTCACCGAAATGAGGATGGCCTCTATCAGGAACTGCGTCATGATGTCGCGCCCGGTGGCTCCGATACTCATTCGCAGGCCTATCTCGCGGGTACGCTCCGTGACGCTCACGATCATGATGTTCATGATGCCGATGCCCCCCACGAGCAGCGAGATGCCGGCCACGGCGGCGAGAAGCACCGTCATCATCGAGGATGTCGACGAAATCATTTCGGCCAGCTCCTGCATGGAGCGGATGGAGAAATTATCGGCCTCGCCCTCGCGAAGCTTATGCTGGGTACGCAGGATGTCGGAGATTTCGGAAATCACCATCTCGGTCTGGTTCTCGTCTTCGGCCGAGAGGGTGATGCCCTGCAGGTAGTCGATGGCGAGCATACGCTTCATCACGGTAGTGTAGGGCACGAGCGCGAGGTCGTCCTGGTCCTGGCCCATGGTATTGTAGCCTTTCTCGTCGAGTACTCCGATCACCGTCAGGGGTATCGAGCCGAAACGCACCACCTTGCCGATGGGATCTGTGCCGTCGGGAAAAAGATTGTCCACAAGCGTCTTGCCGAGCACACACACCTTGGCGGCGGTCTTCACGTCGTTTTCCGTAAACATCTCGCCCTCCGCCACCTTACGCTGGCGGATGTCGAGGAACTCCGTGTTTACGCCCTGTGCCTGCGAGGGGTAGTTATTGTTTCCGTTGACCCATTGGCCGGAGGTGGATACGGTCGGGGTGCTGTGGGCGATTCCCGAGGCCTGGTTGACGATGGCCTCGTAGTCGGCCGGCTTGAGGGTCTGCATATCCTCGCTGCTCTGGCGCACGCCTCCACGGCGTTCAGCTCCGGGCATGATCATTATCATGTTGCTTCCCATCTCCGAGATCTGGGCCTTGATGGAGTTTTTCGAGCCTTGTCCGATGGCGAGCATGGCTATGACGGCCCCGACGCCTATGATGACGCCAAGCATGGTCAGGAAACAGCGCATCTTGTTGTTGCCTAACGCCTTCAGGGCTATCTTGAATAGATTTCCTATGTTCATGTGGATTGGATTCGTTGTGACTGAGGTGGCGGTCCTATCCCCCCGGGGGAGAAGCCGCGTGCTCAGTCGGATTCTACGGGGAGACTCCTGTAGACCTCCTCGGCCGACTGGATGTCGTGGTTGTACTCGTCGCTGACGATACGCCCGTCGCGCAGCGTGATGTTGCGCGAGGAGTAAAGGGCCAGATCGGGATTATGGGTCACGAAGATGATGGTCTTCCCCTCGCGGTGGAGGCGCTGGAAAAGGGTAAGGATAGAGAACGACGTACGGGTGTCGAGGTTGCCGGTGGCCTCGTCGGCCAGGATTATGACGGGATTGTTGACGAGGGCGCGGGCTATGGCCACACGCTGCTGCTGGCCGCCCGACATCTGGTTGCTCTTATGGTAGAGGCGGTCGCCGAGCCCCACCTCGCGCAGGCAGCGCTCGGCGCGTTCGGCGCGTTCTTTGGCGCTGACTGCGGAGTTGTAGAGCAGCGGAAGCTCCACGTTCTCCAGCGCCGTGGTCTTGGGCAGAAGATTGTAGTTCTGGAAAATGAACCCGATCTTCCGGTTGCGGATGCGGGCCCGTTCATTCTTGCCCATCCCCTTCACGGCGATGCCGTCGAGGTAATATTCGCCGGAGGTGGGGGTATCGAGACAGCCGAGTGTGTTGAGCAGCGTCGACTTACCCGAGCCGGATGTGCCCATGATGGTCACGAATTCCCCCTCGTAGATGGTGAACGTGACTCCGCGCAGGGCCTTCACGGTCTCGTCGCCGACCTTGAAGTACCGCTTCAGGTTTTCTATCTTGATTATTTCTTTCGACATTAAGGGTCTTTGTATTGATTATGATGGTTTTTGCGATTGAATCACTTCCGGCGTCCCTCCCCGGAGAAAGCCACGGCTTATCTCTTGCGTGAGCCCGGCGGCTTGGGCATGAAGGGATTCTCCTCCTGCTTGGGTCGGGAGGCCGCTGTGACTTCATTGTACTGTAGGGCCACTTTGTCGCCCTCCTTGAGGCCGCCGGNGATCTGCTGGTAGATGCTGTTGGACATTCCCGTCCGCACCTCTGTCTGCACGAGCTTGCCGTCGCGGAGCACCCATACCGAATTCTTCGGCGAAGGATTCAGGGGCACAGGCTGCGGCAGTCCCTTGGAGTCCTCCCCCGAGGGGGCTAACTGCGGATTGAACTTCATTGCCTTGAGCGGGACGGCGGTCACATTGTCGAGTTCCACCGTGTAGATCGACAGGTTGGCCGTCATGCCCGGAAGCAGCTTGTGGTCAGGATTCTCGGTGCTGACGATCACTTCATAGGTCACTACGTTGTTGGTCGTGGTGGGGGAGATGCGCACCTGCGTGACGGTGCCGTTGAACGTGTCTTCGGGATAGGAATCGACGGTGAACGTGACGTGCTGTCCCATTTTCACCTGGCCTATGTCGGCCTCGTCGACATTGCCCACCACCTGCATATGGTCGAGGTCGGCGATTACGTAGAGGTTGGCCACGTTCATCGACGAAACGACCGTCTGGCCCACCTCCACCTCGCGTGATACGACGATACCGTCCATCGGAGCGTAGATTTCGGCATAGCTGAGGTTCTTGGCGGCCTTCACGCGGTCGGCCTGCATCTTCTCGTAGTTCATCTTCGCCACTTCGTAGTCCTTACGGGTGGTCTGGAATTCATAGTCGGAGATGAGCTTTTCGTTATGCAGGGCGAGATCGCGCTCATAATTCTGCTTGGTGTACTCATAAGTGGCCTTGGCGCTCTGCAGCGAGGCGTTGGCGCTTTCAAGCTCGCTGCTGAGCACAGTCTTCTCGATTTCGGCGATGAGCTGTCCTTTCTTGACCGTGTCGTTGTAGTCGACGTAGAGCTTGTCGATGATACCGGTGACCTGTGTGCCGACGTCGACCGACGTGACGGACTCCATCGTGCCCGTGGCGGTGACGATTTCCGACATAGTGATGGGCTTGACCGTGAAGGTCTCCAGCTCGACCGAAGTCTTGTCGCCGCAGGATGAAAGCGCGCCCAAAAGCGCTATCGACAGGGGAGCGGCGATAATGTATGTTGTCAGTTTCATAAGGGAAATGAATATGCGTGAATAGGTGGGGGGCGGCTCGGCATCGGGCCTTAGAGCGAGATCTCCCGGGTGGCGTAATAGTCAAGCGTCTTGGCCGCGAGGATCGCCATGTACTTGTTCTGGAGCAGCTCAAGCTGGGCATTGATGTAGTTGTTGCGCGCGGTGAGCAGCTCGAGGGGATTCACCAGACCGAGCTCGAACTGGCGGGCGGTCAGGTCGCGGGTGAGCAGGGCGGCTTCGAGGCGCGACTTACCGGCGATATACTTCGCCTGGGCGTTGGAGGAATCGATGTAGAGTCCTTCGAGGGTCTGGGTGAGGTCGTCCTGGAGCGACTTCAGGGTGATGTCGTAGTCCAGTTCGGCGAGGCGGGCCTTGGCCACGGCGCGTTTAGTCTGGTTGCCGTCGAAAATAGGAACACTGAGCGTCACTCCGACATTCTCATTGAAATTATGGCCCATCTGCGACCCCCATCCGGCGCCTCCGGTGGAGTAGCCTGTGTTGAGTCCGCCCTGAAGCGATACGGTGGGGAGGTAGCCTGCCTTGGCGGCCTTGACGTCGGCGGAATAGATGTCTCGGCTGAGTTCATTGCTCCTGAACTTCGGCAGCCATGCCGAGGCGGCGGCGAAGACGCTTTCAGGCGAGGGGAGCGAGCGGAGCACGTCGGTATCGGAGAAAGCAGCCTCGGTGACGTCGATGTCGTAGCCGAGTCCGAGCTGTAGGATATTCTTGAGGGTGAGCCGGGCGCTTTCGAGGTTGTTGCGGGCCTCCACGAGAGAGTAGGCGTCCTGGGCGTTCTGGCTCTCGATCTGCGCGTAGTCCACCTTCGAGGTCCGTCCGGATTCCATGAGGCGTTTTGCCCGTTCGGTCTCGGAGTCGCTCACCTCAAGGTTCTTTTCGGCGATTTCCACGGCTTCCTTGGCGTACATGATGTTGATGTAGGTCTGGAGGATGGAGAGCTTGAGCGACTTGACCGCTTCCTCCTGTGCGAGATACTGCTGCCGGAGCAGAAGGCGCGAGGCCTCAAGCCGGTACTTGCGCACGTTGCCTTCCCAGGCTGTCCAGTTGGCGGAGATGCCGTAGTTGCTTCCGTAGGCGTTACCCTTCTGGCCGGAGGCGGGGGAAGGATAGTTGGTGAAGGAATGTGAGGTTGAGAATCCCACAGTGGGAAGATACGCATCCTTGGCCGAGGCCACGTCCTGATCGGCCTGCAGGATATCGAGCAGCGTGCGGCGGACGTCAGTGGAATTGACCGACGCCCAGTCTACGCAGTCGGAAAAGGTCCAGACCTTCTTTGCGGGAGGTGCCGGGATATCGGCCACATCGGCCGGAGCGGGCAGGCTGATCGAGTCAGCGGCCACGTTGACTGAGGAGTCGGCCGCACACATGGCTACCGACCCCACAGCGAGGGCAAACATAATAAAGCGTTGGGTCATAAATAAGCGGTTTGTAACTTTTGACGCTTACGGAACCGTCAAGGTTTACTCCTTATTTGTCAACGACACCCTTTTAATTGTGAAATGTCACATTCAATTGTTAGGAAGCAAGCCTCCCTGCCGGGGTAGAGCGGCAACGGGGGGGGGACAGGTATTGGAAAAACCGGCCCTACACCGCAGGCGCCTACATATGGCGTCCGTCGCGTAAACTTTAGGGAAGCGAGAGGCGTTCTGATAATAGAACGTCGGCCCACTCTTCCGGCCCGACGGAAGGAAATCCTGATACAGGAACACAGACACTGAGAAACATACGGATACTAAGAAATACACAGACACTATGAAAACATTTGAATCAAGAGTAAAAGAGGGTGTGCCCTCACTGGTGGCGTTCATGCACGCCGGGAGTCAGGATGCGACTGAAATCAAGCGTCTCGCCGAAGAGGTTAAGGCCAAATACGGCGAGAGGGTCAACCTCATGCGTGTCGACGCCTCCTACGACCATCGCCTGAAGCGCCAGTACGACATAAAGGCCTATCCGACCTGGATACTTTTCAAGAGCGGTGAGGAACTAATGCGCGAGACAGGCCGCAAGACAGCCGATCAACTTGAAAAGATGGTGGAGCGCGCATTCTGAAAAAACGCCCCTTTACACACACAAGCGTAAATGATAAGCGGAGAGTCCCGGCCGGGGCTTTCCACTTTTTTTTTCGCTATAATTTTGCCATATCGGGATAAGGCATTAACTTCGCCCGGGATTCAGCCGGCTGCACCGGAAGACGCGCCTCGACCGAGGCTCCTCCGGCTCAACCGAGGCTGCCCCTTAACCTCCGGCTCTGCCGCGGCTGACCCGGAAACACCTGAATCAACATACCTGACCTAATACCTGAAACATGAAAGAATCTTCCTCCCGCCGTATCCACTACGGATTCGTGATACTTGCCTGCTGCTGCCTGATGATGGGCGTCGACGTAGGGCTTGTGATGAGTTGCGCCTCGATATTCTACGGCCCTGTGAGCGGGGCGCTCGGAGTGAGTGTCGGTGAATTCGGCGTCTATATGTCGCTGAGCTTCATCACCTCGTCGCTGATGCTGTCGGTGGCCGGCAATATGCTGGAGCGCTACAGCGCCCGGCGGGTGATAACGGTGGCCTCGGCCGTCTGCGGGGTGGCTCTCGGAGCGATGGGGCTGTACGACGCGCTTTGGGAGTTCTATGTCTCCGGCGCAGTGATGGGAGCCACACTGGCGTTCCTGCTTTACATGGGTTTCCCGACGCTGATCAACAGGTGGTTCCGCACCCGTGTGGGATTGCTTATCGGCATATGCAGCGCCTCGTCGGGCATCGGCGGCATAATATTCAACCCCATCGGCGGATGGGTCATCACCGAATGGGGCTGGAGATGGGGCTATATCCTTTTCGGACTCATAATACTTCTGCTCGTCACTCCTGCACTTGGCCTATTGCTGAGGGACCATCCTGCCGACAGGGGGCTGCGCCCCTTCGGCGAGGAAGCCGGAGCTGCTGAAAAGGGCAGGGAAGACGAGGCCTCTGTCCGGAAGGAAGATAACCTCGGAGAGGAATACGCTGTGGAGAAAAGCGCCGTCGTGCAGGGGGATTCCGTAAGTTATTCGGCCGCGGTGCGGATGCCCGTGTTTTACGCGCTTGTTGCCTTCGCCTTCCTGGTGATGGCCATATCCACCCTCAACCTCTTCATACCTAAATACGCCACTGTAGAGGGATTCTCGCTTGAACAGAGCGCAATAGCGGCTTCGTCAATCATGGCCGGAGTGACGGTGGGAAAACTCCTGCTGGGCTACATCAACGACCGCAGCTGCCGGTTGGGCACACTCGTGACAGGCATATGCGGCATCACGGGTCTGGCGCTCCTGTTGGCTGACAGTGATTCGCTGGCGGTGCTGCTGACCGGATCCTTCCTTTTCGGCTGGGAGTATGCCGGAGTCACAGTGCAGACGGCCATGCTGGTGCGCACGGTGTTCGGCAGCGGCGACTACGCGCGCATATTCTCCGTGATATCGATGGCGCTGGCGGCGGGAGGGGCAGTGGCCTCGGCCGGATGGGGCTTCATGTCGGACGCATTGGGATTCCCCTCCATCTTCCTCGCCGGCATACTCCTGCTCGCCCTCGCAGTGGCGCTCGGCCTCATCAGCCTGCGCTCGCGCCGGCGTGCGGCAGGGTTATGATTTGGCCATAAGGCCGGGTTGCTTCATCTTGGCATAGTTGGCGAGCATCACGCCTGCCACGATTATCACGAACGAAACGGGCTGGTACCAGTGGAACGTGTCGAGCTTCATGAGCAACGACACCACTGCGGCTATGACCGGCACGAGATACTGATAGAAGGCCAGGATCTCGCTTCCCACCATGCGGATGGCGGGAGGAGTGACCAGATAGCAATAGAAAGTGGGGAAAAGGATGATGAACGCCAGGACGCCGACAGGCCACCAGGACGGATCCTGAAGAAGATGCATATGGCGCGGCAGCGTGAAGAGTAGCGGCAGCGAAAGGATGGCTGAGAAAAGGAACACCCAGCGCATCAGGCTCACGGTGCCGTAGCGGCGCGACGGACCCTCAAGAATCACCAGATAGCAGGCGTAGCTGACGGCGCATACCATGGCGTAGACATTTCCGATGAAGCGCCCTCCGCCGAGCTTGCCTCCGCCGACTATCACCAGCATGGCGCCGCAGAACGCTATGAGCATTCCGATCCATTCGAGCCGGCCCACTTTCTCATGCTTGAAAATGGCGTGGATGGCCACGACCAGCATGGGCTGGAACGTGAGTATGATCGCTATGTCGATGGGGGAGGCCGTGTTGAAGGCCATTGAGAACACATAGACGAAGCCGAGCATCATCACGGCGGCACCCCAGAGGAGCTTCCAGTCGGACTTCTGAATCTTGTCGGGCTTGATGAAAAGCGAGGCAATCCAGATCAGCAGCGTAGCGCCGAAAATGCGGCTCAGCGCCACTCCGGAGGCCGGAAGCCAGTCGGGTATGAGCACTTTATTGGCGGGCTCGTTGAAACCCCAGCAGATGGATGTGGAGAGGGCGAGAAGGTTGCCCCATATCATGGCGCCCTTGCGGCTACCCTCGGAGGCAGTGGAATTCTGGGTCATATGAATCTTATCTTGAAAGCATTTGCGGGAAAATCGCTCCGGCTCCCGGCAGGCCTGCGGCCGTAAAGCGATAGGCGAATCTGATCACCCCCCGTTGTAATAACGACAGAGGGGCCTTACAGTTTAAGGCTTTCAATAAAAGGGCGCGGCTTTCATCCCGGAGCCCCTCGCGGCGGTAGTGGGCGGCGAGAATGGCCCGCCGGTAGGCCACGAGCCTGAGCACGTCGCAGCGTTCCGGACGGGAGGATGCCGCGGCCACGCGCTCGATTTCGTCGAGGCTCCTCTCCCAGTCGCCGGCGCGGTGGGCATAACCGTCGCCCGACATCGAGTCGCCGTGTACGCGGACTTCCGCCCGAGGCTCCGGCGTGATCCTGATGACCGGACCGTTAAGGAGCAGACGCGCCCCGAGTTCAAGGTCGTCCCATCCTCCGAGGGAGGTGTTCCATCCCCCGGCACGGCGTATGAACGAAGTGCGAACGGCGTAGCCGAGAGTGCTCAGAAGCCCCTGCACCATATGATTGCGCAGCGGATGGGCAGGGTGGACACGGCGGTGCGACGACCTCCCGGAGTCATTGTGGAACGCCACGCTCCAGCACGTGATGTCGGGAAACGGTGCCGACAGGAAATCCTCCATCACGCGCCGCACATGGTCGGGGTGCATCCAGTCGTCGGAGTCAAAGAACATCACATACTCCGTCGAGACCCTGTCGAGTCCGGTCTGGCGGGCGCGGGCCGCTCCCTTGCGCGGCTCGGACAGCAGGGTGACGCACCACCCCTTGCGGCGCATGGCTCCGGCCCACCTGTCGAGGATGGCGTAGGTGGAATCTGACGAACCGTTGTCGACGAGTATCAACTCGCGCGGACGCAACGACTGGGCGGCCACAGTGCGGAGCGTATCCTCCACCACTGCGGCACGGTTGTAGACGGGTATGACGACGGTCAAGTCGGCCACCCCGGACGCGGCCACGCTTCCTATGTCGGTTGCTCCACCGGATTCCATAAGCATGATTAAGCAACGCGAATTTAATAAAAAATATTGAAACCCAATGTCATCATGGAATTTAAAGGACTTTACTTGCACAAACGATAAATTTTGATTAACTTCGGCAAATCGTGGATAAACGTACACCTCCCGGCAGAAAACGGCGACAATGATGTCAATCCTGACCTGACATATCACGACAAAGTACTTAACATCACACATATGACAAAATTCAACCTCCTGATCGCGACGGCGCTACTGGCCGCCTCCGCGCCTCAGCTCTCACACGCCCTCACGCTCGACCCGCCTTCGGGATCGACCCTGAAGTATATCGAGAGCATCGATTTCACATACAACTGCATGGTCGACAAGGTGGACCAGAACAAAATCTACCTCACCGACGACATCACCGGCACGCGCGTGTACTGCAACGGCTTCACGGCGCTAACGTCCGACTACACCCACTACATGATGGGGGGCACACTGTCGTTTCCGCGTGTCTCGGCCGAGGGCACCTATACCTTCACCATGGAGGCAGGAGCGGTGATTCCCTGGATGTCGTACGACGCCACCAACGAACTCGTGACAGCGGAATACACCATCGACGCCTCCGCCGAGGAATCCACCATATTCTCCTCCTACACACTCACCCCCGCGGCGGACGCCAAACTGGCGCGGCTGGAGAAAGTGCAGCTCCAGTTTCCTAAAGTGGGATATTACGACACTGTCGTCATCGACAATTCAAAAGCGCGCGGCATCATGCTGAAAGGCGCCGGCAAGACCTACTATGGCGTGGACGTCAACGGATATTACGGCACCTACACCTTCTATTTCTCCGAAACTCCCGGGGGAGGGGAGACTGTGGCGGTGACCGCTCCGGGAGAATACACCCTCACCATTCCGGCCGGCCTGTTCACCAACGGAGCCGACGACGAGGAGGAACTGAAATCGAACACAGTTATAACGGCCGACTATGAGATCGACGACAACCTCGACTTCGAGTACTCCTGTGAGCCGGCGTCGGGATCCACGGTGTCGATAGCCTCGCTCACCAACCTTAAGGTCAACTTCTACTTCGGCAGCGAGGTGGGCTCCATCAGCCTTGAGCCTGCAGTGGAGGGAGCGGCATTCAGCGTGACGCTCAACGGCGAGGCCCTTGAGCCCGTCGGCAACGTCAACACCGATGAGGGATACATGATAGAGAAATTCGGCACGACCGTCACCGTCAACCTCTCCAAATCCCTCGTCACCGAGGATTCTGAACTGCGGATCACCGCTCCGAAGGGAGCATTCACCGTAGATGGAATCGCGTCGCCGGCCATCGACTATTCGGTGACTTACAATCCTCCCAAGACACTTACCTACGACATCACTCCGGAGCCGAATGTGGCCGTGATGCCCTTCAAGGAAGTGACAATCCACTTCACCAATGCCGAGACAATAGAGAAATACTACTACACGAGCGACCGCGCGGGCAAGCTCACATCCGTGCGGCCCGGTTCGGAGGCGATAACGTCGGCATCCGTGAAGGTGGATGAAGACCTTGACGGCAATCCGGCTGTAGTGGTGGAATTCACTGCCGAACTCGCCAACGACAACTACATATTCTCCTTCCCGAAAGACGAAGTGAAAGTCGACGGACAGGGGAATCCCCTCATAGAGTGCATCTTCCGCGTCGACTCCATCGCCGGGGTCGAGGACGCCGCGACCGAGGGGCTGAAAGTGACTCCCCTTCGGGACGGGCTCATGATAATCAACCCCGCAGGGGAGGAAGTGGGCGTCTATTCGCTTGACGGCGTCCGGATCTGCCGTTTGGCCGAGTGCGTGGCCTCGGTGCGTCTCCCGGGGGGCACCTATGTCGTGACAGCCGGCGACCGGACGTTTAAAATCATCGTAAAATGAAGTATCCAGTATTCAAATGAACCTGACAGACATGACTCTAAAGATCTACGGACACACCGCCGGGCTACTCGCATGCGGCGCTATGCTGTGGTGCGCTCCGACGGCCATGGGCGCCGAAACCGCGCATGCCATGCCTGAGCTCTACGGAAGCGTGATCTACGCCGACGGATGGAGCTCACAGGAAAACGCCATAGGAATGTACAGCATTCCCACCAATTCTGAAATGGAGTTCCGCCGCCTCGGCACCTCCCGTATCGATGCCTCGGGGGGAGGCGTGATGATAGGGGATACGTATTGGGTGTGCAACTTCGTGGACTATCTCGGCACACCCTTCGTGATGGTGATGAGCTACGACAGCAAGACCTGGGAAGAGAAGACCTTCGCCTATGGCGACACTCCGGTCATCTCCACCGGAGTTGCCTACGACCCGGTGACGAAAAATGTCTACGGCTGCTTCCGCAACGACACCAACACGGGGTACGTGTTCGGCACCGTCGACTACACGGCCCTGAAGCGTACCCGCATCGCCGATCTCGACAGGATGTGGAGCGCGGTGGCCATCAACCGCCAGGGCACGCTTTACGCCATCGACGAACTCGGCGACCTCTATACGGTAAGCAAGACCGATGGAGCCATGACCAAAGTGGGCTCCACGGGACTCACGGCCTCGCATCCCTCCTCGGCCTGCATCGACTACCGCAGCGGCGATATCTACTATGCCCTGACCGACTCTCCCGAAGGGGCCCTCTACAAGGTGGATCCCTCCACGGCGGCGCCCACACTCATCTATCGCTTTCCGAAAAACCAGGAAGTGGTGGGCCTTTACACTCCGATGCCGGAGGCTGCCGACGGAGCGCCCGACCAGACAGGCGACCTGAAGATAGATTTCGAGGGGGGAGCCCTGACGGGTACGCTTTCCTTTACCGCGCCGGCCACGACCTTCGACGGCTCGGCCGGCACGGGAGAGCTGAAATATACTCTTGAGGGTAACGGCTCGGTGCTGGCTACCGGTAAGTGCGACTGGGGACAGAGGACCTCCGTCAGCGTCATCCTGCCGGAAGCGGGCCAATACCATTTCCGCTTCTACTTCACCAACGGAGCGGGCAGCAGTCCGGCGCTCGAACAGGAAGGCTACAAGGGACCCGATACCCCGCTTGCCCCTGACTGCGCCATGAAGCGTGAGGGCGACGAAGTGACGATCACGCTCACTCCCGTCACGGCCACCGTGCATGACGGCTATGCCGACTTCGCCGGTATGAAGTACGAAGTGCTGCGTATTCCCGACAATAAGAGGCTCACCGCCGGGGAGGACGGCCTGACGTTCAAGGACGGCATACCCACGGGGGGAGACCTGCGGTCATACCGCTATGTGGCGAACGCCTATTACATGATGGGTGAGTCAAGCGTGAAGTCGGATGTGACGGAGACTGAAAAGGTATGGACCGGCGCGGCCACGCCTCCCTATGCCTCGGTGTTCGATGCGTATGAGGCTTCCGAACCCTATACGGCTGTCGACGCCAACAACGACGGCGTCACCTGGGGATGGAATGAGGAATACAAGGCGTTCGCCACCTCCTTCAACCGCCAGAGCGACAACGACGACTGGCTGATGACTCCCGCCCTCAACCTTAAGAAGGGGAAAGTCTACAAGGCCACCGTGACCATGCGCACCTACCTCGGTAATCCGGAATACGCCGAAATAGCCTGCGGACGCACACCTACGGCGAAAGGTATGACCCGTGTGATCCTTTCCCGCTCTCAGATCAAGACGCGCGAGGCCCAGGACTTCGTGGTCTACATCACTCCGGATGAAGACGGGGTGTGGTATCTCGGTGTCCACAACGTGAGCGGGGCTTATGACTCATGGTACCTTTACGTGGACTCGATCAGGATCGAAGCCGGTGTCACCAGCGACGTGCCCGGCGCGCCGACCGACCTCAAGGTCGTTCCCGACTACGACGGAGGCCTAACCGCCCGGATCAGCCTCTCCGCCCCCGTATTGACCGAAAGCGGAAAGACGCTCGACGCCCTTACGCGTATCGAGCTCCTGCGCGACGGCATACTCGTGAAAACATTCGAGTCGCCGGTTCCCGGAAAGACGCTTGAATATGACGACATCGTGCCGGCCTACGGCTATCACGTCTACACGGCCGTGCCCTTCAACTCCGAAGGGGAGGGGCGGTCCGCCGAAGTGCGCGTGTACGTCGGGGTGAATTCTCCGGCAAAGCCCGCATGGGCCGCTATCGAGGAGACCGATACGCCGGGAGAGGTGCGGGTGACGTGGGAGCGTGTGAGCACCGCCTCCGACGGCACTCCGCTGAATCCCGACCTCGTGAAATATGACCTCATGACTGTCGACGATACCCACGGCGGGGAAGCCTACACGGCAGTGGAAGGCACTTCCGGCACCGAGGCCGTGATACAGGTGCCCGGCACCGACAAATACCAGAAATTCGCCTATTATGCGGTAAAGGCCGTCACCGCCACCGATTATTCTTTGATGACGCTCACGCCGTTCCTCCCCGTAGGACCCGCCTATCCGCTTCCCTATGCCGAGTCATTTGCCGGCGGACGTGCCAAGTCGCTTATGCGGCCCGACGACGGGATGGCGATGTGGAGCATCTACATGGACGACGCGGGGATTCCGGCCCATGACGCCGACCACGGAATGGCCGCGATGTTCGGAGAGCTGTATGGCGCCGAGTCCACGCTTTACACCGGTAAGGTCAGCCTTAAGGGTAGCGTCAACCCGGTGCTTGCCTTCTATACCTACAACATCTCGGGCGAAGACGCCGATATGAACGAACTCTACGTGTCGGTCGGCGTGGGCACCGACTTCAAGGAGGTAAGGTCAATCGTGATGTCAGACCTCGGTACGGCCGACGGCTGGTACCCCGTGGTAGTGCCTCTTGACGAGTACAAGGGCAAGGAGGTGCAGTTCTCGTTCCGGGGCGTGACGCGCAACCGCAAGTACACGCCGATCGACGACATCACGGTCAACGACGGACTGGAACACGATGTAAGGGCCGGGCTCATCTCCGCACCAGCAGCCGTAGCGCCGGGCGAGGAGTTCACGCTGGAGGCCTCGGTCGAGAATACGGGCAGAAGCGACATGGCGTCGGTCGATGTGACGCTTTACTGCAATGACGAGCCTGTGGAGAGCCGGGAAGTGGAGTCGGTCAAGGCCGGAAAGAGCGTCGTGGTGGGCTTCACGCTTAAGCATGACGCGCTTTCGGACGAAGAGAACGTCTACTGGTTCACCGTGGAGGCTCCGCAGGACGACAATACCGGCAACAACCGGTCGGCTACAGTGGCGGTGACCGTACTTTTCCCTGCTGTGCCTTCGCCGTCCGACCTGCAGGGCGAGAGCGCGCTTTCCGGAGTGACCCTCCGCTGGAACGGACCTGACCTTGACGCCATCGCGCCGAAGGGTGTGACTGAGGATTTCGAATCATGGACTCCCTGGAGCAAAGAGGGAGAGTGCGGCTGGACATTCGTGGATAATGACGGAGCCGGCATCGGAGCCATCCAGAACGTGCAGTTCCCCGGCATCGACTACAATACGACGCTTTCCTGGTTCGTGCTCGACTCGTCGGTCCAGGGCCTGGGCAACGACTATGCGGCGGCTTCAGGAGAAAAGTACCTCTCGACATTCTTCTGCCTCCCGCTGGGCGACTTCCGGTATGTGGCCAACGATGACTGGGCCATCTCACCCCTCCTTTACGGTGGCGCGCAGCGCATATCCTTCAAGGCCCGCTCGGTGAATCCCTCTGAGGCCGAAGAGAGTTTCGAGGTGCTTTACACTACGGAAGACACCACCGACACTTCCAGATTCATCCCGCTTGAGAAGGTGGAGGAGGTGCCTGGCGTCTGGACCGAGTACAGCTATTCCCTGCCTGCGGGTGCCTGCCGGTTTGCGGTGCGTTACAATAAGACCTACGGCTTCATGCTCCATATCGATGACGTAAGCTATATCCCGGCAGGTGAAACCGACCTGACCCTTACGGGCTACTACGTCTACCGCGACGGGGAGCGGGTGACCGCTTCTCCTATCGGCGCCACGGAATACTCCGAGGATTTCAGATGTGTGGATCCCACCGAGTACCGTGTGTCGGCCGTTTACTCCGACGGCACTGAATCCCGTGCCAGCGAGGGCCTGGTGCTCAGTCTCGGCGACAGTGTGAGCGACCCCTGTGCCGACAGCTTCCGCATCGGCGTCGAGCATGGCGAAGTGGTGGTTGTAGGGGTTGAAGGTGAGACTGTCAGAGTGGCCGACACTTCAGGCCGGATGGTTCTGACGCGCCTCTGCTCCGCCACGGAGCGCATCGCTCTTCCGAAAGGAGTATGGCTGCTTACGGTAGGGGCGCGCACGGTGAAGATCATGCTCTGAACCCTTTCTTGATTCACATATAAAAAGAATTCCCCTGCGGATCTCCGCAGGGGAATTCTTTTGTCTTCAAGCTCTAAAGATTTCACCGGTACTTAAGGAGATAGGCCTTTAAGGACAATCGGTGCTTAAGAAAATCGGTCGATAAGGATATCAGCCTTCATGGAAATTGGTGAATGCTGTGCGTTCCTGTACAGGGACTCCGGTGGCTTGGCGGGCTGCGGAAATGGCACCCATGAGGAAAGCCATGTTGTTGCCCAGATTGCGCATCGTCTGGAGGCCTTCAAGGTCGGCCTCGACGTCTTCGGCCGTAAAGCCGTGTACTTCATTCCAGTATGTGCTCGACGCTATGGGCATGGCGCTGATGGTGAAATATTTGTTGATTTCATCAAAAGCCGAGGTGGACCCGGCGCGGCGCGATGACACGACAGCGGCTCCTACCTTCATTGTCTTGTCGATGGTGGTGGCGGTGCTGTAGAAAAGACGGTCGAGGAAAGCATGCAGCTGTCCGTTGGCTCCGGCGTAATAGACGGGAGTGCCTACGAGGAGAGCGTCGGCCTCGGCCAACTTCGGAGCTGTCTCATTTACGATGTCGTTGAACACGCAACGGCCATGTTCGCGGCAGAATCCGCATCCGATGCATCCGCGCACATCCTTTACGCCTACGTTGACACGTTCGATTTCCACTCCTTTGGCCTTAAGGGTTTCTTCCACTTCACGCAGACCTCGGTCAGTGCATCCGTTCAGGTGCGGGCTGCCGTTGATTACGAGTACTTTCATTTATTCGTGGGTATGGGGGTTATAGGGTTATCTCTTATGAACTATAAACTATTTTCACCCCCATATGGTTGTAAAGGTTATATGATTCCACTAAGATGGATTCCGCGTGATTTCATCCAAATCCCTTATATATAATCAATATCCCTTACGATTATGGAGCAGCCGACCAAACCCGCATACTGGAACATAGACAGGATAATGAAGCTCATAATAGGCCTTGCCGTCGCCGCCGGGATGATATTCCTGCTCGGATATCTCCGCGATGTGCTTCTGCCGTTTTTTGTCGGATGCTTCATAGCCTATATGCTTCAGCCTCTGGTGGAGCTGAACCGCAGGTTCATTCACGAAAAGGGGAGGCTGTGGTCGTCCATACTCGCGCTGGTGGAAGTGACGCTGGTCGTCGGAGGGGTGGTCTACATCTTCCTTCCCCATGTGCTGAAGGAGCTCGACATACTGAGCGGCATAATCCATGAGGTCACGACGGGGAAGCGTTCGCTGCCGCCGGAGTACATGACGGTGATCGACTGGATCAACCGTTATGTGAACCCGTCGGAAGTGAAGGCCATGCTGTCGGAACTCCACATAGGCACCCTCATAAGCAAGGGCACATCGCTCCTTAACCAGTCGATCGAGGTGATAGTGCAGGTACTGGGGTGGGCCCTGACACTTATATATGTGCTCTTCGTGCTTATAGACTATCCCGAGATATCAAGGGGCTTCAAGCTCATCATCCCCCATAAGTACCGCGACAACGCGCTGGGAGTGGTGCGTGACGTGCAGACCAGCATGGACCATTATTTCCGTGGCCAGGGATATGTAGCCCTTTGCGCGGCTGTGTTCTACTGCGTCGGCTTCTCGATCATCGGACTCCCTCTGGCCATACCGATGGGAGTACTGGTGGGGATACTCTACATGATACCCTATTTCCAGTATGTCACCCTCATCCCGGTGGCCATAATATGCGGGATATACTCGCTGAGCGGAGAGGTGACGTTCCTGAGCCTTTTCGGTAAATCCATACTGGTCTACGTAATCAGTCAGAGCATATGCGACTATATACTCACTCCCCACATCATGGGAAAGGAAATGGGTCTGAATCCGGCGGTTATACTGCTGTCGCTCTCGGTATGGGGGAGTCTGCTGGGCATCATCGGCATGATCATAGCCCTGCCGGTGACGTCGCTCATAATGTCGTACTACGAACGCTACATCTCCAATCCGAGTCCCGCTTCGGGCCCTGTGTCCGACTCCGCTTCCGGACCTGATTCCGCTTCCGGCTCCGGCCCGGATGCCGGAGATTGAAATACTCATTTTAAGGTATTGCGGCGTAACGGCGAATATTGTAATTTTGCAGTGACAACGCCGCTACCTCCGGAATGCAACGGGAATGCCACGCCGTACCGGAGGAAGCGGCGTGGCAGCCGACTCCCAGAATACTCCATTATGACCATCGACCGGACAAAGGGCTATGTGCCCTCCAACATCATGAAAGACCTCATCCGCGACAACAACCTGTTGCTGCACGCCATCAGTCGCTTCGACATCTCGTTCGGCTTCGGCGACAATACAGTGGAGCAGACCTGTCGCGATAACAACGTCGACGTAAAGACATTCCTTTGCGTATGCAATCTTCTGAGCGGATACGATTACGAAGCGTCGGAGGTCTCGCTGACGTCCCTGATGGGCTATCTTAAGCGCGCGCACACTTCCTTTCTCGACATAACCCTCCCCAAGATACGCCATCATCTCATCGACGCCATAAACTACAATGACTCAAACGAGGTGGCTCTGCTTCTGATACGCTTCTACGACGATTATGTGGTGGAGGTGCGCAAGCACATGGAGCATGAGAACGACGTGATTTTCCGGTATGTGGAGAAGCTGATGAACGATGAAGTCGATCCGGATTTCAGCATCTCGATGTATTCCGAGAGTCACGACGACACGGTGACCAAACTCAACGATCTGAAGGACATCTTCATCTATCACTACCAGCAGAAGGACATAATGCGCCTCAGCGGCACCCT
Source organism: Bacteroides sp. (assembly GCA_014802425.1). Taxonomy (GTDB): domain Bacteria; phylum Bacteroidota; class Bacteroidia; order Bacteroidales; family Muribaculaceae; genus Lepagella. Next base: position 39,553 of record JAAVCH010000007.1, read on the forward strand.
GCTCGACATAATCATATGCGAGAAAGACCTGCTCTCACATTTCGATGTCGAGACGAAGCTGTTCATCCCTCTTGTGGAGAAACTTGAGAAAGAGAAACGCACCGAGCTGACAGAGCATCCGGACGGGGGAGAGGATGAATCCGCCGATACTCCCGCTACGCTTCTGAGCGAGCGTGAAAAGGACATAATACGCGGCATAGCGCAAGGAAAGTCAAACAAGGAGATAGCTGACGAACTCAACATCTCGGTACACACCGTGGCCACGCACCGTAGAAACATAAGCACCAAACTCGACATCCATTCCGCGGCCGGCATCACCATCTTCGCCATCATCCACCATCTTGTGGACGTTAACGAGGTGACCCCGAGCTGATTCTCTCGATTCCCCCGTTTCTTTGACGGCTGGAAGCGATAAATCGAGGCTGTACCGGAAACGCTTCCGATACAGCCTCGATTATGTTGATGCCGGTGTGGAGGGATCACTTACGGTAGCCGCACTTGACGCATACCCCCTCCTCATTGAGGGCTATGCCGCACAGGGGGCAGCGGTCTATCTCCTTGCGGTCGGAGAAATCGCATGATGCCGCGTTGACGCCGCTTGTGAAGGTGATCTTTGCAATGTTCAGCTTGTCCTTGAGCAGGTCATAGACAATCTTGATCATCCCTTCGACGGTCATGGTCTCTTTGGTGACCACAAGGCGTGCGTCGGGGTAGGCGGTCGCCAAATCAGTCTTGAAAGCCTCACCTTTCATCTTGTTCTGGGGATGGCCGTTGAGGATGCCCTGTTCCTTGTAGACTCCAAGGATGGCCGGAAGCAACGGGTCGTCCTCCCGGAGCACGAGGGCATGGTCGAAGTTCTGGAGCACCGACCATGCGGTCTTGCGGATCTCATTGCACGGGAAGACCATGTTGACGCCTTCGTTGACGGAATCCTCGACTTCAATAGTCATTACGCCTGTATGGCCGTGTAAATACTGCGCCTCACCACGGAACCCGTAGAAACGGTGAGCATATTGCAGGTCAAAAGATGTAATACTTCTCATAATTATAAATCAGAATAAGGATTTTGGATGGATTTTCTTAATCGCGTAACATAAATATTCGATAGATTGTTTTTGGGATTCTGACCAACGACCGGATTATGCTGACCAACTGCAGATGCGTTGCCGGTCGGGATTTCCATGTGGAATCCAGATAAAAGCCCTTACAATGCTGATTACCAGCATTGATTTATAGAAAAGAATACAGGAAAGGTACAGATTTTGAGAGGATAAGTTTATTCCGTTGCGTAAGCTTGGTATTTTCAGATAGTTAGAAAGGCATAGGCTAATTTGGGCAATTATGTTTTGCCTTACCCTTGGATTAACTTTATTATATTTATACTTACAATATTTAACGTAATAAAATATGGCTATTTTGGGGTGCTGAATAGGCAGTACAGCCAATTTTGGCTCTTGTTTACATCTGAAATCGGGTCGAGGGGGTACCCCTTAGAAGGGTGTTTCCAGATTGGACGCAATAAAGATATTTCTACTGATTGGATTATCAGATTTTTTATTATAAAATTATTAAATATTCATATGTGAATCAGTCATTCTTTCCCTTATGGCTGCGATGAATCCTTCAATGTCCTGCGGATTAAAGTATACGGGAAAGACGCTTTTGATCCAAGAGCGGTTGAAAGTGATTAAGACTCCGTTTTCAGGATATAAATCTTCGCCTTTGTTATTTAATACTACCGGATATCTGACATATCTTTCCTCGGCTTCTTTTAGAGACATCGCTTCAATGGATTTAATTTCTTTTATTGGAAAACTCACCTTTGGATATCCCAAGTATTTACATTTCAACTGGTTGTCACAAGTAATTTCCAGATATCCTTCCTCCAGCTTTCCTGTATACCAAACATTAAAAGCTGACAGCAAGCCGAAGAAGGTGATTAGGCCGAATAGCAACATCCATGATTCTGTAGCAGCGCAGATATATCCTGAGAAAACTAAGACCGGAGCAAGGTAAAGCCATGGTATCATAGCGTTACGTTTTATAGCTTTCTTGGATAAGGAACATTTAAACTTAAGGTTATCGGAGTTCGATAGTCCATCCTGATTGTTCATTTCATTGGAATTTGTCATGTCAATATCAATATTATATTATTGGATGGGTTAGAGTAGATACCGATAATTAAATCACCGTCAGTACTCTCAAATGTAAGGATATATCTCGCACAAGTTTAGGAATTCCAACATTCTCAAACTNCAAGATAGACTTCTTATTTTCCCGAAATGTCGCGGACTGAGGATAGCTCATTCAATTACAAAATTACACAAATGAGTTGGAATATAAAAATCCTACGCACTGAATATGCGCACGTTACGAAGAAATAGTACAGATAAGGTGCAAGAATCTAATTTTTAAGGGCTTAAGACGAAATAATTNATTTTAATATAAACGATACATCGTCTTATAAAACTACAACTTCCACTTCAAGCATCATAGCTGGGGGAGCAGTTGGAGGGTTGATGGTCGGTGGAGTGGGTGCANTTGCAGATGCTAATACAGCCTCTACTACAGCCTCTACTACAGCCTCTACTACGGTAAAGAAGAATAATATGTATAGGTTCAATATTGTCTTAGATAATTTTGCCAATCCTAATTATACTTGTATACTTTATAATGACGAGGATGCAAATAAANTTTATTCAGNATTGAAACNCATTGTAGACAAAAANATACNAGTATGACTTTAAGATTNCGAAAAATGTGTTANTATTCCGTTTAATCGGCANATTCATNTCTTTTTTACAGGCTCGTGANAAGGATGAAGTGAAATATNCTGTACNATCCGGTTCAGGTATGGTTTAAAATCNTGATGANCGGAAACTTTGCTGTAGGTGACTTTTGAGTTCACNGGGNGGAGGATATGGCGGTTGGAGAGGTCGGGAAAGGGGATTGACTTAGGAGGGTAAAGTCTTCGGCTGTCATTCTATAGAAATGTTCGGTGCGGNTGTCNGCGGTAGGGCCGGGGGAAGGGAGGGCTGTGTGATGATATTTAAAACCGCATTTCTCGCATACACGTCCTGACTTGACGTTGCCGTCATAGAAACAGCACCATACCGCGTGCANCCCAAGGGCGCCGAACGCCCGCGCCAGAAGGACCCGGGTCGCTTCGGGTATCAGGCCCTGTCCCCAATATGGCTTGCCGATCCAGTAGCCNATTTCCGCATCCCGAAAATCGGCTCCCGCTTNATGGATTCTTTCCGCACTCATCAGTCCGCAGCTTCCAACGGGTTCGCCCGTGGCCTTTAGCACCACAGCATATATCTCCGGCGCCGAAAACACGGTGCGGATGACCTCAAGACTCTCTTCCACCGAAGTATGCACGGGCCATCCTGCGGCTGATCCGATATCCGGGTTGGACGCATAACGGTACAGGATTTCCGCATCTTCCTCTATCCACGGCCGGAGAATCAGGCGTTCGGTCTCAATATAGGTGTCATTCGGTTGCTCCATGATGTGCAAAGATAGTGAAATAATCCGGATTCGTCTAACCCGCAGAGGTGTGAATCACGTGCTCACCAATACAGCCTCGATTATGTTGATACCGGTGTGGGGGATCACTTACGGTAGCCGCACTTGACGCATACCCCCTCCTCGTTGAGGGCTATGCCGCACAGGGGACAGCGGTCTATCTCCTTGCGGTCGGAGAAATCGCATGATGCCGCGTTGACGCCGCACAGTCGATAAACGTGGTGAAGGGAAATGTNCATTACAGTTTTCCCGCATCCGAGGCAGGCGTGATGCCGTTCGGACAGGGGGAGACGGTGACTATTTCCGGCCAGACCTTCAGTCTTGCGGAGGTAGACTGCATCAAGGTGCTCCCAATAGAGGTGAGCGACAATACGGTGTTGGTGGAGTACGCGAGCGCGAATGCGGCGGTGTATGTGGCCGGAAACCTGTCGGCTTACGTCACTGCGGAAATCTCAGGAGCNCACGTGACCGTGACCCAAAGCGCCGACGTGTCCGACACCACTTGCGGCGAAATAACCTATATCCTGAAAGGGGAGTCTGAGAACGGCTCGTTTGTACAGAACGGCAGTTATAAGTCCACGATCGAACTCCAGGGCCTGACCCTCACCAACCCCGAGGGCGCGTCCATCGACATTCAGAACGGAAAACGCATCGGACTCTCGGCGAAAAACGGCACTGAAACCACACTCTCCGACGGCACGGGAGAGTAACCTAATATGCCCGTAAGACGCATTCTGAAGAATATATAGAGTCCATGGCTGTGGCGTAACTAAGTTTCATTAACTGCACTCCAAAAGTTAATCACAAACCTTTTGGAGTGCAGTTCAATTTTACCACCGCCAAGAGATTCCCCGCCACCCTTCTCAGACTTTCATCTCCACCATTACCCCGGAGGGGTTCCACTTCGGTTAACCCGGGGCACCGCCCCGGGTTTTCCACGAAAGGGTACACCAGTCCCGGAGGGACTGCACCTCGTACTGACCCCGATACACATCCATATTTTTTCAAAAAAATCAGCGAAGAGTCTTGTATAACTAAAAAATTAGTTATACCTTTGCGCTATAACTAAAACATTAGTTTATGGCAAAGAAAGAGAAGACACAGAAATTGACCGAGAAAGAATCGGTCATAATGCGGTTGCTCTGGGAGCATGGAGCGATGTCGGTGGCGCAGATGCTGGAGCACTACAGCGAGCCGCGTCCGCACTTCAACACCGTCTCCACCACGGTAAGGATACTTGAGGATAAAGGATTCGTGGGGCATAAGGCGGAAGGAAACCGGTTTTTCTATCACGCCATAGCCCGCCAGGATGACTTCCGTGAGCGCACTCTCGCCAACCTGATAAAGGACTATTTCGGCAACTCGTACAAGCGTGCCGTATCCGCACTGGTGGAGGAGAAGAAGATCTCGGTCGACGACCTGCGTGAGATCATCGGTATGATCGAGGGAAAAGAAGTCCCCGACAAAGGGACAGATAATCAAGACAAAGGGACAGACAATTAAAAGCCTACTGATATGGGTGTACTGACTTCATATGCATTGCTTACGGCGATCTACCTCGTTTTCGGGTGGGGGATATACCGTATGCTTCTGTCGGGACGAAAACAGCCGGCGTTCAACCGGGCGGTTATCCTGGCCATCTACATAATATCGCTGACATTCGCGCCGCTTGCGGGGGTGGTCGAGACAGCGCTTGCAGGCGCCCCGTCGCTTGAAGGGGGACTGGTGAGGGCGGATGTGACGACCGTGCTTATCGTCGGACTGCTCGCGGGCCCGGAGACCCATGGCTGGGTACAGGCTATGGTCGGCCTGTATGTCGCCGGCGCTGCGGCGGCGTTGCTCCTGACCCTCGGGGGAATATTACGTATCATCATGATAATACGCTCCGGAAAGAGGATTGACGGAGATGGCTACACGCTGGCAGTAACCGACAGGCCCGGCGTCATTCCGTTCACGTGGGGAAGATATATAGTGGTCGGCAACGGAGAGGACAAGGCCGGACTGGAAACCGTGCTGAGGCACGAACGCTCGCATCTGCGCCATATGCACTGGGTGGACCTACTGCTGGCTCAGGGGGTGTGCGTACTGCAGTGGTTCAATCCTGCGGCCTGGCTGCTCCGGCGGGATCTGGTGATGATCCATGAGTATCAGGCCGACCAGGATGTGCTTGCCGCCGGAGTGGATGAGAAGGACTATCAGAGGCTTCTACTTGAACGCATCACCGGAAGAAAATACAAGACATTGTTGGCCAACAATCTGAATACAAACAATCTTAAAAAACGTATCGCTATGATGAAGATGAAGAAAAGCCGCTCGGGCTGGCGCCTGAGCGCCCTGGCACTGTTGCCCGGTATGGCGTTGGCGTATTTCCTGACATGCACCCCTGCCGTGGCCTCGGTAATGGCGCTGACCTCCGCCGCGGAGTTCCCTCTTACAGCTCAGGCTGAGTCGGCGGCTCCGGCTGCCGAGCGGGAAGTCTACGACGCTCCCGAAGTGCTTGCCGAGTTTCCGGGCGGAATGAAGGGACTGATGCAGTGGCTGGGGGCCAACCTCAGATACCCTGACGAAGAGACGGAGGGGCGCGTAATCGTGCAGTTTGTCATCGGAGAGACCGGAAAGGTTTCCGATGTGAAGATCGTGAAGGGGCTCTCGGCTGCGGCCGATGCCGAATCCGAGAGAGTGGTGCGTGCCATGCCCGACTGGAAGCCGGGTGAAATCGGCGGCCGTCCTGTGGCCACACGTTTCGTGCTCCCGGTGTCATTCAGCAAGGGGGCACCGGCCAACGACAAACAGTTGACCGCGCCAATTTATTTTGTCGACGGCAAGCTTTATGAGGGGAATGTCACCGACCTTGATCCCGAAGTCATAGAGTCGATGCAGATCATAAAGGACGATCCCCGTTACCCCAATGGAAAAATATCCATCATCACCATTAAAAAGTAGGGGTGTGAAATTCGGGGTTGACTGTAAGCCGGCGCCCAGGTACGGCACCATGACGGCCGACTAAGAGACCTGCCTTCTGCAATGGATCCGTGATACGGGCTTTGCCCCGTGTCACGGATCTTATTCACTGCGTGGCCCATCTCTTTCCGATATGTCTTCCGGGTTTATGGAAAGTGTTGTAACTTTGCACGGTGAACAATGCTAAAAATCGGTGATATGACCATTGAAGGGATAAATGATGACATCACGGTAAGCGTCGGAGTACCGACGCTCGGCGAGCCGCAGCTGGAGCGGCAGGGGAACCTTACCTTGCTGAGGAATATGCTCATAGGTAAGGATTTCCACTGGCAACGGACAGTGGAGGCACTCCTTCCGGGTGAGGTGGAGGTGAATGGAAAAGGGGAGTGCGGGGTGCTCAACCGGCTGCCGGTGGAGAAGTATCTCGAATGCGTCGTGGGAAGTGAGATGAACCCCGGGGCACCGGTGGAATTCCTGAAGGCCCACGCCGTGATTTCAAGAAGCTGGGTGCTTGGGAAGATATTGAAAACCCACGACAGTTCGGAAGAAGGGAAAGTCGACCTTCCGGACAGGATCATACGTTGGGAGGATACGTGTGACCACGACGGATTCGATGTATGTTCCGACGACCATTGCCAACGCTACCAGGGCCTTCAGCCTATTCCCGGGCCGGTGCTCGATGCGCTGCAGGCCACTGCGGGAGAGGTGCTGACCGGAGCGGACGGACGGCTGATCGACGCGCGTTTCTCAAAATGCTGCGGCGGCCGCACCGAGCTTTTCTCCTCATGCTGGCAGCCGCATGAGGAGGAATCGCTCGTGAGCTTTCCTGATCCATGGTGCGACATGGAGGGACTCCCGGACGGGGATAAGTCCAAAGTGCTGTCGGCGATACTGAAGGAATATGACCTTGAAAACGGAGGTGGCTACCGCTGGACTGCAAAAGCCGACGGTAGTGGGATACGCCGTAACCTCTTGGTGAAATTCGGCCGGGACATCGGGGAAATCAACGGTATCGAGGTGCTGAGGCGCGGAGCCTCGGGGCGTGCCACGCTCCTGCGTGTGGAGGGGTCGGCCGGCAGGATAGACATAGGCAAGGAACTCATGATACGCCGTCTCCTTGCGCCGACCCATCTGTATTCCTCATGGTTCGACATCATTCCGGATGAGGGTGAGGAAAAGTCCTGGATCCTTCACGGCCGTGGCTGGGGCCACGGCGTGGGACTGTGCCAGATCGGAGCGGCCAGAATGGCCCTTGAGGGACATTCCTACACCGATATTCTCCGATTCTATTATCCCGGAGCCGAAATCACGCGGGGAGCTGGAATCACACGAGAAGCTGCGACATAAGCGCTATATCGCTCTCCACCTCCCCGCACATCAGATATGAGTCACGGTCACGCATCAGCTTCCGGAGAATCCCCTCGGCCTTCTCCCGGTCGTCTTCAAGACACAGAGCCACAGCGGACAGCACCCTGACTTTGGAGGACATAGCCTTGCTGTAAGTGTCGAGATACTTCTTTATCTCGGGCGTCGGCAGAGATGAGTATGTGATGGGTGTCGTTGCCTATTCCACCCAGCCGCATGGGCACTCCATTAAGTATGGTCATAAGCGCGTCGGTGAGCAGGAATATAAACACACACTCCTTAAGAAGCGGGTGGAGGTCGAGCCACATCAGCGGCAGCAGGGCCAGAAACAGCAGGATGTTGGCGATCACGCCTCCGGCATTATACCAGAAGACCGACAGACGGTTTGCCGGTACATCAGGCGGATCAAGAAGACACCGTCCTCCGGTGCCGGCGATGCCGTAGTGCCTGAGCCTGAAATTCCCGTCCTTCCGGATAAGCGCGGTATTGAACAGCCTGAACGATACAAACCGGTAGCCTGACAGAAGCCCTGCCACGAGATGCCCGGCCTCATGTATGACCACCGATACGGCAAGGGCCGCGAAGAACGCTCCGATTCCGACGATGAACGAGACGAGGGACTCGATGAAGTCGAGCGACAGGAATCTGTGGATGAATCCCGTCACTGTCATGTCGGTGAAAACAGCTATGGCGGCGGTGCTGACGGCGAGTCCTCCTATGGCTCCCGCAGCCAATGCCCCTGTAAACTTTATAAAGCTTTTGAAATCCATATTTCGATAAAATCGCAGGTAAGGTCAGTCATTCTCGCTCAGGTCGATTTCCCGGATCATTCCATCGGTGGTGCCGTCGACTCTCTTCACCAAGTAAAGGACGATTCCTAACGTGGCTATCAGAACCACGCCGAGAATACACCACACCGTCACCCTTGCCTCTCCCGAGAATTCGAACGGGCGTATCGACTCGATGAAGAACCATATCACCCACACTGCGGCAATAGGCGCCATAATGCAGTTCTGGATCAGACGGCGTTTCTTCTGCCTCAGCAGCATGGAGCGAATCTCGATGAGGGACCTTGAGGCGAGGTCCTGCGGGGATATGCGTATGTTTCTGAAATCCATGGCGAGGTCGATGCTTGCGAAGAAGGCTATGAAGGCCACCAGCCAGAGGGTGATGTCCATCGCCACGCAGAAGGCGGTGAGTATCAGAAGCGACAGCGGGAAAGCCACACACTCCACCCACACTATCCGGTTAAGCGAACCGACTGACTTGGATATGATTTTTTTGAGAAGGAGGTCGTTGACGACTGACTTCTGATTCAGTGTATTCCTGAGAGTGTCGATCTGACACTGCATTTCCTTGAGTTCATCCATACCTTAATTGTTTTGCGACGACGATTTGAGTTTTTCCTTGATTCTGACGAGCCTGACACCGATGTTTTTAGCGCTCATGCCGACGATGGCTCCTATTTCGTCGTAAGGCATGTTTTCAAGCCAAAGGAGCACAATCGCGCGGTCCACCACATCGAGCCTCTGTATGCGCTCATGCAGCTGGCGCGACTGGCGTCCGGCGGGGGAACGCTCGTCGAAAAGCTCGGCATGGCCGTCAAGCGGCTCGGTGGTGATGCGTTTCTTACGCTTATAGGAGAGGCACGTGTTAAGGGTTATCCGGTATACCCATGAGTTCAGGTTGCACTCCTTCCTGTACGACTGCATGGATCGCCAGATATTCGCAAGGGATTCTTGAAAGAGATCGTCGGTCTCCGGTTTGGAAGCCGCGTACATGTAGCATACGGAGTAGACGGTACTCTCATATTTCCTTACAAGATCCTCGAATTCTTTTTCAGAGTTGTTCATTGAGGGCAGTATTAAGAAAACATTAGAGCCAAAAACACAGGCATCTGCATATATGACGCACGTTTCAGTCGAAAACTACAGGAAAAAGTCAGAATCACGCTCAATCCATCAGATTAATGGCATTGACGTACGACCTCCCTCTGACCCCACTTTCCGACGTGATGCCTGCCGGACCCCCGGAAACGCCGTATAAGAGTCCGCGGTTACTGCAGGTCAGACGTAATACATTGATTTTTAAGTATAATTCTTTTACAAAGTTAATTAAAAACCAAATAAATTCACTAACTTTATTCGGAGTACAATGATTACACCCCTTTAATTTAATACATAATCAGAAATGAACAGAACCCAAAAGAAAGCAGGACCGAGGAACCTGACGCACCATAATGTATGGAGCCATTCATACGTATTTATAGTGATGTTGCTGTCCATGATTTCAGTGATACCTTCGCGTGGCGCCACATCCGGCGAATTGATTGAACGCGGCCTGGCGACAGCCGACAGCCTGCACAATGCAGGGCGTACGGACTCTGCGCTCGTAGTGGGTGAAAAGACACTCGAACTCGCAGAACAAAGTGGTAATCCTGTGTATCAGGTCAGCGCCCATTCAGCACAGGGTGTCTTTCTGCGTTCCTCGGGACGCATTCACGAGGCGCTGAAGGAATATAACCATGCTTTGGAAATCGCCACATCCGATGCGTTCCGCCGGAACCCGTCCCAGGATGCGATAGAGGACATCGCCACCCTCTATATAAACTTCGGAGTTCTCAACCTCGACATGCAGCATAAGGAGGAGGCCGTGAAAAATTGCTCGACAGCTGCAGAATGGATAGAAAAGAGCGAAGACCCGGCGTTCAGGGCCATGGCTTACGGGGCTGCCGGAGGCGTGATGATGAGCGCAGGCGAATTTGAGAAGGCAGCGGCCATGCATAATTCAGCATATGCCGATGCATTGAAGAGCGGTGACCAGGATGGGGAATTCCGTGCCGCCGCCTACTCGATGCTGCTGGCATTCAAGTCGGGCGACAATCCAGGAGTCGGAAAATGGCGCGGGATATGCACGGGTCTCCTTCCCGACACGCAGGCCACCATGAGCCGCCTGCTGTACTATCAGGCCGAATGCTCGATAGCGCTCAACAGCCATGATCCAAGGAAAGCCCTACTATGGTTCAGGCGTATTCTTGAGCTTGATGGAATCGACGGGATGCCGTTCGTGAAGTTCGACTGCTATAACAATATGCACGAGGCCTATGCCGAGATTTCCGATTATGAAGACGCCTATAAGACCCTGTTGGTCGGCAACCGGCTGCGCGACAGCATCTGGGAGGCCCAGAAAGCCGAGAGCCTGCGCGACCTTACCGTAAAATACGAAACGAAGGAAACGGAACTCGCCCTTGCGCAAAGCGAGTCACGGCGGTCGCAGACCCTTATGTGGCTTTTCATAGCCATAGCGGTGCTTGCGACAGGCGCTGGTAGCTTCATATATTATTCCTCGCTCCAGAAACGCCGGAGACTCCGCAAGGAGAAGGAATTCGCCGAACTGCGTGCAGAGACCGAACGCAGGCTTACCGAGGAATATATCGAAGGCCTCGAATCGGAGCGCACCCGAATGGCGCGTGAACTCCATGACGGAATCTGCAATGACCTTATGGCAGTCGGCATGATGATGGAGAAAGAGGGAAGCCCCGCGGAAGCGCGGCATATGCTGGAGCTATGCCGTGAGGACATAAGGCGCGTATCGCATGAACTGATGCCTCCGGAATTTGCCTACGCCGGTCTCGATGAAGTGCTCAGGTATTTCATAGGCAAGCGGGCCAAGGCCGTGGAAGGGAAAATGACCCTGACATATGCGTCGGACATTCATGATGGGGGCCGGAATATTCCTGATGACGTGGCATTGGAACTCTACCGTATCGTGCAGGAGGCCGTGGGCAACGCCGTGAAGTATTCCGGAGGCACGAGAGTGGATGTGACCCTCCGTACGGATGAAGGCAGGATTGAACTGGAAGTAAACGATGATGGAAGATTCCGTAACACTGACCGTAAGGGAATCGGGTTGGCCTCCATAAAGAAACGGGCAGCTTCAATCAAGGGGAACGTGGAGGTCATAATCGGTGAAGCCTCTCAGGAAGGGGGCGGCACGACGGTCAGGCTTACCGTCGGCGCAGGTCGATCGGGAGGCAGTTGAGAAAAATTACGGAAATCCGTAGTTGACACGTAAATGTAGGGTAACTACCTTTGTAAAATATTTACAAACTACGAAAAAACAGCCATTGAGCGATGTCAGAAAAGATAGATTTTTCCCGGATGAAGATTGCTGTAGTTGATGACCACGATCTGGTGAGAGAAGGCATGAATGCCGTGCTGGTCGCCAATGGAGCGACGGATGTCGACAAGTTCCGTACGGCCACTGAACTCATGAATGAGGTGGATGCCGGAAAAACATATGACTTCCACATAATAGACCTGGAACTGCCGGATGTCGACGGTTTCGCGCTGATAGATATGATCAGGGCCCGTAATCCAGTGAGCCGCATTATCGTAAGTACGGTTCATAACGAGATATGGATCCTCCGAAAGCTGCTTGCACGCGATGTCAACGCCATAATCTACAAGTCGGGCGACGGCAACGAGGTGGTGCAGGCCATCCAGGAGATACTGAATGGGAGGAATTATTATTGTGAGGAAGTACAGGTATCGCTTAATTATGCGTCTGATAGCAGCCTTCATCCCACCGCACGCGAACTGGAAGTGCTTCATCATATCGCCAAGGGAAAGACCTCGCGGGAGATAGCCGCCGTAATGTTTATTTCCGACAATACGGTGGAGGCCCACCGCAAGGCACTTTTTTCCAAACTCGGAGCAATCAATGTGGCCGACCTGATAGTCAAGGCTATCGAAAAGGGGTATCTTAAAAAGAACGGCATATGAACCATTCACTTATACCAATCACCAAATAATCTACAAAATGAAGAATCTGATTAAAATTCTTTGCATCGCCTGCGTGGCTTTTCTCGCGGCGTGCTCCGGAGGAGCCTCCTACAGCCCTGAAAAGTGCCAGGCCCTCGTGGAAAAAATCAAATCCCATGATCAGCTCACCGAGAGCGACTACAATGAAATGATCGATCAGTTCGGGGCCTTGGTCTCATGGATGGCCGATGAGAAGAAGAAGGCCGCAGGCGACGATGCGGTCATGAAGGAAGCCCTTTCCTCTGAAGAGGGGAAGCAAAAGAGCGAGTACATCGTTTACTTCGGCCTCGAACTCTCTGAGGCGAAAGAGAATCTCTCTGCCTCAAATGTGGCCCGCCTGGCGAAATACATGAAAGAGATGAATGAAGTGAAGAGTAAGGATTAAAACTGAAGGATTACGACATGAAGAAAATCACGATGTTTGTGCTGATGGCGCTTGTCGCCGTCATGGTACCAGCCGGTGCCGGCGCTCAGGGACTCGGCGGACTTCTCAAAAAAGGTAAGGAAGCGGTGGAGAAAGGCCGTAAGGTGCTTGAGGAAACCACCTCATCCGAAACTGCGGGTGACGAAGGGAACGCCGTCAGTACGACGACGGCCGTGCAGATCAATGGTATGGAGGTGGTGAATCCGATCAAGACCTACATGGACGTGGAGCCGGTGGGACTCTACGGTGTGCCGCGTACAGAGACCAAAGGGGATGCATACCTTGTGCTGAAGGTGCGCAACAAGGAAAGGGTGGAGACAGCCCTCTTCGGCAGCAGCATCGAGAACAAGAAAATGATTGCCGCCGATGACAACGGCAATGTCTACAATATCGATTCGAGCGGCGCGATGCGCTATGACACCCCGAGCGACATGATGGTGAAGATCGTGATGGACGAGCCGGCGATGATGTTCATGGATGTGCCCGTGGGCATGACCGTGATGCCTGTAGTGAAGATAGGCATCAGCCTTGACGCCTCCCATAAAGGTAATCTCACGTTCAGGAACGTGCCTGTATTTTGGGATGAGACACCAGAATGAGGCAGGGGGAAACATCAGTGCCTGAGTCAGCACGGCTCATGCATCCGCCATACACTACTTCAGTATATCATTAAAATCAGGCAAGGCAGCGGTCATCCTTATCGGAGGCGTTGCCTTGCGTTGTTCATTGGGGCCGGAGGGATTGGATATAGTCGCGGAGGCGGCGGTAGAACGGATGGCGGCATAGGGTGGAGGTGTCGCCGATGAGTATGAGTTTCATCCTCGTCCGGGTCATGGCCACATTCATGCGGCGAAGGTCGCGCAGGAATCCGATTTGTCCGTCGGAGTTGCTGCGTACGAGTGACACCAGTATGACGTCGCGCTCCTGCCCCTGGAAGCCGTCGACCGTATTTATTGAAATCGCTCCGCGCAGCGGCTTGAAGAACTGATTCCGCTTCAGCAGATGGCGGAGATATTTCACCTGCGCCCTATAGGGGGAGATGACACCGACGTCGATGCGCTCGTCGATGAAGCGTTGCTTTCCGATTTTCAGGATATACTCCCGGAGAATGCCGATCGTCAGATTCGCCTCCTCCCTGTTTATCCTTCCGAATGACTCGCCGGCGATGGCCTCGCGGTATGGCTCCGGATCCGCCGGAGCCGGCTCCTCCACGTGTACGGCCGACTCCATGCCTACGTTCGACTCCATGCCTATGTTCGAGTCCACGGTCATAGGCTCCTCTTCGGCGCCGGCGCCCTCGGCGGGGAAATCCCGCATTGCGGGGTGGGCGGAGGTGTCGATCCATTCGATAGGTGTGTCGAGGTCGAGTATGCCCCGGTGGCGCACTTCGTCGGCCGCTCTCATCCTACCGGCGTAAAACCATTCCGAAGGGAAAGTCATTATGGCGTCGTTCATACGGTACTGGGTCGTGAGAAGTGTGACGGCTTCGGGATGGTTCTCCACGATGCGTTCCATCAGCGAGCGTCCGAGCCCCTGCTTCATGGCTTCATACGATTTGACGGTGGGAGGGAGCTGGCAGTGGTCGCCGGCCAGGATTACCCTTCCCGCGCGCCGCAGCGGGATGAGGCAGGCGGCCTCCAGGGCCTGTGCGGCCTCGTCGATGAAGAGGGTGGAGAACTTCATGCCCGATAGCACCCGGTGGGCGCTTCCGGCCAGGGTGGATGCTATGACATGGGCTGAATTGAAAAGGTCGCTGTTGATGCGCAGCTCCAGTTCGGTGGCCCGGCTCTTGAGGCGTTCCACCTTCTGGTGCCATTGCTCCGTTCTCCTGCGGGCTCCCCGCAACTCACGGAGGGCCTTGCGGATGCTCCAGAGGGAGGGATAGTCGGGATGGTCTTCAAAGCGCCGCTCATAGGTGAAGGCGAGCATCTTGTCGTTGACCTTCACGGGATTACCGATCCGCAGCACGTGGATGCCACGGTCCACGAGCTTCTCGCATATCCAGTCGACGGCCATGTTGCTTTGGGCGCACACCAGCACCTGGCTCTCCCGGCGCAGAGTCTCGTTGATGGCCTCGACGAGAGTAGTGGTCTTGCCGGTGCCAGGAGGGCCGTGGACAATCGCCACATCCTTCGCCCGGAGCACTTTGTTGACTCCCTCCTGCTGCGATTCATTGAGATAAGGGAACCGCATCGGCGTGATTGAGGTCTCCCTCGCTTTCTGACGTGAATACAGCAGATCGCGGAGTTCGCCGAGGCGCCCTCTGGCATTGATCGTGCGACCGATGGCGTCGAACATGGCCCGATACGTAGTTTCGTCAAACGAGAGCATCACCGCCACTCCCGGCGAATCCTCCAGACGCGACACCTCGGCCGATTCAGGGATGGATACGGCCATACGGGCGCCATCGACAAAACTGACGGTGCCCGTAAAGGCAATTACGGGGGAGTCATCCTTGCCGGCGTTCATCCGGAGCACGGCCACGGGGCGCCCGTATTCGAAATGGTGGTCGTCGTCAGGAGCGGCCTCACGGGTCAGCTCCATAATGCGCTGGTTGAGGGAATTGTAGTAGACCCTTCCGACCTTGACATCAGTCCATGCGTCGCCGCGCGCGGCAAGCCGGCGGATGCCGATTTTTTCAGTGGCGGCTGCGAAAGCTTTCTTTTCTTCGTCATATTCCAGCTGGAGGAGGCGGCGCTGCTCGGTCAGGGCCAACAGTATCTTATCCATAGGGGTGGTCTGTAATCTCAAAACGGTGCAAAGTTAACGCTTACTTCCGATTAATCCAAAAGAGGGACCGGGGAGGGGAGTTCCCGCAGGGGCGGGAATGCTGCCGGGAGGGAGTCGACGGCATAGGGCTTATAACTTATAAGGGGTGCGGACACGGGAAGGCGCAATAACCGGGGGCAACATCACGTATATCTATAGATATGGATATTGAAAAAGTAAGGGAATACGGGCTCTCGTTGCCTCATGTCACCGAGCGGATGCCGTTCGGGCCCGACACACTGTCGCTGGAAATCGGAGGGAAGATGTTCTGCCTCATGACTCTGGCGGGAGAATGGGATTTCTATAACCTCAAGAATGATCCGGAATATTCGGAAGAACTCCGCAGCCGTTACCGCGATATTATGCCCGGCTACCACATGAATAAAAAGCACTGGATTTCGGTGAGGTTCACAGGCGACGTACCTGACTCCATGCAGCGCGAGCTGATACGTTACGCCTACAGCCGGACCATCCTTAAGCTTACGAAAAAACTCCGGAAGGAACTCGGACTGGACACCGATGCGGCAGGACCGGCCCACGGATAAACCCTTTGCATGGCGTGATTGTTTTTTTAATGTAACAAGTGATCATTAAAGATACAAGTAACCATTAAAAACTCAAGATTATGACTTACGATCAGATGACACGCAGCGCGGAGAATGTATTGGTGGAATTCTATGCCACATGGTGCCCTCACTGCAAGGCCATGCAGCCCATAGTGGAGCAGATAGGGGAGATGCTTGAAGGCACGGTAAAGATTATCCAGCTCGATGTGGACCTGAACGCCGAGGCATCGGACGCCGAGCAGGTGACGGGTACTCCGACGTTCATACTCTACCGGAACGGCAAGGAGGTATGGCGTCAGGCCGGAGAGATGCAGGCCGACGTGCTCCTGCACAAGATCTCCTCCCATATCTGAACCGCCCCCCGAGGGGCAAGTAGTACAAACACTTCCAATCATAGGCACAATGGCAGAAAATGATTATACGGTATTTTCCGATCTCCTGGCGTGTATGGGCGTGAGGCATACGGTGCATTATTCCAACCGGCGTTTCCGTACGATGCCTTTCCAGACCATGTTCGGCCTGAAGAAACTGCTTGAGGAGTACGGCATCGGGCTCGTCGGACTGCAGCTGCCCGACGGCACGCACCCCGACGGCATACCCACCCCCTTCATCGCCCAGACGGTAAAGGGACTGGTCATCGTCAGGGGCGTGAAGGACGGGAAGGTGGACTACCTGTCGCAATCGGTGGCTGAGACGGCAGACGCCGAGAGGTTCACCTCCGCCATGACGGGAAGGGTGTTCATTCCCGTGGCGGGAGAAGGGGCCGGAGAGCCGGGCTACGGAGAGCACCGTTTCACTGACATGGCTAACTACGCCAAGAAGTGGATACTGGGAATACTGGCTGTGGCGCTGGCGGGGTTCCTGTTCGTGGCCAACGGACTGTATTCACACGTGTCGACCGTATTGCTGACCCTTATCGACATCGCCGGCCTGTACATCACCTGGCTGCTGGTGCAGAAATCAGCGCATATAAAGAACCGTCATGCCGATGCGGTCTGCTCGGTGGTGGAGGCCGGAGGATGCGACGACATCCTTAATACGGACGCCTCTAAATTCTTCGGCATTTTTGGCTGGAGTGAGGTGGGATTCGCGTATTTCAGCGTGTCGTTGCTGTGCCTGCTGGTTTTCCCGCAGTATATAGGGTATCTTGCGCTTTGCAACGCGGTGTGCCTGCCGTTCTCGTTCTGGAGTGTATGGTATCAGAAATTCAGGGCCGGGACATGGTGTACGCTTTGCCTGTGCGTGCAGGCGTCGCTCTGGCTGCTCTTCTTCTGTTATCTCGGCGGAGGATGGTTCAGGGATGCGTTGCCGCTGCATATCGAATTTTTTGTGCTCGGCGCCACATATGTGGCCGTGATGCTGGGCCTGAACGCCATAATGCCGCTTCTGGACCGCAATAAGTGAGGAATCCCTCCGGGGAAAGGATTAAACCAATTATTATCATAGAATAGCCATGGATATCGGACAGGATGCCGTACAGGATAGAATCAAGAAGCTGTGGGATGGCCTTCCGGGCGCGCGGAAGCTTACCCCTCTGGAGCTTAACGAGGTCAGGTTCGCGGGACGAAAGACTGTGATCACTCCCCGCCGACTGAAGAAGAAAGGGGATGGCTGAAGAGGGAGCACGACCCAACAATGAGTGGAAATCAGGAATGAAAATCAGTGAGAGTTTCCGGAATCTTCCGGTATCGGAGATTGCCGACGGGGTTTGCGCGTCGTTGGCTGAACATCCGCGTCTTGTGGTGACGGCCCCTCCGGGCGCGGGAAAATCAACCCTTCTTCCTCTCGCCCTTCTCGAAGGAACGGGCCAGGGGAAGATCCTTATGCTTGAACCCCGGCGCATCGCCGCCCGGCAGGTGGCCGAGCGTATGGCCGCTATGCTGGGCGAGGAGGTCGGCGCTACGGTGGGCTACCGGATGCGTTTCGACTCCCGGACCTCGGCCTCCACGAGGGTGGTGGTGATAACAGAGGGAATAATGGAGCGCATCCTCATCGAGGATCCCACACTCGACGGAGTGACCACTGTGATATTCGATGAATTCCATGAGCGCAGCCTGTCGTCGGATGTTTCGCTGACCATGATACGCGAGATTCAGGACGTGCTGCGGCCGGACCTGCGGATCCTCATGATGTCGGCCACCATTGATGCCTCACGGATATGCCGGGACATGGATGCGAGGCATCTCCACAGTAGCGGCCGGAGCTTCGATGTCGACATCGTGTATTGCGGCGACATCGAGCCGGCGGACTGCGCCCTGGAGACGGCCCGCTGCGTAAGGAAAGTGTTGTCGGCCCATGACGGGAATATCCTCGCTTTCCTTCCGGGCCAGGCCGAAATCCTCAAGTGCCGCGATCTGCTTGAGGATAATCAGTACGATGTGGAGATACTCACATTGTACGGCATGATGCCGGCCGAAAGCCAGCACCGGGTGATGCGTCGGCCGGACGGGGGAAGGCGCATGGTGGTGCTGGCCTCTCCGATCGCGGAGACGTCGCTCACGATCGAAGGCATTACGGCGGTGGTGGATTCGGGCCTGTACCGGACACCGGTCTTCGAGCCGTCCACTGGCCTGAGCCGTCTGGTCACGTCCCGGATTTCGCTCGACATGGCCCGGCAGAGGTCCGGACGCGCCGGGCGTCTGGCAGCCGGAGTCTGCTACCGTTTATGGTCGAAGGGTACGGAGGCGAGGATGAAGGACAGCCGCCAGCCGGAAATACTCTCCGCCGACCTATCTTCAATGATGCTTGAGCTGGCCTCATGGGGGGAGACCGACCCCCTGCGCCTCCCCTGGATCACTCCTCCGCCGGAGGGGCATGTGGCGAAGGCGCGTAAGCTCCTGCAGGCGTTGGGCGCCATTGACGCCGGAGGACGCCTCACCGCGAAGGGACGGCGTGTGGCGAATCTACCCTGCCATCCGCGAATCGCGTCGATGCTGGCGGAGGCGGGCTCCCTCAGCTCTCTGGCGTGCGATGTGGCGGCGATACTGGAGGAGAAGGATCCGTGTCATGACGAGACGGATGCCGACCTTACGACACGTGTGGCGCTGCTCCGGCAATACCGCCGGGGCCGTATCCCTTCGGCATGGAGGAGAATCGACAGCATATCCTCCCAATATCACAGGCTTGTAAGGACCGACCGTCAGAACGGCCCTGCCGATCCCGAAGACATAGGCATGCTCCTGACAATGGCCTATCCGGAGAGAATAGCGATGCGCGACGCCGGCGGACACTACCGGCTCGCATCCGGCGGTACAATGGCGGCGCTTCATCCGGCCGACGACCTGGCACGCCATGATTTCCTCGCTGTGGCGTCGATGGGTACACGTGTCTTTCTTGCGGCCCCCGTCTCAGGCGAGTGGCTGAAGACGCTGGGAGAGTGGACTGAGTGCGCCTCATGGAACAGCCGTGAGGGGCGTGCGGTGGTGCGTGAGGAGCTTCGCCTCGGCAGCCTGATTCTGGAGTCACGCCAGGCGAGGGGGGACATACGCGGGATGGTGGCGGCCGCGGTGGCCTCGGCCGCTCCGAAGGAAGGGCTGACGATGTTCGATTTCAATGACGAGGTGCAGGACATGCAGCTGAGGATCGCCACCATGGCGGAATGGCACCCGGAACTGGATTTTCCGGATGTAGGCACTGAAAGGATACTGGCTCTGGCAGGGGAGTGGCTGCCCCTCTACATAGGGCGGGCGACGACGGTGCAGGAGCTCCGGAAAATCGATATGGCAAGTGTGATATACGGTATGCTGGGTTACGACCGGCAGACGGCGCTCGACAGGCTGGCGCCGACGCAGATAAAGCTCCCTTCGGGACGCAACGCGCGCATACGCTATCGCCGTGGCGCGGAGGCGCCGGTGGTGAGCGCACGCCTCCAGGACTGCTTCGGGATGATGAAGACGCCGTGTGTCGACGACGGGAAGCGTCCCGTACTGATGGAACTCCTGTCGCCGGGATTCAAGCCCGTGCAGCTTACCCGGGACATGGAGGGGTTCTGGCGTGAGACTTATTTTGAAGTCCGCAAGGAACTCCGCCGCAGGTATCCCAAACACAAGTGGCCCGAAAATCCCCTATGTATTCCGGGAATAGACTGAAGTTGAAGGAATCCGGAGTGCTGGCGCGCTCCGGAAGTCCGTCAGCGCCAGCCCATGAACATCTTTACGACTTCCGGGTCGTGATGGTCGAAGAAGAGGCTCTTGCCGGTATCGAGCCGGGCGATTTCGGCCATATCCTCGTCACTGAGCGTGAAGTCGAGGATGTCGAGGTTCTGCTCCATGCGGTCCACGTGGACCGATTTGGGGATGATGATCACGCCGCGCTGGGTGAGCCAGCGGAGGGCTACCTGAGCGACCGACTTGCCGTACTTCCTGCCGATGGCCTCAAGCACTGGATTGATAAAGAAGTTGTTGCGTCCTTCGGCAAGCGGGCCCCACGACATGATGCGGCATCCGAGTTCCTCCATGTATTTCTGAGGTCCGGTCTGCTGGTCAAAGACATGGGTCTCCACCTGGTTCACCATCGGGGGAATCTCCACGTTGGAGGCGAGGTCGATGAGATGGTCAGGGTAGAAGTTGCTTACTCCTATGGCGCGTATCCCGCCGGCCTTGTAGGCTTCCTCAAGAGCCCTGTAGGCGCCGTAACGGTCGCAGAAGGGCTGATGGAGGAGCATGAGGTCGATGTAGTGGGTGCCGAGTTTCCGCAGGCTCTCTTCGATCGACGCCTTTGCTTTTTCATAGCCATAGTTGGAAATCCAGATCTTGGTGACGATGAACAGCTCCTCACGGGGAATGCCGCTTTTGGCAATTGCCGCGCCCACACCTTCCTCATTGTGGTAGGCCTGGGCGGTATCGATCATGCGGTATCCAACCTTAAGGGCATCGCTCACGCATCTTTCACATTCTGCCGGGTCCACCTGATAGACTCCGTAGCCGATCATCGGCATCTTAACGCCATTTCTGAGTTCGATTGTTTCCATTTTTTATAAATTACTTACTTTAAGGAGGTCATATGATTGCGGGAAAACATGGCGGGTCAGCGGACTACGTCATATCTTATCCAGAGCACGTCATCGCCGGTTTTCTCCACAGACCGCAGGGTAAGCTTCGTGGGGAGCTTTGACTGGTCGGCAATGCCGTCGAACATGGCACGCCATCCCTCGCGGCCGTCGATGCCGGGGGCAAGAAGGAGGCTCACCTCGGCTATCATGTCGGCATTGGCATTGGCCTGACTCTTATCGGCCACTATGATTTTCATGCCGTAGCCCATACTCCTGGCGATGGCCATGCCGATCTGACCCGCACCGGCCAATATCATTGCATTTTTCTTTATCTTAAGAGTTTTGGTGTTCTGATACTGTAACAGTGCAGATGAACGGTTGGGTTTACCGGTGCGTAAAATTGGTATCAGATAGGTGATATCGGTTAGTGGGGTAGGAAAAGGTCAATTGACCGTTATGACGCGGAGCTCCGGCACCCGATAGAGTGCCGGAGGCTGCACCACACCGGGTGCGGCAATCTATGGTCAGTCAGTACGGCGAACGAGGATTATATGCCGCTTGACAGACCGTAATCCGAGATGAGGGAGTCAAGGGTCTTACCGCCGTCAAGCGATGGTGAGAAACCGGTCAGTACGTTGATTTGTGTGTGTAGGTCCAGGGCTACGGCGTCATGTACCGTGTCGGCCACGCAGACGTCGCCGGCCAGTCCGCAGACATCAATCCGGTCGATGGCGCCGGCAGTAAGGATATTCAGGATCTTCTCCGCTGCTGAGCGGTTCTTGAAAATGGAATATTCCTCAGTGTCCGCTTCCTCACCTTTATGCATCACGGTGACTTCCGCGGCGGCGCCAATCAGTTCATTCATCACCGGAGGCCAGATTGCCGCGCCGACCGAGTCGGCCACGCAGTGAACGGGCCATTTCCCACCCTCGCTTTTGAAGGAGCAATGATTCATTGGGTGACGGTCGGCCGTCACCACGATATTGCGGTAGTCCGCTTTATGGCCGCGTAGGTATTCCGCAAGGGAGTCCATGGCCTTTTCGGCTCCCGGGATAGCCAATGAACCGGTGATGAAGTCAATCTGCGGATCGACCACCAGCAGTAATTTATTTTCCATAGGGGGAGTGCTTGATGGAATTATCATTTATGCTGACTCAGCAGCCATTCACGTACAGGGGCGAGACGGTAGGCGTAATTGAAAGAAGCCATATGCACCTCGGCGGGTCTCAGCGGCTCTTCGGCTTCCGCCTCGGTCAATACGGTATTCCCTTCGAATGTAATGAAGTTGTGGCTGCACCCTTCTGCCAAAAGCTTACGGGCGAGGGAATCCTGTTCGGTTTCCGGCAGCCGGGCGCTCCATATGGCCTCGACATATCGGGACTTCTCTTTATTAAGGAGCTTCTCAAGCGCAAGCTGACCTCCATGGCCTCCTTGGTCCCCCTGGGCGGCGATGTAGACGAACTTATAATCCTTGAATCCATCCATTACAGCCGTATCCCATTGACATGCCACGAATAAGGAAGCCGCGAAAAAGTCAGGATACTTCACATTGAAGTAGAGCGACATCATGCCGCCCATTGACTGGCCGGTGGTGTACATGCGGTCGGTATCGACAGGATAGGTTTCGGTCAATTTCTTGACGAGCCTTATGGTGCCGTCAACCTGCGGCGTGGTCTGCCATTCATCATCCACAGTGACGTAAGGGTATTGCGGTACGACGACAAAGCACCGGTGCCGGCTCTGGAATTCGTCGGTACCCCATACCAGCCCTCCATATCCCTGGGTGAGGGGGAGTGTGACATCATCGCCGGGGGTGCTCCCATCCGCCATAAACAGCACGAGCGGTAGTTTTTCATCGGCCCTGACCCCCTCGGGAATCAGTAGATTGTAGGGTATGGTGTCATTACCGATGGTGTCGGTAAAGGTGAATTGCTTGAATTTCGGCACGACTTCCTTTATCAGTTCCGCAAGCTCTCCGGTAGGCTGGGGGCGCTGGGCCCCTCCCATGGCATGGGAATAGACTTGGAGGCCGCCCCCTTTCGGCATATCCTGACCGTCAGTGCCCTTCGAGCCTGAATTGCAGGATACCGCCATCAGTGAAATTGCGGCGACCCCGAGAAATAGGTGATGGAATTTCATTTTAGAGATCATTACTGTTGACAGTCAAACATCTATAACTATCCTGTCACCAATGGTGCCGCATTCAGCTATCAGTGTTTTACCGCATGTCATGATAACATGACTTACTGCATGATTGTTCAGTCTCAGGCAGTCGGTCAGCTGACTTGCGGTACATTCGGTCAGTCAGCCACCCGTATGTTCAGTCCCATTCAATCCCGTCGCCTTCCTCGCGGAGAATCCTGAAAATCTCCTCCTTGTTTTCGACAAGGGAAATGATTGTTTCCGCGAGGCGGATGGCTTTATCTTCGTTGGCCACCCCGTCTTCATAGAAGGCCACATAGGTTCCGGCCTCCGAATCAGTCTCCATATCCTCAAGAATATCCGGAGCGTTGCGGGCAAGGTAATGGTTCAGGAAGGCTTCCCAGTTGTATCCGTTCATGTATGCGTCGTCATTGATGCCGTTCATTTCATCGCCGAGAGCAAGGATTTCATCGGTCTCGATGTTGAAGTAGACGTCGACGCTGCCGTCCTCGTTATGCGTTACGAACACATAGTCGTGGTCGGGGAAATTGATTGTTTCCATATCTGGCTTTATTGTTGAGATGAATAAAAAATGATCCGGATTGCGAAGATAACGTTTTTCCGGGATTATCCCACCATATTCCCCCATTATTTCACTGTAACCGACGCGATTCTGGCCGGCATCCGTACGGCTGACGGCCGTTAGCTTGAAATTTCCTTCAATGCGATAAGATCCGATCTTTCGTAGCGGTGATTGCCGCTCTGACTCTTTTTATATTTCCAGCACCTGATTGCATCGGCCAATGACATCCCCCGATTGTCGGAAAAGAAATCCCGGACATAGGCGTTATACTCAAACTGTCTGCCTATCACCGTTTTGGTCCTTTTCTTATCTTCGAGCATCCGGCGATAGGCATGGATGGCTTCCTTATATGTTTTCCCTGCATTCTCTTTCAGCCATTTCTGGAAAGCCACATTAAAGGTGAAACTGCTCCCGATATGCTGTCTGAAAAAAGCCCTATGCCTCTCCGAACATACAAAGTCAGCTTCAATCCCCATATCCTCGCTTATGGCATATGCCGGCGTGGATTTTCTCGCTTTCATCGGGGACGTCATGATTCTGCCGGTTTCCAGAAAATGAGCGATCCGACCGGTCAACTCGATTTTTCCGCCCGTAGCGGGAATGCCGTTATCTTTACAGAACTTCACCAATTCTTCTTTCAAGAAATAGCATTCGCGGAAGGCCTTGCTGTCTAAACTCCTGTCTAAAGCGGGTCTCTCATCCATAAAGGGTACTTTCCGGGATTTATGCCGGTTCACTTAGAATAAAGTGAACCAATAAGTAGACATCAAAACTCCCTTGAAAGTGGTAAGCAGGATAAGATCTATGGCAGTAGACGCAACATCCTGCATCACCGATTAAATATAAGTTGTCAATTATCCCTGTCATCGGTATAGATATTCCATGAGACACAATGAAGCGAGCCTCCGTTATTTTCCTCATTCTCCAGGGTCAGATAGCGGGTGTTGATCGGAATGACTGATTCCACTCCAAGGAGATTCTTCAATTGCTCTAAGGCAAGTCTGTCGCAGGCCGAATCGGCATCGTCGGAATCATCTTCTTTCATAATCACGAGCCCAGATATCCTTGGCCTGTTTGATATCGGAATATTTGATACCCTTCTTCCTTAATGTCTTTTTTATCGCATCTGCGCAATGAGATGAAGGTTGGGTGAAATGTGTAGAGAAGAACACATGGTTTGTCAAAGAGTCTTTCATACGGTAGGGATTATTAAATTATATCCATCAGTCAGTGGATTGACTTTATGGACGCAAAGATACAATTTTTCCGTGGATTGTCGACTTCATTGGCATCGGAAAATTTCGAATGGATGATAAGGATGGAGATGGTCGTCTTTTGCCAGACGGTTCGATCCTGCGCATATACGTGCGTTTCCGTGAAAGGGTAGGGCGCATGCAGGATGGTTTTGGGGCGCCGTGCGTGTGCTTGATAGGGTTGAGGCTTTACAGCGCAAGATTGAAGCCGTCCTTTTCCAGCGTATTCAGCGAACGGCTTACGGCTGCCCGGTCCTTCCCGAGCGAACGCGCGATTTCACTCTGGATTTTACCATCCTTAATGAATGGCTTCTGCAGGATTGCAAACTGCGCGTGGTTGAGCGGCAGCTCTACACTGTGCAGCGAGCGGTTAAGCTCGGCGACAAAAGAGCTGAAGGCAAAGTTAAGCCATGCATCCAGTACGGTTGGCATTATGAGGCGAGGATGCAGGTGATCCGGATGATACTCGCCGGTGTATTTGAAGGACATCCGGCCCTTAAGGTCATTTCCGGCCATTGGGGAGAAATGGTGCCTTATTTCCTCTACCGGCTTGACCAGATGTTCAAACCGGAGGTGACCGGATTGTCGGATACCGTCTCGAATATCTACAGGAAGCACGTCTGGATTTCTCCGAGCGGGCTCTACGACAACGATGCACTGCAGTTCTGCGTTAATAAACTTGGAATAGACCATCTCGTCTTTTCGGCCGACTGGCCTTACGTGCCTATGACCGATGCCCGGGCATTCGTAGAGAACGCGCCTTTATCGGATATTGGTAAAGAGAAGTTCAGTCATCTGACGGCCGAGGGACTCCTGCATCTATCGGAGTAATCCGGCATAGCCACGGATCGGAGGCGGGAATACTTCGTATAACAGAAAAATTACCGTGCCGCATGTTTTTTCAGTCCTCCCAATATATCGGGGNATTGCGCCGGACTGTCTGCCGTGAAGATTACGGAAAGGATGGCAAATACCTGCTTCTTGATGTGGAAGGGGCNTACAGCGCCAGAAACTTCACGGAGTCCTTTTCCAAAAACCGAAACCAATAACTATGAATAAAGAAATAAGAATAGACGTAACGAAACAGACCGAGGAGGAATTGGCTCTCGCCNATAAGCACGCTCAGTTGATATTCAGGTTCAACAACACTATGCCCGGCACGGCGGAATATCAGGAGTTGATGCAAACNATTTTCCCGACTATGGGAGAGAACAGTCGGGTCGGAACACCGCTTACAGCAGTCAGACCCCATATGGTGAAAATCGGCAAGAATGTAGTAGTGATGCCCGGATGTCTGATGATGTCGGCCGGCGGAATCACCATCGATGACGGTGCGATGATAGCCGCCAACGTCCAGCTTATCTCCAACAACCATGACCTTTACGAGCGTCAGGTCATAACCTGCAAGCCGGTCCATATCGGCAAAAACGCATGGGTCGGTGCCGGAGCGACTATCTTGCCGGGAGTGACTGTCGGAGACAATGCGGTTGTAGGAGCCGCCAGTGTGGTCACGAAAGACGTGGCTCCTTGGACGATTGTAGNCGGAAACCCGGCCAAATTGATAAAGACTATTCCACATCCGTAAACAGGTCTTCTCAGCCGGGGTGCTTTCCTGATAACAAAAGGAGCCGTCAACAATGATGACTCCGACTGAAGTTCTTCACCTGACCCCGTTTCCTCGGCTGGCTACAACACAAAATTTATGTTTAAGAGATAAATTAAAAAATTTTTAATTAACTTTGCTCGTCACTTCTGAGGCAGACTGCCCTCAGACNCACTCAGTGAAACACTACCCTCCGTTACAAAGACCTACTATGAGTTCAACCATTGGACGGAATCGGTAAAAGCATATTATGACAAGGTTCAATATCGGTACTCGGGAGGTAACCACTTACTGTGGCTCGACAAGATTGGCTATGCCGAAGACAACACCTATGTCAGAGCTGTTATAAAAGTGTTGAAACAATTATAAACAAGAAAATTCATCAGGATTATCAGTGCCTTTTTGCTTTTGATTAGCCCAACGTAAGAGTCAATGAGATGTCTTGCGTCGAATTAAATATTCCTTTGGAGTAATCCCTTCTTCACGTTTAAAAAATCGGGAGAAGTGTTGGGGGTAATCAAATCCAAGGCTATATGCTGTCTGTGAAATGTTTTGTCCGGCTGACATAAGGTTTTTTGCCTGTTGTATAACCATTCGTTGGATATACTTACTGGCGTTGGTCCCGGTTGAACGCTTAATCAGGTCGCCCAAATAACTTGGAGACAAACATAATTTTTCTGCCATATACTGTAAAGTCGGNAGTCCGNTTCTAAGTTGTTCTCCCGAAGAATAGTATTCTTTAAGAACGTTTTGAAAACGTGTCAGAATATCAGAGATCTCCAATTTCCTTGTAAGGAACTGGCGGTCATAGAATCGTTGGCAGAAGTTGAGCATAAGCTCAATATAGTTTACAATTATATTATTTTGGTGTGAGTCCGCGGGCTTATTAATCTCATTTTCTATGCTCCGCATTATGTCGATTATGATATTCCGCTCTTCCTCGGTCATATGCAGAGCCTCATTAAGACTATAATCAAAGAATGTATAATTGTTGATTTTCTTTTCAAGTGATGTCCCTTGCAGTAGATCCGGATGAAATAAGATTGACCATCCCGATATATTTACTTTTTCTCCATTATCCTCTGTGCCGCCTAACTGTCCGGGTGCAACTGCCAGCAACGTACCCTCCTTATAGTCATAAATTCCGCAACCATAGGTCAGATCCACGAGATTGTCTCCACGAAGAAAGATGCCATATACGTTGTAATCATTCAATGTCGTAAACACAGGTGATATGCGGTCATACTCAATAACACTGACCAATGGATGTCGGTCGGTGACTCCTAAATAGGAGGAGTAATCAGAGGGCCTGTTTACTTTAAGAACTTTCATTATACACGTAATTTCAGTGCAAAGTTAATAAAAATTAAGTAGCTCGCAAAAAATAATTATATGATAAATGTGAGATAATCTTGAGTCAGCTTGGCTGCGGAGCGAACGAGCTTAGCGAGCTAAGTGAGTGAGCGACAATGCCAAGATGGCCAAGATTAGCCGCATTTATCAT
>JAAVCH010000008.1 GCA_014802425.1 Bacteroides sp.
GTCTCGGTTGCGATCTTCTCATCGCTTGACTTCCAAGTGATGGTCTTGTCGGCAGTGTTCTCGGGAGCCACTGTTGCGGTGAGGGTTGTGGTCTCGCCTACAGTGAGGGTCTTCTCAGTTGCGTTGAGCTTCACGGAAGTGGCGACGACGGGCTTCACTGTCACCTTGCAGGTAGCGGATACCTGGCCGCAGGTGGCGGTGATGGTGGCGGTGCCGGCTGCGATGGCCTTCACCACGCCTTCCTTCGTCACGGTTGCGATCTTCTCATCGCTTGACTTCCAAGTGATGGTCTTGTCGGCNGTGTTCTCGGGAGCNACTGTTGCGGTGAGGGTTGTGGTCTCGCCTACAGTGAGGGTCTTCTCAGTTGCGTTGAGCGTCACGGAAGTAGCGACGACGGGCTCTACAGTCACCTTGCAGGTAGCGGTTGCGTCACCGGCGGCGGCAGTGATGGTCACTGTGCCTACGGCTACGGCAGTCACTACGCCTTCCTCGGAAACGGTAGCTACTTCCTCGTTGCTTGAAGTCCATGTGAGGGTCTTGTCGGCTGCGTTGTCCGGGCCTACGGTAGCTGTGATGGCTGCAGTCTCACCGGGCTTGAGGGTAACCTCGGTCACGTCAAACTCGATAAGGCTTACGGGCACGGGCTTCACGATTACCTCACAGGTAGCCTCGATGTCGCCGCACGCTACAGTGATTGTGGCCACACCTTCGCCTACTGCTGTCAGCACACCTTCCTCTACTGTCACTACCGCCTCGTCGCTGGATGTCCAGGTGAGGGTCTTGTGAGTGGCGTCTTCGGGCTCTACGGTTGCGGTCAGAGTGAACTGCTCGTCGACGAAGAGCTCGGTCGATGTGGCATTGAGTATAAGACCTGTTGCAGGTACGGGTTCTACTGTCACGTCGCAGGTAGCTGTCACGTCGCCGCAGGTAGCGGTGATTGTGGCTGTACCGAGTGCGATGGCGGTCACTACACCGTCCTCGACTGTCACCACTTCCTCATTGTCGGAAGTCCAGGCAACGGTCTTGTCGGTTGCGTTCTCCGGGCCGACCACAGCTGTGAGCGTACCGGTCTTGCCGATGTACAGGGTCATTGAGGAAGCGTTGAGGGTCACGCTTGCGGCCGGTACGGGCGCTACGGTCACCTCGCAGGTAGCCTCCACGTCGCCGCAGGTAGCGGTGATTGTGGCTGTACCGAGGGCCACGGCAGTCACTACGCCTTCCTCGGAAACGGTAGCCACGTTCTCGTCGCTGGAAGTCCAGGTGAGAGTCTTGTCGGCTGCGTTGTCCGGGCCTACGGTAGCTGTGATGGTCGCTGTTTCACCGAGCTTGATGTTGAGTTCGGTCACGTCGAATGCGATCGAGTTGACAAGCACGGGCTTCACGGTCACTTCGCAGGTGGCCTCGATGTCGCCGCACACTACTGTGATTGTGGCCACACCTTCGCCTACGGCTGTCAGCACGCCGTCCACTACTGTCACTACAGCCTCGTCGCTGGATGTCCAGCTGAGGGTCTTGTCAGTAGTGTCTTCGGGCTGTACGACTGCGGTCAGAGTGAACTGCTCGTCNACGAAGAGCTCGGCTGTCGTCACATTAAGGATGATGCCGGTGGCGGGAACGGGTTCCACTGTCACCTCGCAGGTAGCCTCGACGTCGCCGCAGGTAGCGGTGATGTTGGCTGTGCCTACTGCGATGGCGGTCACTACGCCGTCCTTGACGGTTGCCACCTTCTCGTTNTCGGAAGTCCAGACAATTGTCTTGTCAGTGGTGTTCTCCGGGCCGACCACGGCTGTGAGCGTACCGGTCTTACCTACGGCAATTGTCATCGAGGGAGCGTTGAGGGTAACGCTTGCGGCAAGGACAGGATCTACTGTCACGTCGCAGGTCGCCGTCAGGTCGCCGCATGCAGCTGCGATGGTTGCGGAGCCGAGACCTACGGCGGTCACTACACCGTTCTCGACANTTGCTACGTTTTCATCGCTTGAGGTCCAGACGACAGTCTTGTCGGCTGCGTTGGCCGGACCTACTGTAGCTGTGATGGCAACATATTCACCGAGCTTGAGGGTTGCCTCGGTCACGTCAAGTTCGATCGAGCTTGCGAGCACGGGCTTCACTGTAACCTCGCAGGTGGCTGTGGCCTCNCCGCAGGCTACCGTGATTGTGGCCTGACCGGGNGCTACCGCTGTAACCACNCCGTCNNNTACNGTGGCGACTGCCTCGTCGCTGGAAGTCCAGACGAGGGTCTNGTCGGTNGTGTTGGCGGGATCTACGGTTGCAGTGAGGGTGAATGTCTCGTCAACGAATACTTCCTTGGAAGTCTCGTCGAGTTCAACGGCAGATGCAAGGATGGGATTCACTGTCACGTCGCAGGTGGCTGTGGCTTCGCCGCAGGCTACCGTGATTGTGGCCTGACCGGGAGCTACCGCTGTAACCACGCCGTCCTTTACAGTGGCGACTGCCTCGTCGCTGGAAGTCCAGACGAGGGTCTTGTCGGTTGTGTTGGCGGGATCTACGGTTGCAGTGAGGGTGAATGTCTCCTCAACGAATACTTCCTTCGAAGTCTCGNCGAGTACGACGGCAGATGCAAGGATGGGCTTCACTGTAACCTCGCAGGTGGCTGTGGCCTCGCCGCAGGCTACTGTGATTGTGGCCTGGCCGGGAGCTACNGCTGTAACCACGCCGTCNNNTACNGTNGCGACTGCCTCGTCGCTGGAAGTCCAGACGAGGGTCTTGTCGGTNGTGTTGGCGGGATCTACGGTTGCAGTGAGGGTGANTGTCTCCTCNACGAANANNTCCTTCGAAGTCTCGNNGAGNACNACGGCAGTTGCAAGGATNGGCTTCACTGTAACCTCGCAGGTGCCCTCTGCCTCGCCNCAGGCTGCGGTGATGGTCACGGTGCCGGGNGCGANTGCAGTAACNACGCCGTCCTTTACAGTGGCGACTGCCTCGTCGCTGGAAGTCCAGACGAGGGTCTTGTCGGTTGTGTTGGCGGGTTCTACGGTTGCAGTGAGGGTGAGTGTCTCCTCAACGAAGATCTCCTTCGAAGTCTCGCTGAGAACTACGGCAGTTGCAAGGATNGGGTTGACTGTTACAGCGCAGGTAGCGGAAACNTCGCCGCAGGATGCGGTGATGTTGGCTGTACCTACGGATACGGCAGTCACGGTGCCGTCCTCGGCTACTGTGGCGACATCAGTGTTGTCGGATTCGTACACGACGGTCTTGTCGGTAGTGTTGGCGGGAGCCACAGTTGCTTCGAGCTTGGAAGTCTCTTCTACAAGCAGGGTCAGTTCGGTAGCGTTGAGGGTTACGGAAGTAGCCAGTACAGGCTCAACTGTAACCTGGCAGGTAGCGGTCGCCTCGCCGCAGGTAGCGGTGATGGTGACGGGGCCGCCTACAGCTACTGCTGAGATGGTGCCGTCCTCGGCCACAGCCACCACGCTGTCGTCGCCGGAAGTCCAGGTGACGGTCTTGTCGGTAGTGTCCTCGGGAGTTATTACGGGAGTGAACTTGAAGGTGTCCTTACCCTCTTCGCCGAAGATGAGCACTACGTCTTCGCGGTCAAGCTCGATCTTGTCGGCCATTACGGGCACGACGTTGATCTCGCAGTTGCCGACTACGGTCACTGTCTCGTCGTCGGAATCGGTCCATGTAGCGGAGATTGTGACGTTGCCTTCCTTAAGGCCTTTCACAGTCACCGAGCCGTCCTCGTTCACCTCCAGTGTAGCGACTGTCTCGTCGCCGGAAGTCCAGGTGAGTTCGGGATAAGTGACGTTCTCGGGTTCTACTTTAGCTGTAAGGGTTTCCGTACGGCCGATGTAGAGAGTGGCCTCGGAGGGAGTCACCACTACGCTCTCAGCCACCACGGGCTTAACCGTAATCTTGCTTTCGCCGGTAAGGGTGTTGGTGGCGTCGGTGGTGTCGGTCCAGGTAGCTGTGATGGTGACCTCACCGTCGGCTACAGCCACTACATGGCCGTTCTCGTCGACAGTGGCGATCTTCTCATCGCTGGAAGTCCAGGTTACTGTGGGATGGGTGGTGTGTTCAGGTTCTACAGTGGCCGTAAGGTCGGTCTCCTCACCGATGATCAGAGTTGCCTCTGTCGGAGTCACTGCCACGCCGGTGGCGGGCACGGGAGCCACTTTCACGCTTACGGTTGCAGTCACCTCATTGCCGTCCTCATCCTTTTCGGCGCAGGTCAGGGTGATTGTCGCCTCGCCCTCTCCTACTGCCTCGTAGTTGCCGTCCTCGTCGATGGTGACGACCTTGTCGTCGCTCGACGCCCAGGTGTAGGCCGGGTTGGTGGTCTCCTCGGGATAGACGGTGGCTGTGAGTTTGTCCTTGGCGCCGAGGAGCACCGCGAGGTCAGCGGGCTCGATAGTCACCTTCTCGGGAAGGATCGGATCGACGGTAATCTCTACAGTGGCAAGGATAGTCTCGTCAGCGTCCGACTTGGCAGTGACGGTGGCCTTACCCAGGGCAGCGCCCTTCACGGTCACCTTGCTGTCGACGCCCTCTTCGAGAGTCTCGTCTGCTGCGGCGGGAGTAAGCGTCAGGATACCGGCAGGTTCAACTGACCAGTTGACCTTCTTATTGGTAGCGTCGGCCGGGTCAATCGTGGCTGTCAGATCGAAGTCAGCACCAAGCTTGATAGTGGTGTTGCCCTGATTGATGATGATGTCCGTTACGTCGATGGCCAGCGCATTGATGTTCTGGAACTGCTTCCAGGTCTCGGATGCGGCATATGCCTCAGCGCCTCTGCCGGGGACATGGAGCGTGGCCTCGGCATAGTCATCGGCGGAGAAAGTAGTCTCCGCGATAGTCAGAGGCACAACCGCGCTCATGTAGATGTCCGTGAATTTGGTGGCAGCGAACGCATCGGCGGCATATGACGTATTTGACTGCGCGAGCAGGTAAAGTGTCTTGGCACCGCTGCTGTAGAATGCGTTGTCTGCGATAGTGGCTACATTNTCTCCTATTGTAAGGGTGCCGTCAATACCCGTCATGCCGTTGAAGGCATTTTTTCCGATGCTCGTCACATTGTTGGGGATCACCAGGTCACCGGTAAATCCCTTGTTGCTTAAGAACGCGCCCTCTCCGATTTCCTGAAGGCTTTCCGGCAGCTCGAGGGAGCCGGTAAACGCAGTCTTGCCGAAAGCGTTGACTCCAATTGTTTTAAGGTCGCCGGGGAGCGTCAGGGTTCCGTTGAACTTACAGTTATAGAACACGGATGCGGGAATAGCTGTCAGGCCGTCGGGGAGTTTGAGGTCTCCCGTAAAGCCACAGTTCGAGAAAGCTCCAGTGCCCAGAGTCGTAAGGCCGGTACCGATGGTCAGGGTGCCCGTCAATCCAGAGCAGTTATAGAATGCGGACGTACCGATCGATGTGACCGAGTTAGGAATCTCGAGGTCACCTGAAAGCTTTGACAGACCGCTGAAAGCCTGATTTCCGATTGTCTCGAGCGTATTGCCGAAAGTCACCCCTGTCAATCCGCTGCATGAAAGGAAAGACGAAGTTCCTATCGTCTTCACTCCGTCAGAAATCACGACAGAGGTCAGTCCGGAGCAACCTTCAAACGCGTTGTCGGAAATTGCTTCCAGGTTTCCGGGAATCACAAGCTCTCCATCAAAGCCGGAGCATTTCCTAAAGGCCTGCTTCTGCAGTGCGGTGAGGCTTTCGGGGAGAGTCAGGGTTCCTTTGAAACCCGTACACCCNTCGAATGCGGCCTGGCCGATGGTCTCCACGCCTTCACCGAGAACCAGCCCGGTAAAGCCCGTACAGTTCTGAAAGGCGTAATTGCCGATGCTCTTGACTGACCCGGGTATGGTCAACGTTCCGGTGAAGGCCGAGCATCCTCTGAATACGTTATTATTGATGGTCTCGATACCTTCCGAAATCGTCAGCGAACCCTTTGCTTTGGTACTGGCGCCGGTCAGAGTTTTGATAGTAGTCACCTTAAAGGTCTTCCCATCGTCCTCAGGATAGGTGACACTGGCGGGAATCACCAGATCTTCCACCTCGGTGACGGTGGATGAGAGCGCCTTTACAGTCGCTGTCCGGACATCGCCGATTTCCTCCAGATCATACTTCAGATCGCCTAACTCTACATTGCTGTATATTATGGCTGAAGCAAATGACGGGATGAGAAACAGACCTAACAGCGACAAATATCTTGCTATTTTCATAGTTGATATTTCGTAATATTAGATTAGTTAAAATTCTACCGAATGGCCGTGGGTACGGTCACGGCAGATGAATTAAGTGGAATCATGCCTGAATCCAGACATGATTCCATTATACCGGGCTTAACGCCATGTTACTCAGCAAAGGGGTCATCCGTCGAACCCTCGTCGAGAGTGACGACATATCTCTGGGAAGTAGTCTCCTCAGTGCTGTCAGCCTCGTCCCATCCGCGGACAAAGATTTCATCGAAGCGAATCTGAGTGCCGAGAATCGGACGGTACTCTGTGTCGATCCAGTTTTCTTCATCGGCTCTTGTTGCCGGGCGCTCCGATACATCTCCATCTTCCGCCAGGAAGTCGTCTTTATAACCCTCGGCTCCGGGTGCTACATAACCTGCGCCCTCTGTGAAGTCGATCTTATAGATCGTGGTTGTACCGGCTTTCCAACGTGATGCGATGGGGAATGCGGCCCATGCGTATTCCACTCCACCAATGCTCTCAGTGATGTTCTGCACACCCTTGTTGCCGGGGAACGGATAGTAGCAGTCGCCAGTGGTGTTGGTGAGGCGGATGAGAAGCGCGATATAGGACATTCCTTCCTTGAACTTGAGGGTGCCACCGGTGTTTGCATCCACGGGACCTTCCTCATCATCAGCGGCTTCATCAGCGGCGACTGTGGTGAATGTGGCCTGCTGGGGAATCATCAGGAAGCTGCCTGCACCGGCACCTCCGTCCATCAGCGCAGTGTCATCGGAACCGATGGTCACGGGATCGGAGAATCGGTAGGTGATAGTGGCGAGGTCGCCCTGGGTCTCCCACATGATGGCGTCGTTCTGCCAGCTTGCGTCTGCGCCCTCGATGGGATTTCCATCCTCGTCGATGATGGCGGCAGTACGGAACTGGCCGTCACCCTCGAGGTAGATGTTGCCGAATCTTATACCGATCACCTCATAGTTCAGGTCGGAATCCTCGTTCTTGGCGGAAGCCACGTACACCTTTGTCAGGATGTGCTGGAAATCGATGCTGTTGTACTCATCCGACTCAGTGTAACGGCCCACGCCTTCACCTACGATGAGGTCAAGCTGCTGCTCGATATCCTCGTCTACGGCAAAGCCCTTGAATACGATGCCGCCGTCACCGGGAGTCTCCACGTCGGTGAACTGCGCCTCCACGGGAGCGTAGGCGGGCATGTAGAGCATGGTGTTGTCGAAGGGATAGCGAAGCACCTTCTCAGGATAGAAGCGATAGGGAGCGCTGGCCTCCTTGGAGAATTCAGTCCAATCGAAATGACTGGTCATTTCGGTGATCTTGCCATCGGCCACATCCTCGGGAAGGCCCTTGAGACCGGCCACCATGAACTGGGTCAGGTCGTCGGCTACGATGTCCATACCTCTGGTCGAGTTGACCAGACGAGCGCGGAAGGAGATCTCTCCGGGCTCATGTTCACGCACTGTTCCGGGATTTACTACATCCTCGGATGAGCAGGCTGTCAGCGCTAAGGCTGCCGCTCCGAACATTACAATTTTCTTCATCTTTTCTTTGAATTAGGTTAATTCGTAATGTTGATTGTTAATATATAGGTTAGTTAATCTGTTTTTTTCGTTCTGGTTGCCGACCGGGGCTGCCGGGAGTCACATCCCGATGTCCTCCGCCGAGCCCGCGCCCCACTCCCCTACTGTCGGCTTGAAGCCGCCTTCGGAATCCACTTCCGGAAGGGTGAGGGTCTTGAGCTCCAGCACCGGATGCTCCAGCGCCGAGTCGTGGACCCTCTGGGTCACATCGTAGTTCTTCGCCCAGACCTTACCGTCGGCAAGCACGGCGGAGATCACGAGATAGTGCGGCGCCTGCACGCCGTCGTCGCCACGGGAGTCCCCGGCCCGGCAATGGCCGAAAGTGATCATAGTCCCTTCCAGCGAGCCGTCAGTCGTGGGCTTCAGGGGCATCGAGATAGTCACAGGCTCGTCGCCCGTGGCCCGTCGGCCGGGATGGAACGAGCCGGCCAGCCCCGAGAGCGAGGCGCGCATCACGGTGAGGCGGTTGTAGTTCTTCGCCTCACGGATCCTCACCGTAAACCGCTGCACGGCCGACTCCATATTGAACCTGACCGTAACGCTGGGCTCTTCAATCGGGAGGCCGCTGTCGTCGACCGGTATCTCCACCACATCCAGCACTCCGGCCCATACCGCGTCGGGACTGCCGGCCATGCGCTGGTCCTGCGCCCCTTCGGCCACAGGCATGCTGACCGAAGCGTCACGGAGCTGCATTCCGAAGTCGTAGTACGACTTTCTGCCGACCAATCCATAGCCTCCCGCGTCGGAGTTATGGCATATCGCCATATAGCGGCCGGGCTTCAGATAGGCCAGCCCGCCTTCGGAGGTCTTGAAGTCGTAGATCACTACGCTCGAAGAGACAGTGGGACTCTCCGGGAAGAAATGGACGGTCATCTCCTTGGGGGGAGTGACCGACGGGTCGTCCCATTCGAACTCCACCTTTACGGTGACGCCGCCCGTCACCGGCATATATTCTAACGAATGATGGGTACACCCCCCCGCCATCGCAAGGACGGCAGCCAGGGCGACCGGCTTCATCATCCGCCGCGCGGTCTTCACAAACAGGCGTGTCATGCCTCACCCCCTTTCTTCCTTAAATTGAAGTTGCGGGGGCCGAGCAGCCACACCAATGATACGGCCGCACGCGTGGGACCGAACCAGTGCTTCCTTACGGTGGACTGCCATATGTAGATGTCGTCGTCCACCTTGTAACGCTCCACCATCCCCCCGACATATCCTATTCCTATCGAGAAGTCAAGGTTGAGCCGGCGCGCTATGGGGAGTGAATAGCCGTATTCCACACCTACGTTCACCATGCATCGGTCCCAGAGGCTTCCGGATGGAAGTCCCCCCATATGGCCTTTGCGGTCGAACACAAAGTCGTAGGTGAAGGCCCCTACGTACACTCCGGCATGATGGCCGGTAAGCGGCTTTGCCGATGCGGCGCGGCCGAACCAGCGGCGTGCCGTGACATTGCCTCCGTATATCCTCCACATCCAACTGCCGAGGTCCCTGCCCCACCAGGCATACATCCAGTCTGCCTCTATCGAGAAATCCCGGGTGAGATAGAACTCGGCCGCTATCTGCGGCACGGCCAACGCATCGCTGAGAAGGTTGGTCTTGACCGAAGCGAAGATTCCCGTCCTACGCGAGAGGGAAGAGTCCGCCCCGGCCACCGCTTCCGTAGTGTCGGCCGACGCATTCAACGAATGTAACCCTATCACACACAGCCCGATGATGCGCCAAAAACTTGACACATGCCGCTTGGGGTTCAAACGATGAGGTGCGCGGGTCATAAGTGAATATAGGTTAGCAATATACAAAATTACAAAAAAATTCCTTAAATGCCAAATTCCATGCGCCTAAATGTAGGACTGACTGGCAAATGAGTGTCACTGCACGGAGCGCTCCCCCTCCCGAAAGGCGGAGTCTGAGAGCGGCTTCGCCTCCCGAAAGGCAAGCCTCCGTATTTCTGCAATACAAAATTAATCAATCTTCAGTATAATTGGCTCTCCATTTTTTTATTTTTAAGATTTTATATCCTCAGTTAACTATCACCCCCGCCTCGCCCTCCCGCGCGAAGCTGTTTCGGGCCCCGGCTATGCCGGTTTCCCCCAAAGCCCGGCATCCTCCCCGCCTCTCCCCTCCCCTACCGGCATCGGAGGCCTTTGCGCGGAAGAATGACCGGGGAAACCCCCGCCGCAATAAGGATTTTAATAAAATTTAGGTATAACCCTCGGTAGTTTGGGAAAATTATTATAAATTTGAAACCGAATCTATACCAGATAGGATGGCACGTGCCGGAAGCGGCATGTAGGTCAGCCGCCAATAACACAAACAAACACTAACAAAGAAGTGGTTAAAAGACTTAAAATCAGAGACCTGACCCTGCGCGACGGTCAGCAGTCGCTCTTTGCGACCCGTATGAAACAGGAGAACGTCGACAAGCTTCTCCCCCTCTACCGTGAGGCCAAGTTCTACATCATGGAAGTATGGGGCGGCGCCGTGCCCGACTCAGTGATGCGTTATCTCGGGGAAAGTCCATGGAACCGACTCCGCGAATGCTCGAAGGAAATGAAGGGAATCTCCCTTCTCTCCGCCCTCTCGCGCGGCAGAAACCTTTTCGGGTACGTGCCTTATCCCGACAGCGTGCTCGAAGGCTTCTACAAGAAAGCAATCGAAAACGGCCTCAACGTGATGCGCATCTTCGACGCCCTCAACGACATCAACAACATCAAGGGCTCCATCCGCATGATCAA
The DNA here is from genome assembly GCA_014802425.1 of Bacteroides sp. Classification (GTDB taxonomy): domain Bacteria; phylum Bacteroidota; class Bacteroidia; order Bacteroidales; family Muribaculaceae; genus Lepagella. Next base: position 10,486 of record JAAVCH010000008.1, read on the forward strand.
TGAGCTCGGCGGCATCGCCGACACAGCCGTCTGCTATACCGTCGACCCCAAAGGCACCCCCGAAGAAGAAAAGATCTTCACCGACGAATATTTCGTCGAGAAGGCAAAGGAAATGGAGGCTCTCGGAGCAAAGATGGTCACCGTAAAGGATATGGCCGGTCTCGTAAGCCCCTCACGCATATATTCCCTCATGCCGAAGCTCAAGGCCGCCCTCAGCGTGCCCGTTGACTTCCATACCCACTGCACACCCGGCTACGGCCTGGCGGCCGTGCTTACGGCCATCATCCAGGGAGTGGACATCGTCGACACCAACATCTGGTGGTTCGGCGGCGGCTCGGCCGCTCCCGCCATCGAGCTCGTCGACATCTTCTGCCAGAAGCTCGGAGTGGAAGTCGACGCCGACATGCAGGCCGTGGCACGCATCCGCCACGAGCTTAAGGACGCACGCAAGGCCCTCGCCGACTTCGACCTCAACAAGGACAAGTGGCCCCGCGACTTCGACGAGGCATTCTCCGACATGCCCGCCGAAATCGACGCTGAGTTCGACCGCGCCATCGCCGCCGCCAAAGAGAACAAGGAGGAGGAGCTGCTCGACGCATGCCACAAGATCGAGGCTTACTTCGGATTCCCGAAGCCCAACGAGCTCGTGAAGAACGCCGAGGTGCCCGGAGGCATGTACTCCAACATGGTGGCCAACCTCCGCGCCCTCGGTGCGGAAGACGTGCTTGAAGAGGCAATGGCCCTCATCCCGAAGGTGCGCCGCGACGCAGGCCTCGTGCCCCTCGTCACCCCCACCAGCCAGATCGTGGGCTCGCAGGCCGTCAACCTCGCCATCGACCGCCGCGCCGGCAAACCCGACTATACCAACAAGAACAATCAGTTCATATCCCTCGTGAAGGGTGAGTACGGCACGACTCCTGTGCCGGTCGACCCGAAGTTCCGCGAGCAGATCACCGGCAGCCCCGAAGAGAAGCCCTACGACGTGGCATCCTATAAGGAGCCGGAGAACCCGACCCTCGACAAGTTCGGCGGCGTGCGCCTCGCGCGGAACGAAGAGGAGATGCTGCTCCTCGAACTCCTCCCCGCAGTGGCCAAGACCTTCCTCACCAACCTCCGCAAGAAGGAATACGAGGCAACAGCCGCAGCCGCGCCCAAGGCCGCCGAAGCCCCGAAGGCCGGCGCCGAGGCAGTGACCGGCGACGTGTTCTGCGCTCCGATGGGAGGCACCGTAATGAGCGTGCGCGTCAAGCCCGGCGACACTGTGAAGCCCGGCGACGTGGTGCTCGTATACGAAGCCATGAAGATGGAGAACGACCTCGCCTGTGACAAGGGAGGCGTAGTGAAGCAGGTGCTCGTGGGCGAAGGCGACGTAATGGCCACAGCCCAGCCGCTGATCGAATTCGTGGCCGAAGGCGCTACCGCTCCCGCAGCCGACACTCCCGAGGTGGAAGGCTCAGGCGAGATGATGCTCGCTCCCATGGGAGGCACGGTGCTCGAAATCAAGGTCAAGGTGGGCGATGAAGTGAAGCCCGGCGACACCCTCCTCGTCTACGAGGCCATGAAGATGGAGAACAACCTCATCTCCGAGCGTGCCGGACGCATCGCCCGCATCCTCATCGAGGACGGCGACGTGATGGCCACCGACCAGCCCATCTTCGAGTTCGGCAACGCCGCAGCCGCTCCGAAGGCGGCCGCTCCGAAGCCCGCTCCCGCCGCTCCGAAGCCCGCTCCCGCCGCTCCGAAGCCTGCCGCACCCAAGGCTGAGGCTCCCGCGCCGGCGGCAGTGAAGCCCGTCGACATCTTCCGTGCCTATCCGCCCGTAGAGAACGGCACCGCAGCCCAGGCACAGCTCCCCAACCGCAACGCCGGCTCCGCTCCCGCCCTACGTCTGGCCGAGGGCACGACCCTGGAAATCAACGTCAGCCCCGACGGCGGCATCAACATCCGCATCACCACCGGCAAATAATCCGATCTAAAGAATCCCCCATAGCGACGGCGGCCAAGGAGCATAGCTCCAAGGCCGCCGTTTTTCATTCGATATTCCCTTTCTTCCTCTCCTCCACTGTCAGGCCCCGCAAGAAGAAAGGGCCGCCTCGGCGATCTGCTGCGGAGTGAGGCCACAGCGCCCGGCAAGCTCCTGGTAGCTGTATCGGTTGAGGAATTCCTTCGGCAGCCCGAGATTCAGCACCTTGACAGGCGCCTCTCCGAGATAGGAGGCCACTTTCTGCCCGTAGCCGCCGTCGATGATGCCGTCCTCGGCCGTGATCAGGATCTTGTAGTCGCGCAGCGAATCGAGCGCGGCGGTGTCGAGCTGCGAAAGACCGCGCGGATTTATGAGAGTGGCGTTCACTCCCTTTTCCTTAAGGATGGCGGCCGCAGCCTGCATGGCGTCAAACATGGCGCCCGCACCGATAAGGGCCACGTCAGCCCCCTGCTCCACAATCTGGTAGCGGGCCACGGAATAGTCCTCAAGTATCTCGATGGCAGGATTGGACTTGGCCACAGAGCCTGGAGTGCGCACCACTACCCCCGCCGTATCGTCGCGACGGATCGACCAGTCGAGCATGGCCTCGAACTCCTCGCGGCATGTCGGCGCGAGGAAGCGCAGATTGGGTATGTTGGAAAGGAGCGCGATGTCGAAGAAGCCAAGGTGGGTCTCGTCGTTCATTCCGAACATCGACCCGTAGAACACCACGAAAGTGGCGGCCTGCCGGTTGAGGGCGATGTCCTGGCTGAACTGGTCGTAGGCCCTCTGGAGGAACGAGCTCACGAAGCCTGCCACAGGACGCGCCCCGCCCTTGGCAAGGCCCGAGGCCAGATCCACGGCCGCCTGCTCGGCGATGCCGACATCCACAAACTGGGCGCCCGCCTCGCGGCGACGCTCGGGAGTGAAGCCGAGCACGCCCGGCGTGCCGGCCGTGATGGCCACCACGGCAGGATTCTCCTTCATGCGGCGGAGCATGAGAGTGGCGAAAAGATCGGAGTAATCCATAGGTTCATCGGCGGGATTCCCCTCATGCAGCGGAGCGCCGCTCTTCAGGTCGAACGGCCCGCTGAAATGGAACGCCTCCTTATTGCTCTCGGCCACCGGAAGACCCATTCCCTTCATGGTGTTGATGTGTACCACCACAGGATGGTCGATACCCTTTACCGACTCAAACATCTCGATAAGGCTCCGCAAGTCGTTGCCGTAATGCACGTAGCGGTAGGCATAGCCCATTGCGCGGAACAGGTTGGGCTCGGCCGTGCCGTTGGAATTGCGCAGCAGGCGCAGGTCGGCGTAGATGCCGCCGTGGTTCTCGGCGATGCTCATCTGGTTGTCGTTGACCACCACGATGAAGTTCGACCCGAGCGTGGCGCCGTAGTCGAGTCCTTCGAAGGCCACCCCGCCGCTGAGGGAGCCGTCGCCTATCACGGCCACCACGTTCTCCGTCCCCCCTTTCAGGTCGCGGGCCTTGGCGAGACCGGCCGCGAGGGCCACCGATGAAGATGTATGGCCAAGCGAGAAGAGGTCGTATTCACTCTCCGAGGGGTTGGTGTATCCGGTCACATCGTCGTAATGGGCCGGATCGGCGAAGGCCTGTATGCGGCCTGTGAGCATCTTGTGGGGATACGTCTGATGCGACACGTCGAAGACAATCCTGTCGTTCGGTGTGTCGAACACGTAGTGGAGGGCTATCACCGCCTCCACCATGCCGAGGTTCGGGCCGATATGGCCGCCGTGGGCGGAAAGTTTTTCAAGGAGTGTGCCGCGCACTTCGGCGGCTAGTCTGCGGAGCTGCGGGATATCCATGCTGCGGAAGTCCTGAGGTCCGGAGATTTTGTTGAGGTCTATGTCCTGCATCGTTATAAAATGTTTTTCCATCAGTTATAACGCGCAGGCCGCCACACGGGTTCTTGCCATTACTCCCGAAGCGCCCGCGCATCATCTCCAGGCGGAAAGCACGCGGGTGTGGATGGCGCGGAAGTTGAGGAACACGATAAGCCCCGTCAGCGCGGCTATCAGCAGCAGGGCCGGCCAGATGCCCGGGCCGTCGGCTCCGATGGCGCGCAAGGGGGGCATATACACGGAGCGCAGGGCCGCCGTGCCGCCGAGGGCCAGCAGGCCCGCGCCGACGCTCAGCGCGGCCGTAAGGCGCTTGTAGGGCTCCTCCACCGTGTGTGCCTGAAAGCCGAGCATCAGCAGCGAATGCAGCTGCCGGCGGTTCTTCTCCATCAGCAGCGAGATGCTGAGCACGAGGATGAAGGCCGAGAGAAGCGTGATGATGATCCCGATGGTGATGATGATGCCGCTCACCACGCGCAGCATGTATGAGGCGGTGGCCGAGGTCTTGTCGCCGGCCATCTCCCACCCCTTCGATTCGAGATATTCGGTTATGGCCGCGTCGCCGGGGGAATTCACGTTGATTATGAGGCGCGACGGAGCGATGTGCCGCCGCACGGTGTCCTTATTTTCCCTCTTACGCTCCCGGCCGTGGGTGCGGTGGTGGCTCTGCGTAGCGGCGGAGTCCTGTCCGAGGCGGGAGTTCATGGCGTCGAGAAACGAGGCGGGCACCAGTATCGTGTTGAAACGGTTGGAATACCCCGCGATATGCCCCTGCATGCTCACCGGGGCCGAGTGGCCGTGGTTGCCGGCCAGAGTCAGGTTCAGGGGGACGCCGCTGATCAGGGTCTCCGAGAGCTTCGGGAGTCCGGCGGCGCCGGCGAAGCCGAAATTGTAGAGGGCCAGATAGTCCTTGGAAATCACCACAGGCACATCCGTCTGCCCTTCGCTCCAGCTGAATGCCGAGGGGTCGATGTCAAGGAATTCATCGGGCACGGCCTCGAAGAACATCGCCGTGGTCATCCTCCGCGAGCCGGGCCCCTGGGCGTCAAGGGCCACCTGCGCGTGTACGTTGAATTCGGCCCGCGTATAGGCCCCCACCTTTTCCACCCACGGCTGCCGCTTGAGGTCGTCGATCTCCTCCTGAGAGAAATCGGCCGACTCGGAGCCGAGCGTGTGCGAGGCGTCGATCACTTTGTTGACCGATATGTAGTCGGCCGTAAGGAAGCTGTCCTTGCCGCTCCAGATGGAGCGCGCGTCGAGAAAAAACTGGAGTCCGGCTCCTACTATGGTCAGGCCGATAAGGTTGCTCACCAGGAATCCGGCCAGACGTGCGGGAGAGATATTCTTTTTGAGTAGTTTGATTATTAAGGTCATAACTTGATGTTGGTGGCCGAGTGCAGGAGCAGCGGGTTACCCACGCTTGTGGATATCACCCCGGCTCCCTGGCGGGTGGCCTCTTCGGATATGATTTGGGCGGCCGTGAGGTTGTTGGCCGAGTCGAGATGCGATACGGGCTCATCGAGCAGGATGAAGTCGAACGGCTGGCAGAGGGCGCGTATGAGGGCGAGGCGCTGCTGCTGTCCGATCGACATCCGGCCGGCCGGCGTGTCGCGCCGCGACGCGATTCCCAGGCGTTCGAGCCATTCGTCGATCTGGCGTGAGTTCACGTGCTGCGTCAGATTGTTCTTGAGGCGTATGTTCTCTATGCAGGTGAGTTCCGGGAAGAGGTCGAGTTCCTGCGGCAGATAGGCCAGATGGCGGCGGCGTATCTTCTGCCACTGCTCCATGGAAAGGGTGGAGGTGTCGCGGGAGTTGAACCTCAGCGTGCCCTGATAATCGGTGCGCGAGCCGTAGATGTAGGCCATGAGCGATGATTTGCCACCCCCCGAAGGAGCCTCCACGAGATAGTGGCGCCCGCGCTGGAAGACGCAGCTCGTGAGCCACACCTGCGAGTGCGGCACTCCCTCCTTGACGAATACGCGGGGGAGCATGTCGGTCAGTTCGATCTGCCGTATACGATAGTCACTTTTTATGGGATCCATTTCGAAATGCTGTAATAATATGTGCGGGCGCCGGCCGTCACGCCCGGACGCATCCGGAGGTGCGGCGGCACGCCCCGGGGGCTAAAACTTCACCGCTATGCCGAGCTCCAGGCTTCCGGCGGCCGGACGCAGTGTGGCGGTCATGGATTTCGGGCCTTCGTCGGGCATGGCCATCGCCACTCCGAACCACGCTCCCTTGAACTCACCGGCCACGTCCTTGACGCTGAGAGCGCCGTGGCCGTACCCCTCGGTCTGCATCACGAAGTCCTTGCCGGAGATGTCCACCTTGCCGAACTGCTGGAGCGTCTGGAGGAGCGGAGCGTTGTTGTCGCCCGAGGTCTGCACCATGAGCCGGTAGCCTCCTTCGAGCGAACGGGTGAGCGTGGAGATATCGTCGGAGGCGCCCAGGGCCACAGTGCCGTCAAGGCCGTCGAGCACCTGCGCGAAAGCGCCGGGCATCCGGCCTCCGAAGCTCTCGGCGGCCTTCCGGATCTGCTCCACGAGCTTGCGGCTCACTCCTATGGCAGCCACCGTGTTGGCCTCGCCGCCGAGCGACTCCACGAGCGACGTGTCGATGTCGCTCACCTTAAGCTCGCACTTGGAAGGCTGGAGCTTGTTGTCGAGCACCTGCACGCGGCAGTTCATCACGTCCTTCTCGGCATCGACCTCGGCCCAGAGCTGCGTGGGATTGTTGAAGCACATCCCCAGCGCCATCTTCACCCCGGCGCGCTGCGTGAACGACAGGCCGGCCATATCCAGAAGCCCCCCTACGGAAGCCCAGGCGGTGACGCAGGCCGACGCCTCCGCCAGCTTTTCGGCATATTCCTGCCCGGCGGCGCTCTCCACCTTGGAGAGCCCGGTCCACTGGCTCATGAGCTCGGGAGTCATGCGGGCGCCCACCATCAGGAGGTTGTCGGAGATGCAGACCGTCCCCTTGCGGTAGATCTTGCCGTCCTGCTGCCATTCGCCCTGCACGCGCCTGTCAATGGCGGCGCGCACGGCGGCCGGATCCGAGAGGAGGAGGCCGAAGAATCCCCCCATGGGGGTGGTGAAGAAGACGGCCGAAGTGCATTCCACTCCGGATTCAGGCGAGAAGACTCCCTCGAATCCGTCGACATCCACCTGCTTCATGCCCAAGCGGCGCATCATTTCGGGGATGCGGCCCGCGTCGGTGAGCCTGCCGTCCTTGACCTTGCCTCCGGCCCTGTCGACAATCCTTTCGAGATTGACCACCGCCACGGCGGAGGCTTCGGCCGGCACATGGCCGAGCAGTTCGAGGGTGTCGGCCTTGTTGCTCCGCGAGCATCCCGCGGCAATGATGAGGAGCACCGCCGAGAGGGCGGCGAGAATGGATTTTTTCATCTGCATGGATATATAGAGATGGATAAACGAGGAGTATTATGGAAAATAATGGCGGAGAGTATCCACAAAGTTAAAATAATTTTCTTATCTTCGCAAATAAGTAGTGATATAAAGCTCTCTCTCCCCTATCCAATCACTCGAATTATTCCAATCAGCTCCAAAATACAACTTGATTTTTACCATGGACATCATCTCGCAACGTATCGAGAACCTGGCGGCATCGGCCACTCTGGCCATGTCGCAGAAGAGCGCCGAACTCAAGGCGCAGGGTGTGGACGTGATCAACATGTCGGTAGGCGAACCCGACTTCGACACTCCGGAACACATCAAAGAGGCCGCCAAGCGCGCCATCGACGAGAACTATTCGCGCTACACCCCCGTGCCGGGCTACATGAGCCTGCGCGAGGCAGTGTGCCGCAAGCTCAGCCGCGAGAACGGCATCGAATTCACGCCGGCTCAGATCGTGGTGGGCAACGGCGCCAAGCAGGAACTGTGCAACGCCATCCTGGCCACAGTCAATCCCGGCGACGAGGTCATCATACCCACTCCCGCATGGGTGAGCTATGTCGAGATGGTGAAGCTGGCCGAAGGGGTGGCCGTGGAGGTGCCCGCCGGCATCGACAGCAATTTCAAGATCACAGCCGCACAGCTTGAGGCCGCCATCACCCCCCGCACCAGGATGATCATGCTCAACTCCCCCTCCAACCCCACCGGCTCCATCTATTCCTACGACGAGCTCAAGGCCCTGGCCGAAGTACTCGGACGCCACCCGGAGGTCATCATCCTGGCCGATGAAATCTACGAGCACATCAATTTCGTGGACAAGGTACACAGCATCTCGGAGTTTCCCGAAGTGCGCGACCGCGTGATCATCGTCAACGGCGTCTCCAAGGCCTACGCCATGACCGGATGGCGCATCGGCTATCTCGCCGCCCCGCTCCCCATAGCCAAGGCCGTCGGCAAGCTCCAGGGGCAGTACACCTCCGGCGCCTCGTCAATAGCGCAGAAGGCCGCCGAAGCCGCCTACGACGGCCCGCAGGAGTGCATCGAGGTGATGCGCCGCGCGTTCGAACGCCGCCGCGACCTCATCGTGGACCTCGCACGCGAGATTCCCGGATGGGAAGTCAACCGCCCCGACGGAGCCTTCTATCTCTTCCCCAAAGTGGACAGCTATGTGGGCAAGACCACTCCGGCCGGCAAGAAGCTCGGGCAGGTGGCCGACTATGTGATGTATCTCCTTGAGGAGGCCCACGTGGCCTGCGTCGACGGTGCGGCCTTCTGCGCCCCCGGCTACATGCGCCTCAGCTACGCCACTTCCGACGACAACATCCGCGAAGCCCTCCGCCGCATCCGCGAGGCTTCCGCCCTCCTCTCCTGACCCCACGCCATCCTCCCCGGGCCGGCCCTGCCTCCGCAAAGCCGGCCCGGTCCCCCTAATGCCACGGGTCCGCACCCGATAATGTAAAAAACCAGAACTCCCGCTTACATGCTTGCATCCGTACTTCTCGCCGCCGCCGCTGCGACGACCCCCATCGTCGACAAGGTCGAGCCCCCCTACTGGTGGACCGGCATGCGCAACGACACGCTGCAGCTCATGGTCACCGGCCCCGGTGTGGCCGACGCGGCCGTGCATCTCGACTCCCCCGGCATCACATTGCTCGACGACGTGCGCCTCGACTCGCCCGACTATAAGTTCCTCTACCTTAAGATAGGCCCCGACGCGCAGCCGGGCACGGTGCCGATCACATTCACCGTGGGCAAGGCTTCGCAGACGGTGGACTATTCCCTCCGTTCCCGCGCCAAGGCGCCCGAGGCCCACGAAGGGTTCTCGGCTGAGGACGTGCTCTACCTGCTCATGCCCGACCGCTTCGCGCAGGGTGAGGCCGCCACGGCCGACCCCTACGCAGACCTCCGCTTCAAGGCCCGCCCCGACCGCGACAACCCCAACGCACGCCACGGCGGAAACATCGCCGGCATCATCGACCGCCTCGACTATCTCCACGACCTCGGAGTGACAGCCATATGGGTGTGCCCCGTGCTGGAGAACGACATGCCCGGCGGCTCATACCACGGCTACGCCACCACCGACTATTACCGCATCGACCCCCGCTTCGGCACCAACGAGGAGTGGAACCGCCTCATCGATGAGGCCGGCAAACGCGGCATGAAGGTGGTGATGGACATGATATTCAACCATTCCGGAGTGGCCCACCCCTGGATGGAGGACATGCCCTCGGCCGACTGGTTCAACCACCCCGAAGGGGACGTGATGACCAATTTCCGCCTCTCCACCGTCCACGACCCCTACGCCTCGGAATATGACCGCGACGCCACGGTCAACGGCTGGTTCGTGCGCGGAATGCCCGACCTCAACCAGCGCAATCCGCACCTGATGAAGTATCTCACCCAGAACAGCATCTGGTGGGTGGAGTCGAGCGGCATCAACGGCATCCGCATGGACACGTACCCCTACGCCGACATGAAGGCCATGGCCGCATGGGCCGAGGATGTGATCAAGGAATACCCGAACTTCAACATCGTGGGCGAGTGCTGGTATGCCAACGAAGGGGGAGCCGCATTCTGGCAACAGGGCTCGCGCCTCAATCCCACCGACACGAAGCTCCCGACCGTGATGGACTTCAAGCTGACCACCGACGGCCACCGCTACTTCGACGAACCCACCACCCCCTGGACCGGACTGAACGGACTCTACGACCATCTGGCCATGGACTTCATGTTTCCCGAGCCGCAGAAGATCCTGACATTCCTCGACAACCATGACACCGACCGCTTCCTCCTCGCCGAGCCCGACTCGCTCGACGTCTGGAAACAGGCCGTCACGTTCCTGCTGACGTCGCGCGGCATTCCGCAGATATACTACGGCACCGAGCTCCTGATGAACGGCTCCAAGGAAGGGAGCGACGGATTCGTGCGCCGCGATTTCCCCGGCGGATTTCCCGGCGACACTGTCGACGCATTCACCCCCGAGGGACGCACCCCGATGCAGAACGAGGCATGGGACTACCTCTCGGACCTGCTCCGCTGGCGCCGCGACACGGCCAACGACGTCATCGCCCGCGGCCGCCTGCGCCATTTCATGCCCATCGACTGCGCCTACGTCTACGAGCGCGAGCTCGACGGCCGCCAGGTGATCGTGGCCATCAACGGCACCGACGCCCCGCTCAGCCTCGACATGAAGCGCTACGCCGAAATCATGCCCCAGGGCGCCACCTACCACCGCCCGCTCGGCGGAGCCGACATCACCGTAGGCGACACCCTCACCCTCGCCCCACGCGAGACGCTCGTGCTCCAGAATTTCTAATTTTAACACTGACATATGCGGAAAAATCCGCGATTTTTCCTAATTTTGCATCCGTAAAACGCGGGCCTCACTTCCACGCCGAGGCCCGCATCTTTCTTTTTAGGTAAAAATCATCCAGTTATGGGAGGCATCATGGGCGTAGCAGCCCGCGAAAAATGTCGCACCGATCTCTTTTACGGTGTCGACTACCATTCTCATTTAGGTACACGCCGCGCAGGCATGGCCACATTCGACCCGGAGGAGAAACGGTTCTGCCGGTCGATCCACAGTCTTGAAAGTTCTTATTTCCGCACCAAGTTCGAGCGTGAGCTTCCGAAATTCGCAGGACAGCTCGGCATCGGCGTCATCTCCGACACCGACCCGCAGCCCATCGTAATCAATTCCCATCTCGGCAAATTCGCCATCGTCACGGTGGCCCATGTGGAGAACATGACCGAGCTGGAGAAGGAGCTGATCGACAAGGGAGTGCATTTCGGCGAACTCAGTTCGGGCACCACCAACCAGACCGAGCTCATAGCCCTGCTCATCAACGAAGGGAAGACCTTCGAGGAGGGGATAAGCTATATGTTCGACCGCATCCAGGGCTCCTGCACGCTCCTCATCCTCACCGAAAACGCAGTGATCGCCGCCCGCGACCGCCTCGGCCGCACCCCTCTGGTGCTCGGCCACAAGGAGGACGCATGGTGCGCCGCATCGGAGTCGACGGCGTTCGCCAATCTCGGCTATGGACACGTGCGCGACCTCGGCCCCGGCGAGGTAGTGAGCATGACGGCCGACGGCGTCCGCACGCTCGTGGAGCCGGGCGACGACATGCAGGTCTGCTCCTTTCTTTGGGTATATTACGGCTTCCCCACTTCCACCTACGAGGGACGCAACGTGGAGGACGCACGCTTCATATCCGGCTTCGAGATGGGACGCACGGACGACACCGAGGTGGACTGCGCCTGCGGCATACCCGACTCAGGTGTGGGAATGGCCCTCGGCTACGCGGCCGGACACAATGTGCCCTACCACCGCTGCATATCCAAGTACACCCCCACATGGCCCCGCAGCTTCACCCCCAGCGAGCAGTCCACACGCAATCTGGTGGCGAAGATGAAACTCGTGCCCAACGGAGCCATGATGCAGGGAAAGCGCGTGCTTTTCTGCGACGACTCCATAGTGCGCGGCACCCAGCTCAACGACAATGTGGCCGACTTCTACGCCAAGGGCGCCAAGGAGGTACACATGCGCATAGCCTGTCCGCCGCTCATCTACGGATGCCGCTACATCGGCTTCACCTCATCGAAGAGCGACATGGAGCTGCTGACGCGCCGCATCATCGGCGACCTCGAAGGAGACCCCAACAAGAACCTCGACCGCTATGCCTCGACCGGCTCTCCGGAGTATAACGCAATGGTGGAGAAGATCCGGGCCCGCTTCGGCCTCACTTCCCTCAAATTCAATCCGATCGAGACGCTGATCGAATCAATCGGGCTCCCCAAGGAGAAGGTCTGCACCCACTGCTTCGACGGCTCCTCATGCTTCGGATGCAAGCACGGCAAATGATACGGGGCCGCACGGCGGCCGTATTGACAACGGTTAAAATTAACCCGTCGGTGATGATAACCGACGGGTTAATTTTTGTTATAAAACCAAAACGACTTTTACTATGAGATTAGACGGAAGGCGCAACAGCACCAATATCCAGGACCGCCGAGGCGTGTCGGGAAAGGCCATCGGCGTCGGTGGCGGTATAGTGGGAATCATAATCATGGCCGTGGTGACGCTCCTTTCGGGGGGCGACCTGTCGCAGGTGGCCGGGCAGGCCATGCAGCAGCTCGGCGGCGCAGGGCAGACCCGGCAGACGGAGCATGTGGCCGATGCCGAGGAGCAGCGCCTCTACGACCTCGCCTCAAAGGTGCTGGCCGGCACCGAGGATGTGTGGACCCGCGAATTCCGCGAACAGGGCTGGGGCGAGTACGTGCCCCCGAAGATGGTGATCTACAGCGGCTCGGTACAGACCGGATGCGGCCAGGGCACCGCCCAGACCGGCCCCTTCTACTGCTCGGCCGACCAGACCGTCTACATCGACCTCGACTTCTTCAAGACCATGCAGAAGGAAATCGGCGCCTCGGGCGATTTCTGCTATGCCTACGTGATAGCGCATGAGGTGGGCCACCACGTGCAGTATCTCACCGGCACCCTCGAGGAGGCCCACCGGCGGATGCAGCAGCTCCCTGAGACGGAGGCCAACAAGATAAGCGTGCGCCTTGAGCTCCAGGCCGACTACTACGCCGGCGTATGGGGACACGACGACAACGAGATGTTCGGCTCCATCGAGCCGGGCGACGTGGAGAACGCCATCAACGCCGCCTCCAAGATCGGCGACGACTATCTCCAGAAGAAGGCCTACGGCCGCGAGATGCCGGAGAGCTTCAACCACGGGCGTTCGGAATGGCGCGTCCGCTGGCTTACCAAAGGCCTCCAGAGCGGCGACCCCACCCAAGGCGATACCTTCTCGGTGCCTTACGGCCAGTTCTGATTCCGATATTTTTTCCCAGGATTCCTGCTCTTTTTCAGGAATCCTGTTCTTTTTGCTCCAAATCGGCTTTCGGCGTTCCAGCCTTTACGGCCGATTCATACTTCAGCACCGGGAGCGACCAGTTGAACAGCAGCACGCAGAACCGGAGCCCTATCACCGTGGCGCCACAGACCGCCTGCTGAAGAATCATGGAGCCGCCTAAAAGGTCGATTATCCAGTAGACCACTCCCCCCGCTATGCAGGCGGTGGCATAGATGTCCTTGCGGAAGAAGAGCGGCTCCTCGTTGATGAGGATGTCGCGCACCACGCCGCCGAAGGAGCCTGTAAGCGTGCCCATCACTATCGCGCACCACATCGGATAGTCCGACGCCAGAGTCTTCTGTATGCCGATCACCACGAATAGGGCCAGACCTATGGCGTCGAAGATGAAGAGTATGCGGTTATGGCTCACCAGCACGCGCCTGAACACGATCACTATGAGGAGCGAGATGCCGGTCACGGCCAGATACACCGGCGTCTGGAGCCAGAACACCGGCAGGTCGAGCAGGAGGTCGCGCAGCGTACCGCCGCCGATGGCCGTCACCAGACCGATCGTATATGCTCCGAAAAGATCGAAATGCTTCACCGCCGCCAACCGTATGCCGCTGATGGCGAACGCTATCGTGCCCACCACCTCGATGATGAACAGAAAAGTAATGTCAAGATTCATTTTTTACCTGTAAAACCTATTTCTCTAATCCGCCCCCTTCCCGGCCGTCCCCGGCCCTTCCCCTCAAAGCCCCCTCACGCGCTTCTCCCATTCCCAGGCGGAGCGCAGCGTGTCCTCAAGACTGCACTCGGCCTTCCAGCCCAGCACCTCGTTGGCACGCGACGTGTCGGCCCACACGGCAGGCACATCTCCGGCACGCCGGGGGGCCATGCGGTAATTGAGCTTAAGGCCGTTCACCTTCTCGAAAGTCGTCACCAGCTCAAGCACCGACACGGGATGTCCCGTACCCACGTTGAATATCTCGAACTTACCCTCCATCTTCCCTTCGGTCATGCGGCGCACGGCGGCCACATGCGCACAGGCCAGGTCAACGATGTCGATGTAATCCCGCAGGCAGGTGCCGTCGGGAGTGTCGTAGTCATCGCCGAAGATACTGAGGCACTCGCGGACACCGGCGGCTGTCTGCGTCACGAACGGCACCAGATTGTTGGGCACCCCTCGGGGCAGCTCGCCGATAAGGGCAGAGGGATGGGCCCCGACGGGATTGAAATAGCGCAGGGCTATGCCGTAAAGACCGGCGTAGGCCGCGCAGCAGTCGCGCAGGATATCCTCGGCCATCTGCTTTGTGTTGCCGTAGGGAGAAGTGGCCGGCTTGCGCGGCGTCAGTTCGGTGACGGGGAGCGTTTCCGCATCGCCGTAGACCGTGGCCGAAGAAGAGAAAAGCACGTTCGGGCGTCCGAACTCCTTCATCATCTCCACAATGTTCATGAACGACACCAGATTGTTGGCGTAATACTTCAGCGGCTCCGCCACACTCTCCCCCACCGCCTTGAAGGCCGCGAAGTGGATCACCGTATCGAAATCATACTTAGCGAACACCGACCGGAGCGCAGCCATGTCGCAGGTGTCGACGATCTCGAAGGGTATGTCGCGCCCCGTGATGCGGCGCACTCCCTCCACCGAAGCCTCCTCCGAGTTGGAAAGATTGTCGATGACCACCACATCGTAACCCGCGCCTATCAGCTCGACGGCTGTATGGGAGCCTATGTAGCCGGCTCCTCCGGAAATAAGCACTGTCTTCTTTGCTTCCATTTCATTCATCATGTTTCAAGGCCGCCGGCGAGCATGCGTACATCCGCCCGAAGCCTATGGGTTCAATCTTACAAATTTAGCAAAAAAAAGACAAAACACCCCGCCGAAGTCATGAAAACTTCGGCGGGGTGCCGTGGAAGGATATGGTTGTTATGGTAGAATGCCGTAATGTTTCTCCGCTGACGGAGCTTCCCGGAACCGGTCCGGGCAATACCCGGGCCGCACCGCAGCCTCGGGAACCGGCGGCTCAGGAATTCTGCCGCATTCCGGCCTTATCCTGCTTCTGGCCCTTCTTGTCCTTCTGGCCGTGGTCACGGTGCCCCTGCTTGGCCTGGTCCTTACCGCCCTTGGAGTGCTTCGGGCCCATTCCCTTCTGACCCTGACCGGCGTTTACAAACGCATTCTCAAGGAACACCACATACTGGTCGGGACCGATGATGGCCTTCACCTCCTGGAGGTAATCCCTCTTCGCCTGAAGGCGTGCGGCGAAGCGCACACTGTCGTTACGCTGCTTCGACTCCTTGGCGGCCTTAGCCTGCTCCTGTCGGGCGGCCTTCTGCTTCTCACCGAGCTGTTTAAGCTGGGTCTTCTGCGCCTCAGTGAGGTTCATGCCCTCAAAAAGATCAGCGCGCTGCTGCTTGGGTCCCTTACGGTCACTCTTTCGGAAATCGCCGTCCCTGCCCCCTTTTCTATCGGACTTCTTGCCGTCCTTCTTACCCTGTTGGGCCGAGCACTCCTGCTGTGCCTGCTGAGAGGGGGTGGAAGCAGTCTGGGCGGATGCGCCGAAAGCTACGATTGACATTGCTGCAAGTGCGAGACTCATTATCTTCTTTTTCATCTTAATCTTCATTTATCGGTTAATAAAAAAACTGTTGTCTACATCGTGTATTCGCTTCTTTGACTATCATGACACCCAACCGTTTATCCCCTTACCTGCATTTAACACGAATTTAACCAATACCTCTCCCAACACTTAACAATCCCTAAAAACGCCCCCCCCCGATTAAACCTTCCGCCCCTCCGCTCCCTCCGCGAAGACCCCCTCCGCGCCCTCTCAATCCTCTCCCGCATACCCTCCGCGAGGCTCTCCGCCCTCCGCAAACCCCTCCGCGCCTTCACCCACAAAATTTTTCACACTTATTAATTATTCCCTCCGAAATTGTTTAGAATTCTTATTTTTTCGCTACATTTGCAGAGTCGAAATGTACCCGACCTTACGCTGACCCCGAAATTTAGCCTTAACATCCTCACATGCAGGAACATGACGAAAAATTCCGGAAAACCACGCCTGCGCGCGTGATAACCGATCCGGCGTAAAGGCCGACCCCACTTCGGCCCAAGACTCATTTTCAGCCTGAAAAACTCGTCACAGATGTACACGCACTCTGCCCCGCGCCCGAGCGGCGCCAGTATTTCAGCCGCGTCCCTATCCATGGCTACGGACGTGACTTCGTGTGTGCCTATCCCTGATTCCGGCCTGAAAAGCCGCTGACCACCTTGCTTGCGAGATTAATAACAATAATAACCAATGTAGAACTAAATTAATTCCTGCATGAAAAATTTCACTTTTCATCTGAATCGGAAAGCCTGGGTCACCATCGCCATGGTGCTGGCACTGGCATTTCCAGCTTTAGCTCAAAAAATCACCGTGAAAGGTACGGTAATTGATGAGTATGGCGACCCGCTGATCGGCGCCACAATCATGCAAAAAGGTACTTCCAACGGTACTGCCGCCGACATCGACGGTAACTTTGAGCTGAACGTCGACCCCAACTCCACACTCGTGGTAAGCTACGTGGGCTACGATCCCATGGACGTTCACGTCAACGGCCGCACCCACATCAACATCGAGATGAAGGAGAACGCCCAGATGCTCGCCGAGCACGTAGTGATCGGTTACGGCTCGGTCAAGAAGTCTGACGCCACAGGTTCGGTGGCAGTCGTGACTCCCGACGACATCGAAGCCGGTATCTCGACTTCAGCCCAGGACCTCCTGGTGGGCGCAAGCCCCGGCGTGGTCGTGACCACTTCCGGCGGTGACCCCTCCGGCAACGCATCCATCCGTATCCGCGGCGGCTCCTCGCTCTCAGCGTCCAACGACCCTCTGATCGTAATCGACGGCGTGCCCCAGAGCAACCAGGAAAACGCCGGCAGCACCAACGCCCTCACGATGCTCAATCCCCAGAACATCGAATCGATGACCATCCTTAAGGACGCATCCGCCACCGCCATCTACGGTTCGCGCGCATCCAACGGTGTGATCATCATCACCACCAAGAAGGGCTCAAGCGGCCGCCCGCAGGTGAACTTCGCAGCCAACTTCCACGTCAACACCACCCGCAAGACCATGAAGATGATGAAGACATCCGACTATGTCAGCCTCATCGAAGAGTACGGCAACGAACGTGCGAAGCAGATGCTCTACTCCAACCCCGTCAACCCTGAGCTCGGCACAGAGGCAGGCTCCGCCTTCAACCTCTATGACACTGACTGGCAGAAAGAAGTGCTCCGCACAGCCTTCTCCCAGGACTACTCCCTCAGCGTAGGCGGCACTGTAGGCTTCCTCCCCTACCGCGTCAACGCCTCCTACACCAACAACCAGGGTATCATCAAGACCTCCTCGATGCAGCGTACCACCGTCGGCTTCAACCTGACTCCGTCGTTCTTTGAGAACCACCTCAAGATCGCCCTCAACGCACAGGGTTCGTACGTACGCACAGGCAACGCCGCAGGCGTGATCGGCGCAGCCATCGGCCTGGCCCCCGTATACCCCGTCTACGCACGCTACAGCATGCTGAACTCCGACATGCCCGTGGCCTACAACGGATACTTCAACGTGCTCCAGTCCACAGGCAACCCCGAGGAGAACGCAGTGCAGAACCCCCTGCAGCTCCTTGAGAACCAGAAGACAATCGGCACTACCTACAACTCCACCGGCAACCTGTCGATCGACTACTCGCTCCACTTCCTCCCCGAACTGCACCTCAACCTCAACCTGGGTTACCAGGTATCGCGCAACATGTGGGACACCGACGTGGATCCAAACTCCATCATAGCCTGGCGCAACAACTATAAGGACGGCGCAGGCACAAACTACCACAAGTACGAGCTCCAGCGCAACACGAACCTCTCCTTCTTCCTCAACTACAAGAAGGACTTCGAGGCCATCAAGTCAAACCTCGACGTGACCCTCGGCTACGACTGGCAGCGCATGGACTGGCTGGGCCACGAGCAGACGCTCATCCAGACCCTCGGCTACAACATGGACTACGCCGGCGGCATCTACAGCATCACCCCCAACGAAAGCACCGCATCGCACATCGGCCACACATATGAGGACGCTCCGATGTACAGCTGGGGCAACATCACACAGCTCGTATCGTTCTTCGGACGTATCAACTACATCTTCGACGACACCTACCTGCTGACGTTCACACTCCGTGACGACGGCTCCTCACGCTTCTCCAAGGACAACCGCTGGGGTCTCTTCCCCGCCCTCGCCCTCGGCTGGAAGATCAACAACATGGCGTTCATGGAACGCACCCGCGGATGGCTCAACGACTTCAAGCTCCGTCTCGGATGGGGTGAGACCGGCCAGCAGGACCTCCCCGGAATGTACTTCCCCTACATGCCCATCTACACCGTTTCGAGCTCGCAGGGCTTCCAGTACCTCAACCCGAACGGAAACGGCCAGTGGATCAGCCCGCTCTATCCCCAGGCCTTCAACTCCGACCTGAAGTGGGAGACAACGACAACATGGAACGTCGGCCTCGACATGGGCTTCCTCAACAACCGCATCACCCTCGCCGCCGACTGGTACCTCCGCAAGACACGTGACCTCCTCGCCAAGGTGCCGACCGCAACGGCCAACACATCCAACTACGGCTGGCGCAACATCGGCTCGATGGAGAACATCGGTGTCGAAGTGACAGTGGGCGCCAAGCCCGTCATCACCGACGACTTCACCTGGAACACCAGCGTCAACGTATCCTGGAACAAGAACAAGATCACCGAGCTCCAGGGCGAAGGCACCGACTCCGCCATTTCGGCCATCACGCTTCCCTCCGGCACAGGCGGTGACCTCGGATGGCACATCGTAGGCCAGCCCGCGTTCACATTCATGGTCTACGAGCAGGTCTATGACTCCAACGGCGATCCCCTCGAAGGCCAGTACGTCGACCAGAACGCCGACGGCGTAATCGACAACCAGGACCTCATCATGTACCACTCGAAGGACCCGAAGGTGACCCTGACATGGAACAACACCTTCAACTGGAAGAACTGGGACCTCGGCTTCTCGCTCCGCGCCAACATCGGCAACTACGTCTACAACAACATCAAGTACGAGAACAGCCGTATCTACAACGTGAGCGCCGCCCAGTACCAGCTCGGCAACCTCCTTGCCGACACCTACCTCTTCAAGAACTCCGCCACAGCGCAGCAGCTCCCCCTCTCAAGCTACTTCGTGGAGAACGCATCCTTCCTCCGCTGCGACAACATCACGCTCGGCTACACATTCCGCGACCTGATCAACGGCAACCTTACCCTCCGTCTCTTCGCGGCCGTGCAGAACCCCTTCGTGATCACTACATTCTCCGGCATCGATCCTGAGGAATTCAGCGGCGTGCAGAGCGATCCGTATCCGCGCCCCATCACCACCTCACTCGGTATCGTGGCTACATTCTAATCTTTCTTTATCAGATTCGATTTCTATATGAAAACATTAAATAAGATTTTCCTTAGCCTCGGAATCGCAGGTGCTGCCTTCGGCCTCTCATCCTGTGTGGGTGACCTGGATCTCACTCCCCGCGATCCGAACTCAAATACGGATGTCTCCAACGACATCGACGGCGTATTCGCTGACATCTATCTTCAGTTCGCCACTTACGGTGCCAACGGCGACTCCCCCGTATCCGGCTTCGACGGCGGTATGGCGGCTTTCCAGCGCGCCATGTTCATCGCCGAGGAGATTCCCACCGACGAGGCCTGCTGGCTCTGGGACCCCGCAGACTACGGCATCAACTACAACGCCGGCCTCTTCAACCCTGACCAGGGCTGCCTCTACGGCTTCTACTCCCGCCTGATGATCAACATCACGCTCTGCAACCAGTTTATCCAGAGCGTCAACAACGGCGACTTCAACCTCGACGCAGAAGGCCAGAAGCGCGCCGAGCAGTACAAGCTCCAGGCCAAGGCACTCTGGGGTGCATGCTACTACTACATGCTGTCGTTCTACGACAAGGTGCCTTACGCCGATGAGTCGACTCCCGTAGGCGCTGAGCCCGCACAGCTCCCCCGCGCCGAGGTCTACAACCGCGTGGTAAGCACTCTTGAGGACGTAGTGGCCCAGTTCGGCGCCAACCAGGTGCCCTACTACGGCTTCGTAGGCCTCGACATGGCCGAGGCAGTGCTCGCCAAGATCTACCTCAACGCCGAAGTCTTCACCGGCACGGCCGACTGGCAGAACTGCTACAAGCACTCCAAAGCCATCATCGACCGCCTGGGCAAGGGCGGCTACTACGGCAACGGCCTCGCACGCAGCTACAACGCCCTCTTCGGCGCCAACAACGACAAGTACGTGCTCGGCAACGACGGCAGCGATGTCAACGAGATCATCTGGTCGATCGTAGGCAACGAAGTGTACCTGACCGGCTTCAGCGGCGCCAACTTCATGCAGGCCGCATGGCTCGGCACCAACGGCGTGGAGCAGACAATGGGCGTACCCACGCAGGTACAGGCCGACAACAACAAGGTCTTCGACAACTCCGACGGTACACAGTCATTCTATACTTATTACGCCGACGCCGACTCATATGCCGCAGCTATGGAGGCATACGAGAAGCTCGCCGAAGAGAACACGCTCTGGAAATCCTATATCTCCGAGACGATCAACGGCACCCACTACTCCTTCGACCCCGCAGCCGCAGGCTACGTCTCCCAGGAATGGTACAATGCCGGCAACGGCTGGAAGTGTATGGTGGCCCGCAAGTCATTCGTGCGCAAGTTTGAATGGAACGATCCCCAGATGACAGTCAGCGACGACCGCCGCGTAAGCCAGTGGCAGACCGCCAAGCACGGCTTCAGCGTGGAGAACATCTCCCTCGTGGGCGACGACTGGGGCAACAACGGCTACCTCTGCCCGAAGTACACAAACTGGGCCTACAATGACGACGGCACCATCGACAAGGCTGCCTCCCCGACCAACATCGCCAACGCCGCCGGCGACTACGCCGCAATCCGTCTCGCCGAAATCTACCTGACCGCAGCCGAGGCCATCCTCAACGGCGGCGGCGGCTCTCAGGCCGAAGCGCTCCAGTACGTGAACTGGATCCGCGAACGCGCCTACGGCGACGCCCCCGGCGACGCCAGCCACCACTGGATGTCGCTCTCGATGCAGGACCTCCGCAACGAACGCTGCCGCGAGCTCTATCAGGAGAACGTACGCCGCACCGACCTCATCCGCTGGAACCAGTGGTGCACAGGTTACACCTGGGATTGGAAAGGCGGAGTCCAGAGCGGCACGAACCTTCCCGCATACACGAAGCTCTATCCCATCCCGACACGTACGATGACGGCTTCAACCTTCCAGCAGACCACAGGTTATTAATCCCAACTTCAATCTGACAAGAAACATGAAAAAACTATCAATCATATGGGGTCTGGCCGCTCTTGTGCTCGGTCTCTCCTCCTGCAAGCAGGAGTCCGATCCGCAGTACCACGCCCCCACCTCCTTCACCATCAACGAGCCCGCGCTGAAGAACCAGGTGTTCCGCTGCGCTTCCGAGATGACCGACACGGAGACCTTCAACCTCTTCGCCACCCAGCCTGACTACGGCTACTCCGCCGTGGCACAGTATTCGGCCCTCGTTTCCCTCGACCCCGACGCTCCGGTCGAGGAATGGGAAGAACTCCCCAACGAAACTCCCACATCGGCCGCCATGTCGATCAAGACTTTCGAGCTCGGCGCGGCCATCAACCGCCTCCTTGACGTGGCCGACGAGGATGAGTTCAACGCCAACAACTACGGCAACACCGAGTTCAAGTGCTACTTCAAGGGTGTCTGCGAGCTCAACGGCGTCGAAGGTTCGCGCATCGTCAGCGACAACACCGTATCCTACGACAAGGTCATGATCACCTACGCCGTCAAGAGTCCGGGCTGGATTTACATCTGCGGCGACGTGCAGAACATCGAGACCAACGTAGCCAACGGCTTCACGGCTCCCAGCATGTCCAACTATCAGCTCTATAAGGACAACTTCGCTGTCTACGAGCCCGAGGACCGCATCGGCGAGAAGCTCTATGTCGGCGTGTTCAACATCGTGCCCAAGGATCCGAACGATGAGAAATTCAACGACGGCTCCTACAACGAAAGCAATCCCGACGCCTGCGGACAGTTCCGCTTCTTCACCGAACTCGGAGGCTGGAAGCCCGACTTCTCGCTCGGCTCGAACGAGGCCGACTTCTACTGCGAGAAGATCACCGACAAGTGGGCTGCCGGCTATACGGGCGACATCGTCGACCAGGGCCTCGGCAACTGGGGTATCTTCGTGGAAGAGCCCACTCCCTTCACCGTCGTGGTGGACATCAACGCCGATGGCTCCAAGATCTATGTGAAGGAGGGTGTGAACACCGTCACCTTCTCCGAACGCGAACCCGAATTCACTCCCGTAGAGGAATAATTCCCGAAGCAATCATACAGAGTCCCGGCGGCTCCCCGAAAGGCCGCCGGGACCATCCAACCAAAAAGTACAAATCTACTTTTACTGAAACATGAAAAAAATCAAATTCATCTCAGCAATAGCCCTGACCCTGGCTTTGGGAGCATGCGACAACTTCGACCTTCCCAATCCTCCGGCTCAGTCCTGGCCCGAACCCGACGGCTACTTCGAGAACAGCGGCATCGAGCTGACTCCCGTCACCGAGACCCTCAACCTCACCCAGGCCAACGAGGCCAACCGGTTCGTGACGGTAGCCACTATCTCCAAGCTCGTCGACTTCCCCGAGGGCTACACCCTTGAAATCGACATGGAGGTGGGCGACAGCGACCAGTTCAACAAGACCGCCACGATCAGCAGCGTAATCGACGGCGACAACGTGACCGTGAACCCCGACTTCCTCAACGGCGCCATCCAGCAGGCCATCACACGTGAACCCGGCACCCTCAACGTGCCCGCGCGGTTCGTGGCCTACGCCACACGCGAGAACACACGTCTCCGCCTCGGCGGCATCGACGCCACCTACTGTCAGGAACTCCTCTCCGTCACCACCCTTGACTTCGGCATGGTGATCGAGGACACCTACTACTTCGTGCCCTGCAACGTCTCCGGCGTGCCCCAGATGGCCCAGGCCCTCAAGATGGAGAACACAGCCGGCAACAACGTATCCCCCTACGACAACCCCGAATTCGCAGTGAAGCTTGAAGTGCCCGAAGACACCGACTACTACTGGGTGATTGCCCCCGCAAGCTCGATGACGGCCGGCACCGACGCAGTGGTCTACGGCTGCAGCGCCACTGAGGACGGCATGAGCGGCAAGCTCGACACAGCCTATCCCGCAGGCCTCATGCCCATCAACGGCGACGTACTCGTGACAGTCAACATGGAGACTTCCTCCTACAGCATCAGCTATGCGTTCGAGACCCTCTATCCCGTATCCGGCCTCACCACACAGCCCAAGAACGTCATGCAGCTCTACACCGACGACTACATGAACTACTACGGCGTGACAGCCCTCAACCAGAAGTGGACCCTCTATACCCAGGTCGACAAGAAGGGCGTGGTATTCCGTCTGGACGACACTCTCCAGCCCGAGACTTCCGAGAACGGCTACGAGGTGAACGGCTTCATCAGCTCCTCATCCGCAACCGAGCTTCCCGCCCCCGTATCAAAGAACTGCCTCTACTACGTGGACGTAAACCTCGTCAAGAAGACATTCGACGTCAAGGCCCTCGAAACACTGACAGTGATCGGAGCCGGCAACGGCTGGAACCTTGAGACAGCCACTCCGCTCAAGGCTTCCTCCAACTTCAAGACATGGGAAGCTACCGACGTTGAGATCGGCGCCGAGTTCAAGATCAACGCCAACGGCGCATGGGACTTCGACTTCGGCGGCGAACAGGTGACCGACATCAACGGCCAGCAGGTCTACAACCTCTCCTTCAAGGGAGGCAACATGCCCGCCGAGCCCGGCACCTACGACGTGAAGATCGACTTCTCCACAATGCCCTACGTGCTGACCCTCACCAAGAAGTAATCCACCAGCCCTATAACCGAAATGGACTCCGGCCGAAAGCCGGGGTCCATTTTTTTTCATAAAAATTTTGCCATATTTAAAAATTTGTCTAATTTCGCCTCCGATTCCAATGAGCCCGAAATTAGCGACTCCTTGACCGACTCGAAAAACTCAATTTTTGCGCTTAATACAACTAAATACTTTTCTTAACCAAAAAATCTGCTTCACAATGAAGAAATTTTACGCTTTTGCAGCTGCGGCCATGCTCGCAGTGTCTGCCAACGCTCAGGACGCACTCTACGCTGTAGGTGCAGGTGAAGGCCTCGGCTGGGATCCCAAGGCTCCCAAGGAATTCACATTCGTCCAGGGCGAGGGCTTCGTACTTGAAATCGCTGACCTCACCCAGCTCAAGATCTCCACTACTTTCGACGCCGAAGCTGAAGGCGACGGCTGGCCTGAATTCAACGCCGGCGTACTCGGCTGCAACTACGGCAGCGAGCAGGGTGTGGCCGTAACTCTTGAAGAGGGCTATGCCGACAACATCGCGGCCCCCTGGAAAGGCAACTACACCATCACTGTGAGCGCCGACCTCTCCACAATCACACTTTCCACCGACACTCCCAAGCCCGACGAGAACGCCCTTCCGGAAATCTACGTACGCGGCGACATGAACAGCTGGGGCACTGATGAGGCCTGGATGATGACAGCCATCACAAAGGAAATGTTCAAGTTCCAGACAGGCGCCGACCAGAAAATCGCAGCCGGCGACGGCTTCAAGATCGCTGACGCTGACTGGAACGCCTACAACATCGGCGGCAACGGCGAGGATATAGACCTTGACGCCGAATACGAGGTATTCAACGGCGGCAATCCCGCCAACATGGCCCTCGCATCTGACTTCGAAGGCACAATCTACCTCCGTCTCAACTACCAGGTCGACGAAGAGACCACAATGAGCCTCATCTACTTCTCCACTGACGGCACTGTTCCCGAGTGGTTCGAAGATGGTGGCTCAAACGTAGCCGAGATCGCAGCCGCTGCCGAAGGTGAGGCCCAGTACTTCACTCTTCAGGGTGTACGCGTAGCCAACCCCGAAAACGGCCTCTACATCGTCGTTAAGGGCGGCAAGTCCTACAAGACTATCCTCAAGTAATCCGACCCCGATCCAATCCCATACCGAGGGAGGTCCGCCGGCGGCGGACCTCCTTTTTTTCATCCGAATGTTAAAAATCCACTGTTTTAGTGGATTTTTCCGAATTAGCACTATCTTTGTAAAAGACCACATTCCACTGATGGAAATCATTTTTGACAAGGAGTACCTCGACTATACGATGCGTCAGACCGCAAGCGAACCATCCTTCGCAGCCAGACTCAAGAAAATCCGGCAGTACGTAGCCGCCCTGTAACTCTCCCGGCAAAGACACCCTGCAGGCGACCGCAGGGATGCGGCGAAGCGCCCGCCTTTCATTTACCGGGGTACATACGGCGGTTATCTCAAACATTTTGACTATTTTTGCGTAATAATAATATGGAAAAACTCAGTCAGAATGATAAGACCTCGTCGCAGGAGATTCTCGACGAGACCACAAACTCAGAATATAAGTACGGATTCACATCCGACATCGATACGGAAATCGTCCCCCCCGGCCTCTCGGAAGAGACCGTCAGACTCATCTCACGCCTGAAGGGGGAGCCGGAATGGCTCCTCGAATTCCGCCTGAAGGCATTCCGCTACTGGCTGACCCTCACACCGCCGGAATGGGCCCACCTCGACATACCCCCCATCGACTTCCAGGCCATCTCATACTATGCCGCCCCCAAGAAAAAGGAGCTGAAGAAAAGCATGGATGAAGTGGACCCCGAACTCGTAGAGACCTTCAACAAACTCGGCATTTCGCTCGAGGAGCAGAAGCAGCTCGCCGGAGTGGCCGTCGACGCCGTCATGGACTCCGTCAGCGTCAAGACCACACACCGCGAAAAACTCGCCGAACTCGGAGTGATCTTCTGCTCATTCTCCGAAGCCGTAAAGGACTATCCCGACCTCGTACGCAAATACCTCGGGTCGGTCGTGAGCTACCGCGACAACTTCTACGCCGCCCTCAACTCGGCCGTATTCTCCGACGGCTCGTTCGTATACATCCCCAAGGGAGTGCGCTGCCCGATGGAACTCTCCACTTATTTCCGCATCAACGCCTCGGGCACAGGCCAGTTCGAACGCACCCTCATCGTGGCCGACGACGACGCCTACGTATCATACCTCGAAGGATGCACCGCCCCGATGCGCGATGAAAACCAGCTCCACGCCGCAATCGTGGAAATCATCGTCGAGGAACGCGCCGAAGTCAAGTACTCGACCGTGCAGAACTGGTATGCCGGCGACAAGGAGGGACGGGGAGGCATCTACAACTTCGTCACCAAACGCGGCCTCTGCCGAGGCCACCGCTCCAAGATATCCTGGACACAGGTCGAGACCGGCTCCGCCATAACCTGGAAATACCCCTCCTGCATCCTCAAAGGAGATGAATCGGTAGGGGAATTCTACAGCGTGGCCGTCACCAACAACTACCAGCAGGCCGACACCGGCACAAAGATGATACACATCGGCCGCAATTCCCGGAGCACGATCGTCAGCAAGGGAATCTCGGCCGGCAAGTCGCAGAATTCCTACCGGGGGCTGGTGCGGGTGGACCGCAATGCCTCCGGATGCCGCAACTTCACGCAGTGCGACTCCCTGCTGATGGGCGCCGAATGCGGAGCCCACACATTCCCGGTGGTCGATGTCCGCAACTCCTCGTCAGTGGTGGAGCACGAGGCCACCACATCCAAAATCAACGAAGCCCAGCTCTTCTACTGCATGCAGCGCGGCATACCGATGGAAGACGCCGTAGGCCTGATCGTCAACGGCTACGCCAAGGAGGTCATGAACAAGCTCCCCATGGAATTCGCCGTCGAAGCCCAGAAGCTCCTGCAGATCACCCTCGAAGGCTCAGTCGGCTGATGCCTCTCCCCTGCCCCGGATTTCCGGGGCGCCCCGCCATGCCGGCGGTCAATCCCTGACAAAGGAAATCCTCCCCCCGGTCAAGGGAATCCCAATTCAGAAGCTAAGAAAAATGATAGAACGCACAGTCATAGTCGACGCCATAGACCCACAGACCTTCTACGGCGTCAACAACTCCAACATAAACCTCATCCGCAACCTCTTCCCGAAGCTGCGCATGGCCGCGCGCGGAAGCGTCATAAAGGTTATCGGCGAAGACTCCGAGACCGCCGAATTCGAACGCAAGATAAAGGCCATCGAGGCCTATGCCTCAAAATACAACAAGCTCACCGATGAAGTCATCATCGACATCATCAAGGGGGAGCCCCCGAAACCCGTCAACTCCGAAGGAGTCATAATCTTCGGCCAGAGCGGACGCCCCATCGCCCCGCGCAACGCCAACCAGGCGAGGATGGTGCGCTCGTTTGAGGAAAACGACCTCACCTTCGCCCTCGGCCCGGCCGGTACGGGCAAGACCTACATCGCCATAGCCCTGGCCGTGGCCGCCCTGAAGAACCGCGCCTGCAAGCGCATCATCCTCTCGCGCCCCGCGGTGGAGGCCGGAGAGAAGCTCGGCTTCCTCCCCGGCGACATGAAGGACAAGATCGACCCCTACCTGCGCCCCCTCTACGACGCCCTCGAAGACATGCTCCCCGCCGTGAAGCTCAAGGAATACATGGAAAGCGACACTATCCAGATCGCCCCCCTCGCCTTCATGCGCGGACGCACCCTCAACGACGCCGTGATAATCCTCGATGAGGCGCAGAACACCACAAAGCATCAGATGAAGATGTTCCTGACCCGCCTCGGAGTCAACGCCAAGATGATCATCACCGGCGACGCCACCCAGATCGACCTCCCCCGCTCCACGCAGTCGGGCCTCATGCAGGCACTCCGCATCCTGCGCGGCGTGAAGGGAATCGGCATCATCGAATACGCCAAGAAGGACATCGTGCGTCATCCGCTCGTGCAGCGCATCGTCGACGCCTATGAGGCCCGCGAGGAGAAAGTGGACCGCGAATTCGAGGAGCGCCTTGCCGCCGACCCCTCAGTACCACAGCATAAAAACATCACCGAATCATGATAAAGCCCGGAGACACCGTCAGATACCTCAATTCAGTCGGCGGCGGGGTAGTGACCCGCGTAGCCGACAAGATAGCCTACGTCAACGACGAAGGCTTCGAGACCCCCTATCCCGTCAAGGAACTCGTAGTGGTGCTCCCCGCCGGCCACGAGCCCGACACCAAAGAGGCGCGCCTGATGTTTGACCAGAAAGCCTTCGACGCCGGCAAGGCCCCCACGCGCCCCGAGCCCAGGATGCAGAAGGACGCCACCCCCGCGCCGGCACCCCTCCCCCCCGCGCCCGAAACCCCCTACGGCGACCGCCTCACGATAGCCCTCGCCTTCGAGCCCTCCGACCTCAGGAGCCTCGACCGCTCGCGCTTCACCGCCGTGCTCGTCAACGACTCCAACTACACCCTCCAGTTCTACCTCGCTGGCCGCTCCGCCGAATCCCACGGATGGAAGATAATCTATCAGGGGGACGTGCAGCCCAACGAGCTCATCGACCTGGCCACCTACACCCACGCCGACCTCGGCGAGATAGAGCGGGTGGTATTCCAGGCCATAGCCTTCAAGCAGGGGAAAGACTTCGAGGTGAAGGACCCCATCGCCGTGATCCGCAAGCTCGACCTCACCAAATTCCACAAGCTCCACTGCTTCCGCCCCGGCCGCTTCTTCGACACCCCCGTCCTCGAATTCCCTCTCCTCAACTCCGACCGCTTCGAAAAGCAGTCATAGCCCCCGTTCCTGACCGCGATGCGAATGCAATGAGCATCCCCCATAAAAGAGCATAACCCGATGAAAGAAGATAAATTCTGGACATACCCGGCAGAGACCCCGGAAGGCCTACCCCTCATAGTCACGGGACGCGACGACACCGACTCCTTCCGCGAAAGCGGAAAATACGTCTACCGCATCACGGTCAGCATGCCCTACGCGCCGCTCCCCGACGGCCTCCCCGCCGACACCGACGCCCCTCTCCTCGAACAGGCCACCGACGCCTTCCTCGCCGAGACGCACCGCGACAAGGCCGCCGTGCTCACCGGCATCTACACCGGCGACTCCCGCCGCGACTGGATATTCTACACCCGCTCCCTCCACATCTTCCGCAATATCCTCAACCGCGCCCTCGCCCCCCTGCCCCTCCTCCCCCTCGAAATCTCCGCAGAGGAAGACCCCGCATGGGAGGAATACCTCGACATGCGCGCCCATACCTACATCCCCGACGCCGACTGACTAAAAAACTAAATAATCCACATGTTAAAACTCAAGTTAACCTCCGTCCTGGCCCTTCTGGCCTGGATAGTGCCGGCAGCCCCGGCACAGGTGGTCACCACCGAGCCCTCGCCCCTCTACGACAACAGCGAGAACGTGGTGATCTATTTCCACGCCGACCAAGGCAGCAAAGGACTCGCCAACCTCCCCGAGTCGACCAAAGTCTACGCCCACACCGGCGTCATCACCGAGAAATCGAAGAACGACACCGACTGGAAATACGCCACCGACTGGTCAAAACCCGATGACAACCACCTGATGACCTACATCGAGCCCAACCTCTACTCGCTCACCATCGGCAACATCAAGGAATTCTACGGCATCAAGTCGGCATCCGAGGTAGTGGAGAAACTCGTGTTCGTATTCCGCGACGCCTCCGGCAACAAGACCGGCAAGCTCGCCAACGGCGGCGACATCACCGTCGACGTCATCTCCACCGCCCTGAAGCTCGACTTCACCACACCAGGCCTCAGCAGCACCACCGTCACTTCCAAGGCCCCGACCGTCAACTTCCACCTCGAAGCCAACCAGCCGGCCGACAAGGTATGGCTGACCATCAACCTCCAGGAAGTGGCCTCGGTCACTGACAACTCCGTGCTCGATTTCGAGTACACGTTCACCCAGACCGGCCAGTACAACATCAACGCCTACGCCGAGAAAGACGGCGTGAAGGTGTCGAAGAACCTCATGCTCCGCGTCGTGGAAGGCTCCGAGCAGGGCGACTATCCCGGAGGAGTGCCGCAGATGGGCGCCGTGCGCCAGGCCGACGGGTCGGTCATCTTCTGCCTTGCCGCCCCGCTCAAGGAGGACGTCAAGCTCCTCGGATCGTGGATGGGATTCGACACGGCCAACCCCGTGGCCATGAAATACCAGGACTACGATGGCCAGCGCTACTTCTGGGCCTCCGTCAGCGGCCTTGACACCGACAAGCCCTACACCTACTACTTCAAGGTGGACAACACCTACAACGTAGGCGACCCCTACGCACGCCTCATCCTCGACAAGAACAACGACAAGTACATCCCCGCGTCGGTCTACCCCGACATGCTCCCCTACCCCTCGGAAATCAAGGACAACGTCGTGTCGCTTGCCGTATATCAGGACAACATCAACGACTACGCCTGGACCGACTCCGGATTCAAGGCCCCGAAGAAGACCGACCTCGTGATCTACGAGCTCCTCTTCCGTGACTTCACCGGCACCGAAGGGAAGGCCAGCGGCAACGGCACCGTGCGCCAGGCCATCGACAAGCTCCATTACCTCCACACCCTCGGAGTGAACGCCATCGAGCTTCTCCCCATCAACGAATTCAACGGCAACATCTCCTGGGGCTACAACCCCAACTTCTACTTCGCCCCCGACAAGGCCTACGGCACACCGGACGACTACAAGGAATTCATCGACAAGTGCCATGAGCTCGGCATCGCCGTGATCCTCGACCTCGTCTTCAACCAGACCGACTGGCAGCATCCCTGGTACGTGATGTATCCCGCCGGCCAGAACCCGATGTACAACGCCGACGCACCCCACGCCTACAGCGTGCTCAACGACATCAACCAGGGCCACCCCCTCATCCGCCAGCAGTGGAAGGACGTGGTGAAGTACTGGATGGAGGAATACCACGTCGACGGCTTCCGCTTCGACCTCGTGAAGGGCCTCGGCGACAATGACTCCTACGCCAACAACGGCGACGCCGCCACCAACGCCTACAACGCCACCCGCGTGGCCAACATGCGCGCCATCCAGGAAGCCATGGACGAAGTGAACCCCGACGCATACTTCATCAACGAGAACCTCGCCGGAGCCAAGGAAGAGAACGAAATGGCGCAGACCGGCATGATGAACTGGGCCAACGTCAACTACAACGGCGGCCAGTTCGCCAAGGGCAATAAGTCGGACTCCGGCCTGGCCCGCATGTACGCCCCCAAGGACAGCCGCACGCAGGGTTCGACAGTGGCTTATCTTGAATCGCACGACGAAGAGCGCCTCGCCTACATGCAGCAGAAGAACGGCGTGGCCCTCGTGAAGCAGGACCACGGCGTGGCCATGCGCCGCCTCGGCTCCGCAGCCGCCCAGATGATCATGTGCCCCGGAGCGCACATGATATGGATGTTCTCCGAAATGGGCAACGCCCAGACCACCAAGAACGCCGACGGCGGCAATAACGTCGACCCGAAAATCGTCAACTGGGCTCTCCTCGACGATCCCGACAACGGTGGCCTGATGACCAACTACTCGCAGCTCATCAACGTGCGCCTCGACAACCCCGAATTCTTCGATGTAGAGGGGGGCGCCACATTCACCGTCAACACCGCGGCCTCCAACTGGAACAACGGCCGCTCGCTGATCTCGGCCGTCGACGGAAAGCAGATCATCACGGTCATCAACCCCAACGTGGACCAGGAGATCTCCGTGCAGGTGCCCTTCACCTCCACTTCGCAGAGCGACTACTCGATCCTCTGCAAGTCGTATGCCACCAACCCGACATTCAATGTGGCCGAAGGCACAGTGACCCTCCCGGCCAACGCATTCGCCGTCATCGCCTCGAAAGGGGTGTCGAGCGGCGTGGAGGAAGTGGCTGCCGAAGCCGCTCCGCTCTCAGTGCGCGGCGCAAAGGGTGAGCTCGTGGTCGACAACGCTCCGGCCGGCTTCGAGGTCTACGACCTCGGCGGCGCCCTCCGCGCCTCCTCAGTGGCCGTAAGCGGCCGCGTAAGCCTCCCCGCGGGCCTCTACATCATCCGCAGCGGCGCGGAAGCCCGCAAAGTGGCGGTGCTCTGACGCTGAGCTTAACTATTGATCGCATCTTTTGACTCTCTTTTAGAGAAAAGAGATATCCCTTTAACTTTAAGTAACCAATAACGCCCCCGCCGGGGGCGTTTTGTTATTGGTCGGCAGGGAATGCACTTCCTCCGCCGAATCCATAATGTAAGACAGGCTCCGGAGCCCAGCGGCGGCCGGAAGCCGAAGTGGCCTTAAATTATGCCCCGGGTGGGTATGGCGGCCGCGATGGCCCCCAGGCCGACCCGGAATGGAAACATGAATTGTCTAAATTTTGGGTTATATACATTAGTAATTTCTATCTACGCTTTCCCCTACGGAAGCGGGAGAACCCGGACGTCGAGAGATGCCCGGGTTTTTTCTTTGTCCCCGGAGGCCGAAGTCGGCATAATCCCGAGATTTTTTATTATTTTTGCCGTATGACTCCCGAATTGTCCTTTTCCCTGCCCGCCGACGCGGAATCCGCACGTATCCATGAGGCCTACCGCCGCCTCATCGACGCCTACCTGCGCAGCAACCACCGCCGTAAGGTGGAGAGGATCGAGAAGGCCTTCCGCTTCGCCTCGGCCGCCCATGCCGGCGGACGCCGGCGCAACGGCGACCCCTACATACTCCATCCCCTGGAAGTGGCACGTATCGCCGTGGCCGAACTCGGCCTCGGCTCCACCTCCATATGCGCCGCCCTGCTACACGACGTGCTCGAGAACTCCGACTACACCAGCGAGGACATCGAGGACGCCTGCGGTCCGAAGGTGGCGGAGATCGTGGAGGGTGTGGCACGCATCTCGGGAGGGATACTGGGACGTGCCGCCGAAGTGCAGGCCGACAAATTCCGCAAGCTTCTGCTCTCGATGTCGAGCGACGTAAGGGTGGTGCTCGTAAAGATGGCCGACCGCATGCACAACATGCGCACCCTTGACGCCCTGGCGCCCGAGAAACAGCGGCGTGTGG
Source organism: Bacteroides sp. (assembly GCA_014802425.1). Lineage (GTDB taxonomy): Bacteria > Bacteroidota > Bacteroidia > Bacteroidales > Muribaculaceae > Lepagella. Next base: position 43,697 of record JAAVCH010000008.1, read on the forward strand.
CCGACGAGACCCTCTACGTCTACGCCCCGCTGGCCCATCGACTCGGACTTTCCCGCTTCAAATACGAATTCGAAGACCTGGCCATGCGCTACAACCATCCCCAGGAATACGCCGACATCTGCTCGCGCGTGGTAGACTCCGAGGCCGAACGCCGCAGGATAACGGAGGAATTCGTGGCGCCCGTGCGCCGGCGCCTCGACGAGGCAGGATTCAGCTACGAAATCGCAGCCCGCGTGAAGAGCGCCTATTCCATATTCAACAAGATGGAGAAGAAGGGGGTGCCTTTCGAGGAGGTCTACGACATATACGCCGTAAGGGTCATCTTCGACAATGCCGACGACGAGGACGAAAAACTGCGGTGCTGGCAGATCTACACCTTCTTCGCCGACAACTATCAGATCCACCCCGGACGCCTGCGCGACTGGGTGTCGGCCCCTAAGGCCAACGGCTACCGCGCCCTGCACCTGACCGCGATGGGGCCGGCCGGGAAATGGATCGAAGTGCAGATACGCTCGCGCAAGATGCACGAAATAGCCGAGCTCGGATTCGCCGCCCACTGGAAATACAAGACCGACGACACCACCCCCGAAGCCGAGCTCGACACCTGGATGAACACCATCAAGGAGATCCTGGCCAACCCGGGCCCCGACGCCATCGACTTCCTCGACACCATCAAGCTCTCCCTCTACTCGAAGGAAATCTATGTCTTCACCCCGGCCGGCGACCTGGTGACGCTCCCTTCCGGCTCGACGGTGCTCGACGCCGCGTTCGCCATCCATTCCGACCTCGGGGTGCACTGTGTGGCCGGACAGGTCAACCGCCGCCTGCTGCCGCCGGGCCACCGGCTCGAATCAGGCGACCAGATACGCATAATCACGGCCGACTCACGCCATCCGGCCCCCGACTGGCTCGACAGGTGCATCACTCCCACCGCCCGCCACAAGATAAAGACATTCCTACGGAAGCAGGCCGACAACGCCGCCCCGGGCCAAGCATCCGGTCCCGGTCAGCCGGACTCTCCCTTCTTAAATCCCGCTTAATCCGGAATCATCCGGTCCGATTCCGGCAAACACTGGTCTAAAAAAACTTTCCCGCCATGAAGCGAATTTTCTCAAAATACAATCTAATCCGTACCGGTCTCCTGCTGGCCGCCACCGCCATCGTGCTCCTCATCGTGCCCCGCGCCGACCATCAGAGCTACACCTACGAACTCAACCAGCCGTGGAAATACCCCTTGCTGACCGCCGAATTCGATACTCCCATCCTTCGCGACTCCACATCCATGCGGCAGATGCACGACTCCGTGGCCTCCAACTTCATCCCGTTCGCCCTGCGCAACGACTCGACGTCGGCCCACAACGTGGAGCGTTTCGCCACATCCGCCCGGGGGGAAGTGAGCGCCCAGGAGGCCGTCATCCTCACCGGCGCCCTGAAGCACGTCTACAGCCTCGGCATCGCCGACGCCCAGCTCTACGGCTACATCCACGGCGGCAACAACACGAAGTACCGCGTCATGACCCATTCCGGCGCCAACACCGGGGCCGGAGTGGTGCAGACCTACGAAGGCGCGGATCTGCTCACCCCGCGCCAGGCCTTCGAATACATCGACTCAGTCTACGCCACCGCCACCGGCAAGCCGCGCCATGAGCTCCCCGCGGCCGTGGCCCGCTCGCTCGGCAACATCCTGACCCCCGACTTCTCGGTCGACTCCATCAACGACACCAAATACCGCGACCAGGAATTCCTCAACGTCAGCGGAGCGCTCGGCGTCATCAAGAAAGGTCAGCGCATCGTGGACCGTGGCGAGATCATCACCCAGCAGATATTCACCAACCTCAACACCTACCAGGAGATGGTGTCGAACCAGACGTCGCGCGTCAGCCACTCCTACTTCTACATCGGGCAGGGCCTCTACATCCTGCTTATCTGGCTGATGCTCTACGGCTTCCTCGCCATCTACCGCAAGAACATATTCCAGGACGCGGCCAAGATGACGTTCCTCATCACGTTCATCACCCTCTTCGCGGTGATCTCCACCCTCGTGCTTGAGTTCAATCCCATCGCGCTCTACGTCATGCCCTTCGCGGCCGTGTCAGTGGTGGTGATGGTGTTCTTCGACACACGCACGGCCCTCTTCGCGCTGCTGACGGCCGTGCTGCTGACGGCCCTCATCGCCACCTACCAGTTCCAGTTCATAGTGCTCCAGCTCCTCGCCGGCCTCGCCGCCAAGTACAGCATCCACCAGCTCTCGAAACGCAGCCAGCTGCTGCGCACTGCGGCCATAACGCTCGGAGTCTACTCCGTCACATATGTGGCGCTGCTCCTCGCCACCGACGGCGACCTCTCCGGGCTGGTGCCGGGGATGTTCCTGATGTTCGTGTTCAACTCACTCATCCTCTCGTTCGCCTACATCCTCATCCTCATCATCGAGAAGGTGTTCGGATTCACCTCCATGGTGACCCTTGTGGAGCTGTCGGACATCAATAATCCGCTGCTGCGCCGCCTGGCCGAGGAGGCCCCCGGCACATTCCAGCACTCCATGCAGGTCTCCACCCTCGCCGCCGAGGCGGCCCGCGCCATCGGGGCCAACACGCAGCTCGTGCGTACCGGAGCCCTCTACCACGACATAGGCAAGATGGAAAGCCCCGTCTTCTTTACCGAAAACCAGCACGGCGTCAACCCGCACAACGGCCTCAACCCCGAGACATCGGCGCATAAGATAATCTCCCACGTCACCGACGGCCTCGCCCTGGCCTCGAAAGCCAAGCTGCCGCAGGTGATCAGGAACTTCATCTCCGAGCATCACGGGCGCGGCCTGACCAAGTACTTCTACACCACGGCCGTCAATGAAAACCCCGACAAGGACATCGACCCCACGGCGTTCCAGTACCCCGGCCCCAACCCCCAGAGCAAGGAGACGGCCATACTGATGATGGCCGACTGCATCGAGGCGGCCTCGCGCAGCCTCAAGGACTACTCGCAGCAGAGCATCGACCAGCTTGTGGACCGCCTCATCGACTCCCAGATAGCCGACGGCCTCCTCAAGGAATCCCCCCTCAGCTTCCGCGACATCGAGACCATCAAGCAGACCTTCAAGCGCCGCCTCGCCACCATCTACCATACCCGCGTGGCGTACCCCACCATCAAGAAGTGATTTTTAACTAATATTCGGAATAAATAACCCCGCCCCTGCGTTGTAAGTATATAACCCGAGAAGACAATGACGATATTGCTTATCATACTCAGCGTAGCGCTCTGGGCAGGGGCTTTCTGCGCCGTGCCCCGCAGGATCATCCTCGCGCCGGCCCTCTCCTATCTGGCGATGGACGTACTGAGCTACGCGCGCCTCTCCGACGGCTCGCTCCTCTTCCCGCTCAGCAATACGATGAACATGTCGTGGCTCGCCATAACGCTGGTGGTGATGGTGATCATCATCCTGCAGAACCCCGCCATACGCCAGCAGGGGCGCGGCACGGCCTACATGACCATGGGAGCCCTGGCCGGCCTGGCCGTGGGGCTGCTCGCCTACACGTTCACGCCCTCGCTGCAGCTGCGCTACGCCGTCATGGTACTCGCCACGGCCGCCGGCATCATGCTCTCCGGGCTCGTGTTCACCAACACTCCCGACGGCCGCTCCATAGCTCCCGGTTCGGGCCATTTCCTCCGTTACCTGCTGGCCAAAGGCTTCCCGATACTCGTGGCCGCAGGTCAGCTCGGCGTGGCGGCCGTGATGCTGCTCGCCCGCTATGCGGCATAGGCCCCCTCCGACAATCCCCCCTATCCCGACCCTTATGAAAAAGACCCTGCTTATCATATTCCTTTCCCTCGCCACCCTCGGCGCCCTCGCGGCACCGGCAAAACCGTCAGCGGCCAAGTCACGCAAGATCACCGTGGAGAAGCCCGACTTCAAGCTCATCGAGCGTGTCACCCATGATCCGTCGAGCGAGTTCTATTACCCGAAGCTCATCACGGCCTTCAACCGCAACGACACCTCCATGACCAAGGAGCAATACCGCAACCTTTACCTCGGCTACCTCTTCCAGGAGGATTACGACCCCTACCGGTCGTCCCCCTACAATGCCAAGTCCGACTCGGTGCTGACCCTCGTCACCGCCTTGAACGGGCGCATCAAGACCGTGACCGACTCCCTCAACCGCCTCGTAAAGGCCAACACCATATCGGGCCATGAGGCCGAGCTCCAGAAGGGGCGTCTCGAAACGCTCTACAAGCGCGAGCTCCGCGAGCTCTCGACGCTGGTGGAGCTTTCCCTTAAGGACAATCCCTTCGACCTGCGGCAGATGTCGGTGCTCGTACACGCCTCGAAGGAGATGGGCAACAACATGAAGGCAAAAATATGGGAATACCGCCTCGAAAACCTCCTCGGAGCCATCAAGAGCACAGGCACCGGCGAGAACATGGACAATGCCTTCTATGTCATCTATCCGATGCATGAATACAACATGATCCAGCTCCTCGGCTACGAGCCGACCGCCGTGGATTTCCCCGCCGAGGGATTCGACTACATCAGCGTCCGTCCTGAGGAAGGGTCGAAGCGGCGCATAAAGAACCCCTCCGAGGGATTTTACTTCAACGTGGTCAACATGAGCGAGCAATATGAGCTCAAGCACCCCGGCGAGGACGACGACGCCACACTCCAGGTTCAGGGTACGGACGACTTCATCGACCCCGACGACGTGCCCGCCCTCGACTCCGACGATGAAGAGGCCATCGACCCCGACGAGATTCCCGCCGAATGAGGCGCCGGAACAGCGGATGCAAGGACACCGGACTTGGACGCCGGGACAGCGGACGCATTCCGACAACCGACAATACAATGCACAACCCAAAGACAACACACTGAAGCTATGAATACAGAAAAAGAAAAAGTAGGACCCGGCAAATTCGTCAGATACTCCTACACCCTTACAGAATACCCTGACGGCAAGCTGCTCTTCGAGACTCCTGCCGACGCACCCGACGAACTCGTCTACGGTGTGAGCCATGAAGTGATACCCGGCCTTCTGGCCGCCCTCAAGGACCTCGCCGCAGGCGACAGGTTCGAGGTGGTGCTTCCTCCGGAGGCGGCTTTCGGTGAGCGTTACGACGACAACGTGGTGACTCTCGAAAAGGCCATCTTCGAGCGCGACGGCAAGCTCGCCGACGAAGTGGTGGTGGGCGCCGAGCTCCCCATGATGACGGCCGAAGGATTCCGTATCCTGGGCCGTGTGCTCGAAATAGATGAGAAGAACGTCAAGATGGACTTCAACCACCCCTTCGCCGGCAAGACGGTGGAGTATAAAGGCGAGGTGGTGGAAGTGCGCGACGCCACCCCCGAAGAGCTCCAGCCCGCGCATGGATGCGGCGGCGGATGCTGTGGCGGCGGATGCGGCGACAAGCACGACGACGGCGAAGGCTGCTGCGGAGGCGGCAATCACGAAGGTGGCTGCTGCGGATCCCACGGCGAATGCCACGACGGCTGCTGCCATTGATCCCATACACCCCGGGCCCCTCGCCCGGGGTTCTTTATTGCGCCTCCGGAGGAGAACCAACCGATGATTTCCTCAAAAAACACATTTTTTCAGAAAAACATAGCGCATAATTAAAACTTTTTGCGTACCTTTGCATTGTCAAACCCCGACAGTGACATTGACAAGGGCGAATACCAGAGTGGCCAAATGGGGCAGACTGTAAATCTGCTGGTTTATACCTTCGGTGGTTCGAATCCATCTTCGCCCACTTTAATAGAATTGGATTTCTAAACTTACAATTAGGCAACAAGACAACTTTTAAAAAAGGCATATCCGCGAGGATAGGCCTTTTTCTTTTATCCCCTCATGCCGGTTTCTTTATCCACACGCAGGTCTCCTTTATCTTCACGACGGTTCCATTTATCCACCACGGCGGCATCCGCCCCTTTCCCGGCGGGCGCCAGACCCGAAATGCGGATAAGGGACGGGGTACATCCCTACATAAAGAGGGCCGTGTCGCTCCGGACACGGCCCTCTTTCCTTATGCGGCGAGATGGGAGATCAGATGGAAAGGCGGCGGAGGGTGCCGACGAGGTCGGGATTGATGGGCTTATCCTTCTTGATGGCCTTGGTGAAGGGCACATAGACGATTTCATCGTTCTTGATGCCGATCATCACATTGCGCTGGTCGTCCTGGAGAGCATCGATGGCCGCCGCGCCCATACGTGAGGCGAGGATACGGTCGTGGGCCGTCGGGCTGCCGCCGCGCTGGAGGTGACCGAGGATGGAGACACGCACATCATAGTTGGGATATTCCTCCTCCACACGCTGGGCGAGCCCCATGGCTCCGCCCGTGATCGGACTTTCGGCCACGAGCACGATCGACGAGTTCTTCGACTTGCGGAAACCGTTCTTGATGAGTTCGGCCAACTGGTCGACCTGCGTGGAGATTTCCGGGATGATGGCGGCCTCGGCTCCGGAGGCGATGGCTCCGTTGAGGGCGAGGAAGCCGGCGTCGCGTCCCATCACCTCGATGAAGAAGAGGCGCTCATGGCTGGTGGCGGTGTCGCGGATCTTGTCGACACAGTCCATGATGGTGTTGAGTGCCGTGTCGTAGCCGATGGTGGAGTCAGTGCCGTAGAGGTCGTTGTCGATTGTACCGGGGAGGCCGATGATGGGAAAATTGAACTCGTTGGCGAAGATTCGGGCGCCGGTCAGGGAACCGTCGCCACCGATCACCACGAGGGCGTCGATCTCATGGCGGCGGAGCACATCGTAGGCGCACTGGCGCCCTTCGGGTGTCTGGAACTCCTTGCAGCGGGCGGTCTTGAGGATTGTGCCGCCGCGCTGGATGATGTTGCTGACATTCTGGGTGGAGAATTCCTGGATTTCGTCGGTGATCAGGCCGCGGTAGCCACGGTAGATGCCGTAGACGCGGTAACCGGCGAAGATGCCGGCACGGGTGACGGCACGGATGGCGGCGTTCATGCCGGGGGCGTCGCCGCCCGAGGTGAGGATACCGATGGATTTGATTTTATTCATGATTCTTCTGGGTTTATGATGATTGATTTTATCCTTACTTTTTATCCTTACTTTTTGTCCTTACTTCGTGCGGACTACTGGCAAGAACCGGGCCGGATGCCGGCTGAGCGCATGGACGCCGGCTGAGCCGGCGGTGAGGGGGAGCGGGCGGAAGGGGGCGCAGCTCCGGGAGAGAGGAGGAAGAAGGGGCTGGAGGGAGAGCGGCCACCATAATGCAGGGGGAGGAGGCGGGGGTGATACAAAGATAAAGTTTTATGGCGAATATCACAAAAAATTTGTACCTTTGTTATCATGAATCCCTCCAATATAAAGAATATTATTTTTGACCTCGGCGGCGTAGTGATCGACCTGCGCCGTGAAGACGCCGTGGAGGCGCTCCAGCGCCTCGGTCTGGCCGAGGCCGACACCATGCTCGGGCTCTACCGGCAGGAAGAGCCTTTTCTCGGTCTGGAGACGGGCCGGCTGCACGCCGGAGAGTTCTTCGAGCTTATACGGATGCACTGTCCCGGAGCCTCCGATGTGGACATAACGGAAGCCTTCAACCGCTTCCTCGTGGCCATCCCCGCAGCGCGCCTCGAACGCCTGCGCCGCCTGCGCGAGAAAGGCCTGCGCCTCTATGTGCTATCCAATACCAACCCTATCATGTACAACAGCTGGATAGCCGAGCATTTCCGTCAGGAAGGACTTTCCATCAACGATTATTTCGACGGTGTGACGGCTTCGTTCCAGGAGCTATGCTGCAAGCCCGACACACGCATATTCTCCAATCTCGTGCGCCGCTACGGACTCGACCCCTCGGAGACCCTGATGCTCGACGACTCGGAGAAGAACTGCGAGGCGGCCCGCGCCGTAGGCCTTCACGCCATGCGCGTGGGCTCCACGCCGGCCGACGATATGCTCGCCCTGACTGACGCATTCCTTAAAGCCGATGACTGAACCGAGCGACATACAATCCCCGGCCCCCAACGGCGAATCGCGGCGGGCCGCCACCGTAGGGACCTTCGACGGCCTCCACCGGGGGCATATGCTCGTGCTCGACACACTGCGGCGCGAAGGGGCTGCACGCGGACTGCGCACGATGGCGGTGACATTCGCCGGACATCCGCTGAAGACCATCGCTCCCTCGCGCGCCCCCGGACTGCTGATGGATCCGGCGGAGAAGCTGAGGTGCCTGCGGCTCCATGCAGATGAGGTGATGACGGTGGACTTCACTCCGCATATGGCCTCCATGACCGCCGGGGAATGGCTCACGCGCCTGCGTGACGACTACGGGGTGCGGATGCTCGTGCTGGGCTACGACAATACTTTCGGCTCCGACGGCCGGACCATGACCCACGGCGACTACGTCGGCCTCGCCTCCGGCCTCGGGATAGAGGCAGTGCTCCCGCCGCAGCTTCCGGGATGCTCCAGTTCGGCGGCCCGGCGCGCCGTGGGCGCGGGAGAGATGGAGGAAGCAGCCGGAATACTCGGACGCCCCTACTCCATCACAGGGACGGTCGTGGCCGGCGACCGTCTGGGGCGCGCCATCGGAGTGCCCACCGCCAACATAGATCCACCCAGTGAGCGGGTGCTACCCCCTTACGGCGCCTACGTCACCCGCGTCACCATGCCCGACGGCACCCGCCGCCTGGGCCTGACCAACATCGGCATGCGCCCGAGCGTAAGCCTCCCGACCCCCACGCTGAGGATGGAGACCTTCATCCCCGACTTCGAGGGGGACCTCTACGGCAGCCGGCTGACACTGGAATTCCTAAGCCACCTGCGCCCCGAACGGAAATTCGCCTCCCTCGACGAACTCCGCCTCCAAATAATGCAGGACACCGACAACGCAAGAACCATCTACAACAACAACATAAGCCATGAAAATAATCAACTTTGACGAGACTCCCTCGATCGTGAGCCGCTATATGCTGGAGATGCGCGACACCTCCATCCAGCACGACCCCCTGCGCTTCCGCACGAATCTCGACCGCATCGGCCAGATAATGGCCTACGAGATCTCACGAACGCTCGACTACGGGACCGTCGACGTCACCACGCCTCTCGGCACCTGCCGCTGCCATGACGTGGCCGATAAGGTGGTGCTGGCCACCATCCTGCGCGCCGGCCTGCCGTTCCACCACGGCTTCCTCAATTATTTCGACCGCGCCGAGAACGCCTTCGTCAGCGCCTACCGCAAATACCGCGAGAAGGGGGGCGACACTTTCGACGTACTCATCGAATACCTCGCTTCCCCGTCGATCGAGGGGAAGACCCTCATCCTCGTCGACCCGATGCTGGCCACCGGCGCCAGCATGGAGCTGGCCTACCGCGCCATGCTCTCGAAAGGGACTCCGGCCAAGATACACGTGGCCTCCGTCATCGCCTCGCGTGCCGGAGTGGACTACGTGAAGGCCCATTTCCCCGACGACACCACCCTCTGGGTCGGAGCCATCGACGAGGAAATCAACGCGCATTCCTACATAGTGCCCGGACTAGGCGACGCCGGCGACCTGGCTTACGGCGAAAAGGACTGACGGCCATGATCCTCAGTTCGATCGAAATACTCGATTTCAAGAATATCCCCGAGGCCCGGCTGGAGTTCTCGGCAGGGGTCAACTGCCTTGTGGGGCACAACGGGATGGGAAAGAGCAATCTGCTCGAAGCCATCCACATGCTGTGCCTGGCACGCGGCATGTCGTCGGTGCCGGAAAGCGCCCTCATCCGCCATGGCCGCGACATGCTTTCGGTAAAGGGCACGTTTGTCTCCGACGCCTCCACGGAGGAGAAGATCTCGCTGGGCATCGTGAAGGGGAAAGGGAAATCGGTGAAGCGCAACGGCAAGGAGTACGACCGGATCTCGCGCCACATCGGAGCCTTTCCGCTGGTGTGCGTCACTCCGGCCGACTCACAGATTGTGGCCGGGAGCGCCGAGGAGCGCCGCCGCCTGATGGACATGGTCATCTCGCAGGCCGACAATTCCTACCTCACGCACCTCATCCAGTACACCCGCGCCCTTGAGAGCCGCAACCGGATGCTGCGCGCCGGCGTGCGCGACAACCTGCTCTACGAATCGGTGGAGACATCGATGCAGGGTGCGGCCGCCGCAGTCCATGCGGGCCGCCGGGAATGGGTGGAGCGCATAGCGGGGCCGGTGGCCGAATACTACTCACTCATCGCCGGCAACGACGAGACAGCCTCCATATCCTACCGCAGCGTGCTCAACGACGCCACCCTCACCGAAGTGCTCGCCCGCTCGCGCGCGAAGGACATCGCCCTGGGATTCACGTCGCAGGGAGTGCACCGCGACGACCTCTCCACACAGCTCGGCGACTACTCCATGCGCCGCCTCGGGAGCCAGGGACAGCTGAAGTCGTTCACCCTCGCGCTGCGCCTCGCCGTATTCGACTATCTCAAACTCACAGGCAACAAGACACCCCTGCTGCTGCTCGACGACATCTTCGACAAGCTCGACTCCTCCCGCGTGGAGCATATACTGGAAATCGTGAGCACCCGCTCCGGATTCGGCCAGATCTTCATCACCGACACCAACCGGGGGCATATCGACGCGATACTCTCGCGCCTCGGCGGCCAGCCGCGCCTGTTCGAGGTGAACTCGGGGCAGTTCAGCGAATTACAGGTGGGGCACTGACCGCACCGCATACCGGACCACGACAATGAAGCGACAGGAAACAATGAGCATCGGCGACGTGCTGCGCATGACGCTTGAGGAAAACGACATGACATCGCGCCTTGACGAATTCAAGGCCATCGACCTTTGGGCCGGCATAGTGGGGGAACACATAGCCGGCCACACGGGACGCCCGACCGTCAGCAAGGGGGTGATGACGGTGCGCGTGCCGTCGGCTCCGCTGCGCCACGAGCTGTCCATGAGCCGCTCGGCCTTCACGGCCGAGTTCAACCGGCTCCTCGGGCGCCGCGTCATCCACGACATCCGCTTCACGTCGTGAAGCCCACTCCCCCACCGGGGACGCCGCAAGACGCTCCGGGAAGCGCACGGACGGCATCCGGGCCACCCTACGCCACCCGCCCTACTACATATCAACACAGACACATCAAAAGACACATATGGTAAAAGACCTGCCGAATCTGGCCGATTTCCGCCACTCACAGGAGGTGCAGATCAGATTCAACGACATCGATATTCTCGGACACGTCAACAACATCGTCTATTTCGCCTTCTACGACCTGGCGAAGGCCCGGTTTCTCGAAGCCGTCCGCAAGGGCAACATCGACTTCCGCCGCGTGGAGTGCGTCATAGCCGACATCCACAACACCTTCATAAAGCAGATAAGGTTCGGCGATGAAATCGAGGTGAAGACACGCTGCACACGCCTCGGCGAACACAGCTTCACCCTCCAGCAGTGCATCGTGGAGATACCCACACAGGAAATCCGCTCCGTGTGCGAGACGGTGATGGTGTGTTTCGATCCCGACACCGGAAGATCCACCGCAATGACTCCGGAGCTGCGCGCCGCCCTTATCGAGTACGAGAGGCTGCCCGTGGACTGACCCGGGCGCCGGGGTCCTTTCCCCCGCGCTCCGTCCATGCGGCGCTACCGGACCGACACCGGACCGACATAAAGAATCAACCGAGCACATTAAAATACGAAACAGTAAACATGAAATACAACGTAACCGAATCCGACCTCCGGTCAATACTCGAGGCCGAGGCCGCGGCGATAAAGGCCATACCGCTCACCTACGCCTACAGCCGCGCCGTGGAACTGATCGTGGAGCAAGTGGACCGCAAAGGGGGCAAACTCGTGGTGAGCGGCATGGGCAAGGCCGGCCAGATCGGCATGAACATAGCCACCACCTTCTGCTCCACCGGCACTCCGGCCGTGTTCCTCCATCCCGCCGAGGCCCAGCACGGCGACCTGGGCATCATACAGCGCCATGACCTCCTGCTCCTCATCTCCAATTCGGGAAAGACTTCGGAGATACTTAAACTCGTGGAACTGGCCCACGTATTAAACCCTGACTTGAAGATAATTGTTATTACAGGAGACACAGACAGCCCGCTGGCCGAGATGGCCGACGTGACCCTCCACACCGGCGGCGCCCCCGAAGTGTGTCCTCTCGGCCTGACTCCCACCACGTCCACTACGACGATGACCGTCATCGGCGACCTGCTCGTGGTGAGCGTCATGAAGGCCATCGGCTTCAAAGTCGAGGACTACGCCAAGCGCCATCACGGAGGATACCTCGGCGCCAAATCGGCCGCCGAGGCATCCGGAAAATGACACCCCACAACCAAAGACACCCAAAAGCAAAAAACACACATACCGACATGACTCTTGTAAAACTCCCTCTCCGACTTGATTCGTTTGACCGCAAAAGCCGCGACTACGCCATACTCCGCGATGCGGAAAGCAGCCGCGCCACGACATCGTCGCTCCTCGACGAGGAGCGCTATATGGACGCCCTGGAGCGCACCGTCAACATAATGCGCGACCTGCGCGAATTCTCCGACCTCAACCACATCGAGTTCCGCTCCATGCTGGCGGCCATACTCTTCGACCTGGCCGAGGTCCATTTCCTCCTCAAGGACTACAGGCAGAGCGAGAAGGAACTGGAAATGCTCTTCAAGGTGCTCTCCCGCCTCTCGAAAGAGGATCCCGAGCGCTACGGCGAGTTCCATATCCTCGCCATGGAGCTTGCGGCGCGCATCATGCGCTCGCGCAAGAAGACGATCGAGATGCTGGTGAAGCAGCGTCTCACCACCGATTCGCTCTACGAGAAGGTAAATGCCGGTGTGGCGTCGGCCACGGAGCGCCTGGCCGAATCGCTGCGGAAGGTGGGTGAGCTGACCGCCTCCTCGGGCGCCTACAAGGAGGCCCTGAAGTTCTACTCCGAGGCCATCAAGTACTCCAAGAAGCGTTCCGGCCGCGTGGGCCGCAAGGAAATCAAGATGACCATCGAGATGGCCGAGGTGATGAGCCGCATCAAGGCCATGCGCCAGCGCGCAAAGCGCCTCCTGGCCGCAGTACTCCCCCACGCCATCGCGCTTGAGACCCTGGAACTCGAGGAGGACATCATCGCCCTGATCGAGATGATCGACAAGTACGAGGAGCAGCCCTCGAAGTGGAAGGCCTTCACCCACGCCGTGAGCACCATGCTCCGTCGGGGCGAGAAGGCTGTGAAGGACGGCGAGGCCGACGCGGAAGCCGCCGCCGACACCGCCGCAGATGAGGCTGCCGCCTACGCCGATAACCAAGAAAAGGAATAACCAGCCACAGACAGGAAACACACATATGTCGACCATACTCAACACCAACGGGAGCATGCTCGAAGTGCCCGCTCCCTATGATCCCGACCGCTTCGTGTGCGATATCGTGACGGCCGAATGGAATCCCGACGTGACCCACGCCCTGCGCGACGGCGCCGTGGCCACGCTTGTGGAGGCCGGCGTGCGCCGGGAGAACATCCGTCTGCATGGTGTGCCCGGCACGGTGGAGCTCATCAATGCCGCCGGCGTGCTGACCCGCCGACGCCCGGACGCGGTAATCATCATCGGCTGCGTCATACGCGGCGATACCCCCCATTTCGACTACGTATGCCAGCAGGCCGCCCAGGGAGCCGCCATAATCAACGCACGCGGAGAGACACCGCTGATTTTCGGCGTACTCACTGTCGACAATCTCCAGCAAGCCCTCGACCGCGCCGGAGGTGCGCTCGGCAACAAGGGCTCCGAAGCCGCCGTGGCGGCCATCGAGATGGCCAATTTCCATGCGTCCATCTGCTGACTTAGGGAAAAAGGAGATTTTTGAGGCTTATTGTTAACTGAAGTTAACAAACCGGTAAAACAGGGGGTAAAGTGTTAACTGAAGTTAAAAAATAAGTCGAAATTTAGATTTTTAACCGAGCGTCCTACGTAAGATTGGAAATAATTATGTAAATTCGCAGTGTTTTTGATAGCAAAAGAAATTGTTTTATTATTTTAAATTTTACGGACATGAAGAAAGTAGTTCTCGCTCTCGCTGTAGTTTTCAGCGTAGCTCTCGTATCTTGCTCCTCTAAGGACGCCAAGACTTCTGACTCTTGCTGCGGCGACAGCGCCTGCACTGAGGAAGTAGCACCCGTTGCTGACAGCACTGTAGCTGACTCCGCAGCAGTTGCTCCCGTTGCTGACAGCGCCGTAGCTGACTCCGCTAAGGCTGAGTAAGTCAGATCCTCTACACGAGAGAGATCCAAAACATAACCGGCAAATCCTCCATCCGGAGGATCTGCCGGTTTCTTTTTTCCATTCCCTTAAGGGTGTTTTTCCATTCCATTTAAGGGTATTTTCCTATTCCATTTAATGGCGTTTTCCATTTCTTTAAAGGAGTTTCCATATTTCCTTTAAGGGAGGGATTGGGATGCCCGTGTCCCCCACTCCACCCGCCTTACGGCCCTCTCTTCACGGCTTTGACCCTATAGGGAACTTATCAAACATAAGGACCGAGCTGAGGATTCCTCAGCTCCGTCCTTATGTTTGAGTATATGCGGTGGCGGGGGGAATTACTTCGGCATGTCGAAGTGGCGGGAGGCGAGACGGTTGCCGTCGCAGAAGATTTCCACGAGGTAGTCGCCGGGGGTGAGGGTGGTGTTGACCTGCCAGTAGATGCTCACGTGCTGCTCGCCGTTGTCGTACTGGATTTCCTTTGCGGCGCTGGAGGCGAGACTCTGGCCGTCGAAGCTGAAGTTCGGTCCGCCGGAGAGAAGGGTACCGTCGGGGGAGACGATGCGCATGTAGATGGTCTTGTTGCCTGCGGCGGCGGTGTTGTTGGGGCTGATGGTGAACGAGGCTCCGAGCGACTTGGCCTTAGCCACCTTCTTCTCCACTTTACCCTTCTTGTTGTAGGCCGTAAAGGAGAGGCCGGTGATGGTCAGCTTCTTCGCGCGGGCCACCGTCTGGGTGAGCTGTTCATTGTCGCGCTGCACCGTGGCCGCCTCCGAGGCCAGCTGTTCGTTGCGCTGAGTGGCCTGCTGGAGTTCCTGGCGGAGTCCTTCGTTCTCCTCGCCGAGACGCTTGATTTCCTCAAGGTAATGGCGCACGATTTTCTTAAGCGAGGCTATCTCCCCTTCGAGCTGCCGGATGCGGGCGCGGTTCTGCGTGTTGGATGCCTTTTCGGCACTGAGCTCGCGCAGCAGGCCCTCCACCTTCATACGGGCGGCATTGTACTGCTGCACCAACGAGTCGTTCTTCAGGTAGATCTGCTGGTCCTCATACTGCGAGAAATCGGCGTTGAGCTGATTGAACTCATTGGTGAGCACCAGCCGGTCGTTGGCCAGTGCGAGCGAGTCGGCTTTGGCCAGGGCCTCATTGGCCGACTCGGTCTGACGCGCATTGTTGTAGATAAGCACCGACACGAGCGCCACGAGCGCCACGAACACTCCGACGCCTGCGTAAAGTATTATCTTCTGGTTTCTATTCATCAGTAATATCTGTTACAGCGATTTCCGTTATCTCTTCCTTGACTTCTTGGAGCCCGACGACTTCTTTGTCCCTGACTTAGCCCCCTTCTTGGAGCCGGACTTCGACGATGAAGCCTTGCTGCCCGACGAAGTCTTGGCGGGGATCTTAAGCGTCTTTCCGGCGCGTATGGCGTCCCCCTTCAGGCCGTTGGCGGCGCGGAGCTGCTCCACGGTGACGCCGTGACGCTTGGCTATGGAGATCAGGTTGTCGCCGTTCTTGATGGTGTAGTCGGTCGGCTTGGCCGCCTGTGCCTTCTGGGTCTTCTGGGCGGAAGCCTTCTGAGTGGTGGTCTTCTGGGGGGCTGCTTTCTTAGTAGAGGAGGTCGGCTGGGCGGCTGCCGCCTGCGACTTGGTGGAGCCCGACGAGGCGGGACGGGCGGCCGGCTGCTGTGTGGCGGAGGTCTGCGCCACGGTGGTCTCGATACGGAGCTTCTGGCCCTTGCGCACGGCGTTGCGGCGCAGGGAGTTCCAGCTGCGGATGTCGCTTACGCGGACGCCGTAGCGCTCGGCGATGTCGTTGATGGTCTCTCCGGCGGCCACGGTGTGGGTCACGAGGCGTGCCTTGCCCGACATGGCGGGAGCCGGAGCGCGGGGGGCCTGCGTCTCGGGAGCGGGTATATCCTCCACCTCGTCGGAGCGCGAAGCGAGGAGGGTCTCGTCGTCGGAATCCACGGCGGGCTGCTCGTCGGCACTGACGGCCATCTCGTCGGGGCGGGCGTCGACGCGGCGGGCGTAGCGTGAGGCCTCATAGCCGCGTATCTCGTCTTCCGACATTATGTAGGCCTGCACCTGCTGGGCGGGGAGGACGAGCATGTATGTGCGGTCGGCCGAGCCGGGGATGATGTCGGCACGAAACTGGGGGTTGAGTATCCTCAGCTCCTCCTTGGGGATGTTGAGCACGGCGGCGATCTGGTCGAAGTGGATGCGGGAGGAGACGCCGATGGTGTCGGTCACGAGCGGGCGCGTCGGCAACACGGCGGAGATATTGTGCTTGTCGTGATAGTTCATCACATAGTTGGCGGCGATGAACATAGGCACGTAGCCCCGGGTCTCGGGTGAGAGATAGGAGTAGATGCTCCAGAAGTCGTGCTTCTTGGGGTCGCCTCCGGCGCGGCGGAGGGCCTTGTTGACGTTGCCGGGGCCGCAGTTGTAGGCGGCTATGGCGAGGCTCCAGTCGCCGTAGGTGTCGTAAAGGTCATGGAGCATCCGGGCGGCCTTCTTCGACGACATGTAGGGGTCGCGGCGCTCGTCGACGAGGGAGTTCACCTCCAGCTCGTAGCCCTTGGCGGCGGCGGGCATGAACTGCCAGAGGCCGGCGGCGCCGGAACGCGACACGGCGTTGGGGTCGAGGGCCGACTCGATTACGGGAAGGTATTTGAGCTCCAGCGGCAACTGCTCGGCCTCAAGGGCCTGTTCGAAGATGGGCATGTAGTAAGTGGAAAGACCCAGCAGGGCGGCCACCATCGGGCGTCCCTTCTCCACATAGCGGTCGATGTAGCTGCGCACGATCTGGTTGTAAGGGAGGTCGATCACCGTCGGCAGGTCGGCCAGACGGCGGCGCATCTCGTCGTCGGAAGTACTGGGGTTGCCCGCCTGGCGGTAGCGGTCGTCGGTGTCGGTATAGTTCTTCATGTACCATGACTCAAGCAGCTTGCGGGCATCGGTCTCGAAGCTTTCGGGATAGACGATTGAGTCGTCGGTGATCGACTCCTTGAGGTCGAGCACGCTGGCGCGCTTGGACGCGGCCTCGGAGGCCGTGGGCATCAGGGCGCTTATGGCGAGTGATAATATGAGAAGGGTCTTTTTCATTGTGGGAAGATGCTGGAGGAGTTGGGATTGGGTATGATGGAGTAGGAGGATTTCCGGGGTCAGAATGTCAGGGCCCAGTTGAGCCCCAGGGCCGGACGGCGCCCCGACGGATTGACCATCACGGCCGGGGATACGTCCATCGATATGTCGTCGGATATATCGAAATGGGAGAGGGAGGCGTCGACATAGGCGTCGAGCATGCAGAGCAGATAGACGCCCACGCAGGCTATTATGCAGAGGTCGCGGTTGCGGCGGTAGAAGTCCTTGCGCGATTTGAGGGTCTGCGTGAGCCAGCTCTTGTCGATCGACGATTCGTCGAAGTTGGGGGGGAAGAAATCGAGATAGGATTTCGTGTCGGGGTCATCGTCCATTATGTCGGAGTAGGCGAGCTGGTAGTCCTGGAACATACGGGCGTTCCAGCTCGTGCCGTAGGCCAGCGCCATGTAGCCGCCGACGATGATGGGGAGTTTCCAGTAACGCCGGTTGTAGACCTGGCCGAGGCCGGGGAAGAGCGCGCTCATCCACACGGCGCGTGTGGGGTCGGGGTTGAAGACCTTCCTGCCGTCGAGTCCGTAGGGGGTGTAGTCCGACGATGTCACTACGTTGAGGGGCTCGTCGGCGGGGACGGAAGGTATGGAGTCGGCCACGGCTCCCGCGCCGGGACGCCCCACGAGCATCTCGGCGTCGAGATACACCTCCTGCATTCCCGTGGAGACGGAGTCGGGGCGCGCGACGGCGCCGCGCGCCGCCACGAAGCTTCCGAAGAGGGTCAGGAGAATGAAGAGTATGAAGTGACGTAGACTCATCTGAGACGCTGGAAAAGTGCCACAAGCTGCTGGAGCTGCTCGTCGGAGTCAAACTTAAGGGTGATCGAGCCGCGGCCGTCGTCGCCGCGCTTGAACCGGACGGGGGTCGGGAACACATCCTTCATCTCGTTGGTGAAGAACTCCTGCTCGCGCGAAGGGGGCGGCGGAGCGAGGAGCGCGACCGGGACTTCGGCCTCCTCGGCCTCTTCGGCGGCGTGGAGGGAGTTGTTGGCCTGACGGGCGAGTTCCTCCACACGCCTCACGCTCAGTCCCTCCTCAAGTATGAGGTTGTAGAGGCGGAGCTGCTCCTTATGGTCCTCCACGGCGAGGAGCGCGCGGGCGTGGCCCATGTCGAGCTTGCGGTCGCGCAGGCCGAGCTGTATCTCGGCGGGGAGGTTGAGGAGGCGCAGGTGGTTGGCGATTGTGGCGCGCTTCTTTCCGAGGCGTGCCGAGAGGCGTTCCTGAGTGAGGTTGTATGTGTCGATGAGCTTACGGAATCCGAGGGCCACTTCTATGGCGTTGAGGTCCTGGCGCTGGATGTTCTCGATGAGGGCCATCTCGGTGATTTCGGAGTCGGTGGCCGTGCGCACGTAGGCGGGGACTGTGGTGAGGCCGGCCATGCCGGCGGCGCGCCAGCGGCGTTCGCCGGCGATGATCTCGTAGCGCCCGTCGGCCTTGAGGCGCAGGGCGAGAGGCTGGATTATGCCGAGCTCGCGGATGCTGACTGCGAGTTCCTGAAGCGTCTCCTCCTCGAAGGTGGAGCGCGGCTGATAGGGGTTGGCGTCGATGCGCGAGAGCTCGATCTCGCTGATGGCCGATGAGCCGCCGGGCTCGATGGCCGTCATCGTGATAAGAGAGTCGAGGCCTCGGCCGAGGGCGTTGCGCTTATGTGTGGGTTGACTCATGCGTAGGTGTTTTAATTTTGGGCGCGCTTACGGTGGCGCTGGATAAGCTCGCGGGCAAGCTGGATGTAGGCTATGGCCCCGCGGCTGTCGGGGTCGTAGAGCATGACGGGCATGCCGTGGCTCGGCGACTCGGAGAGCTTGATGTTGCGCGGGATGACGGTCTTGAACACCATGTCGCCGAAATGCCCCTTCAGCTCCTCGTAGATCTGGTTGGCGAGGCGCAGGCGGGCGTCGTACATGGTGAGCAGGAAGCCTTCGATCTCAAGCGTGGGCTTGAGGCGCGACTTGATGATGCGTATCGTGTTGAGGAGCTGCGATATACCTTCCAGGGCGAAGTATTCGGCCTGCACGGGGATTATCACCGAGTCGGCGGCCGTGAGGGCGTTGACGGTGATGATGCCCAGCGAGGGGGAGCAGTCGATGAGTATGTAGTCGTAGTCGTCCTTTACGGAGTCGAGCACGCGGGCCAGGACACGGTCGCGGTCGGGGCGGTTCATCATCTCGACCTCGGCTCCCACCAGGTCGATGCGGGAGGCTATGAGGCTGAGCCCCTCTATCGGAGTGGGGCACACGGCGTCGGCCGCCGGATATGCGTCGACCATGCAGTCGTAGATGCTTGCCTCGCAGGCGGCCGGGTCGATTCCCAGGCCGCTCGTGGCGTTGGCCTGGGGGTCAGCGTCCACAAGAAGCACCTTTTTCCCCTCGGAGGCAAGCGAGGTGCCGAGATTGAAGGCTGTGGTGGTCTTGCCCACTCCCCCCTTCTGGTTGGCTATTGCTATTGTTTTTCCCATATTCGTAAGTTTCCCGTAAGCAGGCGAGCCCTGCCTGAATCCTTTCGTAGGAATTATCCTATCCGAAATTAAAAATGCAAAATAACAAAGATTCGCCGAATTATCAAAAATTTCCCAAAGGGAATACCGCGCCGAATCCTTAAAATCTCTTAACGGCCCTCTGACACCCCTACAATAAGGGGACCGGCTTCAAGACGCCGCACGGCGCGGCTGAAGCTTATCCGGTAGAGCACGGCCACGCTCACGAGGGCTATCGAGAAGCTGTAGTAGACCCCTACGTTGCCCATGCCGGCCCATTGGGCCAGGGCCATTATGGCGGGGACGCCGACGGCGATGTAGCTTATCAGGGCCGACCACATCAGGGGGCGCACGATGCCGGTGCCGCGGAGGGCGTTGGCATAGGTGAGCTGCACGGCGTCGCCATACTGGTAGAGGATCAGCGGCAGGAGCAGGGGCACGGCGGCCGCCTGCACCACGGGGTCAGGCGTGAAGAGCCCCACCAGCGGATGGAAGAAGAGCCAGAAGCCGAGCGAGGCGAGGGTGGCGAGCAGGAGGGTGATGTGGAGCCCCGCGACGGTGATGCGGCGCACGCCCCGCCAGTCGGCCAGGCCGACATAGTTGGCCACCCGGATTGAAGTGGCCACTCCGAATCCCATATAGACCATGAAGCCGAGCTGCGCCACAACATTCACCACCTGGTAGGAGGCCAGCTGGATCTTGCCGAACCACCCGCTGACCACTCCGCCGAAGCTCCAGAGGAAGCATTCGATGCCGCTCTGGATCATTATGGGCCATGACGTGGTCCACACCGTGCGGCAGCGCCGACGGTGCTCCGCGCCCCGGGCCATGCGCCAGCCGTCCATGTATTTCCGGCGGCTGCGGCTGCAGAGGTAGATGGCCACTATGCCCGCCACGCACACCAGCCGGGCGAGGAGGGTGCTGAGTCCGGCTCCGGTCAGCCCGAGGCGCGGGAATCCCAGCTCGCCGCCGATCAGGAGCCAGTTGCCGATGATGTTCAGCACGTTGGAGGCGATTATGAGCCACATGGGGGTGGCCGTGTCGGTGCATCCGTTGGAGGTCTGCTGGAAAGCGTTGAACACAGCCATCGGCACGAGGCTCGCAAGCACTATCAGATAGTAGGGACGGGCCAGCGGCAGAAGGGCCGGATCCTGACCGAGGCGGTCGATGAAGAAGTAGAGTATCCCGAGCAGTACGGTGAATCCTACCGAGAGAGCGGCGTTGACCGCCACGCCGGCCTTGAGCATCCCCCCTACCCCGGAAGAGTCGCCCCGGCTGAAGAGGCTCCCCACGAGCGGCGTCAGCCCGGCCGCGAAGCCGAACTGCATCACTATGGCCACCATGAAGATGGAGTTGACGAAGGCTGAGGCCGCCAGCTCGGGGGTGCCGCAGCGGGCCACCATCATCGTATCGGCGAACGACACGACTATAATCCCCAGCTGGGTGATCATCACCGGCAGTCCGAGGCGAAGAAGGTTCTTGTATTCCGGCAGATATCCGGCAAAGGGGCGCAGGGGCGCCCCGAGGCGGCTGAAACCTCTGAAAATCATGACACAGGACGGTTGGACGGGTTGGTTGGCTTGAAATCTCATGCAAAGTTCGTAAAAATAATCCACCCCGCCAAATCACCCGCTCCTCCGCTCCGGCGGGCATTCCCGCCGTGACGATGCAGGAAGGGTGGACGCATCCGGGTTAAACAATTTTTCACAATAATTTGTAATCTATTATAGGCAGGGACAAAGTGTGGCCCCGACAGGACCGTGACCGCTTCATTTCCGCCCCTGCCGCCCCTATCATCACCAAGATTTTCCTGAGAATGATCATGAAATTCCACCGAATACTCCCGTTCGCCCTCCTGGCGATGGCCGGCGTCACGGAGGCCGGGGCCACAGTAAGCCTCGACTCCTGCCGCAACATGGCCCTGCGCAACAACAAGACCCTGCGCATGGCCGAGGAGGCCATACGCGGCGCGGGCTATGAGCGCAAGGCCGCCTTCGCCGCCTATCTCCCGGGCATAGACTTCACGGGAGGCTACATGTACAACCAGCACCAGATCGAGCTCCTCGGTGCCGACGCCAAGCTCCCGACGATGAGCTTCGACCCGGCCACGCAGACCTTCAAGTACAATATCCTGACTACGCCGGACGGCACTCCGGTACGCGATCCCTCGTCAGGCAGCCTCATACCGACGGAAGTGGCCGTAATCCCGAAGGAGGCCATGGAATTCGACACCCACAATGTCTTCGCCGGAGCATTCACGCTCACCCAGCCCATCTTCATGGGAGGGATGATCAAGGCCATGAACGACATCACCCGCTACGCCGAGAACATCGCCGTGGCCATGCGCAACTCCGCCGCGGAGGATGTGGTGTACGGCGTCGACCAGGCCTACTGGACGGTGGTGTCGCTCAAGGAGAAGAAGAAGCTGGCCGACAGCTTCGTGACGCTCGTGGACTCGCTCAACTATACGGTGCAGGCATTCCTCGACGAGGGGATGGCCACACGCGCCGACCTGCTGACCGTGCAGGTGAAGCTCAACGAGGCCCGGATCGCCGCCACCAAGGTGGACAACGGGCTGCATCTCTCCCGCATGGCCCTGGCGCAGGTGTGCGGCCTGCCGGTCGACGAGCACATGGAGCTGGCCGACGAGAGCGGCATCGCCCCCTCGGAGCCGGAGCCGCGTGAGATCGACATGGCCGACGTGTATTCGCGCCGCCAGGACCTGGAGGCCCTGCGGCAGGGAATCAGCCTTCTGGGAGGGCGCGAGCGCCTGGCCAGGGGAATGATGCTGCCGAAGATAGCGGCCGTGGGCAGCTACTCGTTCTCGAACCCGAACGTGATCCACGGATTCGAAAAGAAATTCGGCGGCGGCTTCAGCGTGGGGGCCACGGTCACCATACCGCTCTGGCACTGGGGACAGAACTACAACCACTACCGCGCCACCAAAGCCACCACCAACGCCCAGCGCATGATGCTCGAAGACCTGGAGGAGAAGGTGACCCTGCAGGTGCGGCAGGCCAAGTACAGCTACGACGAGGCCTACAAGACCTACGCCATGACCGTCAAGAACCTTGAGAGCGCCGACGAGAACCTGCGCTCGGCCCGCATAGGCTATCAGGAAGGGGTGCTGACGGCCGACGACGTGATAGCCGCCCAGACGGCATGGCTGGCCGCCCACTCCGAAAAAATCGACGCCGAGATAGGGATACGCCTCTGCGACACCTATCTGTCGAAAGTGCTGGGGACGCTGCACTGATCTCCCCCCGGCGCTCCCTAAGCGCCGGCCGAAAACACCACAATCCGAAAGATTCTTACTCAACCAAGCAATAAAATCCTCTAAGCATACAGGTTATGAATTCCACCAATGACTCGATGGAAGTCTCCAAGAAGGACAGGCTTCTGATGCTATCGATAGTGATCGTCGTACTCGTAGTGGCGGGTCTGGCGGTAGCAGGTTTCCTTTTCATCAAACAGGGTCCCGACACGATACAGGGGCAGGGCGAGGCCACGGAGGTGCGCGTCTCCGGCAAGCTGCCCGGCCGCGTGATGGAGATCTACGTGGAGGAAGGCACCCACGTCAAGGCCGGCGACACGCTGGTACATATCCACTCCTCGCTGGCCGAGGCCAAGATGGCGCAGGCCAAGGCGATGGAGACAGTGGCCTCGGCCACCAACCGCAAGGTCGACGCCGGCACACGCTCACAGATAATCTCCGGCGCCCGCGACCTCTGGACCCAGGCCAAGGCCGCGGTGGACATCACAGAGAAGACCTACCGCCGCGTGCAGAACCTCTACGACAAGGGGGTGGTGAGCGCCCAGAAGCGCGATGAGGCCAAGGCGGCCTATGATGCGGCCGTGGCCGGAGCCGACGCGGCCAAGAGCCAGTATGACCTGGCTGTGGCCGGAGCCCAGAAGGAGGACAAGGACGCCGCCCAGGCGATGGTGGAGGTGGCCCGCGGAGGCATCGAGGAGGTCAACGCCCTGCTGGAGGACCAGTACCTCGTGGCTCCCTGCGACGGCGAGATAACGGTGGTCTACCCCAACGTCAGCGAGCTCGTGGCCACCGGCGCCCCGATAATGAACCTGCAGAAAGACGACCACTGGGCCGTATTCAACGTGCGCGAGAACATGCTCAAGGATATCCGGCTCGGCACCCGGCTAAAGGTCTACATCCCGGCCCTCGACGTGACGACCGACATCAAGGTATTCTACATAAAGGACCTCGGCACCTACGCCAACTGGCAGGCCACCAAGTCGACCGGCGACTACGACGCGCGCACCTTCGAGATCAAGGCGCGCCCCGAGAAGCCGATTGAGAATTTCCGCCCCGGCATGTCGGTGATTCTGAAGGAGGTGGTGAAGTGACGCCGCCCCCGCGCCGACCCATGGACTACTGTAACACAATCAATCCCTGAACAGATGGCAACCCGCAATATGTGTCCGTTTCTGCAAATATGCAAGCGTAGCCTGCTGCAGACCGTGAGGCGCCCGGTCTACTGGATCGGCATCCTCTTCCTGCCGCTCTTCTGCTTCCTGCTGCTGAGCTCGCTGATGGAGGAGGGGCTCCCGGTGAAGGCCCCGGCCGCCATCGTCGACCGCGACGGCACGGCAGTGTCACGCGAACTGACCCAGCAGCTCTCGGGGATGCAGATGGTGGATGTGGTGGCGATGCCGGAATCGTTCACCGAGGCGCGCCATCTCATGCAGGAGGGAAAAATCTACGGCTACTTCATCATTCCGGAGAATTTCGAGTCGGAGCTGCTGGCAGGGCGCGCCCCGGTCATAACGTTCTACACCAACATGACCTTCTACGTGCCGGCTTCGCTGCTCTACAAGACATTCAAGACCACGGCCATGTACACCAAGGCCGGAGTGGCCTCGCAGGTGATGAACAGCGTGGGCTTCACGTCGGACCCCACCGCCCTGCTCCTGCCTGTGTCCATCTCCATACGCGGTATCGGCAATCCGGGCCTGAACTACGCCATCTACCTCTGCGTGAGCTTCCTACCCTGCGTGCTCCAGTTGATGATAATCCTCATCACGGTCTTCAGCCTGGGCCAGGAGATAAAGTACGGCTCCTCGGTGCGGTTGATGCGCATGGCCCGCGGCAGCGTGCTGCGCGCCGTGACGGGACGCCTACTGCCCCAGACGCTGATATGGTGGGTGATAGCGATTTTCATGGAGTCGTGGATGTTCAGGTGGCAGGGTTATCCGATGCACGGCTCGTGGTTCTGGATCACCCTCTCGGAGCTGCTCTTCGTGCTGGCCTCGCAGGGATTCGCCCTGCTGATATTCGGCGCCGTGCCCAATCTGCGCCTCAGCCTCTCGGTAGGGGCCCTGCTGGGGATACTCTCCTTCTCGATAGCGGCGTTCTCCTTCCCGATGCAGAGCATGTATCCCGCCATAGGCATCTTCAGCTACATCCTCCCCACACGCTACAACTTCCTGATATACATCGACCAGGCCCTCAACGGCATCGACATCTACTATAGCCGCTGGTGGTTTACGGCCTATATACTCTTCATTCTGGCTCCGCTCCCGTTGATGCCGCGCATCAAGAGGGAGCTCATGAAGCCCGTCTACGTACCTTAACGTCCCTCTCCCGGCCGGCGCCCCGGAGCCACGCTCCGGGACAGCGGCCCCTAATGACCCTCTACACGCAATGAAAAAGTTTCTGCGACAATACTGGAATGCGTTCCTCCACGAATTCAGGCTCGTGAAGGGGGATGTCGGTGTGCTGATTTTCTTCTTCCTTCTGCCGCTGGCCTACCCCATCGTCTACTCGCTGATCTATAATCCGGAGCTTGTGAGGGACGTGCCGCTCGTGATCGTGGACCATGACCGCACGGCGCTCTCCCGCGAGCTTGTGCGCCGCATGGACGCCTGCCAGGGGGCCCATGTCATCGGCTACGCCGCCGACCTCCCGGAGGCGCGCCGGGCAATGGACGAGCAGAAGGCCTTCGGCATCCTGGAGATACCCTCCGGATTCGACCGCGATGTGGCCGCCGGCATACAGGGAAAGGCCGTGATGTACTGCGACATGTCGCTGCTTCTGCGCTACAGGGGGCTCCTCGTGTCGGCCACCGACGTGATGCAGGACCTCGGCGCCACCATCACCACCGAGCGCGTGGACCGCATCGCTCCCCTCGCCGAGACCATAGCCGGAGGCGACCTGCTCCCGATCCACAACATCCAGATGGGCAACATCGAGGGAGGCTTCGACTCCTTCGTAATGCCCGGCATCCTTATCCTGATTCTCCAGCAGGCGCTGGTGCTGGCCGTGGCCATGTGCGGGGGCGCCAAGCGCGACGATCCCTTCAAGGCCGCCTTCGATCCGCTGGGCAAGGAGCGTCCGTCGGTACTGGCCGACATGCTCGGCCAGACGGGGGTCTACCTCGTCATGGCGATCGTGCCGGCCATCTACATAGTGCATTACGTGCCGCTGATGTTCCGCTTCCCCATGGCGGGCGACCCGCTGCAGGAGTTCCTGTTCATCACGCCGCTGGTGCTCAGCGCCATCGGACTGGGCTATGTGCTCCAGGCCTTCGTGCGCGAGCGTGAGAGCGTGTTCGTGATATGGGTGGTGACATCGGTGGTGTTCCTCTTCCTCTCGGGCCTCACCTGGCCCCCCTACGCCATCAAGGGCTTCTGGCGTGTGCTCTCCGACTGCGTACCGGCCACTCCGGGCGTGCAGGGATTCATACGCATGAACACCAACGGAGCCTCGCTGGCACAGGTGCGCGCCGAGTACTTCCACCTCTGGATCCTGACCTGCGCCTACTGGGCGGCGGGCTACCTGGTGCAGCGCTTCGTGCAGCGCCCCGGCATCATAGCGGCCGCCCGCGAGCAGGCCGCCGCAGCCCGCGAGGCATAAAACCGCCCCAAGGGAGACACTCACCCTTTGCCAACTCGCGAATTTATGCTAACTTTGTAGTCGGCGCAATCATATCCGCCCATTACATCCGCCTCATGAAAGATCTGATGATGTTTATCCGGCGTTTTGCCTGGAAATACAAGGGGTCGTTCGCGCTGAGCGTGCTGTTCAACCTGCTGACGGCCTTTTTCACCATATTCTCTTTCGCGTTCCTCATCCCGATACTGCAGATGCTCTTCGGCCTGACGACGGAGCACTATGACTTCATCCCCTGGGGCGCCGGCAACCTCAAGGAGGTGGCCGTCAACAACTTCTACTACTTCACCGACCGCCTCATAGCCACACGCGGCTCCTCCTACACACTCGCCACACTGGCCGCCATACTCATAGTGATGACGGCCCTGAAGACTGGCACCTACTTCCTCTCCGACTATTTCATCATTCCGCTGCGCAACGGAGTGGTGCGCGACATACGCAACCAGATGTACGACAAGATCCTCTCCCTCCCCATCGGCTTCTTCACCCATGAGCGGAAGGGGGACATCATAGCCCGCATATCGGGCGACGTGTCGGAAGTGGAGAACTCCGTGCTGGCCTCCATATTCGCCGTCATACGCTATCCTATAATGATAGCGGTATGCCTGGGAGTGATGGTCTACATATCGTGGCAGCTGACGGTGTTCGTACTCGTGCTGCTCCCGCTCGTGGGAGGAGTGATGGGATTCGTGGGCAAGAAGCTCAAGGCATCGTCAAAACAGGCCCAGGATCTCTGGGGCCAGATACTCTCCACCACGGAGGAGACCATCGGGGGCCTGCGCGTGATCAAGGCCTTCAACGCCGAGGGACGCATGCGCCGCCGCTTCGGCCACGAGACCCGCGACTACCTCCGGATCTCCAACTCGATACAGCGCCGTGTGGCCCTGGCCCATCCCATGAGCGAGACCCTCGGCACGATAGCCATAGCCGCCGTACTGTGGTTCGGCGGAAGCCTCATCCTCTCGGGCGACTCCACCATCGACGCCGCGGAATTCATCTACTACATGGTGATATTCTACAGCATAATCAATCCGGCCAAGGAGCTTTCCAAAAGCTCCTACACCATCCAGAAGGGCATGGCCGCGCTCCAGCGCATCGACAGGATACTCGGTGCCCGGAACCCTATCACCGACCCCGAAGAGCCCGCACAGCTTCCGCAGGACACCGCCATGAGGGGGGACATCCGCTTCGACCACGTGAGCTTCAGCTACGACGGCTCACGCAAGGTGATCGACGACATCGACCTCCACATCCATCCCGGAGAGACGGTGGCCATCGTAGGGCAGTCCGGCTCCGGAAAATCGACGCTCGTCGACCTGGTGCCCCGCTTCTGGGACGTCGACAAGGGGCGCGTGCTCGTGGACGGAGTCGACGTGCGCGACCTGCGAATCCACGACCTGCGCTCGCTCATGGGCAACGTCAACCAGGAGGCGATACTCTTCAACGACACCTTCTTCAACAACATAGCCTTCGGCGTCAGCAACGCCACGATGGAGGACGTGGAGCGCGCCGCCCGCATAGCCAACGCCCACGACTTCATCATGGACACCCCCGACGGCTACGGCACCATGATCGGCGACCGGGGATCGCGCCTCTCCGGAGGACAGCGGCAGCGCATCAGCATCGCCCGCGCCATACTGAAGAACCCCCCGGTGCTCATCCTCGACGAGGCCACCTCGGCGCTCGACACAGAAAGCGAGCGCCTCGTGCAGGAAGCCCTGGAGCGCCTCATGCAGGACCGCACCACCATTGTCATAGCCCACCGCCTGAGCACCATCACCAACGCCGACAAGATCTGCGTGATGAAGGACGGCCGCATAGTGGAATCGGGCACCCATGCCGAGCTGATGGCCCGCGGAGCAAGCTACGCCCACCTCGTAGAGCTGCAGCAAGCCGAGCCATAGCCTCTCCCCGCCTCAACAATCCAAAAAACCTACAGATTATGAAAAAAATCGCCATACTCGCCTCCGGCTTTGGCTCCAACGCCGAGAATCTGCACAATTTCTTCGCGGCAGGCTCCCGCGTGAAGGTGGAGCTCGTGATCTACGACCGCAAGGACGCCCCCGTGGCCGAACGCATGCGCGCCCTCGGAGTCGACACCCTCTACCTCCCCGCCGAGACATGGACCGAGCGTCCGGATGAAATAGTCGACCTCCTGCGCGGGCGCGGCATCGACCTCGTGGTGCTCGCGGGATTCCTCCGCATGGTGCCTCGGGCCATCACCGAAGCCTTCGCCGGCCGCATCATCAACATCCACCCCTCGCTGCTGCCCGCCTACGGCGGCCGGGGCATGTACGGCCGACGCATCCACGAGGCCGTGATAGCCGCCGGAGAGACGGAGACCGGAGTGACGGTGCATTACGTGACCGATGACCTCGACTCCGGCCAGATCCTCCTTCAGGAGCGCCTTGAGGTAAAGTCCGGCGAATCGGCAGAAGAGCTCGAGAAGCGCGTCCACGAACTGGAATACTCCATGTTGCCCCGCGCGGTGATGACGGCCCTCGCGGCCATGACGCCTCCGCCGGCCCCCGACGTGCCCCCGGGCCAGCAGTGGGCCGAACGCCTCGGCGTAAGCTACGACCCCTCAAAGCTCCCCCCCGAATACCCCGGAAGCACGGCCCAGCCCGACCCGGCCCCGCAGCCCGCGGGCGTGCCCCCTTACGGCGCTCCGCCACAGCCCGGCAGCCCCTATGGCCCGCAGATGCAATGGGCCGCAGGCTCGCCCCGCCCCACGAATGTGCCCGAAGGGGAGAAGATGCCCCCGTCGTATCTGGCCTGGGCCATAGTGATGACGGTGCTGTGCTGCCTGCCCGCCGGCGTGGTGGCCATAATATTCGCCTCGCAGGTGAGCTCGAAATTCTACTCGGGCGACCTGGAGGGAGCGCGCCGCTCCTCGCGCAACGCAGAGATATGGATCATCGTGAGCTTCGTGCTCGGAGTGATGTTCAATACGCTCTACGTGCCCCTCTCGGTGCTTTTCTGAAGCACGCACCCCGATACACCAATCCTAACTTCCTGAGCAGATGATCCTGTTTGACCCGACGATATACTACACCGTACTCGGCGCGATGGTCTTCCTGGCCGTAGTGGTCTTCTTCGCCCTGCAGCGCATAACTCCGGGCTACGGCATCGTTTACGACCGCAAATGGGGACCCTCGGTCAACAACCGCCTCGGCTGGGTGCTGATGGAGGCTCCGGTCTTCTTCGCCATGCTCATCATGTGGCTGTGCTCGCCCAAACGCGGAGAGCCGGCCCTCGTCGTGATGACCTCCCTCTTCCTGCTGCATTACTTCCAGCGGTCGTTCATCTTCCCGATGCTGATAAAGGGAAAAAGCCGGATGCCCCTATCGATAATCCTTTCGGGAGTGACGTTCAACCTCCTCAACGCCTACATGATCGGCGGCTGGTTCTTCTACCTCGACCCGGCACCCGAGACCTACGGTGCCTCCTGGCTCACCTCCCCCCTCTTCATCCTGGGCTGCGCGGTATTCTTCACCGGCATGGGGATCAACCTCCATTCCGACCACATCATCCGCTCCCTGCGGCGCCCCGGCGACACGGGCCACTACATACCCCGGGGAGGGATGTTCCGCTACGTGACCTCGGCCAACTACTTCGGCGAGCTCACCGAATGGATCGGCTTCGCCATACTCACATGGTCGCTGCCGGGACTGGTGTTCGCGCTCTGGACATTCGCCAACCTCGCCCCCCGCGCCCGCGCCACCCACCGCAAATATATCGAGAAATTCGGCGACGACTACTCCTCGCTCCGCCGCCGCTACATAATCCCCTTCATTTACTGACCCACACCGGGGACGCCCGGCGCGCCCCGCACAATACCGACGACATCATGCTGTTCACTCCCGGCCGCATCGGCCCCATAGAATTACGCAACCGCACCATCCGCTCCGCCGCATTCGAGGGGATGGGCAAGGACAACAATCCGACTCCGGCCCTGAGGGACTACCACTGGAGTGTGGCCGAGGGGGGAGTCGGCATGACGACACTGGCATACGCCGGCATATGCCGCTCGGCGCTGTCGTTCGACACCCAGCTCTGGCTCCGCCCCGAAATCGTGGAGCCGCTGCGCGGGATAACCGACGGCATCCACGCCCGCGGCGCCAAGGCCTCGATCCAGATAGGCCACTGCGGCAACATGACCCACATCCGCACGGCCGGCGGCATACCCGTGGCCCCTGACACGGGCTTCAACCTCTACTCCCCCACCATATGCCGCGGACTGCGGCGCGACGAGCTCCGGATGCTGGCCCGCGACTTCGGGCAGGCCGTCAACACGGCCCGCGACGCCGGCTTCGACTGCGTGGAGGTACACGCCGGCCACGGCTACCTCATCTCGCAGTTCCTCTCACCCTATACCAACCACCGCCGCGACGAATTCGGCGGTTCGCTCGAAAACCGCATGCACTTCATGCACATGTGCCTCGACGAGGTGATGAAGGCCGCCGGCGACGATATGGGCGTGATCGTGAAGACCAACATGCGCGACGGCTTCAAGGGGGGCCTTGAGATCGACGACTGCCTGACGGTGGCCCGCGCCATCGAGGCCCACGGCGTGCATGCCATGGTGCTCTCCGGAGGATTCGTGAGCAAGGCGCCGATGTACGTGATGCGCGGCGAGATGCCCATATACTCCATGACGCACTACATGAAGCAGCTCTGGCTGAAGTACGGCGTGCGCCTGGCCGGCAGGTACATGATCCGGCGCGAGCCCTTCAAGCCGCTCTATTTCCTGGAGGACGCCCGGAGATTCCGCGAGGCCCTGGAGCTGCCGCTGATCTATGTGGGCGGAGTGATCGACCGCGCCGGGGCCGAAAAGGTCATGGCCGAGGGATTCGACTTCATCCAGATGGGGCGCGCCCTGCTCAACGAGCCCGACTTCGTCAACCGCATGCTGCTCGACGAGCGCCACCGCTGCGGATGCGACCACGTCAACTACTGCATCGCCCGCATGTACTCGCGCGAGATGGCGTGCCACAAGCACGTGGCCGAAGAGCTTCCCCCGGCCATACGCCGCGAGATAGAGAAAATCAAACGCCGCAATCCGTAAGGCACCTCCCGGCGCCCCGACGCGAAGCGGAATACAACGAATTGACCCGGCGGCGACACCGCCCCGATACACCGCATATGAGAAAAGCTGACATCAAGGGAAAAGTAGCCGTAGTGACCGGAGCCTCGGGAGGCATCGGTCTGGAATTCTGCAAGACGCTCGCCGAGCGTGGCGCGAGGCTGCTGATGGTGGCCATCGACGACGCGCCGCTCCATGAGGCGGCCGCCGTGATACGCGACGTCTACGGCGTGGAGGCGTACCCGATGACGCTCGACCTCACCGTACCCGACGCCCCGGAGCGCATCCTCTCCTATCTGGCCAACCTCAATCTGGACCCTTTCATGCTGGTGAACAACGCCGGCATATTCTCCTTCAACAACCTCACCGATACCTCCGACGCGAAGATACAGGCCTTCATCCGGCTGCACGTCGACGCCACCACGATGCTTTCCGTGCGCTTCGCGCGCTATTTCCGGCAGCGTGGCGACGGATTCATCCTCAACATGAGCTCCATGTCGTGCTGGATGCCGATGCCGGGACTGGCGATGTACTCCGCCACAAAGGCCTACATCCGTGCCTTCACCCGCTCGCTGGCCTACGAGATGCGCGACTACGGCGTACACGTAATGGCAGCCTGTCCCGGCGGCATAGCCACCGACCTCTTCGGGCTGCCCCCCCACCTCAAGCGCCTTGCCCTGCGGCTGGGCGCCATCGAGCGTCCAGACCGCTTCGCGCGCCGTGCCGTCGACCGCCTTCTCCGCGGCCGCATGCAGTACATCAACGGCCTCACCAACCGTCTTGCCATCCTCTTCATCGGCCTTCTCCCCACCTGCCTCCGCATGCAGGTCAAGCACCGCCTCATCGACCGCGGCATCACCAAGTGACACCATCCCTTCCCTCCTCCCACCATCCTCTTTACCTCTGTACTCCCTGCGCCTCTGCGAGGATTCCTCTTCCCTCCTCATACCTCCTCCCCACCTCCGCGATACATAATCCTTCTCGCCGTCCTTACAAAAAAGTGTTAAAACCCTTGCATATTTCCCCAAAACCTCGTATCTTTGCACCAACAAATCCGGCCATCATACCGGACACCCCGGCAAGCGAGCCGGAAAGATACTCCCCTCTCGGGAGACACCCACAAAATGCCCAGGTGGCGGAATGGTAGACGCGCTCGTTTCAGGTGCGAGTGCTGAGAGGCGTGCAGGTTCGAGTCCTGTTCTGGGCACCCATAAATCCCGTAAGTGATTGATAATCAATTCTTACGGGATTTTTCATTCAATTTTTGTCAGCAAATTGTCAGCGAATCCTGAAAATTTTGCGATTTCAACCCCGTTGAACGCCCCTGAATC
>JAAVCH010000009.1 GCA_014802425.1 Bacteroides sp.
CAAGAAAGTCAAACTGCTCGTTGAGTAGCTGCTCGAAACGGCGACAGCGTATAGCTTCCGCTTTCTCCTCCATAGAGGCATTGAACTGACGCTCACGCTCATTCTTTGGCGCGGCATAGATATAGATTCCGAGGGTTTCCCGGCGGCTCATCCGATTTGTGTGAGGGTTACGGATGGCTGGATAGAAATCAAGGTAGAGCGAAATGCGTCCACCTGAGATGGCCTTCTTACGAAGGAAAACTTTAGTGCATGTATTCATATGCGTTTTGATTTAAAAGATTTGATGCAAAGGTCGGAAGTGTTTGAATGGTGGAATTCAGCACCGCCCTTTTAGCGTTTTCCACCGTGATTCCACCACCATTCCACTGTGTCAAATCTTAGGTGGAGCAAACAGATTATCAAGCTCTTGCTTGGAAATGTATGTATATTTACCTCTTTTTACTCTTGGTATATTGTAGGTCTTGACATAATGGTACAGTTGGTCTCTTGTCATACCGAATTTTTCCATTGCTTCTGCGATGGTGTATTCTTTCGGTGGTTCTGGTGCCGATATTCCTTTGGCTACATCGAAATGTTGTTTAGAATATCGAACCTCCTTGCCAACCTTCTTTTTGGGGATTCTTTCCTTTGAAACAAGATTATAAATGGCTGATAGGGTCATGCCGAATTTTTCTTGGATTTCTACAGTTGAGTACCATTCTGTAATTCCATCTGTGTCAGATTTGGTAGCAAAGGCTCGGTCGATATGCGTTTTGCTCCACATATTTCTCCCACGGTATGCCGTCTTGGGTATATTCTTCTCTTTGCATACTTTCCAGAACCAACCGTTAGAGATACTAAATTTGTCAAGCACCTCTTGAGTGGTATAAAATTCTGAAATAGTCTTTTTCTCTTTAGTAATAGACACACGTTCGGCAGATGAAAACAGAGCATCTATATCGCTTCGTTTTATTAAGGTTTTTCGGTTGAGTTTCCATGCCTTTATCGTACCGTTATTAATGTAGGTATAAAAAGTTTTGTAGCATAGTCCTACATATACGGCTGCTTCGCGTGGAGTAAGAAAGTCTTTATTTGAGATTTCGCTTTCTCCCGATTTTACTCTTCTGACTTCATCTTGACAACGCTCGATTTTCTCTTTTCGCTTACGCTCCTTGTAGGCATGTTCAGCACACCTTTTGCAACAGTAAGCTGTTTGAGTGGTGCGTGCAATAAAATCTTTGCCACACCACTGACAGACTTTTGGGATTTGAAGATTACTGCTCATATTGAACTGTTATAAGTGGTTATTTCGCCTGTTATTTCGTCGAAAAAGTGTATGGGCGTGTACTGACGTGTATTGACGTGTAAATCGTCCATCACTTATCTCTCCGTGTATATCCCGATTGCAGACGAGATACAATCGGGATACAAAAATGGGCGTAAAATCGAGCAGAAACCGATAAAATCGGTTAGTGTGGCAACAAAAATGGCACCCCGTAAAGAGCGCCATACTAACATATTATGCTAAATTGTAATCGTTTCTAATCACATGGTCATTTGCCGATGCAGAACCGCTCGAAGATAGTGTGGAGGATCGTGTCGGTGGTGATGGCGCCGGTGATGAGGCCGAGATGGTGGATGGCCTCACGGAGATCCTGGGCTATGAGGTCGGCGGCGAGGGAGGCGGCAAGGGCCGATCCGACGCGGTCGAGGGCCGATGCGGTGTGGCGGAGGGCGTCGTAGTGGCGGGCGTTGGTCACTATGAGGTCGGCCGACAGATCGCGCCCTTCGGTGACTGCGTCCCTTAGCGCCTTTAGTAGGAGTTCTACCCCTTCGCCGGTTTCGGCCGATATCGGAATAATAGCCTCATCCGCTTGGGTCACGCTCATGCCGGAGGAGATGTCCGCTTGGGTCACGCTCACGCCGGAGATGATGTCCGCTTGGGTCACGCTCACGCCGGAGATGATGTCCGCTTGGCTCACGCTTCCGCCAGAGGTGAGGTCCGCTTTGTTGAGCACCCGTATCACAGGGGTGTCCGGCGGGAGAAGAGACAGGGTTTCGCGGTAGGCGGAGAGCTGCAGCGGCATGGGAGAGGTGGGGTCGAAAATCCAGAGCAGGATGTCGGCTGAGGCGATGCGGGCGTTGGCGCGCTCGATGCCTATGCGCTCTATCGTGTCGGTAGAGTCGCGCAGGCCGGCCGTGTCGATGAAGCGGTAAAGTATGCCGTCGATTTCGGCAGTGTCTTCGATTACGTCGCGGGTCGTGCCCGGAATGTCGGACACTATCGCTTTGTCGTCATCGAGCAGGCGGTTGAGCAGTGTGGATTTACCCGCGTTGGGCACGCCGGCTATCACTGCCGCCACCCCTTCCTTCAGCACGCGGCCCCGACGGAAGGAGTCGGCAAGACGTTTTACCTCCGTCCCGGCAGAGGAGCAGAGGTCGGTCAGACGCCGGCGGTCGGCGAACTCCACGTCCTCTTCCGAGAAGTCGAGTTCCAGCTCAAGCAGCGAGGCGAGTTCCACGAGCCGTCCGCGCAGCGCGTCAAGGCGCCGGGAGAATCCGCCTTTCATCTGGGTGGCGGCAAGGCGGTGGGCCGCCCGCGATGACACGGCTATCATGTCGGCCACCCCTTCGGCCTGAGCGAGGTCCATCCGGCCGTTCATCACGGCCCGGCGTGAGAATTCTCCGGGACCTGCCGCCTCAGCTCCGGCCTCAAGAAGCCGGGCAAGCACTTCGCGCTGAAGCCAGGGTGAGCCGTGTATGGAGAACTCCACCGTATCCTCGCCCGTAAAGCTGTGCGGGGTCCGGAATACGGTGGCCACGGCCTGGTCGAGCGTATCTCCGCCGGATGTCACTATCTCTCCCACGCGCACCGTATTGGCCGGAGCGTCCATAAGGCTCCTCCCCCGCCATACGCTTTGGGCTATCTCCAGGGCACGCGGCCCCGAGAGGCGAAGCACGGCGATGCCACCCGTGCCGGCGGGAGTCGACACGGCGGCTATTGTATTGCGGTCAGTCATCGGCTTCATTTCGCGTTCCAGTCCCTGAACGACGCACGGCTCTCCACACGCTCCTCGATTTCATCGGGCAGGCCGGAGAAGAAATCCAGTCCGGTGAGTTCCTCGATTTCATCCACATTCATCACGTACTGCTCCATATTGCCGGGCGCCGAGGCGTTGGGATACACGAACCCTATGGCGCGGGGCTCCTCCACGTAAGGGGCCAGGAGCACTTTGAAGAATGCCGAAGGCACACGTACTCCGGTGTCGCCGATGCGTTTCTGGTCGGCGTCGGTATAGATCGGGCCGGCCACTATCACGATGGCCGAGTCACGT
Source organism: Bacteroides sp. (assembly GCA_014802425.1). Lineage (GTDB taxonomy): Bacteria > Bacteroidota > Bacteroidia > Bacteroidales > Muribaculaceae > Lepagella. The sequence goes on from JAAVCH010000009.1 coordinate 3,315, forward strand.
TGGGCCCACTGGCGTTCCTTGTTCTCAAGAGTGTTCCATGCGCCTGCGTTGAGGGCATGGGTCTGCGGGGTCATGTTGGTCATCACGAAGCAGTCGGACATGGCCTTCGCGCTCCATTTCTGGTCGGCCGCCGGACAGAGGTGGCCTCGGTCATAGCCGCTCCCCTTGTAGTCGTAGGTCGAGGGGCATCCGGGCACCGACGCATCCTGCCAGAACTGGTCGGAGCGCGACACCTCATCGCTCACCTCCTCGCGGAGCAGTTCCCATCCCACCCAGTCGGGCGTGGAGTTCGACGGATTGAAGCTCACGGTGAATCCCTCGTAATCCTTGCCTACGACGGATGAATGACCCGGGCCGGTGTATCGGGCATACTCCAGCCGGGGATAATGCAACGCGCCGGAGGGCGCACCGGTTACGGGTACCGGCTCATGGTCGACCGTGCGGCATCTCACCGCCACTGCGAACATCACCGTCAACACCAGTATTCCGGCCAGCGCAAGGGGCCATCGCTCCTTGCGGGAGGTTCCACGCGCACGTCCGCGTCTGTTCTTTCTCTTTGTCGCCATATCGAAGTCTTTATTGTAAGTCGCTCATTAAGGCAGGCCAGGCGCCCGCGTTCCGGCAGAAGCGTCGCGGCCTCACTTACAAAGATAACACTATTTTCGCGGCCCTGCAATCGGCCGACTCACAATTTCATAAAAATAATACGCCTCATGCGAACCATTCATTTCCTCCCGGCGTTATCATGACAAGTCCGGATGCTTTGGAAGCCAGCTTCCCGCAAGGGACCGACTCACAATTATTAACCCTCTTAATTACATATACTATGGATTTCGACCCCAAAAAACTCGCTCAGGAAGCACAGGAAAAGATGGGTGGCCTCGGCGGCATCGTGGACGCTGCAAAAGACAAGGTAGGCGACCTCGTTGACAAAGCAAAGGAAGGCGGCATGGCCGACGGCCTTAAGGAAAAGGCCGCCGACGTGATCAACAAAGGCGCCGACGCCCTCCACGGCCTCGCCGACAAACTCAAGCATTGATAGAACGACAGTATCTCCCCGTTGCCCGCGAAGGGCCGGACGAGTGATACATTTCCCCATAAGCCGGGAGCTTTCCGCCAAAAGGAAAGCCCCCGGCTAAGTTTTTTCACAACCAATCACCCGCCTGCGCGCCATTATGACACATCCGCACCCGGTATTTCCCTAAAAAATGCAACTGAATCACCAACTATTTCGCCGGAAGGGCGCCCATATGGAAAAAAATTTGTAACTTTGAGCAGAAATCAATACCGGGACCCCCTCCGGGGCGTCCCCGCCTCTAACCTGAAGATAAACCAGAAGACACAAAAAGAGACACTATGAACGTTACCGACCGCTTCCTGCGCTACGTCAAATTCGACACCCAAAGCGACGACCTCACCAACATGACCCCCTCCACACCGGGACAGATGGAATTCGCCATCTACCTCAAGGGTGAGCTTGAGGCCATGGGACTTGAGGAAATCTCGCTCGATGAGAACGGCTACCTTATGGCCTCCCTCCCCGCCAACATTGACAAGGATGTGCCCGTCATCGGATTCATCGCCCACCTCGACACCGCCCCCGACATGAGCGGACGCCACGTCAACCCCCGCATCGTGGAGAACTATGACGGCCGCGACATAGTGCTCAACCAGGACCTCCAGATAATCCTCTCCCCCTCCGAATTCCCCGAAATGCTCAATTACCTCGGCCAGGACCTCATCGTCACCGACGGCACCACCCTGCTCGGAGCCGACGACAAGGCCGGCATCGCCGAGATTGTATCCGCCGTCGCCTACCTACAGGCCCATCCTGAAATCCCCCACGGCAAGATCCGCATAGCCTTCAATCCCGACGAGGAGATCGGAAAGGGAGCGCACAAGTTCGATGTCGAGAGATTCGGCGCCGAATTCGCCTATACCATGGACGGCGGAGCCGTCGGCGAACTCGAATACGAAAACTTCAACGCCGCCGGAGCCCGCATCACCATAAAGGGACGCAACGTGCATCCCGGCACCGCCAAGCACAAGATGGTCAATTCCATCCGCGTGGCCAACCAGTTCATCCAAATGCTCCCCCGCTGGGAGACACCGGAACACACCGAGGGTTACGAGGGATTCTATCACCTCGTGGGCATCAACGGCTCCGTAGAGGAGACGACACTCACCTACATCATCCGCGACCACGACCGCCCACGCTTCGAAAGCCGCAAGAAGGAGATCGAGCACCTCGTGCGCAAGACCAACGAGGAGTACCCCGACTGCTGCACGGCCGAGATCAACGACCAGTACTACAACATGCGTGAGAAAATCGAACCGGTGATGCACATCATCGACCTCGCCGAGCAGGCCATGCGCGAAGCCGGCGTCGAGCCCAAGGTGCAGCCCATCCGCGGCGGCACTGACGGCGCCCAGCTTTCATTCAAGGGCCTCCCCTGCCCCAACATCTTCGCCGGCGGCGAGAATTTCCACGGCCGCTATGAGTTCGTGCCCGTGCAGAGCATGGACAAAGCCCGCGACGTGATCGTCAACATCTGCCGCCTCAATGCCGCAAAATAATCCCTTTCCCCGCGCGCCCGGCGAATCCGGACGCATGAATGAAACGTGAAAAAAGAAGGACGCGCCATAGTTATTACGGGGCCGACTGCCAGCGGCAAGTCGGCCCTCGCTCTTGATATGGCCGCACGCCGCGGCCTGAGCATCATCAATGCCGACAGCCGGCAGGTCTACCACGGCATACCCATCGTCACCGCCATGCCCTCCCCCGGCGAACTGGCCGCCGTGCGCCATCATCTCATCGACATGCTCCCGCTCGACGCCTACTACAGCGCCGCGCGTTTCGAACAGGACGCCCTCGCCATCGCGCGCCGCGAGATAGAGGAGCACGGCGAGGTAATCGTATGCGGAGGGTCGATGCTTTACATCGACGCCTTCTGCCACGGCATCGACGACCTCCCCGAAGTGCCCGACGACATCCGGCGCCGCACCTATGCCGACCATGCCGAACGGGGCGACGACTGGGCCCTGGAGGAACTGCGGCGCCTCGATCCGGAGTACTACGGAATCGTCGACCGGCGCAACATGAAGCGCGTCATCCATGCCCTCGAGATCATGCGCGCGTGCGGGCGCACACTCACATCGCTGCGCACCGGACGCCATGCCGAACGGGAATTCGAAATCGACTTCCGCTACATCGACCTTCCCCGCCCCGAGCTCTTCGACCGCATCAACCGCCGCGTCGACGCCATGGTGGAGGCCGGCCTGGAAGAAGAAGCGCGCAGGGTATACCCCCTGCGCGGCCTCAATTCATTGAATACAGTCGGACTGAAAGAGATGTTCTCCTGGTTTGACGGCGCCATGACGCGCCACGACGCCATCGAGCGCATAAAGAAGAACACCCGCGTCTACGCCAAGAAGCAGATCACCTGGCACAAGAAGCGGACCTCGGATCAAAGGTCGTAGCCTATCGAGAAGACCCAGGTCTTGTTGCGGCCGCCGAGCGCCTTTTCCGACCAGGGGTGGAGCCAGCCGGCATTGTAATGCACGCCCACCACGTAGTGGCCCAGCACTTCGAACGTCGTGCCGAACTTCAATCCGAAATCCGACTTGCGGGCCTTGATGGGCTCGTAGCCCACGGGGGTACCCTGCGGATTCATGTAGACCGGATACACGAAACCTCCGTTGACCGAATTCTTCAGCCCCAGCTGCAGGTAAGGGCCCATCTCCACGCTCCAGCGCAGCCCCTCGGTGACATTGAAATGGAAGCGCGCCATGATCGGCACGGTCAGGTTGTAGCTCCTGTCGCGGCCGAACTGCATCATCATCTCCGGCGCCCCCTCCTCATTGTAGGAATCCACATTCACGTAAGAGTATTTCCCGCTGCGCGATTCGAAGAATATTCCCGGCTGGATAGAGAAGAAATCACGGAAGTTGATGTCGGCCACCAGCCCTGCGTCCACGCCCGTGCCCCAGGCATTGTTGTTCCATACGTTGAACACATCGTTGTTAAGGTTGCGGGTGGAGGTATTCACTCCGAGGCGCACTCCGAGGTCGAGAAGCGACTCGGGACGCGAGGTATCGAAAAAATCGGCGCCATGCGCCGTGAGGGAGCCGAGGGCCACTGCGGCGGCGGCCATGTATACTGATTTTGNCATTGGTCGGTATGTGTGTGGTTTTGCTTATGGATTCACCCCCCATAGGATGAATTAACGCAAAATTAATATATCCTACACTAAAAAACCTCCTCGGATTGACTCTATTGATAGGAATTTTTTTAACTTTGTACAAAAATTAACATTCATCGCCCGGAGTCACTCTCCGTGCGACTGTCATAATACCTAACCGAACAAAGTTTTTCTTTCTTTTTAACCATGAATGTCCATAAAGCATTGCTCAATAATGCGAAAGACTACATAATGATTATCGTGGGGCTTCTGTTCTACGGCGTAGGATTCACAGCCTTCATCCTTCCCCACCAGATAGTCATCGGCGGTCTTTCGGGTGTCGGCACGCTCGTCTATTTCGGCACCCACGGGCTCATCCCCGTGGCCGTGACCCAGTATGTCTGCAATCTTCTCCTGCTCGGCTTCGCCTTCAAGATAGTGGGCAAGACGTTCGTGACGCGCACCATCTTCGGCGCCACCGTCATCTCTCTCATCATCGGCGTGCTGGAGAATTTCTTCATGGGCCTCGGGCATCCCCTAATCCCCGACATCTCCATGAGCGCCATCCTCGGCGGCATCCTCTGCGGCCTCGGCGTAGGCACCGTCTTCATCCACAACGGCTCCTCCGGAGGCACCGACATCGTTGCCGCCATGGTCTCGAAGCTCAGCAACGTCTCCATCGGGCGCACGATGATCATCACCGACATGCTCATCGTGACGTGCAGCATCTTCCTCCCGTTCGAGGGCACCGTGCAGGAGCGCATCGAGGCGCGCATCCCGCTCATCGTCTACGGATGGATCGTCACATGGGTGGTGAGCTACATCACCGACATGATCATCAACACCAACCGCCAGGCCACCCAATTCACCATCTTCTCGGCCAAATGGCAGGAAATCGCCGATCAGGTCAACAAGGAGGCCCACCGCGGCGTCACCGTGCTCGACGGCATGGGATGGTATTCCAAGAAGGAGGTGAAGATCCTCATGGTATGGTGCCGCAAGATCGAGGCCGTCACCATCTTCCGCATCGTCAAGATGATCGACCCCGAGGCATTCATCACCCAGGGCAACGTCAACGGCGTCTACGGCAAGGGCTTCGACACGATGAAGGTAAAGCTCAAGAAGAAGAAAGCCGACGCCGCCTATCACGAGCACCAGCAGGAAGTGATCAAGTAATTCCACATTCATACATTAACCTCAACATTATGAAGAGAATAATCCTCTCAGCCGCGACCGTCGCGATGGCCACCACAGCGTGTCTGGCCGACTATACGGTCACAGGTACTGTCATCGACAAGCAGGGCGAACCCCTCATCGGTGCCACAGTGAGAGTAAAAGGCACTCAGATCGCCACGGCGGCCGACCTTGACGGACGGTTCAGCCTCCGCGTTCCCGACAACGCCAAAGAACTCTCGTTTGACTACGTGGGCTACGACCCGATGACCCTCAAGCCCAAAGCCGACATGGGCAACGTGGTTATGGAGGCACGCGAGACGATGCTTCAGGACGTCGTCGTGACCCAGAGCATAGCGCGCACTCGCCAGACTCCCGTGGCNATCTCCAACATCTCCGCCCCCGACATCGAGGCCAAGCTCAGCAACCAGGAATTCCCCGAAGTGCTCAAGACCACTCCTGGCGTCTGGGCCACAAAGGACGGCGGCGGCTACGGCGACGCCAAGATCAACATCCGCGGATTCAAGACCGAGAACCTCGCGGCCCTCGTCAACGGNATCCCTGTCAACGACATGGAATGGGGCGGCCTCTACTGGTCGAACTGGGCAGGCCTCTCCGACGTGACATCCTCCATGCAGACCCAGCGCGGCCTCGGAGCGTCGATTCTCTCCACCCCCTCCGTCGGCGGCACGCTCAACATCACCACCCGCACCATCGACGCCAAGCGCGGCGGCATGATCTTCTACGGCATGGGCAACGACGGACTCAACAACATCGGATTCTCCGCCTCTACAGGCCTGATGAAGAACGGCTGGGCCATCACCATCCTCGGATCGCGCAAATGGGGCGACGGCTACATACAGGGCACCAGGTTTGACGCCTACACATGGTTCATCAACGTCTCAAAGCGCATCAACGACGCCCACCAGCTCAGCCTCACCGCATTCGGCTCGCCGCAGAACCACTGGAAGCGCGACAANAACAACGGCCTCTCCATCATGGGATGGCAGGACGTGAAACAGTACATGAACGGCGAAAGCATGTACCGCTACAACCCCACCTACGGCTACGACAAGTACGGACAGGTGCGCAATTCCAACTACAACGTATTCCATAAGCCCCAGATCTCGCTCAACCATATCTGGCAGATCAACCACCGCTCCTCGCTCTCGTCGGCCGTTTATCTCTCGATCGCCAACGGCTACGGATCATCCGGCCAGGGACGCACCTCCGACTGGCGCACGAAATGGTACGGCGCTTCCAACGGCGTCCTCAACACAACCTTCCGCAACGCCGACGGCACATTCGACTACGCCGCCATCCAGGACATGAACGCCGCATCCGAGACCGGCTCCAACATGGTGATGGCGCACTCCATCAACAACCACTACTGGGGTGGCCTCGTGTCGACCTACAAGAACGAGCTCATCGAGAACACGCTCAACCTCCTCGTCGGCATCGACGCCCGCTACTACGCCGGCATCCACCAGACCAAGATCGCNGACCTCTATGACGGCGCCTACTTCATCGACGACTCCTCGCGAAGCAGCGTGAAGGCAATCTTCAACTCCGCCGCAGCCGACCCCAACTGGAAGTACCAGAAGCTCGGCGTGGGCGACATCGTCTACCGCGACTACACCGGCCACGTGGCCCAGGAAGGCGTCTACGGCCAGCTTGAGTACACAGGCCTCGACAAGAAGCTCAACGCCTTCATCTCCGGCTCCGTCAACAACACCGCCTACTGGCGTTACGACCGCTTCTACTACGATGCNGAGCACGCCCGCTCCAAGACCGTCAACTTCTGGGCCGGCTCCATCAAGGGAGGCGTCAACTACAACATCGACCGCCACAACAACGTCTTCATCAACGGCGGCTACATCACCCGCGCCCCCTTCTTCTCCGGCGGCGCATTCCTCCAGAGCACTACTTCCAACGTCACCAACCCGAACGCCGTCAACGAGAAGTGCGGATCGTTCGAGATCGGCTACGAATACCACTCACCCGTCTTCACAGCCCAGTTCAACGCCTACTACACCAAGTGGATGGACAAGACAATGTCGAAGGGCAACTACATGGACAACGGCGACTTCTACGCCTTCAACATNAGCGGCGNCGACGCCCGCCACATNGGTCTGGAACTCGCCATGACCTACAAGCCCTTCAAATGGCTTGAGTTCAACGGCATGGTATCCGTCGGCGACTGGATCTGGGACTCCAACACCACCGGCTACTTCTACGACCAGCAGGGACAGCCCCTGGCCAGCATCAAGACCGGCGAGATCGCATCCGGCATCATGGCCCCCGACCACCTCTTCGCCACCCTCAACCAGAAGGGACGCAAAGTGGGCGGATCGGCTCAGACCACCGGCGCCCTCAGCGCAGTNGTACGCCCCCTCAAGGGCTGGCGCATCGGCCTTGACTGGACAGTGTCCGACCGCTGCTACTCCGACTACGAAATCAGCTCGTCCGACATCCAGCCCAACGCCGAAATCAACGTGGCCGATCCCTGGAGAATTCCCTGGGGCAACCAGCTCGACCTCTCCGTAAGCTACTCGTTCGACATCGCCGGCGTAAAGGCCACCCTCTTCGGCAACATCAACAACCTCTGCGACTACAACTACGTCATGGACGCCTACACATCGTCGGGCTCCAACGGCACATGGGATAACGCCTACCGCGTGTTCTACTCCTTCGGACGCACTTACTCCCTGCGCCTCAAGATCACATTCTGATCCGCACAGTGCGAAGGTCAAGTCTTAACAATCAATTATCAAGACATCATCCAATATGAAAATAAACAGATCTCTCATTCTCGCCGCCGCCCCCGCCCTCATGCTGGCAGCCTGCAGCGAGAACGCCTGGAACGATCATCTTGACGGTTTCGCCGTGCCCCCGGTGGACGCTTCAGTCGAGACGGCGGAATACGTCCTCACGGCCGCCGACTACTCCACCATCGCCTCCCTGGCTGCCAACAAGGCCATAGCCGAACAGGACGGCGAGACCGAAGAGCTGGCGGCCATCGGCAGCACCGGGACATTCGCCACCGAAGACCAGGCAAAGAAATACCTCCCCGCCCTGCTGGCCTCGANCGGCAACGGACTCCCCTACTACACCTGGGAGAACGGCTCAGCCATCAAGGTGACCTACAACGTCACCGAGCAGACTCCCGAACTCGTCAAGGCCATCACAGGCCACACCTCCATGTACACCGTCTCCGAGGAAGACTACCAGATGGTGTGGGGGTCCTCCGAGGACTTCGTCAACGCCTTCGCTCCCGGCACNCAGGCATCCGGCTTCCTTCCCACCATCCTCAAGAACGCCATCGCCGACGCCGAGGAAGGCCAGGTAGTGGCAGTGACCTACAATCAGGCCTCCACCAACCCCGTATTCGGCAACTCCGAAGAGTCATGGGACGCCATCGCCGACGCCGCCGTAGGCCAGAACCTCAAGTTCAAGGGTATCGTGACCGGCATCTGCGCCCAGGGCTTCATCCTTACCGATGAAACCGGATCCATACTCTGTTACGAAGGCAAGACATTCGACGCGTCGACAGTGCCGATGTACAGCGTGGTCGAGACCGGCGGCATAATCTCCGCCTACAACTACGGACTCCAGATGCCCATCGCCGAAGGCACATACACCATCGTCGACCAGGCTGAATACACCTACCCCGCTCCCAAGACAGTGACCGGCGCCGACATGGACGCCGCCGTGACACGCACCGACGATGCCCTGGCTGAATACGTCACCTTCACCGCCACCGCCTCCGTGAGCGGCAGCTACTACAACTTCGACGTCGACGGAGCCTCCACCGCAGTCGGCTCAGGCTATCAGCTCACCGACGACATGAAGGCCCTCATCGAGGACGGCAAGACCTACCGTCTCACCGGATACTTCACAAGCGTATCGGGCAAGGGCAAGTACTATAACGTACTGCTCACCGACGTCCAGTCAGCATCGGCCGCCCGTCCCTCCCGCGCTCCGCTGGCAGAGGTCGTAGCCGAACCCCTCGTGGCGCTCTACCGCTACAACGGCTCCGCATGGGCCGAGATGACCGACGTCATCGCCCTCTCGCCCGCCGACTACCAGACAATGGGCCTCACCTACGGCAACTTCTCCGCCGGCCAGCCCGACGAATACCTGCCCAAGTGGCTCGCAGGCAAATTCCCCTTCGCCGCTGACGACGACGTGAAGACCGTGGCATACAAGTTCTACGCTTCCGGCAACACGACATACACCGCCCGCGAATACGTCTACACAGCCGGCCAGTGGACAGCCAACGTAGGATCGGCCACGACCCAGTTCGTGAAGATGGACAATGTCTGGAAATTCAACCCGTCCGTGACACTTACCCTCCCCTATCCGAAGCAGGAGATCACCACCACCTACTTCATGGCATGCGTAGAGTGGGTATATGAGAACATCAGCGTGCCTATGGGCTCCACCTCCATCACGTCGGGTGAATACTTCGTCGACTACCGTGCCAACGCCGAATACTACTCCGGTGCTTCGGCCTACTACGGCAATGTCGACGTACGCGCGGTGACCGCCCTCAACAACGCCCCTGAAGGCTACACCGGCTACGACGGCCTCTCCAACGAGGAGATCTCCCTCCTCCTCAAGAAGCGCTTCTGCACGGAAGTGATGCCCGGAGCCCTCTCCACCCTCCAGCCCGACCTCGCCCCGATCGAAGGCATGGACATCACCCTTACGCTCAGTTTCGACGCCTACGACGGCGCCCACAACATCGAGACAGCCGTCTGGAAAGTAGTCGCTCCCGGCAAGTTCGAATACGTAAGCTCCACATGGGTATCCCCCGGCGAAGACGCCGACTGGAAATAAACCTCCCCATCGGAAGCCATCCCTCCCCATGGAAGCATGACTTACCCCACGGAAGCAATACTTCTAACGAAAGCGATACTTTTAATGGAAGCATGACTTACCGAACGGAAGCAATTCCCTAAATCCCAATATCAATAAACCCTCGGATCGNTCGATCCGAGGGTTTATTTTTTCATNATATAACCCAAACGCACCCCATCCGGATAATATAAAGTCATCCGCCACCCCACCGACCCGGCAATCCAGCCTCTCCCGATATCCCGAAATCATCAAAAACCAACACCCCCATAACCCATCCCCCAACGACGCAATCCAAGCAAAATCCATAAGCCTGCCCCCCTCTCTGTCCCAAAAGATACAATCCAAGCAAAATTAAAAGACCAACTGCTCACTCCATCCCGTGATACAATCTTAAGCAATTTCCATAAGCACCATCGCGCTCATTCACTCTTCCCAGCCGATGCAGTAAATCCTAAAATTGTCAAGAACCTTTCCAACAAAAGAGCTCGCCCATACATTGAATCCTGATTATCAATACATTATCATTTCAGCATAGACACAAAAAAAATTGATTGTCATCCCGACAACCAATCTTCTGTTAACCTTAAAATCTAATACCATGAAAAACTCACTGCAAAGGTAGCAATTATTTTTAAAACTATGTTCTAAAACATAAGAAAACTTCTCATATTTAACTCTCTTTAACATTATAATCCAAGAATAATCACTAAAGTCCCCCTATTCTCCCTCTCCAGCCACCCCCGTCACTCCCCTCCGTTTCCTTCTCCGTCCAATCCTAACCCTCACTCCTCTCTCCCAACCCTCTCTCCTCTCTCCCAACCCTCTCTCCTCTCTCNCCTAACCCCTCTTCTTCTCCTCTTATCCTTTTCTTAATTTCCCTTTTCCGCTCTATTCTCATTCTCCCCTCCCATCCCCCTCCCTTCTTTCCCTCTTCTCCTTCTCACCCTCCCTTCTCCCTTCTTTCCCTTTCCGTGCTCCCTATTATCCTCTCTTCCTCCTTTCCTTATTTCTTCTATCGCCAGCTATGCCTCCTCCTTCAAGCCCTCAGTCAGCCCGGCTCATGAGCTTTTTCCAGGCCCGCGTGAGCATTTCTTTTTTACGGGGTGTGGCTTTAGCCACACTTTTCTTAATATATCCACGAATTTTTTGTAAATTTGCATACAATAACACCCAGCTAAGACAATGGACAACACCATACGCATCAACGGCCTTACCTTTTCGCCCTATCTGACAAGCGAAATGATTAAAAACGAAGTGGCCCGCGTCGGCGCCGAAATCCGACGCGACCTCGACGGAAAAGAACCTATCTTCATCACCGTGCTCAACGGAGCGTTCATTTTCGCCGCCGACCTCATCCGCGCCATCGGCATCACCGACTGCCGCACAGCCTTCGTGCGCTACGCATCCTACGAAGGCACCCAGTCCACCGGCAAGGTGCGCCAGCTCATCGGCCTCAACGAGGATGTGGCCGGACGCGACCTGCTTATCATCGAGGATATCGTGGACACCGGCTACACAGCCGAAAAGATGATCGACGACCTCAAGAAGCTCAATCCGGCATCGGTGCGCTTCGCAACACTCCTCTATAAACCCGAATCATCTAAGACCGGCTTCGTGCCCGACTACCGCGCATTCGACATCCCCTCGAAATTCATCGTAGGCTACGGCCTCGACCTCGACGGCAAGGGCCGCAACCTCCCCGACATCTACTCCATCGTAGAGGACTGACATACTCCCCCACATCCTCTCACAGACAAATTCCGCCATACCTTATATCACTTATGCTTAATCTGGTAATTTTCGGAGCCCCGGGCTCCGGCAAAGGCACTCAAAGCGCCAAGCTCATCGACCAGTTCGGTCTCTATCACATATCCACCGGAGAAGTGCTCCGCGACCACATCGCACGCGGCACCGAACTGGGAAAGACCGCCGAGACCTACATCTCCAAAGGCCAGCTTATCCCCGACGACCTGATCATCGACCTGCTCGACCAGGTGCTTGACGCCGAGGCAAAAGAGGCGAAGGGAGTCGTGTTCGACGGATTCCCCCGCACTATCCCGCAGGCAGAGGCGCTCGAAGACCTCCTCGAAAAACGCGGCTCCAAACTTCATGCCGTAATCGGCCTTGAAGTACCCGAAGAGGAGCTCGTGGAGCGCATGATCAACCGCGGCAGGCAGACGGGACGCGCCGACGACAACATCGACACCATCAAGAACCGTCTTGAAGTCTACCGCAACCAGACACATCCCCTGCGCGAATATTACACCACACGCGGATCCTACATCCCCGTCAACGGCACCGGCACCGTAGAGGAGATATTCGACAAAATAGCCACAGGCGTAGAGAACGCCACAGGCGAGCGCCGCCGCACAAAAAAATAAACTCTCCCCTCTGCCGGCACCGCACAAAAACAAACCCTCACACAAGCCGGCATCCCCGCGAGACTTACGCTCCGCCCGATTATACATAAATCAGGCGGAGCTTCATTTTTACGGAAAAAATCCATCCTCCTTGGCTGTCTCGCACTCGCAGCCGGCACAGCATGGACCGTGGAGCCCATGACACTCGCACAGCGGGAAATCATAGCCTTCTCACCTGACGGAAAATGGGCCGTCNGCTCCCTCAANGGCTCACTTGAGCTAATAAGCCTCGACGGCGGCCAGANCATCATCTTCGAGGCCTCCGACGACCTCTCGGAATACTATTCCCAGAGCACCGGCAACATCCTCTCGGACACCGGAATACTCCTCGCCTCAAACTCCGAGGACAATGTGGCCTCCTATTACAAGGAAGCCGTGTGGAAGGGGACGTGACCTCCCTCACCGTAAGCGACATGGCCGGAAAGACCGTGTTCAGCGCCGTTCCCGTGTCCGACACTGTCGTGACCGGACTCCCCGGCGGACTCTACCTGGTGCGGGCTGTCACGGCTTCCGGCGCCACCATCGTCTGCAAGACAGCGTTCTGACCCCATTCCCCGCTATGACATTCCAACTGAACCGGCCGGCCCCCTACGTGGCCGGCCGGTTCTTTATTCTCAGCACGCCGATAACCTGAGCTTTCCCCCCGGGCGCACTGAACCATCGAAACCGATACGGCGTTTTTCTTAATAAAGATTAAATCATTCCAACCGTCACAATCCGAATTATGGAAAACACACAGAATAAACCCGCCTCACAGGCAATAGCCGAGATGCCCGGCGCCCCCGACCCCGCGATGCGCAAGATTGAGAAGCGGCTCTCGCAGATGAGCCCTTTCGAAATCAAGAACGACCTCATAAACTACGCGCGTAAGGCCACCCGCCACGGAGTCGACACCCTGCTTAACGCCGGCCGAGGCAATCCCAACTGGATCGCCACCCTCCCCCGCCGGGCCTTCTTCGCCCTGGGCGAATTCGCCGTGTGCGAGTCAGAGCGCGTGATGAGCCTGCCCGAATGGCATATAGCCGGTATGCCGGAAGAAGAGGGAATCGCCCTCCGCTTCATGGATTACCTGAAATCCATCCGTACGCATCAGCCTGAAGTCAGCCGGTTCCTGAAGGAGGCCTACGACTACTGCGTCGACCAGGGAGCCGACCCCGACTCACTCGTCCACGAATGGGCCGACGGCATCATAGGCGACGAATACCCCATGCCCGACCGCATACTGAGCCACACGCAGGACATCATCCGCCGCTACCTCGACAAGGAGATGTGCGACTCCCGCCCGCAGGCGAAGTTCGACCTCTTCGCCACCGAAGGGGGCACCGCCGCGATGTGTTATCTCTTCAACACGCTCCAGCTCAACGGCCTCGTGAAGAAAGGGGACAAAATCGCCCTCATGACCCCGATTTTCACTCCCTATCTTGAAATACCCGAACTCGCGCAGTTCGACCTGGAGGTGGTCAACATCAAGGCCACCGAGAAGACCCCCGACGGCCTGCATACCTGGCAGTACCCCGACTCGGAGCTCGAAAAGCTGAAAGACCCCTCGATCAAGCTCCTCTGCCTTGTGAACCCCTCCAACCCGCCCTCTTACGCCCTTGACGTGGACACCCACCATCGTCTGGCCGAAGTGATACGCAAGCACAACCCGGACCTCATGATCATCACCGATGACGTCTACGGCACTTTCGTGCCCCATTTCCACTCGCTGATGGAGGAGCTCCCCTATAACACGGCCTGCGTCTACTCATTCTCGAAGTACTTCGGAGCCACCGGCTGGCGCCTGGCCGTAATCGCCACAGCCGAGGTCAATGTCTTCGACCATCTGCTCCAGAACCTCCCGGAAGAGGAGTACGACGCCCTGACCCGGCGCTACGCCACCATCACTCTCGATCCGGGCAAGCTCAAGTTCATCGACCGTCTCGTGGCCGACTCCCGCCTCGTGGCGCTCAACCACACGGCCGGCCTCTCCACTCCGCAGCAGATACAGATGTCGCTCTTCGCCCTTCAGAGCCTGCTCGACAAGGAGGACAGATATAAGGACAAGATGATGGCCATCATCAACGAGCGTCTGGAGAAGATGTGGGAGAACACCGGCTTCGAGCTTCTCCCCGATCCGCTCCGCGCCGGCTACTATTCGGAAATCGACCTCAGCGTATGGGCCCGCAGGCTTTACGGCGATGAATTCTTCACATGGATGAAGCGCAACTACGAGCCGCTCGACTTCGTGGTGCGTCTGGCCAAAGAGACAGGCGTGGTGCTGCTCAACGGCAGCGGATTCGACGGCCCGGCATGGAGCGTGCGCGCATCACTGGCCAACCTCACGGCCGACGACTACGCCCAGATAGGCACACACATCGCCAATATCCTCGAAGACTACGCCAATATCTGGAAGGTGCATAAGGAAGCCGAGAAGGCGGCAACGAAAGCCGAAGAGGCGGAAAAGGAAGCCGAAGAGGCGGAAAAGGAAGACAAGGGCGAGGAGAAGTAAAGCCGCCCATACCCTTGCGCTGACGCCCATCGACAGCATAAGACCCCATCACCCATACACAACGGCAGACGGCCGCGCGGAGAATCACCCGCGCGGCCGTCTGCCGTCTCCGTTTCTTTATCAATACATGTCGAAAGTGGTGGAGGTCACCTGGAATTCGGTCCGCCTGTTGATCTGGTCGGCCACCTCCTGCTGCTCCGGATCGAGGGATTCGATAAAGGCTTCGTCGAGCACCGTATCCTCCTCAAACTGCGGGAACTCCTTGTTGATGCGTTTGGTGACCCGCTTGGGCTGCGACTCGCCGTAACCTTTCCACGTCAGCCGCCTCGGATCGACACCGGCCGAAATCAGGTAATCCACCACGCTCTTGGCCCGCCGCTCCGACAGGCGGTCGTTGTACTCGTCGGAGCCCTTCCGGTCGGTATGCGAGCCCATCTCGATGGTGACGTTGGGATTGTCGGCCAACATCCGGGCCATCTCGTCGAGGGCCTCCTTCGACTCCGGACGCAGCGTGGCCTTGTCGAAGTCGTAGAAGATGTTCTCCACCACCTGAGGCTTGTTGATGGCCGCCAGCACGAAATCCACGCCATAGTCGGCGTCGGCCTCCTCGTCGTCCGACTCGAATTCCTGCTTCACGTTGAGATACCCCGGAGCGCCCGCAAGCATCACGTACTTCACTCCGCGCTCCAGACGGAACTTGAACGACCCGTCGTCGCGGGCCACCTCCTTCTGGTTCGACCCGTCGTCGCCAACGATGCGTATCACGGCGTTGGGCACCGGCTCGTCGTCCTTGTCCACCACCCATCCCGAGATGGTTATCTTCAGCTCCGGAAGCTCGAAACTGTAAATGTGATCGTACCCCTTGCCGTCGCCTCGGTTGGAGGAGAAGAAACCGCTCTCCCCCTCGCCGAAGGTTATGCCGAAGTCATCCCCGGGCGAGTTCATGGGGAGTCCCATGTTCTCCACGCTCCAGAAATCACCTGTGGAGTTGAGGCGTGCAGTGAAGAGGTCGAGGCCTCCGAAGCCCGGATGGCCGTCGGAGGAGAAATACATGGTGGAGTCATTGCGCATGTATGGAAACATCTCGTCGCCCGGGGTATTGATCTGCGGGCCGAGGTTCTCCAGGCTTCCGGCACGCTCCTTGAGGTTGATGCGCCAGATATCCTTGCCGCCGAAGCCTCCGGGCATGTCGGAGGTGAAGTAAAGGTAAGTGCCGTCAGGCGACACGGCCGGATGCCCCACGGCCGAAAGCGTGTCGGCCGTTATATCTAACTTCTGCGGGGCGCTCCACGTGGCGTCGGAGCGGCGTGAGGTATATATCTCCACCGACGTGTTGGCGTCAGGCACGCGGCGCGCCATGGTGAGGTACATCGTCTGTCCGTCGGACGAGAACGACACTATTCCCTCATCCATCTCTGAGTTCAGTTCCCCCTCCACAGCCTCGGGACGCTGCCATTCGCCGCGCTCGTTCTTCTTGCTCACCCAGATGTCCGATTTCTTCATGCCCGTGATTTCAGAGCGGTTGGTGCCGGTCACCTTCTCGTTGGTGGTGGTGAAGTAAAGCTGGTCGTAGCTCTTGTCCAGGTACATCGGGGCGAAGTCCGCGCGCCGGGAGTTGAATATCTTGGCGTTCTTCACCACGTAGCGGGTCTTCTTGTCCTTTTTGGCGGCCTCGGCGCGCAGCGACCCCTTAAGGCCCTCCTTGGCCAGAAGGTTGTCGGGCTGCCATTCGAGGAATGTCCGGTAGGCCGCGGCGGCCTGCATGTACTTGCCCTCGGCCTGGAGCGAGCGTCCGAGCCAGTAGAAGGCCATCGAGTCGGGATACTCATAGCGTATCGCGTTCTGATATGCGGCCGACGCACGGGAGGCCTGATTCAGGCGGCGGTGGCAGGTGGCGAGCTTGAAGGCCACTTCTCCGCGCAGCGGACGCTCCTCACGCTTGGTGAGCCGGTTGTAGATCTTGCGGTAGGATTTAGCCGCATCGTTGAATTCCCCCCTCTCAAGCTGCGCGTCGGCATCGGAAAGCTTCACGCTCTTGCACGCCGACATGCCCGCCAGCAACGCCGGCAGAAGCAGGAGGAAATAAAGCACGCGTATGTGGAAATGGGAGTGGATTCGTTTCATCGTAACTAATTAACGAGGAGAAACAACGTTTAATTTTCAAAACCTGCCTAAAAATCAAAAAATTTAGATTATCTTTGCGCTTACACTCACATAGGCCGCTGAAAAGCCGCCGCTCCTTTCTCCATGTACTTTACTAACATAACATCCAGATATGAATAAATTCTACCTTTCCTTTCTGGGCGCCGCCCTCGCAATCCCATCGCTGGCGGCTACACCCGGCGAAGCCACCGAGGACAAAGACCGCCAGATCCTCAATCTTTTCGACAACGTAGTCTATTACGACGGCTACAAGCGTGACGTCGTGGTCGACGCCGACCTCACCGACGGCGTGACCCGCCACTCCAACTCCCTCTACGCCGTGCCGTTGCCCGACGACTTCTTCACCCGGGGTCCAAAAAAGGATCTGCAGCTTGAGGTGCTCGTCGGCGCGCTCTGCGACAACTACGACCGCTTCGGCCGCGTCAACCTCGCCCTCGTGCCCAAGGACGCCGAAGGATACGATCCCGACGACGCCACTTCAGCCGAGCGCATCGAGATAGCGCGCTTCATCACCCCCTTCATGGACAAGAACAAGCAGCCCGACGTGGTGCCCTACGTCTACGACATCCAGGATATCGACGGCCTGCTTGAGGACACGTCGATGCGCGAGAAATACAACATCTGGGTGGAGACGGAGCTCTTCGGAGTGCCCTATGCCGCCAACCAGCAGATCGCCGGCTGCGCCGACCGCAACGACGTCTTCACCGCCACAGTAAGCCTCACCTGGCTCCCCTCGGCCGAGACCGAAGAGGAGAAGGCTCCGCTGACGCTCATTCCGCTCGTGCTCACCAAATCGGAGCACCACGGTGAAATCAACTTCAACAACTACCGCGAGGAGGCCACCGACACACTCGGCACCACCACGCGCCGCTTCACCTTCGATGTGCCCGAGGACATGACCGACGCCGAAATCTACTTCATCCTCACCAACCACGGCGCGGCCGAAGGTGGCGAGGAATACGTGCGCCGCCTGCACCACGTATACTGGGACGACGACATCGTCCTCTCCTACAGGCCCGGCGGCGAAAGCTGCGAGCCCTACCGCAAGTACAACACCCAGCCCAACGGCATCTACTCCTCCTACCGCCTCCCGACTTTCTGGCGCAACTACTCCAACTGGTGTCCCGGCCAGGCGGTGCCCATCCGCCGCATCCAGCTCGGTCAGGTCAAGAAGGGCACCCACTCCCTGATGGTACGTGTGCCCGACGCGGTGTTCTACAACAAGTCGGGCGACTTCCGCCCCTCCGTCTTCTTCCTCGGCACCACCCGAGGCCAGCTTGCGGCCATAGATGAGATCGGAGCCGACGACATGGAGATAAGCTTCAGCGTCACTCCCGATGAAGTGCGCTTCACATCCGAAGAGGCCATAAAGGAGGCCGCCGTCTACGCCATGGACGGCCATCTCGTCGAAGGACGCTACAATCCCGGCCACGCCATAAGCATGGCCGACTATCCGTCGGGTCAGTACATTGTGGTCGTGACCGGCGTCACCGGCCGCACCGCCTTCACTAAAGTGGTGCGCTGATACGGGATTTTTTTCGGTTAAACGAGGTAGAAAATCCCATAATAGATGTGGGAATTTCAAAAAAATGTTTAAATTTGCAAATATGTAGGCCTCCGACACCCTCCGGCAGTGATGCAGAGAGTGGCGCCGACATACCTTAAATCAATCCAAACATCTAATCTACTGATATTTAACCCCAACGCAACAATCAAACAAAATCTCATATTTCACACAATGAAGAAATTTGCAGTTCTACCAATCGCAGCTCTGCTCATGCTGGGCGCCTGCTCAAGCGAAGATGAGCCTGCACGCGTGATACCCACCGACCCCGTGGTATCCGTTCCGGCACAGGCCGACGTGGTGACCCTCAACGCTCCGGCCCAGACCGAGGTGCTCACGTATGTCGACAACACCTCGATCTACCGTTTCAACTACGCCAACGGCATGGTGCTGACCTGCGATGTGCAGAAATCCGTAAGCAACGGCACCACATCCTACAACGCACTGGTGAAGCGCATCGAATACACCGGCAGTGACGTGCAGCTTCCCCCGTACCTCAAGATGAAGATTAACGGAGAGGAATCCGATGTGCGTGTCTACTCCCTCTTCCTCTATACTGACGGCATACCCGACAACGTGACTTCGATCACACTGCCCAACACCGCCATCGCCACATGGAAACAGGGTAAGTTCGAGGCCGCCACAGCCGCCGACATCCGCGCCCAGCTCGAACGCGGCGCCAACCTCGAAAAAATCGAATTCGAGAACGGTTTCCGTGGCTTCTGCTCCATCGACGGCGCCGTCTACACCTCCGACTTCACTACTCTCGTAGGTGTACCCAGAGGCAAGTCAGGCGTGTTCACCGTGGCCGACGGCACCGCCACAATCGACAACCGTGCGTTCTACTACTGCCAGAACATCACAGGCGTGACCCTTCCCGAGAGCGTGACTGAAATCAAGGCCGAAGCCTTCGATTTCACCGACAAGCTCGCCCTCATCAACTCCCTCAACCCCGAGGCTCCCTCCGCATCCGACGATGCATTCGGCATGTACGCCCGCATGGCCACGGTACGCATCCCCGCCGGCTCCCTCTCGATGTACACTCCCGAGCGTCCCGACATCGAAGAGCCCGTGCTCCCCGATGCTCCCCCCGCCGATGCCAGCGCCGAGGAATACGCACAGTACACCCAGGCCATGCAGCAGTACCGCGACGACATGAAGCTCTACGAAGCCGCAATGAGCGCCTACACCCGCGTGCTCGGCTGGAGCAACATGAAGATGGAGGAAGTCAGCTTCTGATCATTCCCGCAAATCCCGGATAAAAGAAAATCCCCGGCCCGACGGCCGGGGATTTTCTTTTATCCCGACATGCCCGGCAGCCGGACATGATGTCGTTTTTTCAGTACTTGCGTATCTTCATGAAGCGCCCTCAGTCGGCATGACCCAGGTCAAAACCTGAAATACGCCTCAGCACATCGGCCGTGCCACGGTAGGCGCCGAATTCACTGAGCGCTCCCGCTATGCCGGAACGCAGTTCACGCACCTCACGCTCGGAGACACGCCCGAGAAGATGGCATATCACCTCAAGCGCTCCGGCCAGATTGCGCGGCACGGGAGAGTGGCCGCCGCGCCGGCGTCCGTGAGCGCCGGCCGTGCGCCGCAGCTGCGGAGGGCTGTAGGAGTAGAGCACCCCGCCGTGGGCGCAGATATTGCGCAGGTCGCGCAGCACTTCGAGATAGTTGGAAAAGACACTCTGCTGCATGCATCCGAAATTGACCGCGATCTCATGCTTGAGCCCCGGATCCTGAAGCCCCTCATAAAGGCTGCACATCGTGCCGAGGGTCACGAACTCCAGGGTCTTCCATGCTGGAGCGAACTTATCGGCCGGAAAGCGCCTGTGATGCAGCTGTATCTCCGCGTTGTTGCGCTTGAGTGGATAATATATGGCGCGTTCGAAGCCGGAGGCCTGGGCGGAAGTGACGACACGGCGGTCGGCGAACCATGCCGGAGAATCAGGATAGCGCGTCGACACGTGATATATCATGTAGTTGCGGAAAGCCGTCTCTATGCGCTCGATGGGGCGCAGCAGGAGATGGCGCAGCTTGAAGTCGAAGGCGTAGAGCATGAAGGCGTCGCGGAAGTCGGCCCCGTCGCGGAACCTGTGCACACCCGACGTGGCGTCGGGCCAGCGCGTCTCAAACGGAAACCAGTAGAAGCTCATGCGGTAGAAGCCGATTTCAAGCAATGTCACACGTGCGCGCTCCGGATCATCAATCCGCATTCCTCGGCGCATCAGGAGACTGACCTGCTCCTGCAGTGGCTTGGCGCGTTTTCCCATGGTAGTATCGGTTAAGGTTGGCATACGCTCCTTCGGTGAGGGAGGGGGCCCCATACTGCGCCCGCCGGCCGAAGAAGACTTCCGGGTTTTTATTTTTAACGTCCGCACAGGAAGCTTAGTGCGGGTTTTGTGCCCGGATTCCGTGTTTTTTTAGTACTTTTGTAGTCAATACCCACCTTAATCCGCATCATGGCAAAATCCTCCGATCCGCTTTCGGCCGCCCGCTCCATCATCGAAGAGACCGGCGTAAACCTCTTTCTTACCGGCAAGGCCGGCACAGGCAAGACCACCTTCCTGCGCCGCCTCAGCGGCGCCACATCGAAACGCCACGTCATACTCGCCCCCACCGGGGTGGCGGCCATCAATGCCGGAGGAAGCACGATCCATTCGTTTTTCCAGCTCCCTTTCTCTCCGTTTATTCCCGGGAAAGGGTTCGGCGATGAAAAGAAAGTGCTGCGTATCAGCAAGCAGAAGCTTAAACTCATCAACACGCTCGACCTCATCATAATCGATGAAATCTCAATGGTGCGCCCCGACCTGCTCGACGCAATCGACCACACGCTGCGGAAGCTGCGCAATCCCCTGCGTCCGTTCGGGGGGATACAGCTTCTGCTCATCGGCGACCTCCGGCAGCTGGCCCCCGTGGCGCAGGAAGACGAGTGGAATCTCCTCAAGCCCTACTACGACTCCCCCTATTTCTTCGAGAGCCATGCCCTGCGCGAGGCCGGTTTCCTTATGGTGGAGCTGACGAAGGTGTTCCGCCAGAGCGACCCCGTGTTCCTCGACATCCTCAACCGCATCCGCGACAACCGGGCCGACAGTTCCACGCTGCGCGCCCTCAACAGCCGCGCCGCAATAAAGGTATCGGCTGCCGAGGAATCCTCATATGTGCGCCTCACCACCCACAACTACCGCGCCAACGCCATCAACGCCGATCGGCTTGAGCATCTGCGCTCGCCCGAGCGCGTGTTCAATGCCGTCGTCGAAGGCGACTTTCCCGAATCCGCCTATCCCGCCGAAGCCACCCTCCGGCTCAAGAAGGGGGCCAGGGTGATTTTCATAAAGAATGACCCGGGCCCCACAAAAGAATACTACAACGGTCTGCTGGGCGACATCGTGGAAATCCGCGACAACAACGAGGTAGTGGTGCGCCCGATAGGCGACGAGCGCAAAAACGACATCACGGTAGGCTTCGTGGAATGGGAGCGCACCAGATACACCCTCGATGACAACGGAGAGATAAAGGAGGAGCCGGAAGGAGTATTCCGCCAGATTCCGCTGCGTCTGGCGTGGGCCATCACCATCCATAAAAGCCAGGGGCTCACTTTCGACCGCGCCATAGTCGACGCGGCCCACAGCTTCGCGCCGGGACAGACCTACGTGGCGCTGTCGCGCTGCCGCTCGCTCGACGGCCTTGTGCTCGACTCCCCTCTACCACCTCACGCCATCATGACCGACCCGGCCGTCAACTCATTCATAGCCTCGCAGGCACGCATGGAGGGTTCGGAAGAGGAACTGGACTCATTCCGCGACAGCTATTTCAACCAGCTGCTGTTCGAACTGCTCGATTTCCGCCAGATCGATACCGCGCTCGACTCGGTTTTCCGCGCCGCCACGGCCGCGCTCAATGCTTTTCCCGCCTACCTTGACTCCCTCGCCGGCGTCCGCGCGAGGTTCGAGCGCGATGTCAAAGGGGTGATGTACCGCCTCTTCAATTTCCTCGGCACGCGGCTGCCCGAACGCGCCGATCCGGAAGTAAGCGCCGCAATCTACGCCAAGATACGCGGAGGCGCCTCCTATTTCACGCCATACCTTCAGGAGCTGATGCAGGCGATTGACAACATGCCGGAGGATGTCGACAACAAGGCGCTGAAAAAACGCCTCGCCACCGCACGCACCCTGCTCGAAGACCTGCTGCTGACGCGCCTTTACCTCTTCCGCCATTTCTCATCGGCGCAGTTCGACCCCAAGGAATACCTGCGCCTCAAGACAGAGGCGTTGCTTAAGTTCGCCGACGGGAGCGGCAAACCTTCGGCGCGTGCCTCGGCGTCAGCCGGAGGGCGCGTAGCGGGCGCCCGCACGAAAATATCCGTAGCCGCCACGGCGAAACCCCATGCAACGGCTGATGTGGAACACCCCCGGCTTTACCGCCGTCTGACCGAATGGCGCCGCAGTAAAGCCGACGGCAAACCGCTCTACACCGTGCTCCATACCTCCACCATAGTCGACATATGCAGGCGTCTCCCCACCAACCGCAAGGCAATGCTTGAAGTATTCGGAATGGGGCGCGTGCGCTACGACTCCTACGGTGAAGAGCTCCTCTCCATCGTGGCCGACTACCTCTCGGAGCAGGAGTAAGCGTGCGTCAGCTACTCCAGAAGGTACACTCCCGTGACATACAGCGACGCATCGGCCGTATATACCCTGGGCACGCCTGCAGTGGCGAACATCGAATAGACCCCGGCATCCGTCTGCACCGAATAAGGCATCGTAAGCCCCTTCTCCTCCCACAGGGCCTCTACCTGCTGCTGCGTCTGGCTGCGGGAAATGCACACGACGCGCACCTCCGGGTGAGCGTCGGCATAGGTATTTATGCGCGGGAGCTCGCGTCGGCAGTCGCCGCAGGTAGTGGTGAAGAATACGATCATGCTCTCGGCGCCACGCAGCATTTCCGTCGTAAGCGTCGATCCGTCGTTCAGCACCACACTGAACTCCGGCAGCCTGTCGCCCACTTCCACGATTGACCTCACCTCTGGCTCATCCTCGCCGACACACCCGGCCATAACCGCGAACACCGGCGCAATCAGATAAAACATTTTCTTCATATCGATATCAGCACTTAACGCATTTCCCCTTCCGCCAATCGTCGGCACCGACCCGTTACTTTATTTTCCAGCTGCCGATGCGGCGGAATGCGGAGGAGAAGCTGACTCCTATCCTGAATAGGCGGCGCGGATCAGTAGAAAACCTGCGGACATACCCTTTCTCTTCGATCTGACGGAGGGCCTCTTCGGAAGAAGAGTCATATTTAAGCTCGATGACATATATGAAGTCATCAGTTTCAATAAGGAGGTCGATGCGTCCGTCAGAAGTATGCACCTCTGCCTTGGCATCGATGCCGAGCAACGTGGTAAGGATGTAGAAAGCATTGTGGAAGTTGTTTTCGTTATCCATCTTCAAGTTGTAGGGGATACCGGCGAAATAGGCGTCGAGACACTTCATCATCTCCTCCGGCTTTCCCTCGCGTATCGCCCGCTTTATCTTCCCTACCACACTCTCCGGCCGTCCTTCCCGGCCTTTGACGTAAAACGGTAGCAGGTCATTGAACAGTCCCTCCTTTACTTCATCGTTGGGCACCTTCAGACTCACCTCATCATACGTGAAGTCATAGTCGGCTATCGTAAGATACCCGGTCTGATACAGCAATGCCGTCGGATCGGCATTGCGGAGGTCCAGTCCCGCCAGACGCGAAAACGACCAACGGGCATTCAGTATCTCCTCAATGTCGACATCCGCCTCGCTGAGCACCTCGGCCACTATTGACGCCGATCCCACATCATTCCAATACCCCCTTATCCTCCCCTTCTGCATACAGCTGAGCAGCGACCAGGGATTGTAGATGTCGCTCCCTTCCGGGGCGAAGCGGTAGCCATCGTAACTTCGTTTCAGCCGCCGGCATGCCGACTCGAAGTCCTCGCGTCGCTTCAAGGCAAGTTTCCCGATTCCCTCCTGAAAATTCTCAAGAAGCTCGCACTCCGTTATGCCGCATATATCGGCGTACTCATCGTCAAAAGATATGTCGTTGAGGTTATTGAGGTCAGAGAACACGCTGAGCTTGCTGAATCGGCTCACACCTGTAAGGAAAACCAGACGAAGATGTTCAGCGGAACTCTTGAAGTTACTGTAAAGTGATGCCAGACGTGTACGGTAATGCTCGAAATCATGGTCTTTATGAAGGTTTCCCACAAGTAGCTTGTCGTACTCATCAACGAGCACCACCACCTGACGTCCAGTCTTCTCATGCACCCCTTCGATGATAGTCTTGAAACGCTGTGACGGCTCCGTATCCCTGACATCGATCCCGTATATTGTCTCCCATTTCCGGAAAAGATTGTCAAGCACTCCCTCAAGCAATCCCGTCCCGGCATACCGGTCGGTATTAAGGTCAAGATGGAGTACCGGATAGGATTCCCAATCCCAGTCGACGGAATCTATATAGAGCCCCTTGAAAAGTTCGCGTCTGCCTTCAAAGAAGTATTTAAGCGTCGAAAGGAAGAGGCTCTTTCCGAACCGGCGCGGACGTGCGAGGAAATAGTACTTACTACCTTCCAGTATCTTTTCAATAAAAGCAGTCTTGTCGACATACAGGTATCCTTCTTCACGAAGCGACTTGAAATCCTGGTCGCCAATCGCATATTTCACTTTCTGACCCTTCATGCTTATCTATTCTATTTTACCGCAAATATGGCGATTATTTCCGAGATACGCAACATCGGCCATTCCGGCATATGGCAGAGCGCATCGACCGGGCTTTTTAAAATTCTCCGGCGATTTTTGCACCAAACATTGTGAAGTCAGAAAAAAAACATTAACTTTGCAACCGGTAAGCGCATCGGGCCATCCGGGGCTCGACTGTCGCCCCGCCATTCATCATCTGCGATAATAGCTCAGTTGGTAGAGCATCAGCTTCCCAAGCTGAGGGTCGCGGGTTCGAACCCCGTTTATCGCTCACAACGGACATCCCGGCAATCAGAAGACTGATTGCCGGGATGTTTATGTTAGACAGGGGTACGACATACGGTTTTATGGCGGGGGGCCTGTCAGACGGGGTTATGGCGGAGGGATTGACGTCAGACGGAGGCGTATTCCGCGATGGCGGAGAAGCATGGGCAGGCCTTCGCCACGCCGGGGATGTCGCGGTGGCCGCAGACGGGAAGATGGCCGTGACGCGAACGTATGGAGGCGATCAGCGCGAGGATGGAGCGCTTCTGACCTGAGGTGCGCGTGTCTTTGGGAGTGCCGCAGGAGTCAAGTCCTCCGATATAGCAGATGGAGACCGAGCGGCGGTTCATCCCCTGCTGGGGGCAGTGGGCGCCGGTCTCGGATTCCGCACGTCCCGGCTCGACAGTGCCGTCAAGACGCACTACGTAGTGATAACCGATACGGAGGAATCCGCGGGCTCGGTGCCAGCGGTCGATGTCGGCCGCCGTGAAGTCACGCCCTTCCTTGGTGGCCGAGCAATGGATGATGATCTTTTCGGGTCTGTTCATATGATTAAGGTTTTTGGGTGAGTGAGTCGATGATGTCATTCTTGAAGCGGGTGAGCTCGTTGGAGCAGTGGGCCGATATGCCCAGCAGCGAACCGCAGAAGGCGGCCGATATTCCGAAATACGTCAGTACCGATCCATGCACCTCGCCGGCCGGGGCGATGAACATTCCGAGGAACACCGCCACAATGGCCGCCACAAGACACACGGCCGCCAGCACATACATCACCAGTTCGCGCAGCACCGGGCGCTGCAGTTTTTGCTTTACGTCATTCATGTTTTCCTGTTTTTCCGGCAAATTTACTCCCGCAAGCACCTCCCGACCATATATTTATCGACCGCCGGGAGGGAAACCGATGGAAAATCCGACGCTATCGGGGCGAAAATTCGGGAGTTCGGGATTTTTTCACTAACTTTGTATGTTTAAGTGAGAGTAGACCGGGGCTGCGCCCCGTAAACTCCCGCAATCCTACAGCACATCATTTAGACCATGTATAGAGACAAGACTTGCGGCGAGCTCCGTCTCGCCGACGCAGGACGCGAGGTAAGACTCGCAGGATGGGTGCAGCGTGTGCGCAAAATGGGAGGAATGACTTTCCTCGACCTGCGCGACCGCTACGGCATCACTCAGGTAGTGTTCAATCAGGAAGTCAATCCCGAAGTGTGCGACATCGCCAATTCCCTCGGGCGCGAGTTCGTGGTGGAAATCAAGGGCAAGGTGGAGGAACGCACCTCCAAGAACCCCAATATCCCCACCGGCGAAATCGAGATAATCGCTTCCGACGTGAAGATCCTCAACCGCTCCGAAATCCCCCCCTTCACCATCGAGGACAAGACCGACGGCGGCGATGACCTCCGCATGAAATACCGCTACCTCGACCTCCGCCGCCCCTGCGTGCGCAAGAATCTGGAGCTGCGCCACAAGATGGCCTTCGAGATCCGCCGATACCTCGACTCTCAGGGCTTCCTTGAGATTGAGACTCCGATCCTGGTGAAATCCACCCCCGAAGGAGCCCGCGACTTCGTGGTGCCCTCCCGCATGAATCCCGGCGAGTTCTACGCCCTCCCGCAGAGTCCGCAGCTCTTCAAGCAGCTTCTGATGGTGAGCGGCTACGACCGCTATTTCCAGCTCGCGAAGTGCTTCCGCGACGAAGACCTGCGCGCCGACCGCCAGCCGGAGTTCACGCAGGTGGACTGCGAGATGTCGTTCGTGGAGCAGGAGGATGTCATCAATATGTTCGAGGGGCTTGTGAAGCACATATTCAAATACGTGAAGGGGATTGACTTCACCGAGCCCTTCACCCGCATGACCTGGGCCGACGCCATGCGCCTCTACGGCTCCGACAAGCCCGACCTGCGCTTCGGAATGCCCTTCGTGGAGCTGACCGACCTCGCTCAGGGACACGGCTTCAGCGTGGCCGACGACGCACAGATAGCAGTGGGCATCTGCGTGCCCGGATGCGCCGGCTACACACGCAAGCAGCTCGACCAGCTCACCGACTTCGTGAAGCGTCCGCAGGTGGGAGCCAAGGGCCTTATCTACGTCAAGTTCGAGGCCGACGGATCGGTGAAATCCTCCGTCGGAAAATTCTATACCGAGGATGACCTCAAGGCATGGGGAGAGCGTGCTGGCGCCAAGCCCGGCGACCTGCTGCTCGTCATGACCGGCGAGACGATGAAGACCCGCAAGCAGCTCTGCGAGCTCCGCCTTGAGATGGGCAACCGCCTCGGTCTGCGCGACAAGAATACGTTCGCTCCGCTCTGGGTAGTGGACTTTCCCCTCTTCGAATGGGACGAGGAAACCCAGCGCTACTACGCGATGCACCACCCCTTCACCGCCCCCAATCCCGACGACGTGCCCATGCTCCGCACGGACACGGGCAACGTACGCGCCACGGCCTACGACATCGTGGTCAACGGCACCGAACTCGGCGGCGGCTCAATCCGAATCCATGACGCCGAGCTGCAGGACACCATGTTCGAGCTCCTCGGCTTCACTCCCGAGCGCGCCCACGAACAGTTCGGCTTCCTTATGGATGCCTTCAAGTACGGCGCGCCCCCTCACGGCGGCCTCGCCCTCGGATTCGACCGCTTCGTGTCGATTCTCGCCGGACTCGATACGATACGGGACGTCATCGCGTTCCCGAAGAACAACTCCGGACGCGACGTAATGAACGAATCCCCCTCCCCCATCGACGACGCCCAGCTCGACGAGCTCTACCTCAAGCTTGTGCCGGCCGACAAAAAGTAGCATCAAATCCCTACGGAATGATAAAAGTCAAGGATATAGCAAAAGTAATCGAGGACTTCGCCCCCAAGAGCCTTCAGGAATCCTACGACAACACCGGCCTGCAGGTCGGCGATCCGGAAATGCAGGTCAGCGCCGTGCTCCTCTGCCTCGACATAACCGAGGAGATACTCGACGAGGCACTGCGCCGCAGGTGCAACATGATAATCAGCCATCACCCGCTGCTCTTCTCGGGCCTGAAACAGGTGACCGGCGCCACGCCGACACAGCGGATCGTGGCCCGCGCCATAAAGGAGGACCTCGCCATCTACGCCTCGCACACCAACCTCGACTCGGCCGTGGACGGAGTGAGCTACGAGCTTGCCCGGATGCTCAACATCCACCGCCTGCGGGTGCTCGAACCCCATGCCTCCGATTCCTCGGCCGGGCTGGGAATCATCGGCGACATCACCCCCACGCCGAAGCTCGAATTCCTGCGCAAGGCCAAGGAGACACTCAATGTGGGATGCCTGCGCTATTCTGCGCAGTCGCCCCATATAGTGATCCGGAAAGTGGCGCTGTGCGGAGGCTCGGGAGCGTCGCTCATACGCCGCGCCATCGCCGAAGGCGCCGACGCGCTGCTGACCGGTGACCTCAAGTACCACGACTACACCTCCTACGGCCATGACATCCTCCTGGCCGACATCGGGCACTACGAGAGCGAACTCTGCGCCAAGAAGCTCTTCTCACGCATAATCCGCGACGCATTCCCCGACTGCGTGACCTATTTCGCCGAAACCGAAAGCAGCCCCGTAGCCACAATCTGAAATCAACAAGCATCCATATAGAATCATGGCAGAAAAGAAGACCGACAAAGAACGCACCGTCGAAGACCGCCTGAAGACCCTCTACAAGCTTCAGACAGTGCTCTCCGAAATCGACCGCATCAAGTTCCTGCGCGGCGAACTCCCCAACGAGGTCAAGGACCTCGAAGACGAGATCATACGCTATCAGACGCGCATCCAGAAATTCACCGACGAGATAGCCGACCAGAACGAGCTCATCGCCCGCAAGCAGGGTGAGATTGAGGAGCGCCGCGTGAAGATCGCCCGCTATGAGGAGCAGATCGACAACGTGCGCAACAACCGCGAATACGCCTTCCTCGAAAAGGAGAAGGAGTTCGAGACACTCGAAATCCAGCTCGCCGAGAAGAATATCCGCGAAGCCCACGCCAAGATCGAGCAGAAACAGGCCGACACTGAAAAGGCCCGTCAGGACCTGGCCGACCACGAGCACACCCTCGAAGACAAGAAGAAGGAGCTCGAAGAGATCGAGAGCGAGACCAAAAAGGAGGCCGAGGAACTGCGCCTAAAGGCCAAGGACCTTGAGAAGGAGGTAGGCGACGACTACATCCTGGCAGCCTTCAAGCGCATACGCGGCAACGCCCGCAACGGCCTCGGCATCGTGACCGTGCAGCGCAAGGCGTGCGGCGGCTGCTTCAACAAGATCCCGCCCCAGCGTCAGCTTGAAATCAAGATGCATAAGAAGGTGATCGTCTGCGAGTACTGCGGCCGCATCATGATCGACGGCGCCCTCGTGGGCGTGGAAGAGATGGAAGAGCCGGTGGCAGCCAAGCCCAAGCGCCTCGGCCGCAAGTCGGCCTCCAAGGAAGCGTAAGGATCCCTTCGAAGGGATTGCAGAAATAAGACCGCACCCCGGGAACCGGCATGGCCGGTCTCCGGGGTGCGTCATATTTATATCCATCGCCTCGGGCCATGCCGGGGGCGGCCCCCGGCAGACGGAGTCGCTACGGGATCTGAAGGAACCGGTGCAGCTGCGCCGACAGGCGCCACCGGGAATCGGCCTTCACGCGGCCAACGGTGCGCTCCACATTGCGGGCGTATTCTTCCGCATCGTCCACAAAGCAGGGCTGGAGATACATAAGCGTCGTCTCCCCGCGCTGAGGCAGGAGGAAATACCGTTCCAGGTCCTGCCCCAGGTCCACGACCTTTATCTCGTCGGCCCGCTGCAGGCGCATCACGTCGGCCCCCGGCGCCATGCCGGCCTTGGGCGACATAGTGATCCAGTCGACGCCGTCGGGCAGAGGGTTCGTACCGTTGGTCTCGACGGCTATATACTTTCCCGCCTCATGGAGCCTGTCGACCAGGGAGGCGCCGATCCATAACGACGGCTCGCCCCCCGTCAGCACCACAAGCCGGGTAGGGTAACGGCTTGCCTCGGCCACGATCTCCTCCTCGGTCATCTCCGTACCGGATTCATGGAGGGTGTCGCAGAAGGGGCATTTCAGGTTGCATCCCGAGAAGCGCACGAATACGGCCGCCTCGCCGGAATGCCTCCCCTCCCCCTGAAGGGAATAGAATATTTCGTTGATCTTACTCATTGTGTCGAATTCTTTTTTTCCGGGAACCATATACCGGTGTGAGGCCGCCCGGGCGCCGGAGCATACCGGCGGGGTCAGTCGTCGTCGTCGCGCTCGTAGACGGCCGTATTCCCTTCCGATTCCTGCACCTCGCACCGCCATGCGTTCTCCACATTGTCCACCACCCAGCGGGCGATATTCTCGGCCGTGGGATTGAACGGGAGCACGTCATTGAGCACCGCATGGTCGAGGCGGTCATGGATAAGCTGCTTCACATGGGTGAAATCTGTCACCATCCCGTCGGCGTTCAGTTCGCGCGCACGGCACTCCACGGTCACTATCCAGTTATGGCCGTGCAGGCAGCTGCACTTGCTCTCATACGACAGGTCCAGCCGATGGGCGGCCGAGACCTCCAGTCTCTTCTTTACGTAATACATCTTCGCATCAATGGTTTTAACGGATTCTTCCGCCGTCAGGCATCCTCATACGGCGTGGGGTCGGGAATGCCGGCGAGCATCAGGGCCTCGCGGCGCTCCACGCATGTGCCGCAGCGCCCGCAGTGCTTCTCTCCCCCCTTATAGCAACTGTAGGTAAGGGCGAAATCGAGTCCGGCGGCGGCTCCGCGGCGCGCTATGTCGGCCTTGGTGATGCCGGTATAGGGGGCGAAGACGGTGATGCCGTCGAAAGTGCCCTCCCTCATGGCCTCGCTCATGGCGTCCACGAATCCGGGGCGGCAGTCGGGATATACGGTATGGTCCCCTCCGTGGTTGGCCATCATCACGTGCTTCAGCTTTCGGCTCTCGGCCAGCCCGCAGGCCACACTGAGCATGATGCCGTTGCGGAAGGGCACCACGGTGCTCTTCATGTTGTCCTCGGCATAGTGTCCTTCGGGTATCGCGTCGGCGCCGGAGAGAAGTGAGCTCTCGAAATAATCTCCCATGAACTTAAGGGGTATCACGAGATGCTCCACGCCGAGGAGGCGGCAGTTCTCAGCCGCGCAGGCTATCTCGCGGGCGTTGTGGTTGGAGCCGTAGTCGAAGCTTACGGCCAGGGCTATGCGGTCGCGGAATTCATGGAGCATCGAGGTGGAGTCCATTCCGCCCGACAGTATAAGTACGCAGTCTTTCATTGGGGTCTGATTTTTCGCTTCGCGCCATAGGCCTCAGAGGGGATTCTGCCGGGCGGCGGCGGTGTTTTCGGTAAATATGGCCACACGTCGGGCGCGGGCCAGGTCCTGATGCTCGGAGTCGCCCCAGTTGGCGAAGGGATATATGCTTATTCCTCCACGCGGCATGAAGATGCCGCGCACCTCGATATACTTCGGATCCATGAGGGCTCGGAGGTCCTTCATGATGATGTTGACGCAGTCCTCGTGGAAATCGCCGTGGTTCCTGAAGGAGAAAAGATAAAGCTTGAGGCTCTTGCTCTCCACCATCCTCACCCTCGGGATATAGGATATGTAGATGTGGCCGAAATCGGGCTGTCCGGTCTTCGGACAAAGGGTGGTGAATTCCGGACAGTTGAACGTCACCACATACTCGTTGTCGGTATGCTTGTTGTCGAAGGTCTCAAGCAATGAGGGATCGTAATCCTGCGGGTAAGCCGTGCCCTGGTTTCCGAGCAGGGAGAGACCGCGGAGTTCGTCGTCGTTGCGCATATACGTTGTCTGTTTTGTTTATTTGGTAAAGATAATCAAAATCTTCAAGAAAATACCCCGGCATACCTTTAAATCATGCTAAAGCGCTGAAAAAAACATATCCGGAGCAAAATTTTTCGATATAAAAATGCGATATATAAAAATTTTTTATCAATTTTGCAATGTAAACTTCCGCCGGCTCCGGTTTTACTCCGCCACGGAAGCCCTACCCCTTACGATCAATTTACTTTTAACCCTAAAAAGACACAACCGAAATGCGTCCTAACAAAGAAGAGACAGTGGCAATGTATGCCGAAGAGTATCTTAAAGGTAAATCCGAAGAACGCCGTCAGAAATTCAATGACGCCAGCCTCAACAATAAGTATGCCGCCATCATGGCATGGCGCCGTAAGCAGGAGGCAGCCTCCAAGAAGAGCGGCGGCACTGTCGTGACAGGCGCCGACGTGCTGAAGCACGCCTCTGGCCTTGCCTCCCTCATCAAGATGGCCAACGACATCAAGGACGCCGAGCGCGAGCGCATCTACGCCGCCCTCGACGAAGCCCGTCAGACTCTCGATGGATTCAACCGCATCCGCAACACCCGCGAGTTCGAAGAGCTCAAGCGCGTCCAGGAAGAGATCCAGCGCCGCATGGAGGCTCTCCGCGCCGATGGCGTCAACGAGTAATGCCGACGCATAAATAAAAACAGCCGATATGTTTTTCCGACATATCGGCTGTTTTTATTTATGGCCTTATTCATGCGTCGGCGCCGGGGGCGCCGAAGGCATCGTCAGGAACGCCGGATATTTCTTTTTCAATCCCGGAGCAAAGCCGCCCTACGGCAGCGCAGTCGGCGCAAAGGGCGCGCCGGGCGCGCATACCCGCGAACCACAGCGGGAGTCCGACGGGAAAAAGCACGGCCAGCGTCATGCCGACCCAGCGGATTCCTCCAGAAGGACGATAGATCCACAGCGGGAGTACGAGCGGGAATCCCGACAGCCGCTTCACCAGGCGCGGATCGCGCCAGTCGTTGAGATATTCCACGACAGCGTCCACTTCCTCGCCGAACTTCCCGACACGCCGCCGGCTGATGCCGCGCGTCAGATAGGCCACATAGCCGATGCGGCGGGAGTAGCGGCGGCCGAGCCGCGCGGCGTCGTCGGCCAACGTGCGGAGCATCTCCAGCGCCCGGCCGGGGTCGACGTCGTGGATTATCACCTCCTTCACGGCCACGCTGCGCTTGGGCCTGATGCCGACAAGGCGGCGGAAGAATCCCTTGATGCGGTCAGGGTCGAGGCCGGCGGAGTCGTTCATGGCCATCCATGTGACGTAGACTCCCAGCGGAGCCAGCACGAAAGTCGACATCCACATTCCGACCCATACCTCCGCATGGCCGTCGCGGGCCATCTTGTAGCCGGTGTTGTCGATGATGTAGTACACGAGGAAAAGGAGCACTGAGATCACCAGCGGCGTGCCCAGACCGCCCTTGCGTATGATGGCTCCGAGGGGGGCGCCGATGAAGAAGAATATAAGACAGGCCACGCTGAGGGTGAATTTCTTTATCAGTTCGATGTCATGACGGCGGTAACGCCCCTTTTCGTCGGCCGTCATCTGGGCCCGGAACACGAGCATGTCCTGACGCCGCTTCGAGATGCTGATGGCGTTGGCGAATACGTCGGCCCTCTTTATCTCCGGCAGCTTCGCCACCAGGGTATCGATGTCCACGGGCACCAGGGCGGCGAACGCCTCATCGGCCTCCCGGGCCTGCTCCCCCTCTCCCTTCGGCTTCGCGGAGGAAGCGGATGCCGAGGCAGGGACGCCGCCGGAGGTCGCAGGGGAAAGGGAGCGGCTGCGCATGGATCCGAGCATCGGCTGCTCCGAGGATATGAGCCAGTCGACGTTGGCGCGTCCGATGGAGTCGATCCTCACGTTGATGGAGTCCATCGTATGCCGCAGTTCGGCCATGTTCTTACCCACGTACTGGGCGCGCATTCCCCCCTCGTCCATACGGTTGAAGTTGGCGTCGAAAGGTATGAGCACCTGCTTGTCGACGAATGTCTCGCGGCGGAACGGGATGTTGGCGCCGGCGCTGCGGTTCTGGTCGCGGAGGTTCTCGAACTGCTCCCCCTGATATAGGTGGAGGTAGAGGAAGCGCATGTCCTTGGTAAGCGAGAGCCTTGCCGAGTCGGCCGTGATGACGGTGGCGTTGTCTCCGCCCCGGCTCACGTCGTAGATCATCACGCCGTGGAGCATTCCGGATTCGCGGTCCTTGCGCTGCACATGGAGGTTGAAGCCTGGTATCTGGTCGTAGAACACACCCTCGGGTATCTCCAGCTCGGGGGATTTCTGACGCATGGAGAAAAGGAGCGTCCACATCTTCACCTGGGCCTTGGGGAGGATGTCGTTCTGGAAGAAAAAGGCACCGACCGCTATCAGGCCTATGGTGACTATGAGCGGCGCCATGACGCGTATGAGCGAGATGCCGGAGGCCTTCATGGCGGTGAGTTCGAATTTCTCGCCGAGGTTGCCGAATGTCATCAGCGAGGCGAGAAGAATGGCCAGAGGGAGCGCCATGGGCACCATCGACACGGCGGCGTAGAAGAACAGCTCGCCGAGCACGCCTATGCCGAGGCCCTTGCCCACGAGGTCGTCGACGTAACGCCAGAGGAACTGCATGAGCACGATGAAGAGCACGATGAAGAATGTCATCGCGAACAGTGGCAGGAAGGTCTTCAATATGAACCCATGCAGGCGTCGGAAAAGAATCATGGCGCAAAATTAATAAAAAATAAGTTATTTTCGGGAGTTGGCTGTGGCTCGTGTCGCGCAATTTATTAATTTTGTAGTCAGTACTCCTCCCGCCGCACCGACGGCAACCCGCATTGACACATCTCTTACACTTAAATTCAATATATCATGACACTTTTTGAACGCCTCACTGCCACAGCGCAGGCAAATCCCCAGAGGCTTGTGCTTCCCGAGTCGAAAGAACCCCGTACGCTCCAGGCGGCCGACCGCATCCTGGCCGACAAGATCGCCCGCGTCGTATTCGTAGGCCACCGCGACGAAATCCTGGCGGAGGCCGAGACACTCGGCCTGAAGCACATCGCCGAGGCAGAGGTAGTCAACCCCGACGACACCGAGTACACAGCCAAATACGCCGAGCTCTTCCATGAGCTCCGCAAGAAGAAAGGCGTCACAGCCGAAATGGCCGCCGAGCAGGTGAAGAATCCCCTTTATCTCGGCTGCCTCATGATCAAGGCCGGCGATGCCGACTGCATGGTGGCCGGCGCCCTGAGCCCCACGTCGCACGTGCTCCGCGCCGCCTTCCAGGTGCTGAAGACAAAGCCCGGCATCTCGGTCGTGTCCGGCGCGTTCATCATGCTCCTTCCGGAGAACGTGCCCTATGGCGACGACCACATGCTCATCTTCGCCGACTGCGCGGTGGTGCCCGATCCCACAAGCGAGGAACTCGCACAGATAGCCGTAGAGACAGCCAAGACCACCCGGAACATCGCCGGCCTCGACCCGCGTGTGGCCATGCTCAGCTTCTCCACATGGGGCAGCGCGCAGCATGAGCGCGTCGACAAGGTGCGCAATGCCGTCGAGATCGCCCGTCAGATGGATCCGTCGCTCGTAGTGGACGGCGAGCTCCAGAGCGACGCCGCCATCGTGCCCGACGTAGCTGCCAAGAAGGCTCCCGGCTCGAATGTGGCCGGCCGCGCCAACACCCTCATCTTTCCCTCGCTCGAAGTGGGCAACATCGCCTATAAGCTCGTGCAGCGTCTCGCAGGCGCAGGTGCCGTGGGCCCGATTCTCCAGGGTCTCGCCGCTCCGGTCAACGACCTCTCGCGCGGTGCTACGGTAGATGACATCGTCAACACCATAATCGTGACCTGCAACCAGGCCATCGGCGAAAAGAAGAACTGATCCCATTCTCCCCCGGGGGACGATCCATGCACCCTTCGGCGCACCCCCGGATTCCCCCGGAGCAATAACCCGGCTTTCATACCGCGTCGGGCCCCGCGTGCCCGACGCATCCCCACCACCCCCGAAAAAAACACAATACAATGAAAATCTTAGTCCTGAACTGCGGCAGCAGCAGCGTAAAATACAAACTCATCGACTCGACCGACAAGAAGGTACTCGCCGAAGGCGGCGTGGAGAAGATCGGTCTCCCCGACTCATTCCTCAAGTTCAAGCGCCCCGACGGCTCGAAGGAGACCATCGTGGTGCCGATGCCCGACGCCAAGGAGGCCGTGCGCCAGGTGCTCAAGGTGCTCGCCGACCCGAAAGAGGGTGTCATCAAGAGCTATGACGAGATCCAGGCCGTAGGCCACCGCGTGGTGCACGGCATGGAGAAGTTCAATAAGTCGGTGCTCATCACTCCCGAAGTAATCGAGAAAGTGAAGGAGTGCTACCCCGTGGCTCCGCTCCACAATCCGGCCAACATCACCGGCATCGAGGCTGTGACGGACATTCTGCCCGATGTGCCCCAGGTGGCCGTGTTCGACACAGCCTTCCACCAGACCATGCCCGCCAAGGCCTACATGTACGCGCTCCCCTATGAGGCCTACGAGAAGTACGGCGTGCGCCGTTACGGCTTCCACGGCACGAGCCACCGCTACGTGTCGCGCCGCGCCTGCGAGTTCCTCGGCGTTCCCTACGACAAGCAGCGCATCATCACCTGCCACATCGGCAACGGCGCCAGTGTCACCGCCATCAAGGACGGCATCTCCGTCGACACCTCCATGGGCCTCACTCCGACCGAGGGCCTGATGATGGGCACCCGCGTGGGCGACGTCGATCCCGGAGCGCTCGTATACCTCATGCAGCAGATGAACCTTGACGCCGACGGCCTCATGAAGCTCATCAACAAGGACAGCGGTGTGGCCGGCGTGAGCGGCATCTCCTCCGACATGCGCGACATCGAGGCTGCCGTAGAGGCAGGCAACGAGCGCGC
This sequence comes from Bacteroides sp., assembly GCA_014802425.1. Lineage (GTDB taxonomy): Bacteria > Bacteroidota > Bacteroidia > Bacteroidales > Muribaculaceae > Lepagella. The sequence continues at coordinate 40,921 of JAAVCH010000009.1, forward strand.
CATCATGGCACTCGACATGTATGAGTACCGCATCCTGAAATACATCGGCGCATACACCGCCGTGCTCGGCGGCGTCGACATCATCGTCTTCACCGGCGGCGTAGGCGAGAACCAGACCGGCACACGCGAGAAGATCTGCAAGCAGCTGGAGTTCCTCGGCATCACCTTCAACGCAGAGGCCAACAAGACCCGCGGCGAGGAAATCGAGATTTCCGGACCCGACTCGAAGGTGAAGGTCGTGGTCATCCCCACCGACGAGGAAATGATGATCGCCAAGGATACCGACGAGATCGTAGCCGCCCTCTGACGGCCCCGTCACCCCCATATCCGCTGACGGCGTCCGGACGCCGTCAGCGGATTCTGACAACTGCCCCCGAAAGCTTTACCTCGGGCACCCGTTCCCCCGGAAAAGACTCAACTTGGCACCCTTTGCCCCGGAAGCCACTCAACCTCGGGCACCCGTTGCCCCAGAGGGGCTTCACCTCGGTTAGCCCCGGGCAAAGCCCGGGGTTGACAACGACCCGTGTCGACAGTCCCGGAGGGACTGCACTTCGGTAGAGCGGATGAATTTAACGTATATGACATCATGATTGCTGAAATTATTTGGAATGCCGATCCGGTCATCTTCACACTGGGTCCGCTGAGTGTAAGATGGTACGGACTGGCGTTTGCCATCGGTTTCTACGCCGGCTATCAAATCGTGGCCGCCATGTTCAAGCACGAGGGCGCCCCTGAGAGATGGCTCGGCATACTGCTGGCCTACCTCGTGATCGGCACTATTGTCGGCGCGCGCCTCGGCCACGTATTCTTCTACGAATGGCCCTACTATTCACAACACCCCGGAGAGATTCTGAAAGTATGGCAGGGAGGCCTGGCGAGCCACGGCGGCACGATCGGCAACATCATCGCCCTGCTGATATTCTCGTGGTGCGTGAGCAAGAAACCCGCTTCGTGGGTATTCGATAAAATCGTCATACCCATCGCGCTGGTCGGCGGCCTCATACGCCTCGGCAATCTGATGAATTCCGAGATCTACGGCGGTTTCACCGACCTGCCGTGGGGATTCGTCTTCGTGCGCAACGGTGAGACTTTTCCCTGCCATCCCACGCAGATTTACGAGGCACTGTGCTATTTCTGCCTGTTCATCCTGCTCATGTGGATGTACTGGAAGCGCAACGCCGAGGAGCGTCCCTGGCTCATCACAGGGGTCTTCTTCATAGGCATCTTCGTGCCCCGCTTCCTCATCGAGTACCTTAAGAACGTGCAGGTCAGCTCCGAATATGAGATGATTGCCAAATACGGCATGAACCTCGGCCAGATGCTCAGCATCCCCTTCATCCTGCTCGGCATCGGCCTCGTGATCTACGCCATGGTCCGTCCACGCCAGCACTGGACCTTCCCCAACCGCTTCGCCCCCGAACCCGACACGCCGTCCAGGAAACAATAACACGGCCCGAGGGTAAAGACACTGACTTTCCCCGCCCGACCCGCCTTACCGACCCGCATCAACGGACTGCCACACGGCTCCATCGGTGCGGGTCGGTCAATTTCCGCCCTGAATCTCCGCATCAGCGCCCGCATAGCGGTGAATCGATGCGGGGAATTTCATGCCGTTCCATTCTCCTCCTCTTGCCAGATTCAAAATTAATTCTTAACTTAGCGGCGCAGACCGCAATGCATAAGCCCAGTCAGGGTAAAGCGGGCGGGAAGCGGCGACGTCACCACGACGTACCTGTCAGGACGGAGGTCCTGACAATCAGTTTTTTAGAAAGCGTTTACTCGACGCTCTTTCTTGGCTTTCTGAAACCTGGAAAATTTCAATCATGGTCAAGAATGTAGCAAACGGTAGATGCCTTGTGGATATGTAGATTCTATCTCCAGCGCACGCGGGAGCGTGAGCTGGTGGTATATGTACATATAATCTGCGTGAGGCTTCTGCATGTTTGCTCGTTCTACCATGATGGGCAATTCCAGGGCCTCAGAAAGCGGGACGAGCAACAAGTACGGCTCTCACGCATTCTGTTTTTATACAGCCACAAAGGAGAAGCGGTGGCAGGTAAAATCCGAGAAATGAGTTTTCTCTTATTCAATTCATTCCCATTCATTACGAACGCCATACGGCGTCATTATCTGACGGTGTGCATATGCACGCCACTTCTTGCCTCATGCTCTACTCCGGCGAAAACCATCGCGGTAACCTGTCAGGAGCGTCAGGTGGAAATCTATATTGACGGTGAATATCTTGGACGTGACCTCGTGTATTATACCGTACCAAAAGGTCAGGCTTACATTGAAGTATCCGGCAGAGACAACGGAATGGAAGTATATAATCGCCGGATCAACGTAAAAGACAGCAGAGGGAATCTGATTGAAATTCAAGTGCCCAAAGACTATAGATATTCCAGTAAACCATATTAAGCAACCGTCATGAAGAAACTACTTTTCTTGTTAATGACCTTAATCATTGCCCTTCCCATCTATGCCGACAAGAAGGCAAAAGTAATCAAAATCACGGTCCAGCCTCAGGAAGCCGCGATTTACGTTGACAACAACCTGATTGGCTACGGCTATGGCGAATTCTCCCGGCCTCAAAAAAAGAATCAGGTGGCAATCATCCGTGTAGAATGCAATGAGTACACCACGGCCCACTCGAAATTCTATGGAAGCGATGAGCGTAATTCACTTTCCTTCAATCTCATGCAGGACGGGTTTTATAGAGGTTCAGCAGCCTCCGGACTGGTGAATAAATACATTACAGTCACTCTTGACCCACAGTACTATACAATTTCCGAGAACGGAGAGGTCAATAGTCAGGCAGCGTGGAAACTTCTTCATCAGATCCTTCTGAACTATTTCCCTGAGATTGAAACGACCGATTTCCATGGCGGATATTTACAGACTCCCTGGAAATATAAGACGTTCAATATGTCTGAAAAACAAATCCGCAACCGCGTGACCGTACGCGATGTGACCACACCGGAACGGGTGGCATTCCAGATAAAGATATCCTCGGAAGTGGCCGGCGCCATGCAGGCCCGACATGGAGAGTTTGATGAAGTGGACCGATTGCCTAAGGAACTTGAACCCATGGTAGAAGAGCTCCAGACAAGAATCGGCAAAGCGAGCAGTATGTAACATCCATTATATTAACCACAACAATACCCGACAATGAAAAGAACTATTCTTTCCATGTGCATGGTGGCAGCTCTGGGCTTCGGAGTACATGCACAGAAGTTCGTCGAAACATTCGACGCCAATTCCCTCGGCTGGACAGAGAGCGCAGGCGAGAGCAACTCCGGAACAGCGATCATCGACAAGGGAGTGATGACAATCAAGTCAAAGGGTGACTCCAAATTCATGCGCCTTGCGGCGAATCTCAACGGAGCCGCCAAGGGTTCCGAGAACACCGCCTTTGAGACACACTGCTACGCTCCTGTCGATGTCAAGAGACCTTTTGAGGTAATCGCCAATGTCAAGATGGATAACCTCGATATGGACCGTCAGGCCGGTATGATTTTCAACTACCGTGATTTCGGCAACTATTATGCTTTTGTCTTCAACAAGGAGTCAGTTACATTTCTCCGTTTTGTCGACAATCGCTGTGTAGGCAGCATCACTCAGGATATAAAGTGGGGTAAAGCCGAGAAAGGTAAGCAGAATCAGATTTGGAAACTAATCAGTGATAATGATGTCCTCCAATTCTTCATCAATGATATGGAGATTCTCAAAGTACGTTATATGCCTTTGGATTTCACCGGCATCGGTTTCTATACCATAGGAAAGCAGACTCTCGTAGTCGATGACGTGACATTCTCCCAGAAATAAAAAAATTCCCCAATCCTTGCTGATCTGTAATATGTAAATCTAATTTTTCTCCGCAGGATTAAAAATTTGCGAGTTACATATCAGCAGCATGATGTATATCTGAACCGTAAAAAATAAAATAAGACACCTTAGGCCGAAGCCAGGTGTCTTATTTTATTTTTCATTATCCCCACGTCTGATAGTCGCACATCAGGATCATCGCCCCGGAGGGGCTTAACTTCGGTTAGCCCGGGGCAAAGCCCCGGGTTACAGGACACAACGCGAATAGTCCCGGAGGGACTATACTTCGGTCAATCCGCGGCGTCGCATACCCCCTTTATCATCCATCTAAAGGGAGGATAACCCACAGCCATAACCTCAGTCACAACCTATTCCTAAGCATACAGCCCCGCGATGCGGAGCAGGAGACGGAGGGAGCGACTAAAAGCATGCGCCGCCGGCCCGCTACGCGGGCGCGTCGATACATGCCTACCCTACATCCTCGCTACGCGAGGAGCGCCAATACAGCTAAATTCGATACATTGAAACCCGGCCGATTCCGGTAACATATATCCTCGCTAAGTGAGGAGCGTCAATACAGCTAAATCCGATACATTGAAATCAGGCCGAGTTCGGTAAGGGGACAGTATCCTTACAGGGTGCGGATGCGCTCTACCGGCAGTCCGGTGATGGAGGATATAGTCTCGCTGTCGATGCCTGCGGCTTTCATCCTCTGCGCCGTGAGGAGGTTGGCTTGCTCAGCCCCGAGCAGTATTCCTTCAGCCATTCCTTCTTCCTTGCCGAGGGCCCTTCCTTCAGCCATTCCCTCCTGCTTGCCGAGGGCCCTTCCTTCAGCCATTCCCTCTTCCTTGCCTTCCAGGCGCGCCGTCTCAAGGCATTCGCGCTCATTCATCAGGTTCAGGAGGTAACTGTCGTAGGCACGGCGTTCATCCTCGCCCATATTCAGCCAGTCAAGTTTCTTCTTCGCCTCCCGGAGGCCGGGTACTTCGGTGTCCTCACGCACTTTACCCGTCTTGAGGTATTCCATCCATTCCTCCAGCGGAGTCACGGCGTTACGGTCGAACTCGCTCACCCGGATCACGTAATACTCCGGAAAGATGTCCTTCACCGGACGCATGTCGAGGCCTTCACGGTCCCGCTCCGTCAGTACGAACTCATCGCCCGTATGGAGGCCCAGCAGACGGGTCTGCCCATGGTAGACGTAGTCCGATCCGGACCCGAAGTCGAAGTACAGGATGCCGATGGAGTACACCTTTTTCACCTTACTGTAACCATCACCGAGACGGAGGTTCTCGGTCAGGGCCTTACCCACCCCGAAGAGCATACGTTCGAGGAAATGTACCTGACGGCTCAGCTGGATCTCCACGATTATCAGTTCGTCGGACTCATCGCGGGCCATTATGTCGACCCGATTGAACTTCGAGTCGGACTGGTCCTGGTTACCTTCGCTCTCCAGTATCTCCTTTATGAGGATTCGCTGTCCAAGCAGTACCGACAGGAACCCCTCCAGAACCTCGAAATTGGCCTTATCGCGGAGGATCCGCTTCGCGGCCCAATCAAATCGTATCAGACTCTTCATCGACATAGCAACATCTCTTTACGGTTAACGACTGCAAATATAAGTATTTTACCCATTCCATCCAAACCTGCAGCGCCATCCCGTCCTCCGTCACCCCGACCGATAGCCGGCGCTTCACCGCTACTCACTCGCCTCGGAGGGGCTTAACTTCGGTTAGCCCGAGGCAAAGCCCCGGGTTACAGGACACAACGCGAATAGTCCCGGAGGGACTATACTTCGGTCACCCCCGACACGCCGGGTGCCCTTTTACTTCTAAAGAGACGCAATCGCCAATCCTCGATTGACATGATTCAGATACCTACCCCAGCATCACGGCAATCCGCGCCACCCTGACTACGAAGTCACGCACTTCATCCTCAATGCCGACTGAGACCTCGACGACCTCGCGGGCCTCGCCCTGTTCAATACCGATTCCACCGCCCTGCTCTATCAGGCCGGCTATCTTACAATCGCTTCCTACGACCGTGAGGCGAACACCGTACGCCTGAAGATCCCTGACCTTGAGGTCAGAAAGGGTCTTTTCAAGGACTTGCTGAACGCATACCTCAAGCCTAAGAAGGGTACGGTAAAGTCAATCATAGACGGAATTAAGGATGGAATCGCTGACGGTAATCCCGAGAAATTCATGCAGAGGCTGGAGGCTTATTTCGCAGGTATTCTGTATGAGATGAAGATTGCCGACGAGAATAACTTCCATAACGTCATCTATGTGCTGACCACACTTATCGGCATTGACACCGACACGGAAGTCCATACTTCCGACGGCAGCATCGACCTGAAGATTGAGACCCAAGACTACCTCTATATCATGGAGCTGAAATACGAACGTTCGGCCCGGGAAGCCCTCCGCCAGATCGAGGAAAAGCTATATGCCCGCCCATGGCAGACAGTCCCCGGCAGATTTTCCTCATCGGAGCCTCCTTCTCCTCCGCCACCCGCTGCATCGAGGACTGGGTTATCAGGTGACATGCCTCTTTATCCCTTCCTATTCTTCTTTAACTATCTCTCCCGGCCACTCCCATTTCTCGTTCGGACACCAAAATATTTTCTTCTCTCCCCGATTCCTCTATTGTCAGAATGAAAAATTATTCTTAACTTAGCGGCGCAGACCGCAATGCAGAAGCCCGGTCAAGGGTAATGCGGGCGGGAAACGACGGCGCCTCAACGCGCCAAATCAGGACAGAGGTCCTGATTATTAGTTTTTTAGAAAGCGTTTATCCGCGCTGATTCTTGACTTTCCGGAATTCTCGCAAAATTCATGTTGATGTCAAGGATTGAGCAACGGTAGATGCCCGTGGTTATTTATTGTTACTGATACAACTGGTTGATATATAAAAAGAAAACCCACTTTGAAACTAAGTGGGTAACAAAATTAGTAACAAAATGGACTTTTTAAGGGTCTTTCGTGGGTTTTCCTACTGCAAATATAATCATTCCCTCCGACACTGACAACAGACCCCTCCGAAAACAGAAACGGAGGTCTTTATCTGACCCCCGAATCTGTTAATGACCATCGGCTCTGACCATCGGCAAACATACCTCCACCAACGACAACGAAAATACCATATTTTTAGCCGATTTATAATGTTAAAGACGTTGATTCACGGTTGAAATTCCGTTAATCTCTCTTTCTTTTGTGGCTTTTTTCGTTAATCTCGGTTGTCATTCCATCCGTTCAACGTACCTCTCCAGTGCTTGATTTAACCGTTCTGCCGATACCCACCCCCTCCAGTATTGGATTGACGATAATGTGTGTTTCATTGATTCCAAATCATCGAACATCATCAGCTTTGCCAGTCCATCAGACAGACGGAACATCTTCCTGCCGTCTGTTCTCATCGTGTTTCTCCGATACATAAGACGTTGATTCCCGACAACACAAGCATAATAAGTGAATGTCTCATCGTTGCATTGCTCCCACCCCTTTGCCTTATGTAGTAATTCAACTACATATTCACGGCTTCCAATCCACTCCTGCAAACAGTCCTGCCAACTATCCCGATACATAACCCTATTTCTTTTTGACGTTGACGAATCGGGCAATAATGTCTATCGGCTTGTATCTGTCACCAGTGAAGACCATGACCGTTTTTCGGTGTCGGCTGTCAATAGGCTTATACACCGTCTCAACATACTCTCTGACAACCTCGGTCAGCTTGTTGAGCATATACTTTTCAAGTTCTGTCTCTCTTAAAAATTCCATGTTAGTTCAGATTTAGGTTATTATATGCACCGATAAACATAAACTGTCCTTGTCGGTCAACATCTATCCAGTCAGGCACACCACCGAACATTATCAGCATTGTGCCTAATCCAACAGTCTGCTCCACCATTGTAGCCACATCGGGATAACCGTTGCACACTGCAAAGTTATCATCAAACTTGGCTTGTATTCTCGGAGGGTTAAACCACTCTCTGAATAATATCGGGAGGGTCTTGCCGTCTTCCGTGGTATATTCAAACACCACTTCCCGATAATCATTGTTGACTGATATTGTTTTCATTTTCTGTTTCAGTTTTTGATACGTTTTCCAACTTATTATAAGGATTTCTGTCGGAGGTCAGATATAGATACCCACATTCTGAATATGATTATCCAGTTCAGAAATTAGGGTGTCTTGTTCCATCAGCTTCCCTTTGGTGCTTACCCTCTCCACCATCTTTCCTAACCGATACAGTTGCACTCGGTCTAACTTCGTGCCAGTGGTGATGTCTCCAATGAAGTCTTCAATCAGTTTCGGCTCGGCTTGGCTTATCAGCATACCAACGAGACAGTCAAAAGCCTCTTTGGGATTGCTGACGGCTTGCAGTGCTGACAGTCTCATCGTCTTCCGTTTCGTTATACTGAAATAACTCTGCTGATACAGATTCAGCATTTTACGGTAAAACTCCCGATTATAGAGAGTGCTTGCAGTTACCTCCGGCCATCCTATCTGTTGAGGGAGACGGTTCTTAAATCTCATTTCATATCGGAGTATGTTGAGACCTCTGAAACCATCGGGCAAAGATTCCCTTTTCTTTCGTAGTTCAGTCTCCTTGTCGTATAAGACAAACTTTTTCGGGTCTTCGATTCCCTTTGTCTGAAAATACAATGTCGATTCCTGCTGATTCCGTGCCATTCTCGGCATTGCTGACAACCGTTTCAGATATTCCTCAACCTTATGCTCCATAATGAAACTGTCACCAAACTCTAAATAAGTGACCTTTGCCGTTGAAATATCCAGTCCTAACTCATCGGATAGTTTCTGCATTGCTTGTTCCGTGGTCTTTCGGTTGAGGGTGTAAATATTTCCACCGTTGAAATACTTTGCAAGACTGCCAACGATATACAACCCCGATACATAAACCGATACTCGGAGGTTATTCAGATAGCCGAAACTCCTAACCTCCCCAGTCTCTATGTCAATATTCTGCTTTGCATTTCTGAGACTGCTGACAACAGTAGAGGTGTCTGCCCCTACCGTTGTCAATCTCATGTGAAGATTATCGTACATGACCGTTTCACTTTTTGATACAAATTCCAACTTTATATGTTGGAAAACTCCTGCTCGTCATACTCTCGGAGGGGGAGGTCTGCCAGTGCCTTGTCAAGACTTCCGTTCCGTAACAGTGTCAGATATTGAACGGCATGGATTTTCACACCCTCCCCACCTTTCAGCACAATCCATTCTATCTGTGTCGGGATTACGTTTGAGGGGTCACTGCTCGGAGTGCAACGGAATAGAAAACCATCTGTCCGATATGGATAGAAACAGTTTGCTTTGATAGTCTTGATTCCATACGTCTCTGTATCGGAGGGTTCTCCGTAGGCATAACCCGAAAGTCTGCCATCTTGAAACCATTGCTTTAAGCCAGTCAAGTTCTGCCCCCCCTTAACTTGCAGGTTCATTTCGGGTGCTGATGTTTTTGAAGTCTGATTTGGCTTCAATACGATATGAATATTAGCTACACCAGTAGCCTTGTCTCGTCTGCCTGTCAGATTGGCTGACAACATAAGCATATAACCCATGTCTCCTCCCCAGTATGCAAGACGATATTTCGGATATTTCGTCTCTATCGGTGTCACCAGTTCCAGTGTTGCATGAAATCTTATTGACGGCTGATTTGCTCCTATCATTTGAGACCTCCTTTCCCTGCCTTTGCTTTCTGACAGAAATACTCATTGACAGCTTTCTGCTCGTCCTCGGTCTGTGAAGATACTCTGTTTCGTGTGAGCCAGTTCTCCACCTCATCTTTTTTGAAGTAGAGGTGTTTCCCTCCGTCTGCATGATAGTGAGGGATTACGCGGTTAGCCGTCATTTTATAGACGGTGCTTTTTGCCAGTCCAGTCAGAAGACAAACCTCCTCCAGTGTCAACACATTCTTTGCCGACAACAGTGTCAAGACCTCCAGTCGGTCAAGTCGTTTCATTATCTCATTCATTGGTTTGAGATTTTGAAATTAATAATTGCTGTGTGGCCACACACATCAACCATTCTGATTGACACTGCAAAGTTAGAGACCAACGGAAACAAAAATCTCCACCAGTAGTCTACTGATAGACTTGTGGTGGAGTTCTGAATATTAGAAATTTGCCGATTAAAATAAATCGTCAACTAACTCACATTCATTTGGTGCAAACGTGCTGTAATATTTCATATATCCCTTCATAAACCCCTCAATCTGTCTGCCAGTTTGCAATGACCAACAACCTTTATTTTTCCCTTGACGTGCTATGATTTTGAAGACCCCCGAAAATACTTTCCAATTAGTTTGTGGTTCTCCAGTTTTTTCAGAATATTTTTCTGCCAAATCACGTTTAAGGCTGACTTGCTTACAGAAATAAGCCAACAATTCAGATTTTTTCAGCCAACAATAATAGCCATCTTCAAACTTCATAAGACCACAACTAACGGCCTTGTCAAAAATTAGTTTTATATCCTTTCGTTGGAGTATAATATTCTGTTCAACCCTTTGCTCCTGCTCGGTTGAGGTGTCGGGTTGAGGTGTCAGAAGATTCTCAACCTCCCTTAAATCCTTTGCTACTATCCTCAAACATAGATTTACTGCACGAAACAAAGTGAACACTTTAAGCATATACTTTCCACCGTCTCTTACACCCAACTTACTACAAACATACTTCATGGATTCCGAATCAGTGGAAAGTAAACCATCTGTCTCAAACTGTGCAACACCATCGGGAGTTATCCAGTCTTTCAATAATAGACGTGCCGTCTTCAATCGGTTTCTAAGTACCTCATCAGTCCAATTTTCTGCAATTAAACCGTCTCTAATACTTTCTATTGGAAAGTAAAACAAACGGGCATAGAGGTCTTCTATATAGTGGAGGTTCAGTTTTCTTTCGTTGCTGTCCTTATTCGGTGGCATAAAAGAGACCTCTATCAATAATGCAGTAAAGTCCTTAATCGGTTTTATAAGTTTCATCAAAAATTAAAATTAAAAATTTCGGGAGGGGGTGACACTCTCTTTTTTGTGACCCCAAAGGGGGGGGAGGGGGTATCAGTTACCCTCCACCCCTTTGAAGATTTCTGACAGACGGTCAACTGCTTGGTCTTTGCTTTTGGTCAGTAGTTCAGCATAGACCTTTGTGGTCTCCAGTGACCTATGACCTAAAAGTTTTGAGACGGTGTAAATGTCAGTTCCGTTGTTTATGCTGATAGTTGCAAAACTGTGTCTTGCAGTGTGGAAAGTAAACTTTTTCTGTATCTGTGCATCATTGCCCCACTTCTCCAGTATCTTCTCTATATTTCCTAATGTCGGGAGGGTTGAAAACACCTTGTCGGAAAGAGCTGCTCCGTCTCTGTCGGGTAGCCACATAACTGCCTGACTGTTCAGTTTCATTGTTATCGGGTCTTTGGTTTTCTGCATGACCAGTTGAAGACGGAGGTCTTGACCATCGTTTATTATCTCTCCCCATTTCAGTTTCATTATATCCGAAACTCGGAGACCAGTGAAGACACTGAAAAGAAATGCTCGTTTTACATCTTCTCTCCGACACTCTGTCTTCATCAGTGCTGAAACCTCTGCAACGGAAAGAAATACTCTTTGCACTGTCGGGTGTTTCGGGAGTTCTCCGTTGTCTTTCATTGCATCCAGTGGGTTACGGCTAATTATCCCCTCTCTGACTGCTCTCCCCATGCTCGTCTTTAGAGTTGAAAATATCTGATAGAGTGAGTTGTCAGACAGTGTGTAAAACACATCTTCATTATGCTTGCTCTGTCTCTTGTAACCGTGGAGGTGTTTCAGAAATGCTCTGAAAAAATCGGCTGACAACTGTTGCATCTGCACTGTGTCATACTTATCCCCCAACCAGTTCTTTAGGTGGTGTGTCAGTGTCGGGATTTGCTTTCTCTTTGCCGTTCCAACGGAAAGGGAAATAAGACTGTCATACTGAACAAACCAGTCTTTCAACAACATCTTTCCTAATGATGTTACCTTGTTCTCCACCTTATTCAGTTCCACAACCTCTTTCTCTCTTGCTACTCTGATTGCTTCTGCTGATAACAGTGTTTTATGATTCCTTGCCTTGATAGCCTTGACCTCATCGGGAGTGCCACTTTCAACGAGAAGACGGAGAGGTTTGCCGTTCTCGTCTTTTAGAAATTCATAGGCTCTCTTTCCACTCTTATAGAGGTCTAAGTAAATACTCTGTTCTCCGTTGCTCAATTTCTTGAAACGGATTCTGACCAACTGTTTGACTGTTGGTGTTGAGGTCTTCTTTTTTGGTCTTGCCATAGCGTTACATATTAATTTTGTTACCCAATGCAAAGATAATAATAAAATCGGAAACGAGTAACAAAACGAGTAACAAAAATGCAAATAAAAAACTGTTACCAACGGAAACAAACCCTCTGCTCTATGACCTCAACACTCTGATATTGTTTGCAGTTAGTATTTCTTTGTTTTCCAACAGTAGATAACCGTGGTTATGTAATACCCTGCCTCCGGCCAGGTATCCGTGACGGATACCTGTCGGTAGCATTGATTACATATACTTGCGTGGGCTTCTGCAGTTGCCGTCCGACATCAACAGGGCATTGCGAGAAGCCTCGGAAAGTAGGACGGTAACAGATACAGATTCCTACGCTTTTTCATTTTTAAACCAACGCCAACGAGGGGATGACCGCGGCAATTCTTATAATTAATGCCTAACCTATTCTCTGTAAGCTTCTTTTGGAAGGGAGAAAGAAAGCACATCACTTCATTCTGTGATCATTGGCCCAAAAATGATTTGGACGCCTCGGGACTCGCATTCATTGCTATCAAAACATGGTTTGAGAATGAGAAACTGGCAAACCCGATTGTGGTTCGTAATGTCGAACTTGTAGCTAATGGGGAAAGCTATAACTGGCCCACTCTCCCACTTTAAAATATCTTCAAATGAGCATCATTTCTAAAGTGAATGAGAAAGTAAAGAATATTATAAGCTTACTTTCTAATTCCTATACTGAGGAAGAATTTCTTTCTAAATTTAAAATGATTTATCCGGAAGATTACAAGAAGTGTATGGCTAAATTTCTCAAGGAGGAGAGAAAGACCAAGCCTGGTAAAACCCATCCGATGCAACATCCAGACCATCATATCAAGTCTGCACTTCGTTCCTATCTAAGCAGAAACCAACAACAAACCAATAAAGAGAACTAATCATGAAATTAATTATTCAACGATTTTGGATGGTCATAGTACTACTATGTTCATTCATTTCTGCTTCAGCCTACGACTTCGAGTCCGGTGGCATATACTACAACATAGTATCTATGGCAGATTTAGAGGTGGAAGTTACGTATAAAGCTATTCGAGTAGAGGGCTATAATGGTGACCGTAGGTATAATTCGTCCTATGAAGGAGTGGTGAGTATTCCACAAACGGTTAATTATAATAATAAGACGTTTACGGTAGTTGGAGTCGGAGCTGAGGCTTTTGGAGCCAAAACCGAAGGATCCGACATTACTGGAATAGATCTACCACCTACTATCAAGGTCATAAAAGATCAGGCGTTTTCAAATTGTGAGATGCTCTCTTCAATCAACCTCCCTGAGAGTTTAGAAGTAATTGAAGATTATGCCTTTTACTACTCCGGATTAGAAAACATTCAAGGTTGGGGTAATGTTACGACTATCGGATCGTATGCTTTCGCAGGAAGTAATTTAAAAGAAGCATTTTTTCCTACTTCCCTACGCTCAATAGGGGAACACGCATTCAGACTTAATCTGTCCCTAACTCAAGTCATTTTAAATTCCAACTTAGCAAAAATTGGTCATAATGCTTTTGAAGCTAACCAAAATTTGGTCGAAGTTTTCTTCACATCAGATGAAAAACCCGAAATGGTAAATGGTGTTAATGAAATTTTTTCTAGTTGTCACTCAGCACTGGAATTCTATGTTCCTTCAACGAACAAATATGGATTCGGCAAGGACTATGTAACCTTTACTGCTGACACATATGATTATAGTGGTCAACCCCACAATATCGAATGGTCCAACAATCTGAAAGCCTATAAATGTGAAATCTCAGAGGATGATTGCAAGACGGATACCGACGCAGGAGAACATACGAAGTATCTGAAGGCCACTTATTCGAATGGCATTGATTTTTCAGTAGAAATACCGTTTGAGTATACCATTAAAAAAGCTCCGATGACTTTGATGGTGAATAATGCCGAGCGCGAGTATGGCGAGCCGAATCCCGCTTTCACTTGCAATATTTCAGGCTTTGTAAATGGCGAAAGTGAGGAGGCATTAGGAATTACCCCATCCTTTGAATGTGAAGCTACCACCAGAAGCAAGGTAGGAAACTATAAAATCTTGGCTTCGTTTGATGCTCCAAACTATGAAATTACCTATCGCTACGGAAATTTGTCCATTGTCAAGGCACCGCTTACACTGACTGTTGGAAATGTATCCCGTCTCTATGGTAATCCTAATCCGNATTTCACTATGTCATACTCCGGNTTGAAAAACGGCGAGACAANTCCCGANTGGACNATAACTCCCACCATCACCACNNCTGCCACAATTAAATCATCTGTCGGTGAATACNNAATCACGGCAAAGGATGGCGANGCAGTAAACTATGACATTACCAANTATACTCCCGGCAATCTTACGNTNTACAAGAGGGATCTGACAGCTAAAGCGGGTGACTACGANCGATTCTATAATGAGAAAAACCCTCGTTTCCAGNTCTCCTACATAGGTTTTGTGAATGACGATACANCCGAATCCCTCACGGAGGAACCCGTTGCACANTGTGCNGCNACGGTATCATCCGATGCCGGAACCTATCCAATTCAGGTCAGCGGAGGCGAGGCCGAAAACTACAACTTCGTGTATCAGGATGGCTCACTTANAATCAACCCTCTNGTGGTAGGNTTTAAGGATATCTATAATTCCGTCACCTACAATGACATGTCAGTGAGCACNTCGGAAGAATCTTTCATGTATATCCCCACGATNGTCGGCCCGTATAACGAGGAGGATTTCCTNATTCAGATCTGGGCNATGGATAAAGACAACAATTTTCCTCAGCACGTGATCTACATATCCGGAGGTGATTACGCAGGTGANTATGTGGACGTATCNGAGACAGACANTATGGATGCAGGNAAATACATCATCAACCTGGTGAAGAAGAGCAATAATCCCAACGTCACGGCAGATCCGGGNCGTGCGTATGTAACTGTGAATCGCGGCTCCNTAGATCTCAAATGGTACGCAAGCGCTCCAANTGAGGTGGCAGTNGGAGANACNATTGANTTGGNNATCACCTACAAGGGTGACCGTTGGTGCAGATTTGACCCACANTATGATAANGAGATCCTGGAGCTATCTTCAAGCAACACGTTTGAAAATGATCCNCACTGGTATGCCAAAGGCCTGAAAGAAGGGGTAACNACGGTGTACTTTTCCATACAGTGCGCAAAGAATAAATATGGTTTCTATAACTTCAGCGATTCGCAGACNATATCCGGGCGTATCGTCGTTCTTCCNGAATCCGGAATCAATAAGGTAACCGNAGAGGATTCCTCGATTTCCATTNCTGTTAAAGATGGCATCGTCCACNTATTTGAAAAACCGGATAACGCTCAGGTCAGGATTTATAGCTTAAACGGCATNCTGATACGAGAGACCAATGAAGATCTTATTGAAGGACTCGATGCNGGGCTNTACATTATCGATGTAGAAGGAAAAACCTTTAAAGTCGGTATTCGATGAAAAATAGTACCCTACATTANCCGAAGATATTTCAACAGGAGATGAANTTGTNATNTTNGGTAATANTCCATCTCCATTCAAATCCCATAGTGAATAGTTGGAGCCGATTTATTCTCAACCGATTCACCTCTAATAGGATGAGGCTATGTCCCAATGACGTAGCCTCATCTTATTAATCATCAACGGGAAAATAGACGATTCCAAAATCATCAGACCAATAACATACTCCGTGAGTAAAGGTATATTCGAAATAAAAACCGATTGGCACAACCAACTCAATAGGTCGAGCACATCATCGTCGGGCGCGAACAAAGTCTTTAGTCCACTACCCCGGGCGGCCAATTCACCGAACGAAACACGGCCAATTTACCGAACGGAATACGTCCAATCCACCGAACGAAGTACGGCCATTCAATGACCTTAACACCTTTGGCCTGATCTTTGAGACCCTGTGCATGAGAGANCTCAGAGTATATGCAGAGGCACATAATGGTAATGTATATCATTACCGGGACAAAAACGGATTGGTATGTGATGCCGTAGTACATTTACGCGACGGTAAATACGGATTGATTGAAATAAAGCTCGGCGGAGAGAATTCCCTATCCCAAGCCGCCTCCACCCTCCGCTCTCTGGCCGACAAGATTGATACCGTTAAGATGAAATCGCCCTCGTTCCTGATGGTATTGACGGCTATAGGTGATTACGCCTATCGTCGTGACGACGGAATTCTGGTAGTTCCGGTCGGATGCCTTAAGGATTGATTCAAAACATACGCTCCCTACGACAGGTTGTGTGCGGCTTATTGCACCGCAATCCGGGAAAAGAGCCGATTTGATAACTTTATAGTTCCAACTTTTTTCACTTATNCTTTCTCATATCTTCGGCTGATTACCAAATTCTCGAAGTAAATACCATATATGTTATNCCGATTACCCCCCAAATGAAGTAGTTGGGGGGTAATCGGNATAATCATTTTTCAAAAAATCCTTTGGAAACATTGACGATACCGAGGTGCAGTCCCTCCGGGACTGGTACGCAGAGACCGGGGTTAGCCACGGGCGTTGCCCGTGGCTAACCGAAGTGAAACCCCTCCGGGGTAAGTTCTTGCCTGGAAAAGGTTGACTGCCGGTGTGACCGTTTAAGCTTTGAGCAACCGCACGACATACCCCGGAGGGGTTTCACCTCGGTTAACCCGGGGCAGCGCCCCGGGATTCACAGAAGAGCAGCCACCAGTCCCGGAGGGACTGCACCTCGGTAAAAATCATTCCAATCCAACCCAACTACTTCATTTGGGGAGTTACGGTGAATCCGGAATTCTTCAAGGGCCTCGATAAATGGAGTAAACTCTCATCCACTCCTCCGGAACGACTTAACGTAATATACGCCGGCGACCGTCCCATGACGACAAGCCACGGAAATGTAATTCCTTTCCCCGACTGGTTTTAAGTCACTGGCGTCACCCCAGCATCGCGGCGATGCGGGCGACGCCGGCGACGAAGTCGTTGACTTCGGACTCAGTGTTATAGGCGGCGAAGGAGGCACGGACGGTGCCCGGTATGTCGAGGCGTTCCATCAGGGGTTGGGCGCAGTGGTGGCCCGTGCGGACGGCGATGCCGAGGCCATCGAGAAGCATACCGACATCGTAGGGATGATTGTCGCCGATAAGGAAGGAGAGCACGGGAGCCTTCTCGCGGGCATTGCCGAAGATGCGGATGCCCGGAACCTCGGCACGCAGACGCTCTTCGGCCAGACGCAGCAGTTCCGTCTCATGACGCGCCATGCGCTCCAGACCCGTCGTCTCCATAAATTCGATAGCCTTAGCCAGGGCAGCAATCCCCACGAAGTCGGGAGTGCCCGCCTCGAACTTAAAGGGGAGCTCGGCGAAGGTCGTCCCGGAGAACGAAACATGGTCTATCATCTCTCCCCCACCCTGATACGGAGGCATCTTCTCCAGGAGTTCCTCGCGGCCGTAAAGCACACCGATACCGGTCGGGCCGTACATCTTATGCGAGGAGAAGGTATAGAAATCACATCCGAGGTCCTGCATGTCCATCTTAAGGTGAGGGGCGGCCTGACAGCCGTCGACAAGTACCGGCACACCATGCGAGTGCGCGGTGGCCACCATTTCCTTCACGGGATTTACGGTGCCGAGCACATTGCTGATATGGCAGAAGGCGGCCATGACGGTGCGCTCGTTGAAGAAGGAAGCGTACTGGGTCAGGTCGAGTTCTCCGCGCTCGTTGATGTCCACGACCCGCAGCTTCAGGCCACGCCGCTTCTGGAGCAGCTGCCAGGGCACTATGTTGGCGTGATGCTCCATGACGGTGAGTATTATCTCCCCCCCTTCCGGAAACTCTCCGCCGAACGAGGACGCCACAAGATTTATCGACTCCGTGGCTCCGCGCGTAAATATGATTTCGCGTTCGGAGCGGGCGTTGATGTAGTCGCGCACCCGGCGGCGGGTGGCCTCCTGGAGGTCGGTGGCCTCCTGGGAAAGGGTGTGTACGCCACGGTGAACGTTGGCTTTGTGGCGAAGGTACATCTCCTCTATGGCAGACACCACGCGACGCGGTGTCTGCGACGTTGCGGCGTTGTCGAGGTAAATCAGGTGGTGTTTGTTGACGTCGCGGTCCAGCGAGGGGAATTCGCTGCGGATCTTCGCGGTGTCGTATGTGGGGTGTTGCATAGGGTTCAAGGGGATTTATGGGGTTGGAGTATACCTCGGGACTCCGGATAGCCGAAGGGGCGGCCTTCGAGTGGGAGATGTCCTGTGACACGTGCGGCAACCGGGGCGGAGGGTCAGAGGTGGGAGGGACATTCGGAGGCGCAGTTGTGGCATCCGGCGCCCTCGCCGGCGAAACGGCGCTCTACGATGTGGGTGAGACGCTCCGATAGGCCGGGAATGCCTACTTTCTCTATGACATCGGCCATGAAAGCCTGCTTGAGCAGAAGACGGGCCTGGGCCTCGGAGAGGCCTCGGGTGCGCATGTAGAAGAGCTGCATCTGGTCGAGCTGGCCGGTGGCGGAGCCGTGCGAGCACTTTACGTCGTCGTTGTAGATCTCCAGCTGCGGACGCGAGTGCATCCGGGCTTCGTCGCTGCCGACGAGGTTGCGGTTGCTCTGGTAAGCCTCAGTCTTCTCTGCGCCCTCGGCCACCCGGATCATGCCGCCGAAGCCGCAGCGCGCGCGGCCGTCGACCGAGAACTTGAAGAGCTCGTCGGTGTTGCACCGGGGTGAGTCGTGGCATACTTTTGAGAATACGTCGATCACGCGGTCATCGTCGGCTATGCCCATCCCCACAAGGCTGAGACGACTGTCCGGGGCGGCGAAGACGGTGTGGTACTCGTTGCGGGTGCGGCCGTTGTAGATTGTCATTCCTCCTACGGTGACGTCCGACTCCGCTTCCTGGCGCAGCCAGAGTGTGGCGAGGCGTGATGTGGAGGCGGCCGACTCCTCCATGTCGTAATAATGGAGACACGAGCGTTCGCCTGCGAAGATCTCCACTGTCTGCAGGGCGAGGCATCCGTCCGATTCTCCGGCGGTATGGTCGCAGGAGAGGATGCTCACCTCGCTGTCCTCCTCCATGACGATGAGCACCCGGCGCGGAGCCAGCATCTTTTCGGCTCCGCCGAGGATATTGACTATCTGGACGGGAGTCTTCACCTTAACGCCTGCCCGGACACGGATCCACAGGCCGTCCTGACTCAGGAGGTCGGACAGGGCCACGAGGGGGTTCTCCATATCGGCCAGACGTCCGTAATATTTTTCCACCACTTCCGGCATCCTTCGGGCGGCTTCTGCCAGGCCCGTCACCTCGATTCCCTCCGGAAGCGCCGAATAGCTGTCGCGGATGGTGCCGAAGCGGTCGTTGACCATGAAGAAAAGGGCCGGGGTCATACGCGGGATACCGCAGCGGAAGCTTTCGGCCGGATTCACGGGGAGCTGCACGCGGCGGATGTTGACTCCGTAGTCGGGAGAGAGGATGGCGGGAAGATCGGTCACTTCGTAGTCCTCGCTTCCGGGCTTGGGGAGCGAGGTCAGCTCCAGCATCCGGCATGCGTCCGGGCGCCGGGCGTTGAGTACGGGGGCCGAGGCTGAGTCTATCTCGCTGCGGTTATCGCGGTAAAGCTCTATATATTGTCGTAATGCGTTGTCCATAGCTTAGTGAGGCTTATTTTTCTCCAAGTTCCTCCTTTATCCAGTCGTAGCCGCGCTCCTCAAGCTCAAGGGCCAGTTCCGGGCCGGCGGTCTTCACGATGCGTCCTTTGTAGAGGATATGCACGATGTCGGGCTTGATATAGTCGAGCAGACGCTGGTAGTGGGTGATGACGATGGTGGCGTTGTTGGCGGTCTTGAGTTTGTTGACACCCTCGGCCACGATCCGGAGGGCGTCGATGTCAAGTCCGGAGTCTGTCTCGTCGAGTATGGAGAGGCGCGGCTCCAGCACGGCCATCTGGAAAATCTCGTTGCGTTTCTTCTCGCCTCCGGAGAAGCCTTCGTTGACGCTGCGGGAGGCAAGCTTTGTGTCGAGCTCCACCACGGCGCGTTTCTCCCTCATGAGCTTGAGGAAGTCGGAGGCCGACATCGGCCCCTCGCCGAAGTACTCGCGCTTGGCGTTGACGGCGGCGCGCATGAAATTCATCATCGACACTCCGGGAATCTCCACCGGATACTGGAAGCCGAGGAACACACCCTCGTGGCTGCGCACCTCCGGGGGCATGGCCAGGAGGTCCTTGCCGTAGAACTCCACCGTCCCTCCGGTGACTTCATAGGCAGGGTTGCCGGCCAGCACCATCGACAGCGTCGACTTGCCGCTGCCGTTGGGGCCCATTATGGCGTGTACTTCGCCGGGGCGCACTTCGAGGTTGATTCCCTTCAGGATCTCTTTTCCATTGATTTCTGCACGCAGATCGTTGACCTTAAGCATGGTATGTCTATATGTATTCTATGTTATCGGTAATTCCGGATGCCGGCCCGCAGCCGGGCCGGGGGTATATCTATATAACGCGCCTTCGGGGGCGTATGTTTCCGGGCGCTCCGCCCTTGAGATGCACCGTGCCTTGCGCAGCTGCTCCTGATGGGCGAATTCGGAAAATGCCTCGCTGCCGAGGGCGGCGGGAGCCAGCCACATCACTGCCTCTATGATGTTGCCGTCGTCGGCACGGCCGTGGCGCATCAGCGACGCCTCCGGGTTGAGGCCCACAAGCACGTTGTAGGCTATGGAGAGCATGAGCAGGTAGTTGGTGACGCAGAAGAACGTGCCGAGCAGGGAATTGAGGAGTCCGCTACGGTCGCTGTCGAGGGCGTGCCTGATTATGCCCGTGACGCTGCGTATTATGAAGTAGACGCCGAAGTAGACGAGCCCCGCGCCAAGGTTGCTGGCCAGATAGTAGCCGCCACGGGTGGCCGTTTCGGCCGGCATGGCCGCAAGTATGGCCTCGGCCGCCCCATCGCAGAAGATATGCGCGCACACCACTCCGAATGCCAGCCCGAGCACCGAAGTGACACACCCCGTCAGCCCGCGCCGGTACCCCCTCACGACTCCCGTGGCGGCGACCACGATAGCCACAATATGGTAAAGCGCATCCGTCATGTTTTTCTCTTTCAAGTTACAAAAATACCGCTTTTCCGCCGTATTTCCAACCCTGTTCACCCTCCCGGGTCACGTTTATGGGATAGGTTTTTGCTTTTATGCGCCGGATTGGTTATTTTTGCACCCTACAATGCCATGAAATCACTGCCTCACATATCGCAGCTGCTGTGGATTCTGTCGAAAAGTCAGGATTTGCGCGACAGCGTCCTCTTCGCCGGCATCGCCGTGCTGCTGGCCGCCACATGCTGGTGGGCCTTCAGGCAGTACATGCATTCGGCTCCATTCGTCGACCCCGACATCTATCCTGTAAGGGGCATCGACGTCTCGGCCCACAACGGATTCATGAACCTCGACGCGGCCGCCGCGTCGGGCATAGAGTTCATTTTCATAAAGGCATCCGAAGGCGAGGATTTCCGCGACCAGAACTTCCGCATCAACTACGCCAAGGCCTCCCATGCGGGGATGCGGATAGGCGCCTACCATTTCTTCCGCTTCGACCGCGAGGGGATACCGCAGGCCAAGAACTTCCTTGAAGCCGTAGGAGGGCGTCCGCTCGACCTCGGCCTGGCCATCGACGTCGAGCAGGCCGGCAATCCGGTGGACGTTGACTCCGTCACCATATCGCGCCGGCTCATCGACATGGTGGAATACCTCAACCTGCGCGGCTACCGGGTGACCTGCTACACCAACCGCGAGGGATACTTCGACTACATCCTCCCCAGCGTGCCGGGCACGACGCTGTGGATATGCTCCTTCAGCCGCATTCCCTTCGACGGCGAGTGGACCTTCTGGCAATACGACCACCACGGCCACGTGCCGGGCATCCCCCACGACGTCGACCTCAACGCCTTCTGCGGCTCCCGCGCCGACTGGCAGCGCTACCTCCGGGGAGCCCCCTGGCCCTACGATGCGTCCACACAATAATCCACTCCTTTCCGCGTTATATCCTACACATGCGATTTATCTACAACTCAAATACATACCCGCTCTCACACTCCCTGCGCGCCATGGCCATAGCGGTCGTGGCTGTACTGACGTCGTTGCTCCCGGGCTCAGCCCTGGCGCTTCCCGCCTCCCATTACGCAGAGAACTCCGCGCTCGCACAAGGACGGTGGGCGCGTGTGCGCGTTGAATCCGACGGCATACAGCACCTTTCGGCCGCCACACTGAAATCAATGGGGTTTTCCGACCCTACGAAAGTCAACGTCTATGGTTTCGGCGGCCGCGTGTTGCCCGACATCTTCTCCGAACTCGACCCCGACGACCTGCCTCTGCTGCCGTGCGTACGCACTTCGGCCGGCATATCGTTTTTCGGCTTCGGACCGGTGCGCCGCTCGCTTGAATCCTCTTCGGGGGTCATGACCTTCAGCCATGAGATACAGCCCTATGCCGAAGAATCATGGTATTTCGTCTCCGACGTGGCCACCGACGGCTCCGCGGCTATCCTTGCCGAGGCGCCCCAGGGCGCGGCAGGCTCCCCCACGGCAAGCACCTTCCGCGACTTCATCGCTTACGAAAAAGACCTCACCCACCCCTCCAACTCCGGGCGCAACTACCTCGGTGAGGATTTCCGCAGCCAGACGAAGCAGTCGTTCACGTTCGCCCTCCCCGGAGCGGCCGGTGACGGAGCGGCCCGCGTAAGCTTCGGGTCAAAGACCCCGGCCTCATCGCGCATCACCATGAGCGTGAAGGGGGATGCCGGCCAGAGCACCGGCCTCACACTGCCCGCCGTGAGCTCCGACTTCATGACCCTCCGCACGGGCACGCTGAGCCTCTCCGGCCTCACCGACGAGCTTACGCTTGACATAGAGTTCGAGGGCTCCTCCCCCACTCTAGCACGCCTCAACTGGATTGAGGTGGAGTACACGCGCCGCCTTGAGCTTCACCAGGGGCAGCTGTATTTCAACACCACCGACGCCGGAACCGTCACCATGCAGGTCGCCGGCTGCTCCGCCGACACCCGCATCTGGGATGTCACCGACCCCATACGCCCCACCGAGGTGAAATTCACTCTATCGGGCTCGCAGGCTTCGTTCGTCACTCCCGGAGGCTACCGTGAGTACGTGGCCTTCAATCCGGGAGCCTCCGGCCATGCCCTCAAGGCAGGCCAGGCGGTAGGCAACCAGAACCTCCATGCCCTTCCGGCGCCCGACATGCTCATCATCGCGCCCGCACAGTACCGTCAGGCCGCCCTCACCCTGGCCGAACATCACCGCGTGCATGACGCCATGACGGTGCATGTGCTCGCTCCGGAGGACATTTACTGCGAGTTCTCATCCGGCACCGCCGACGTGGGAGCGTTCCGGCGCATCCTCAAGATGTGGCGCGACCGCGACATGGCCGAAGGCATCGAACCGCGCACGCGCTACTGCCTCATAATGTCGCGCCCCACCTACGACAACAAGATGATCATGCCGGCCACCAAGTCCCTCGGTGCGCCGCGCATACCCATATGGCAGTCACCGACAGGGTTCAGCCACACCACCTCCTACTCCACCGACGACTACATCGGCATGACCGAGGACACTCCGGACGGCAGATTCTCCATATCGGAGGCGAAGATCTGCGTCGGCGTAGGGCGCATGCCCGTCACTTCGGCCACACAGGCCCGTGAGATGGTGGCCAAGATAATCGACTACGTCACCAACCCCACCGTCGGCAACTGGCGCAACCGCATCATGCTCATAGCCGACGACCAGGACGCCGCGGCACACTTCACCCAGATGGAGAGCCTGCACTCCCGCCTCACGGCCACGGAGCGCGGCCGCCGCTTCGACATCGAACGCCTCTACCTCGATAACTTCGACCAGACTCCCGGGCCTACGGGCATAACGTTCCCCGCCGCCAAGGAGAAGATGCTGCGCAATTACAACGACGGCGTGCTCGTCACCGGCTACATCGGCCACGCCTCGACCGTAGGCTGGACCCACGAGAACCTCTTCAACTGGCAGGACATCAATTCGCTGGCCAATCCCAACCCCTTCTTCCTCTATGCCGCCACGTGCGACTTCGGACGATGGGACGACGACCCCACCACCGGCGCCGAAATACTCTGGAGCAAGACTTCCGGAGGCATCATCGCCACGATATGCGCCAGCCGCTCGGTGCTCATCTCCGACAACAAGCGGATGTCCGACGGCATCGGCGGCGCAATGTTCGACATTCCCCTCTCCGACCCCGGCCGGCGTCTGGGCGATATCCTCATCGACGCCAAGAACTACGCCACATCCGTCACCACGCGCGGTGATTCCAACAAGCTCGCCTTCCTGCTGATGGGCGACCCGGCCATGCGCCTCAGCGTGCCGGAGATGACCGTCGACGTCGAGTCGATCGGGGACATCGCCATGGATCCCGCTCCGGAGGACGACGTCATCCTCGGCGCCCGCACACGCACCACCCTCTCGGGCATCGTGCGCAATCCCGACGGATCCACGGCCGAGGATTTCGACGGCTCGATCGACATCGTGCTCTACGACGCCGAATCGGTGATAGAGACCCAGGGCCACGGCGACCCCGACTACAAGCGCGTCTACAACGACCGCACGACAGTGCTCTACCGCGGTGCGGCCGCCGTGAGCAAGGGACGCTGGAACGCCACCCTCACCCTCCCCACCGAGATCGAGAACAACTTCACGCCGGCACGCTTCACCTTCTACGCCTCCGACAAGGGGGGACGCGAAGCCCACGGCGACAATACGTCCTTCTACGTCTACGGCTACGACGAGTCGGCAGCCGAGGACCTGCGCGGACCCGACATCGAACTGTTCGCCATCAACCGCGAGGACTTCACCGACGGTGCAGTCGTACACTCCACTCCGGTGGCGCTCGCCCGCTTTGTCGACGAGTCGGGAATCAACCTCTCCGACGCCGGTATCGGCCACAGGATAACGCTTGTGCTCGACGACAAGAAGTACCTCGACGATGCCTCTTCCTACTACTCGCCCGACCCCACCGACTTCCGTGGAGGCGACCTCCGCTACCCCCTCCCCGAGCTGACGGCCGGCGAACACTCGCTGCGCCTCGTGGTGTGGGACAACGCCAACAACTCCTCGGAAGCCGAGGTGAAGTTTACGGTAGCCGCCGCGAAGGTGCCTGAGATCCTTGACCTGCGCACCAATGCCGGTCCGGCACGCGAAAGCGTCGACTTCAGTATCGCCACCGACCGTCCCATGGCCTCGATGGAATGCCGCATGGAGGTGTTCGACATCGCCGGGCGCCGTGTGTGGAGTTACGAGGCGGAGCGCTCCACCGACATCCTGGCCAACCTGAGCGTACACTGGGACCTCAACGACGCGGCCGGACAGCGTGTGCCCCGGGGCATCTACATCTGCCGCGCCACGATATCGGCCGCCGACGGCACTTCCGCCACCGCATCCCGCCGAATAGCCGTGGCCGCGCCCTGACCTCCGGCCGCACAGCCGCAGCAGGGCCGTCCCTACTGTCCGTTTCCCTCCCCTTTTTTCAGCACATTAAACAATGAAGATATTCGCATTGGAATACCCGCTCTCAGCCACAGATTCAGGTCATACCCCCTTCAGGGTATGGCCTGACTCGTGCTGGATCCTTTCACGCCGGCCGGTGTTCGTGCCCGGTTTCGCGCCCCGCTTCATAGGCGTCCCCGCCATAGCCGTAAAGATTTCCCGGCTCGGCAAATGCGTCGAACCCCGCTTCGCCCCGCGTTATTACGCCGAATGGACGGCCGCCATCATCAACCTTCCCGCCATGCCCGACAGCACTCCGCGGGAGGCACTGTGGGAGAGCGGCTATATTCCGGTGTTCGACAATACACTCGTGATAGGCAACTGGGTCCCCCTTGACCCGCATCCGCTTCCGGCATCGCTGCGCCTCACCCTGAGCGGCTCCACACAGCGCGAGACAGAGATACCCTCCCTTCCGGCCGCTGCCTTCGACGGAGCCATCCACCTGCTTTCGGCCCACAATACCCTGAAAATGGGCGACATGATTCTATTTCCCCTCTCGGAAGGGGCGTTCATCCTCGATGAAGGCCTCCATGCCCGCATCACGTCCGGAGATGCCCCGGAACTCATTTCAACTCCCTACAAATGAAACTTTCCCGTCACCGTTTCCTATACACCGCCCTGCTCGGCGGAACGCTATACGCCCCTTCGGCCGTAGCCCAACCCCGGTTTTCAGCCGGCTCCCCCCTGTCGGAGGGACGTTGGGTAAAAATAGCCGTCGATGATTCGGGGGTGTTCGAGATCACCCATCAGCGCCTGCGCACCTTAGGTTTCAGCGATCCGGAAGCCGTGGCCATCTTCGGCCGCGGAGGCCGCCAGCTCTCCACCGATTTCACCGATGCCGAGGGGGTGCCGGTGTACTCCGATGAGATGGAGCAGATTCCGGTGACGCACCATGACGGGATAATGTACTTCTACGCCCAGGGCCCCTCCGGAATATCCCTCATCCCCGACGACGGCTCGGGACAGCCCGGCTTCACGCGCGACTGGAAAAACATCTATTCCGACTGCGGCTATTACTTCCTGACCGACTCCCGCGAGCCCATGATCATGGAGGAGATGCCGGAAGCCTCCGGCAGTGACCCGGAGTTTTCGGAAGGCTGGGGCTACGCCTACCACGAACAGGACCTCTACCACAATTACTCCGGCACAGGCCAGGTGTTCTACGGAGAGTACTTCTCACCCGACACTCCACGCCGGGAATGGACCGTCCACCTGCCCGGCGCCATCCCCGGCGAGAAGGGGAGCATGGAGTGCGTGTTCTATTCCGAATTCCGCCTGGAGAACTCGCGCCTCACCTTCGGCTTCACGGGTGCCTCCGACGTCTGCTCGCAGACGCAGACCCATGAATACCTCACGCTGGTGCCGCTGCGCACCCGGCGCAAGGCCATGGCGGTGCCCGGCTCCACTCCCAAGGTCTTCGTGGAAGGCACCTACGGATATTCCCCCGAGATCTCGAATCTCGACTGGTGGCTCGTAAGCTACCGCCGCTCGATGCCCGATATGGTATCGGCCACCGACGGCTCCCGGATGCCGCAGGACCTCATAGCCTTCCCCGGGCTCTCCGACGGCTACGTATCCAATATGCGCCTCCCGGGGGGCGCGGGACTGCTGGCCCTCGACGTCACGGATCCCATGTCGCCCAAGCGCCTCCCTGTCACACGTTCAGGGCGCGACGGCCTCGCCCGTATTTCGGGCGAGGACCCCGTAGTGGCCGTGTTCGACCCGCTGATGAACCAGGGGCAGGTGCGCATATGCGGCGAATTCTCCCCCCGCACTCCCAATCAGAACCTCCACACCGAGGCGGCCGAAGGGGCCGACCTCATAATAATCTGCATCCCGACGATGCGTGGAGTGGCCGAGGAAATCGCCGGCCTCCACCGCTCGCGCCAGGGGATGCGCGTCATCGTGGCCACTACCGAAGAATGCTACAATGAATTCTCAGGAGGAGTGCCCGACCCCATGGCCTACCGCGCCATCACGCGTCTGGCCTATGACTCCTCCTACGGCTGCCGCAATCTGCTGCTCCTCGGCCCGCTCTTCGGCGACCTCCGGGGCATACTCAACGCCCGGGAACCTTCGGAGGGCATAATAGCGTTCCAAAATCCCACCATGAGCAACACCCGGGGCGCCATGAACGTCAATGACTTCTACGGCATGATGGCCGACACGCTCAATCCGATGCTGCTCCATACGGAGACCGTCAACGTCGGAGTCGGAATCCTTCCCGTCCGCTATCCCGCGGAGGCGGAGATTGTGGTGGAAAAGATACGCAATTACCTTGACCGCACCGACTTCGCCCACTACCTCAACCTCTGGACCAACATCTCATGTCCCGGCGACCGCCATCAGCACGACATGCAGATCCTGCGCGCCGCCTCCGACCAGCGTCAGGAGAGTGCCGACGCGGTGGTGTCGCACACGGTCGTGATCGACGCCTACGGCTATGCCGAGGCCCGCGCCCGGGCCAACTCCCTGCTGACGGACGGAATGCTGCGCGTCAACTATTACGGCCATGGCTCCCCGACGCTCCTCACCAAGGAGAAGGGATTCTTCAGCGCGGCCGACATCAACCTGCTCCACAATCGCGTGCTTCCGTTCGTGGGAGTGGCCGGATGCACGCTTTCCATCCCCGACCAGGGGATACGCGGCATGGGTGAATCGCTTGTGGTGTCCACACCCAACGGAGCCATAGGCTCGCTCATTTCCTCCCGCGAGACATGGGCATCGGAGAACGAAGGGTTCTTCACCGTCTTCAATGCCCGCCACTTCTCTCCCGGACCGGAAGCGGGCCTCCACGAGAATACCGTCACTTTCGGCGACATCTATGCCCTGGCAAAGACGGAATCCACGAAATCCAACGACATGGCCTATCATCTGATCGCCGACCCGGCACTCCCCATGCCCACGGTCAACCGCCGCATCGTCTTCTCGGCCGGAGAATCGATGGATGTCGTGGCGGGTGACCGCGTCACAGTCAGCGGCTACATACAGGCTCCCGGAGGAGAGGGTGCCGATGCGTCGTTCAACGGCGAGGCGGTGATACGCCTCATGCAGCCCGCCGTCACCCTCCGGTCGGCCGACATCTGCACCACCGGCGTATCCTCCGAGAGCGATACCGACCACACGCTCGACGTAACCTACGACGACCTTCTCCTCGCCATGACCTCCACGCCCGTAAGCGCCGGACGCTTCTCGGCCACGTTCGTCGTCCCCGCCGCCGCGGCCTCCTATATCGGCTCCTCCTCGCGCCTCACGGCGGCGGCCTACGACCCCGCCACCCGGCTCGGAGCCGGAGGAGGCGCCGAGGCCACATTCATCAAGTCGCTCGGACTCCCCACGGCGTGCGAGCGCGACAACCGTCCCCCTGCGATCGAACTGCTTGAGTTCGACCCGGCCGACTGTTCGCTGACGGTGGGCGTGACCGACAACGAGGGCCTCGATTACTCCGATTCATATCTGGCCCCTCCCTTCCGGCTCATCCTCGACGGCGCCGAGGATCCGCGCGGCGTAAGCAGCCGTCCGCTCCCGGGCTCCGACTCCGAATCATGGACACGCCGCATATCCCTCGCCCCATTGGCCGAAGGCTCACATACGGCCGAAGTCTATGTGCGCGACGCCGCAGGCAACTCCACGACCGCCACCCTCAGCTTCGACTACAATCCCCCCCGGGCCGCATACCGTCT
This sequence comes from Bacteroides sp., assembly GCA_014802425.1. Lineage (GTDB taxonomy): Bacteria > Bacteroidota > Bacteroidia > Bacteroidales > Muribaculaceae > Lepagella. The sequence goes on from JAAVCH010000009.1 coordinate 70,299, forward strand.
GGATACGGAAGGGATCGGCGACATCCGCTCCGGCGTGTTTCCCCGCCTGTATATGCCGGGGGAGCGGCCGGCAATGGCCGAGATCATAATCCTGGATTCCGACGGGGCGGTCGTGCGCCGGGCCGACTTCATTGACGGCGAGTACGTCTGGGACCTCCGCGACGCCGAAGGGGCATCCGTGGCCCCCGGCCTCTACCGCGCCTACATACTGGAGACATCCCCCCGGGGCGTGCGCGGACACTCCGACACGGTGCCCGTGCCGGTGGTGTAGCGCCCTCGCCCCGGCGAGGCCTCCCCGGCCCACGCCGAGCCTCAAATCATTGGAAGCCGAGGCAATAAACCCCCATGTTTTAAAGTTATAGTATAGTGAAGACTTCCCCCTGAGTACGCCACGCGAGCGGCGGAACCCGTCGGGAAGTCTTGCATTAAATACAACGACATGACTTTGAAACGCTTTCTTACACTTCTGACCATACTCCTGGCTCTTCTCCCGGCCGTGGCCCAGGAGGGCAACGACATCAAGGAGAATGAGTTCAACCCGGTCAACACCGGTGTCACCACCCTGAGCATCACCCCCGATGCCCGTGGCTCCGGCATGGGCAACCTCGGCGCCGCCACCGATCCGGACATGAACGCCCAGTTCTGGAATCCCTCGAAGTACGCGTTCGCCTATTCCACCGGAGGCCTCGCCATCTCCTATACCCCGTGGCTCAGAAAGATTGTCAACGACATCTTCCTCGCCAACCTCGCCGGCTACTGGAAGCTCGGAAGCTCCGACCTCCAGGCCATCTCGGCGTCATTCCGCTATTTCTCGCTCGGCGAGGTGTCGATGTATTCAGGGGGCGGGGTCGATGTGGCCCAGACCATCAACCCCTATGAGTTCGCGATCGATTTCGGATATTCCCGTAAGTTCTCCACGAAATATTCGATGGGCGTGGTGCTCCGCTACATCCTTTCCGACCTCTCGTTCGAGGATTCCCTGTCCGGAGAGACCAATACGGCGGCCAATGCCTTCAGCGCCGACATTTCCGGCTATTACGTGACGTATCCCATGATCGGCAGGAATGAGTGCCAGTTCTCCTGGGGCTTCAACATCAGCAACATCGCCGCCAACAAGGTGACCTACGACCACGGCGCCACCTACGCCTTCCTCCCGACCAACCTCCGTCTGGGCGCCAACTTCATGTTCCCCCTGGCCGACTACCACACAATGTCGCTCGGACTCGACCTCAACAAGCTGCTCGTGCCCACGAAGCCCCGCCTGAAGGACTACGACGACACCCCCGAAGGGCAGGCGGCCTACGACGAAGCCCTTGACAAATGGGAGACCATGTCCCCCATCACCGGTATCTTCAAGTCATTCTCCGACGCTCCCGGAGGATTCAAGGAGGAGCTGCAGGAAATCAACGTGTCGTTCGGCGGCGAGTATTCCTACAACCAGCAGTTCTTCGTGCGTGCAGGCTACAACTATGAGAACGCCAACAAGGGCGGACGCTCCTACTTCGCCTTCGGCGCCGGCTTCTCCCTAAATGTGGTGCAGCTCGACGCCTCCTACATGCTGGCCACCGCGCAGAGCTCCCCGCTCGACCAGACTCTGCGCTTCACGCTGACCTTCGACATGGACGGCCTGCGCGACCTTCTCGGCAAGCGCTCGCGATAGACCCTCCATCTCCCCTATATGACTGACAGCCGGAAAATAACCGAATATTTTCCGGCTGAAATTTTCTACTTTCAATCCAAAATCCTAATTTTGCATAACTATGGATTTCAGAATAGGAAACGGTTTTGACGTACACCGCCTGGTGGCCGGACGCGAGTTATGGATATGCGGCATCCGCATCGACCATGAGTTCGGGCTGCTGGGCCACAGCGACGCCGACGTGGCCATCCATGCCCTCTGCGACGCCATCCTCGGAGCCCTCGCCCTCGGCGACATCGGAAAGCTCTTCCCGGACTCCGACCCCGCCTACAAGGGGATTGACTCCAAGATCCTGCTGGGCCACGTGGTGGCCACGGCGGTGCGGCTCGGATGGAGCATCGCCAACTTCGACATCACAATAATGGCGGAGCGCCCGAAATTCCGCCCGCACATCGACGCCATGCGCGAGAAGCTGGCCTCGGTGACCGGCCTCCCGGTAGACCGCGTTTCGGTAAAGGCCACCACCACGGAACGCCTCGGCTTCACGGGCCGTGAGGAAGGAATCGCCGCCCAGGCCTCCGTCCTCCTGATGAAAGCCTGAACGAAGACCCTGCCGGGCATTCCATCCCCCCGCCCCCCGAAAAGCCTCCCAGGCTCAGGAAAAAAGAATCTATCATGACTGAAGACATCAATATTTTCGATTTTGACGAGACGGAAGCCCAGGAAACTCCCGTCTTCACCACATATCCCGGCGCCGAGACCGACACCCCCGAGGAAGATGAGGCCGACACCGGAGCCACCGACGGCTCCTCAGCCATCGGCACCTACGACGACGACGCCATCAAGTCACTGCAGTGGAATGTCCATATCCGCCGCCGTCCGGGCATGTACATCGGCAAACTCGGCGACGGATCCCACTCCGACGACGGCATCTACGTGCTGGTAAAGGAAATCGTGGACAACGGCATCGATGAATTCAACATGGATGCCGGAAAACGCATCAACATCGACGTGGACGACGACGGAAATGTGGCCGTGCGCGACTTCGGACGCGGCATACCGCTCGGAAAGGTGCGCGAGGTGGCATCGGAAATCAACACGGGCGGTAAATTCGACGGCGAGAACTTCAAGAAATCCGTCGGGCTCAACGGTGTCGGCCTAAAGGCCGTCAACGCGCTGTCCACCTATTGCGAGGTGACATCGGTGCGCGAGGGTAAGATGGTGCGCGCACGCTTCGAGAAGGGTGAGTTCCTCGACATCACCGAGCCGCTCCCCACCAATGAGGCCAACGGCACGCTCGTGAAGTTCCGCCCCGATCCGGAGCTCTTCAAGGAGTACCGGTTCCGGCCGGAGTTTCTTGAGACGATGGTCAACAACTATACCTACCTCAACGTAGGCCTCTCGATCTACCTCAACGGCAAGCGCTATGTGTCGCGCCACGGCCTCAAGGACCTCCTCAGCAAGCGCCTCTCGGCCGAGCCCCTCTATCCCCCCATCCACCTCAAGGGGGACGACATCGAGGTAGTGATCACCCACACCGACCAGAACGGCGAGGACTACTACAGCTTCGTCAACGGCCAGTACACCACTCAGGGAGGCACGCACCTCTCGGCATTCCGCGAGCACGTGTCGCGCACCATCAAGGAGTTCTCCGGCAAGGGCTATGAGTTCTCCGACATACGCAACGGCATGGTGGCCGCCGTGGCCGTGCGCATACAGGAGCCGATGTTCGAGTCGCAGACCAAGACAAAGCTCGGCTCCCCGCGCATCAAGCCCGACGAGACCTCCACGACGGTGAATAAATTCGTGGGCGACTTCATAAAGAAGGAACTCGACGACTTCCTCCACAAGAATACGGACACCGCCGATGAGATGCTCCAGAAAATCGCCACTACCGAGAAGGCCCGCAAGGCCATGTCGGGTGTGGCCAAGATGGCCCGCGAGAAAGCCAAGAAGGTGAGCCTGCACAATAAGAAACTGCGCGACTGCCGCTGGCACCTCAACGACACCATCGCCTCCAACGCCAAGGAGGACCGCCGCAAGGAGTCGTCGATTTTCATCACCGAGGGTCTTTCCGCCACCGGCACCATCACCAAAGTGCGCAACGCCGAGACTCAGGCCGTGTTCTCACTGCGCGGCAAGCCGCTCAATTCGTTCGGCATGACGAAGGAGGTGGTCTACAAAAACGATGAGTTCAATCTCCTTCAGGCCGCCCTCAACATCGAGGACAGCATCGACGACCTGCGCTACAACAACGTCATAATAGCCACCGACGCCGATGTCGACGGAATGCATATCCGCCTGCTGGTCATCACATTCTTCCTCACGTTCTTCCCCGACCTGGTCAAGGAGGGTCACGTCTACATCCTACAGACCCCGCTCTTCCGAGTGCGCAACAAGAAGACCACCCGCCGCGCCAAAGGGAAGAAGAAGCTCCAGACCCCCGAAGGGGAAAAGGACACCTATTACTGCTACACCGACGAGGAGCGACTGGCCGCCATCGAGAAATTCGGCGCCAACGCCGAGATCACCCGGTTCAAGGGCCTCGGTGAAATCAACGACGTGGAGTTCGCCGAGTTCATCGGTCCCGACATGCGCCTCGACCCGGTGACGCTCAGCGACGAGGACACCATCGACCGGCTCATGGAATACTACATGGGCAAGAACTCGATGGACCGCCAGAACTTCATCATCGACAACCTCGTGCTCGAAGACGAGAATCTTGAGGAGGAGGCGCAGGCATGACCCCCGCAGTGACAAAGGCTTTCTTCGCCGGCACGTTCAATCCATTCACCACGGGGCACCTCGACATCGTGGCCCGCGGGCTGAGGATGTTCCCCGGGGGAGTCACTTTAGGCATCGGCTATAACGAACGCAAGGGACAGGCCGACGCCGACACGCGAGTCGAAGAGCTGAAGCGTCTTTTCGCGGAGTGTCCGCGCGTGGAGGTGACCGCTTACTCCGACCTCACCGCCACGGCCGCCCGCCGCGCCGGAGCGTCGGTGATACTCCGGGGCTACCGCAACGCGGCCGACGCCGAGTACGAACGCACCCTGGCCGAGACCAACCTCCGCCTCTTCGGCATCGACACCGCACTGCTCGCCACACGCGGCGAGCTCTCATCCGTATCCTCCTCGATGGTGCGCGAGCTGGAGCACTTCGGCGTCGACACGTCGCGGTTCCGCCCCACCCCGGAGGAATGCCGCGCCGCCTGCGCCGGAGAGGCACCCACGCATGACAAGCCATAATCCAAAACCCGCTACTATGAAGAAAAAACATACCGTACTTTTCACCGTTTTCCTCCTTTTCGGCCTCATCCTGGCCGGCAGTACCGGAGTGCGCGCCCTGCGCCCCGACGAACCTATCCAGAAGCTTTTCATGGCCGAACAGGCCATAGCCCAGCTATACGTCGACACCGTCAACGAGACGAAGCTCGTGGAGGACGCCATCCGGGGCATGCTTGAGAAACTCGACCCCCATTCCTCCTACTCCACCCCGCAGGAGACACGCGAACTCAACGAGCCCCTGCAGGGCAATTTCTCCGGCATCGGCATCACATTCAACATGATCAAGGATACCCTCTACGTAATCCAGACCGTCAACGGAGGGCCCTCGGAGAGGGTGGGACTCCTCCCGGGCGACCGCATCATCGCCGTCAACGACACCCTGATCGCCGGGGTAAAGATGCTCAACTCCGACATCATGAAGCGTCTGCGCGGCCCGAAGGGCACGGACGTCGACATAAAGGTGCTTCGCTATGAGGGTAACCGCCCCGACACTGTGTTCTTCACCATCACCCGCGCCGACATACCCATCAACAGCGTCGACGCAGCCTACATGGTGGACGCCCACACCGGATACATACGCCTCAACAAATTCGCCGCCGAGACGGCAAAGGAGGTGCGCGACGCCCTCAAGCGCCTTAAGAAGCAGGGAATGGACCGCCTCATACTTGACCTCACCGAGAACGGCGGAGGATATCTCCAGGCAGCCGTCGAAATGATGGGCGAGTTCCTGACGCCCGGCGAGACGGTGGTCTACACCGAGGGCTCCCGCTCTCCGCGCATGGACATGACGGCGCGCCCGGAGGCTTTCCGCAATCCGATGATGCCCGACGGACGCCTCGTGGTGATGGTCAACCAGTACTCCGCTTCGGCGTCGGAAATCACGTCGGGCGCCGTACAGGACCATGACCGAGGCGTCGTGGTGGGACGCCGCACATTCGGCAAGGGGCTCGTGCAGCGCCCCCTTCCGCTCCCCGACGGCTCGATGATACGCCTCACCGTGGCTCATTACTACACCCCCACCGGCCGCGACATCCAGAAGCCCTACGAGAAAGGGGACGAGGAAGCCTACCGGCGCGACATAGAGGACCGCTGGAACCACGGCGAGCTCATGCACGAGGATTCCATCCGCCGCAATGACTCCACCATCTACCGCACGCTCCGCCTCGGCCGCGAAGTCTACGGCGGAGGCGGCATCACGCCCGACGTGTTCGTGCCGCTCGACACCACCGAGTACACCCGGTATTACCGCGATGTCATGGCCAAGGGCCTCATCAACCGCTACGTCATCTCCTACGTGGACTCCCACCGCAAGCAGATCCGTAAGGCATACAAGGACGATGATGCGTTCGTGAGGGATTTCGAAGTGACCCCCGCCATGCTTCAGGACCTCTACGACCTCGCCACGGCTGAGGGCGTTGCCTACGATGGCGAGCAGGCCGAACGCTCCACTCCCCTTTTCTCCATGGTGATCAAGGGGCTGATCGGACGCGACATCTACGACAACGCTACCTATTTCAAGGTCTACAACCGACACGACCCCATTTTCACCAAGGCATATCACATAATCAACTCTCAGGACTATACCACAATCCTCTCTCCCGCCGCCACGTCCGGAAGCGATGCAGAAACCCGAGATGAAAACCGAGATGAAACGACCGAGTAATCCCATAGCGGCCCTGCTGCTGACGGTCCTCGCGCCGTCGGCGGCAATGGCCCTTGACCATACCGATCCGTATTACGACCCATGCGCCGAATGCGCGCGGATGCACGTCGATCCCGATTCGATCGAGGTGCGCCCCGACTCCATCATCATCGATGTCTACCGGGAATTCCCTCCGGTCTTCGACCGGTCGCTTGTATTCCGCAACATGCGCGAAATCAAGTCGCCCGTACAAGCGCTCCGCCCGTTCGTGTTTACGATGAACGCCATGGAGCATACCCCGCAGTCTGACCGATACGCCGGCATACTCTACTCCGAGGAGATCGATCCTGCGGAGCTTGAGGAGGGCGACGACGTGCTGATCCTCGACGTGCCCGACTCCATAAAGTCGCCTCACGTGACGGCAGACCCCGATTTACTCCGCTCCGCGGCCGGACTGTCGGCCCGGACAAAGGCCGTCATCGAGTCGTTCGCCATCACCGACGACATCCTCTACCTCTACATGATGCGCCATCCCGAACGCATACAGTACACCTACCGGCAGCTTCCGCCCCCACCCTCGCTGCCGGAGGACGACCGCAGTTTCGCCCATTATCTCCGTGAACTGGTGCTGCCGGGAGTGAACGCCGGAGAGGCCGTCATACCCGATGTCGAGCCGCGCCGCATCTACTGGCTGCATACCGTCAACAGCGCCCTGCAGTTCTCCCAGGCATTCATTTCTCCCAACTGGTACCAGGGTGGCAACAACCATCTGGCGCTCCTCTTCAACTTCGGCTGGGACGTGAACCTCAACACCGTCTACAAGCCCGACCTGATGTTCAACAGCGCCCTCTCCTACAAGCTGGCCATCAACTCCAACACAGGCGACGCGCTGCATAAGTACAGCATCGCGCAGGACCTTTTCCAGTATAACCTCAAGATGGGCGTCAAGGCGTTCCGGAAGTGGTTCTATTCGTTTACGATGCAGTTCAAGACCCAGTTCTTCAACGCCTACCCCACTGACTCTGACGTGCGCACGGCCTCATTCCTGTCGCCGGCCGACCTCAATGTGGGTCTCGGTATGACCTACAACACCGAGGGGCGCAACGGCACCCTGAAGTTCTCGGTCTCGATAGCCCCGATCTCCTACAATCTGAAGACCTGTATCTCGGATGCCGTCGACCATCTGCAGTTCAACATTCCCCAGAACGCCCGTACCCGGAGCGAATACGGTTCGAACGCTGAGCTCAATCTGCTGTGGGACATCACTCCCAACATCCAGTGGAAGTCGCGCCTGTTCCTCTTCTCCGACTACCATTATTTCCAGGCCGACTGGGAGAATACGTTCAACTTCAGCATCAACCGCTTCCTCTCCACTCAGCTCTACGTGCATCCCCGCTTCGACTCCTCCGCCGCAAGCGCATCCTCCGGCGGATGGCACCACTGGATGCTGAAGGAGATACTCAGCTTCGGCCTGAGCTATACGTTCTCCACCAAGCCGTAAGGAGGGTGGCCGTACAATAGGATTGGAAAGGACCGTGCCCCGTGAAAAGAATATACCTCATACTGCTCCTGATGTCGGCGCTGACTACGGTGTGCTCCGGCAGGCCGCTCCCCGCCTCGCGGGAGGAGGCCGAGCGAATCATTGAGGAGAACTCAGCCGACCCGGCCGAGGGGATATGGCGCGACCCGGCGTCGGAGACCCTCTTCTACATTGCGGCCGATCCGCTTAAGCAAGGCCATTACACCGTAAGCGTACTTGAGACCTACGACTGCCGCCTGATGCCCGGCACACAGGTGGGCCTTCTGACGCCTACGGCCGACAACCGGAAGTTCCGCCTCTCGCTATGCTCGAAAATCAGGAAAGGGATGCCCGGGGATCCGCGTGACTGCGCCGCTACGCTCAACACCGAGGCCGACGTGCTCCTCATCGACGCCCCGACCCTGAAACTGGCCGTCAGCCCCTCGGTAATCCTGCCTCGCCTATGGAACACTCTGCGCGTGCCTCTGCGGCTGCGCGTCGACAATCCGGCCGACAATCTGCCTGCCGGCTGGGTGAAGGTCTTTCCTTCCTACGACGGCAACGGCTCCCGGCGTGCGTTTCCACGTGTGCTCTGATAAAACCGCAACCGCTATGGAATCTTCTGTCCGCAATGCTTCGATATGTCTGGCCTTAAGCCTGACTCTGGGAATACCCGGAGCCTTCGCGCGCAAGGAGCGGCTGCGCCATAAGCTCCCCGTGCGGCAAAACGCGACCGGCGAGGATAAGGACGCCGCCTCACCCGTGGCGGCCGATTCGGCGCTTTTCCGCCTGATGCTCCCCGGAGTGACCCTCTCGGGCTATGACCGCAATTACGGCAAGACCTCGGAATCGTTCCTGGTGACCAACTCCAACGACGGTCCCGTGGCCGGTCTTGAGGTGGAGATCACCTATTACGACATGGAGGGGCGTATGCTCCACCGCCGCCGCGCCGTATGCGCCGTCGACGTCCCCGCCGGAGAGACGAGGCTCGTGGAGCTCCGCACCCCCGACCGCCAGGGCTCCATGTACTACTATAAAAGCAAGGCACCCCGTAAGGGGGGTATGCCTTACAGGGTGGGTATCAGGATTGTGGAGATTCTGGTGATGCCTTCCTCGGAAGAGGAATAGGCGCGAGTGGAGAGGTCATTTCATACGGTGCGCGTACTCGAATGCACGGTAGGAGAAACGGTTGGCAAGAAGCCGGCGTGTCTCGCGGCGCTTTATGGCGCGGAAAAGTCCGCGGCGCACGATGGAGTCGGTGGAGTAACGCCCCGGTCCGATATAGGCGATAAGGCCAAGCATCAGGGCCGAGGGAGCGGCAAGCACCGGAATGAGGTCAAGGGAAAGTTCGTTGCAGGCAGCCAGACCGAACACCACGGCGGCCGAGCCACCGATAAGGCGTGTGCCGAATCCGCACACAAGCGATGCGGCGGCCACCAGGGCCGCTGCAGCCGTCACGCCGGACACTGCCGGGAAGACCACCATGGCCAGCATCACCGCCACTGCGAGGCGAAGCGCCAGAAGCGCCACGCTGCCGCCGGGACGTATGCCTGTGGCTCCGAACCACATACGCAACTGACGCCCTGAGCGCTCACGCGCCAGAGTCTCGCCCTCTGCATTGAAACGCGAACGTACACGCGACATCCCAAGCTCGGGATACATCGCGCCGACAGGTTTTGCCGTAGGATTCACCGTGATTATGCTTGCTGTGCCGTCCATGACTTTCCTTATTTGATTCGTGCGTGAAGGGGCGACTGTCGATACCCTTCTCTTTATGTTCTAACAACGGTTGTTGAAAAAAGTTTTGAAAAATCAAGTTTTGATTGTAACTTTAACTTACTTTTCGGAGCCACCGGGCCTCAGACCCGGTCACGGATGCCGCGAAGCCCGTGCATTCACCTGTCGCATCCATTCTCCGTCAGCATATTGAACCATGAACAGAATAGCCAAACTTTACTTCCGTTACGGCACGATGGGTTCGGCCAAGACAGCTCTTCTGCTGACCACGGCCTACAATTTCGAGGAGCGCGGCCTGCGCTACGTGTGCATGAAGCCGGTCATCGACACCCGCGACGCAAGGAACGTGATACGCTCCCGCATCGGCATCGAGCGCGAATGCCTGTGGATCTACGACGACACCGACCTCTTCCGCATGATGGCCGCACGCATGGCCGCCGACCCGGCCGGCGCCCCCGACTGGATCCTTGTCGACGAGGCGCAGTTCCTCACCGCCGCACAGGTCGACCAGCTCGCCGCCGTAGTGGACGAGTTCGCCTGCAATGTCATCTGCTACGGCCTGCGCACCGACTTCCGGGGCAACCTCTTCGAAGGCTCCAAACGGCTCTTCGAGATGGCCGACACCATCGATGAGGTGAAATCCACCTGTTCCTGCGGACGCAAGACCATAATGAACGCCCGCATCGACGCAAACGGCGAGATCATCACCCACGGCGCACAGGTGGAGATCGGAGGCAACGAACGCTACGTGGCCTGCTGCCGCCGCTGCTGGCGCCGCCGCAGAATCGACAGCATGATGCGCCATGCCTCCTCCTCAGTCATGACACCCGAACAAGTTAACACCTAACATACCCTAATACTATGCTTGATAACGAAACAAGATTCCGCATCCAGAACCTTATCCGCCGCGAGGTAGTGCCCGCCGTGGGCTGTACCGAACCCGCCGCCGTGGCCCTCTGCGTAGCCAAGGCCACCGAACTCCTCGGTTGCCTCCCATCCGAAATCCGGGTGCGGCTCAGTACCAACATACTTAAGAACGCCATGGGCGTCGGCATCCCCGGCACAGGAATGATCGGACTCCCAATAGCCATAGCGCTCGGAGCGCTCATCGGCAAGTCGGAGTACGGCCTTGAAGTACTGCGTGACGTCAACGACGAAGCCGTGGCCGAAGGACGCAAGTACATCGCCTCGACCCCCATCGACATCAAGCTCTTCGAGAACGCCCCCTCCAACCTCCACATCGACGTGGAGGTGGCCCATGACACCGACCGCGTCCGCGCCACTATCTCACGCGAGCACACCAACTTCATATACCTCGAAAAGAACCGCTCCGTAATCTTCAACGAAGAGCCGGTAAGCGCCTCCGACACACCTGTCGATACCACCGAGGACATCGCCCTCGACCTCCGCACCGTGTGGGAATACGCCACCACCGCCCCCATCGACGAGCTCTCCTACATCCTCAAGGCCCGCGACCTCAACACCGCCGCAGCCGAGACGGCATATGAAAAGGAGTACGGCCACTCACTCGGCACCACCATGCGCCATGCCGGAGGCCCCCTGTTCGGCGACACTCCCGCCGCCCACATGATATCGCTCACCTCGGCCGCCTGCGACGCGCGCATGGGCGGAGCGCCGATTCCCGTGATGTCCAACTCCGGCTCAGGCAACCAGGGCATATGCGCCACGATGCCCGTGGTGAGTTACGCACGCGACATCGAGGCCGACGAAGACACCCTCACCCGCGCCCTCACCCTGAGCCATCTGACGAGCATCTACATCAAGCAGAGCCTCGGACGCCTTTCGGCCCTCTGCGGCTGCGTCGTGGCCTCCACGGGAGCCTCCTCGGCGCTCGTCTACCTCATGGGAGGCGACTACGACAAAGTGGCCGCCGCCGTAAAGAACATGGTGGCCAACCTCACGGGCATGATCTGCGACGGCGCCAAACCCTCATGCGCCATGAAGATCAGCTCCGGAGTATCGACAGCCCTGATGTCGGCCATGATGGCCATGAACGGCCACTGCGTCACATCGGCCGAAGGAATCGTCGACGAGGACGTGGACCGCACGATCCGCAACCTCACCTCCATCGGCCGCGACGCCATGCGCTCCACCGACCTCTATGTGCTCGACATAATGACCTGCAAATAAATGCCCGAACATTTGCACAGGCCGAAAAAAAGCATTAACTTTGTGCGATTATTCCGCAAAGGCCCGGAACAAGCGCGTCTTACCGTGACGCCGCCTCGGCGGACCAACTATTCTAAAGTTTTAAAAATTTCCGATGTACGCAATCGTAGAAATCAAGGGACAGCAGTTCAAGGTCGAAGAAGGCAAGTACGTGTATGTCCACTATCTCGGCGAAGAAGCCAAGCAGGGCGACGAGATCGTCTTTGACAAAGTGCTCCTTCTCGATGCCGACGGCGACGTTAAGGTCGGCGCACCTGCCGTAGAAGGTGCCACAGTAAAGGCAGAGGTCCTTGAAAACCTCGTAAAAGGTGAAAAGGTAATCGTCTTCAAGAAGAAGCGCCGCAAAGGCTACCGTCGTAAAAACGGTCACCGCCAGTACTTCACCAAAGTAATGATCAAGAATATCAACGCTTAAAACCCACTATAGAAGATGGCACATAAAAAAGGTGTCGGCAGTTCGAAGAACGGCCGTGAATCAGAAAGCAAACGCCTCGGCGTGAAAATCTTTGGTGGATCCAAGTGCAAAGCAGGCAACATCATCAAGCGTCAGCGCGGCACCCAGCACCATCCCGGCCTCAACGTCGGTATGGGCAAGGACCACACACTGTTCGCCCTCATCGACGGCATCGTGGTATTCACCACAGGCAAGGAAGGCCGCAAGTTCATCAACGTGCAGCCCCACGCCGCCAACTGATCCCTCTCCCCTATCCCCAAAGCATTCCCAAGGCCGGACTCCCCATCGGAGCCCGGCCTTCCATTTTCCACCTCCTCTCCAAAGCCTAATACCGTTGCCTGACAAAGCCAAAACCTTGAAAATCAGCTGCTACCCCACATATTTCATCAAATCATCTTCATTTTCCTCAAAAAAACCTTTAAAAAATTTTGTCATCTCAAAAAAAATCCCTAACTTTGCATCGCAATTCGGGAAATAACCCCGCAAAGCAAAACAAACGCTTCAATAGCTCAGTTGGTTAGAGCACCTGACTGTTAATCAGGGGGTCGTTGGTTCAAGCCCATCT